>NZ_CP035282.1:2448000-3060000 GCF_004103715.1 Acidilutibacter cellobiosedens | reverse complement strand
TACGGAGACAACCAGGATGTTGGCTTAGAAGCAGCCATACATTTAAAGAGTGCGTAATAGCTCACTGGTCAAGTGACGTTGCGCCGAAGATTTCCGGGGCTAAACCTGACACCGAAGCTGTGGGATAGAAATATCGGTAGAGGAGCAATCTGTGAGGAAGAAGCTATACCGAAAGGAGTAGTGGACGAAACAGAAGAGAGAATGCTGGCATGAGTAGCGAAAAGGCAAGTGAGAAACTTGCCCGTCGAAAGCCTAAGGGTTCCTGAGGAAGGCTCGTCCGCTCAGGGTAAGTCGGGACCTAAGCCGAGGCCGAAAGGCGTAGGCGATGGACAACAGGTTGAGAATCCTGTACCAAGAATATGCGTTAGAGAGAGGTGCTGACGCAGGAGGATAAGATGAGCACACAGATGGAAAAGTGTGTCTAAGCCTGAAGTAAGCTTTCATAGGGAAAACCGTGAAAGAGTTATGAGAGGTGATGGGGAGCGAAAAAAGAAGTAGCGAAGCATCCGAATCCAAACTGCCAAGAAAAGGCACTATCGAGTATATGATTGCCCGTACCGGAAACCGACACAGGTAGGCGAGGAGAGAATCCTAAGACGCACGGAAGAACCCTTGTTAAGGAACTCGGCAAAATAGCCCCGTAACTTCGGGAGAAGGGGTGCCGGAAGAAGAGAAGGCCAAACGGCTGGGAAATAATCCGGCCGCAGTGAAAGGGCCCAAGCGACTGTTTACCAAAAACACAGGTCTCTGCGAAGTCGAAAGACGAAGTATAGGGGCTGACACCTGCCCGGTGCTGGAAGGTTAAGGGGAAGAGTCAGTAGAAATACGAAGCTTAGAACTTAAGCCCCAGTAAACGGCGGCCGTAACTATAACGGTCCTAAGGTAGCGAAATTCCTTGTCGGGTAAGTTCCGACCCGCACGAAAGGTGTAACGACTTGGGCACTGTCTCAACAAGGGATCCGGTGAAATTGTAGTACACGTGAAGATGCGTGTTACCTGCGACAGGACGGAAAGACCCCATGGAGCTTAACTGTAGGCTGACATTGGATTTTGATATCATATGTACAGAATAGGTGGGAGGCAGAGAAGTAAGTGCGCCAGCATTTATGGAGTCAAAAGTGGGATACCACTCTTATGATATTGAAATTCTAACCAAGTACTGTGAAGCCAGTACAGGGACACTGTCAGTTGGGCAGTTTGACTGGGGCGGTCACCTCCCAAAGAGTAACGGAGGTGCTCAAAGGTTCCCTCAGTACGGTTGGAAATCGTACGAAGAGTGTAAAGGCAGAAGGGAGCTTAACTGCGACACATACAGGTGGAGCAGGAAGGAAACTTGGACTTAGTGATCCGGTGGCACCGAGTGGAAAGGCCATCGCTCAACGGATAAAAGCTACCCTGGGGATAACAGGCTTATCTCCCCCAAGAGTTCACATCGACGGGGAGGTTTGGCACCTCGATGTCGGCTCGTCTCATCCTGGGGCTGAAATAGGTTCCAAGGGTTGGGCTGTTCGCCCATTAAAGAGGCACGCGAGCTGGGTTCAGAACGTCGTGAGACAGTTCGGTCCCTATCCGTCGCAGGCGCAGGAAATTTGAGAGGAGCTGTCCTTAGTACGAGAGGACCGGGATGGACAGACCGATGGTGAATCAGTTGTCTCGCCAGAGGCAGAGCTGAGAAGCTAAGTCTGGGAAAGATAAGAGCTGAAGGCATCTAAGCACGAAGCAGACCTCAAGAAGAGATTTCCCACTCCGCAAAGGAGGTAAGACACCAGAAAGACGAACTGGTAGATAGGTCTCAGGTGGAAGAGTAGTAATACTTTAAGCTGAGAGAAACTAATAAGTCGAGGGCTTGACCTAAAGATTCTTCTTCAAAGTTTTCAGGGAAAAGGGAAAGGAAAAGGAAAAAGTATTTGGTGACAAAGACGAGAGGGAAACACCTGTAACCATACCGAACACAGAAGTTAAGCCTTTCAGTGCTGATGGTACTTGAGTGGAAACGCTCTGGGAGAGTAGGACGTTGCCAGATAAAGAAGCTCTATTTCGTATAAAGGTTATCGAAGTAGGGCTTTTGTTTTATTATTATATAAGGTGTATAGAGAATTGTACTATATATGCAGAAAAGTTTGAAAATTTGAAAGAAAATATTAAATATATTAAAATGTTAAGGGTATTAATAAAATCAGAACTTATATAATGAGGTGTAGAAGTGAAAGATTATCAAAAGATAATTCTTGTAATTATATTAATATTAATATGCATTTTAATCGGGAAAGGACGTAGCAATTCCGAAAAAAATGAAAAGATGTCTTATACATATACAAAGAAAAAAGATTATTTTTTTCAACCCCAAACTAATTGGGCATCATATAAAGATAAAATAAAAGTGAAGGGAATTTATATTACAGGGAATACAGCCGGATTTAAAGAGAAATTTAATAAACTAATAAAATTTATTAATGAGACGGAAGTAAATGCGGTAGTTATTGATGTCAAAGATGATACGGGAGAATTGACTTTTGATTTGGACATAAAACTTGCTCAGGAGGTTGGGGCATGTGAAAATATAAAAGTAAAAGATTTGAATGAATTTATGGATATATTGAGAAAAAATAATATTTATCCTATTGCCAGAATAGTTACATTTAAAGATAGACTAATGGCTTTGAAAAGACCTGATTTATCCATAAAATCTAAAAATGGAAAGGTATGGTTGGATAATAAAGGCGATGCTTGGCTTAATCCCTATAATAAAGAGTCTTGGGAATATCCTGTTGAAATTGCAGAAAAGGTTGCATTAATGGGATTTAAAGAGGTTCAGTTTGATTACGTGAGATTTCCTTCGGATGGAAATGTTAAAAATATCGATTATGGCAAAGGAACAGAGGGTAGAAATATGGCGCAGGTTATAGGAGAATTTCTTCAATATGCCAGACAAAGATTAGAACCTCTCGGAGTGTATGTATCTGCAGACATATTTGGACTGGTAACGACATCTTCGGGAGATATGGGATTAGGACAAAGTTTAGAAATTTTAGCAAATAGCGTAGACATATTATGTCCCATGGTTTATCCTTCCCATTATTATTTAGGAACCTATGGAATTAAGTATCCCAATTCTCAGCCTTACGCCATTGTAAATAGGAGTCTGGAGACTGCACAGAACAGAATAAAAAATATGAAAAGTGAAAGAAAGAGTATTATTAGGCCCTGGCTTCAAGATTTTTCCGCTCCTTGGCTGAAAAAAGAATATGGAACAAATTATAGGACCTATGGCCCAGACGAAATTAATAAACAGAAAAAAGCCTGTTACGATAATAATATAGAGGAATGGATTTTTTGGAACGCATCAAATAATTATACTAAAAGTGCTTACTTAAGAGAAAATAATTAAATGCTTGTTACAATTAAGAAAATCGTTTTAATCATCATATATTAACGAATTAAGTATGAATTAAAGAAATAATATCTTTTACGGATAATCGAAAGAGTGATACAATAAGTAGTGCATATAAATATATAATCCACTAAATATAGTAGAATAGAGGTGCATAAATGGAATTATCAAAAAACGCTATCAGAGTATTAGAAAGAAGATATTTGTTAAAAGATGAAAACGGAAATTTAATGGAGACTCCTCATGAGATGTTTAGGAGAGTTGCAGATTTTGTTGCTTCGGCTGATAAGTTATATGATGGCGAGGAAATAGAAAAAATAAGGGATGAGTTTTATGAGGTAATGAGCAGTCTTAAATTCATACCTAATTCTCCTACTCTTATGAATGCAGGCAAAGAATTGGGGCAGCTTTCCGCTTGCTTTGTTCTTCCGGTAGAAGATTCCATGGAGGGAATATTTAGTTCTATAAAAAATGCCGCATTGATACATAAAAGCGGAGGAGGAACCGGATTCAGTTTTTCGAGATTAAGAGCGAAAGGCTCGACAGTCAGATCTACAGGAGGAGTAGCCTCAGGACCTGTAAGCTTTATGAAAGTCTTTAATGCTGCTACAGAGGCGGTAAAACAGGGAGGCACCAGAAGAGGTGCAAACATGGGAATATTAAGGGTAGATCATCCTGATATCATGGAATTTATTCAATGTAAAAGTGATACGAGAGAAATAACCAATTTTAATATAAGTGTAGGAATTACTGAAAAATTTATGAGAGCAGTAGAAAAGGGAGAGGATTATGATCTTATAGATCCTCATACTCGTAAATCTGTAAAGAAGTTAAACGCAAGAGAAGTATTTAAATATATAGTTTCAATGGCTTGGAGTACAGGAGAACCGGGGATAATATTTTTAGATAGGATAAATGAATCTAATCCTGTTCGTAAACTTGGGGAAATAGAAAGCACAAATCCATGCGGAGAACAACCTCTTCTTCCATTTGAATCATGTAACCTTGGATCTATTAATTTGGCTGCAATGATAAAAAAAGTTGGAGACAATTATGAAATTGACTATGAAAAACTTGGAGAAACAGTAGATATTGCAGTACATTTTTTAGATAATGTGATAGATATGAATAAATATCCTTTGACAGAAATAGATGAAATGACGAAGAAAACGAGAAAGATAGGCTTGGGGATAATGGGTTTTGCAGATTTGTTGTTTTATTTGAATGTACCTTATAATTCTCAAAAGGCCGTAGATCTTGCAGACAAATTAATGAAATATATTGATGAAAAATCTAAAAAGAAATCAATGGAATTAGCAGAAAAAAGAGGAACATTTCCTGCTTATGACTTAAGTATATATAAAGATAAAAATATTAAAATGAGAAATGCTACAACGACTACAATTGCTCCTACAGGAACAATAAGCATCATAGCTGGTGTCAGCAGTGGTATTGAACCATTGTTTGCCATATCCTTTGTAAGAAATGTTATGGATAAAGATAAACTTTTGGAGGTTCATCCTTATTTCAAACAGATAGCAAAAGAAAGAGGATTCTATTCTGAAGAACTCATGAAAAAAATTGCGGAAGAAGGTTCTTTAGCACATATTTCCGAGATACCGGAAGATGTTAAAAAAGTATTTGTGACGGCTCATGATATATCACCTTTTTGGCATATTAAGATGCAGGCGGCATTTCAAAAGCACGTTGACAATGCGGTTTCTAAAACGGTAAACTTTAAGAATGATGCAACTGAAAAAGACGTTGAGGAAGTTTATAACCTTGCCTATAAATTAGGCTGTAAAGGGGTAACCATATATAGAGACGGAAGCAGAGATAATCAGGTATTAACTACAGGTAATAGTATTTCATCTAATAATATTAAACCCAGAATGAGGCCTGAAACTACTCAGGGAATGACGGAAAAAGTTAGGGTTGGTTGCGGAAATCTTTATATAACGGTTAATTATGATAAAAATGGCATATGTGAGGTGTTTACTAATGTCGGAAGGGCAGGAGGCTGTCCCAGCCAAAGCGAAGCTACCAGCAGATTGGTTTCCATTGCCTTAAGATCGGGAATAGACCCGAAAGAAATAATTGAACAGCTTAAGGGAATAAGATGCCATTCTACTTTGAGACAGAAAGCCATGAATAATAATATAAAAGTTTTGTCTTGCCCCGATGCCATAGGAAAGGCTCTCGAAAGGACGTTAAACGCATGTGGGAAGACTAAAGGTTCTGACACTGATAATATAAAAGAATCAAAAGAAGAAAAGCCGTCTAATGAAAATAAGAAGTTTATTTGCCCTGAATGTGGAAGTAAAATCGCCCATGAAAGCGGATGTGTAATTTGTATGAATTGCGGATACTCCAAATGTAATTAAAAAGGAAGGAAATCAATGGATTATGAAGGAATAGTATACAGACCTCCCAGTGAAGCTTACAGTTTAATAATACAAGTTACTATAGGATGTTCTCATAATAAATGTACATTTTGTTCGATGTACAAAGATAAAAAATTCAGAATAAGAAAATTGGAAGATGTATTGGAAGATCTGAAAGAGTCAAGAAAATATTATAGAAAAGTTGAAAAAATATTTTTAGCCGATGGAGATGCTCTTATAGCTAAAAGAGAATACCTTGTTGAATTATTAAATGCTATAAGGATAATATTTCCCGAATGTAAGAGAGTTTCAATATATGGTTCTCCTAACTCCATTCTTATAAAAAAGGATGAAGAATTAAGAGAATTTCATAGCTTAGGGCTTGATATGGTATATATGGGAGTAGAAACGGGGAGTGATATGATACTCGAGAAGATTAAAAAAGGAGTTAATTCTCGGGAATTAATTGAAGCGGGGAGAAAAATAGTTAAATCCGATATAAAGCTTTCAGTAACTCTCATATCTGGAATAGGCGGAAAAGAATATTCTGTTGAGCATGCTGTCGAATCTGCAAAAGTAATAAATGAAATTCAGCCCAACTATATAGGACTTTTAACTTTGTTGGTAGAAGATGGGACTGAGTTATATGAAGATGTAAATAAGGGTAAATTTATATTGTTAAAACCTAAAGAAGTACTTCATGAAAATAGGATCTTTGTAGAAAATCTTTATGTAAATAATTGCATATTTAGAAGCAATCATGCTTCAAATTATGTTTCCCTAAGAGGGACCCTCATGAAAGATAAAGAGGATATTATTGCACAGATAGATGAGGGATTGAAACAAGAAAATTTAGAAGATGAAGAGATATTCAGAAGTTTATAAAATAAAAGACATGAAATTAATATTAATTTCATGTCTTTTATTTTATAAACTTACAGGTATCTGAAGGCGTATAAACATTTTTCTATTGTTTTTTGATTTGTTTGGAATTTCATAAACTACTTCGCAAATATAGTCTCCGGTTACAGTAAGATTTTTTGATTTAATTAAATCATATAGGGTATTTAATGCAGGAAGTTCCTCTTCAAATGAATTGCAAAAATATGTAGCATAATTTCCTGCAGGAATATTTTTTGTCTTTAAATTAATATTCTGTGATGTTGGTAAAAATATAAAGAGTTCGTTGGAAAAAAATTGCTTATTTATAAAATAATTTTTATCCATAATGGATCCAACCCTATTGAAATAAGCTAAAGGAATTTTTGCTTTTGCTAAATGTATTTTGAATTCTCTCAAATAGTATTCGTATTCGTCTACTGTCATTTCATAAATATTTTTGGATATGGAATATGTATAAATCCTACGTTGATTAAATTTAAGAATTTCAAGCTCATTTTTATTTTTATTCTGCACATATGTATCAATAGATTCTTTAAATTGCTGGATAAGGCTAATCTTCCTGTCGATTTCATCTTTATATTCCGTCAATATAAGTTTCTGACTGCAAATTTCTTTATATAATAAATCAATATTGCTGCTATTTAATAGTGAATCAATTTTGTCGAGGGAAAAATCAAAGTTTTTTAAAAATTGTATTATATCTATAAGTGCAGATTGTTCGATAGAATAATATCGATAATTTGTTTCAGGGTCAACATATTCAGGTTTTAATAAACCGATTTCATCATAGTGTCGTAAAGTTCCGACAGAGATATGATTAAGATGGGCAAGCTCACCTATTTTTAATAATTTGGAAAACATTTATAATCCTCCTTGACTCTCCAGTTACCAGAGACATTATAATAAAATTGTAAATAATCTTTTGTGAATATTATATCAAATGAGGAGGAAAATTGGTATGGGAAAAGAAAAAATACGGGTAATACAGTATGGATGCGGTAAAATGGCTAAAGTAATCATAAGATACTTATATGATCACGGAGCTGAAGTTGTAGGGGCAATCGGCAGAAGTAATGCCGGACAGGATATTGGTGATTTTGCAAATCTTGGATTTAAAACGGGAGTTATAATTTCAGACAATGCTGATGAAGTCTTTGAATCTTGTGATGCGGATATTGCGGTTGTCACAATTTCCAGTTATATGAAAGATATATTCCAATTTTTTGAAAAATGTGCCGAACATGGCGTAAATGTTGTGACAACATGCGAAGAAGCAATATATCCATGGAATACATCTCCTTCGGAAACAAATCGTCTTGACCGATTAGCTAAGGAAAACAATATAACAATTACAGGAACAGGCATGCAGGATATATATTGGATTAATCTTCCCTGTCTTGTTGCTGCCGGAGTAAATAAAATTAAAAAAATTGAAGGAGCTGTAAGTTATAATGTTGAAGATTATGGCTTGGCTCTGGCAGAAGCCCATGGTGTCGGATATGATCTGGCTAAATTTGAAAAAGAAATTACCCGTGCAGAAAGTCTGCCTTCTTACATGTGGAATGCAGGGGAAGCAATTTGTTCAAAGATGAACTGGACAATTAAATCCATTTCTCAAAAAAGTGTTCCTTTTACCCTTGATGAAGATATTTATTCTGAAACATTAGGGAAAACAATTCCTGCCGGATATGCTATCGGAATGTCTTCAGTTTCAACTATTCATACTCATCAGGGAGTTGATTTGGAACTTCAATGTATTGGGAAAGTATATCGTAAATCCGATGGAGATATGTGCGATTGGAAGATTATAGGGGAACCTAATGTGGTATTTTCGGTGGAAAAACCGGATACAGTTGCTCATACTTGTGCAACTATTGTTAATAGAATTCCAACAATAATTAATGCAAAACCGGGATATGTAACAGCCGAGAAAATTGATAATTTACAGTATTTAACTTATCCAATGCATACCTATCTTTAACAGGGTTGTTTATTAAACGGATGTTTGAAATAATACGAAAAAAGTTTGGTGTACCGTAAAATTTAAATAATAACACTATTTCGGGAGGTAGAACACATAGAAAATATGTACTATCTCCCTTATTTTTAGTTTAGACAAATTATATTTAATATTTTTAAAAGAATGATTCATTTGATAATAATTTTTTGGTATAATAATCATTGATTATGTAAAAAGGAGTTTTTATTATGTCAAAAAAAATAATAGTTATAGGAGGAGGAGCTTCGGGAATGATTGCAGCTATTGCTGCCAAAAGAAAGGGAGCATTAGTTACAATACTTGAAAGAAACCCCAGAGTCGGTAAAAAGATACTTGCGACGGGAAACGGAAGATGTAATTATACTAATATGGATATAGATATTAAAAATTATCATGGAGAGAATCCTGAATTTGCAAGATATATTTTGTCTCAGTTTGGCGCAGATAAAACTATAGATTTTTTTGAAAAATTAGGCATAACTCCTACAGTGGAAGAGGGGGGAAAAGTATTTCCTATGTCTCTTCAAAGTTCCAGTGTGTTAGATGTTTTAAGAATGGAATTGGAGGAGTTGAAAGTAGAGACAATATGCGATTTTTATGTAAAAAGTGTTAAAAAAATTGAAAACGGGTTTATAGTCAGATCGGAAAAGGGAACAAGTCTCAGAACTGATAAAATAATATTGGCTACAGGAGGAAAATCTATGCCTTCGTCAGGTTCGGATGGCAATGGATATGAACTAAGCAGATCCTTGGGACATAAAATCACAAATATATTTCCGGGCTTGGTACAATTAAAGACAGAGGAAAGATTATTAAAAGAGGCAGACGGAGTCAAGATT
The DNA here is from genome assembly GCF_004103715.1 of Acidilutibacter cellobiosedens. Taxonomy (NCBI): domain Bacteria; kingdom Bacillati; phylum Bacillota; class Tissierellia; order Tissierellales; family Acidilutibacteraceae; genus Acidilutibacter; species Acidilutibacter cellobiosedens. Next base: position 3,050,484 of record NZ_CP035282.1, on the reverse strand, counting down.
ATAGGTAACATTAAACTTGCCAATCATGGATGTATACTTAGAGAAGAAAGAGGAGATATACTTTTTACCAATTATGGTATATCAGGTCCTCCTGTTCTACAGATATCGAGAGAAGCTTTGGAACTGATTAATATGGGGCAAAATCCGGTTGTTATTATTTCGATTATTAATGATAGGACAAAAGAGGAATTAAGAGAATATCTGAAAAAAAGATTTAGTTATAAGCCCAAAAGAACAATGGAAGAAAGCCTTATTGGACTTATAAATAAGAGGCTTATAGGAATAATGCTTAAAAAAACCGAAATTGACAGAAGAAAATCAGCAGGAAATATTACCAAAATGGAATTGGAGAAGATAGTTAATATTCTTATGAATTGGGAAATGAAAATTATAGGGAGCAAATCTTTCCCAAGCTGTCAGATAACAGCCGGAGGAGTCTCCACAGATGAAATAAACTCGAAGACTTTAGAGTCGAAGATAATCAAAGGGCTGTATTTTTCGGGAGAATTGATAGATATTGACGGAGACTGTGGAGGCTTTAACCTTCAATGGGCTTGGGCTTCAGGATATATTGCTGGCGAAAATGCAGCCTTAGATTAAGGAGGAAAAAATGTTTAAAATATTAACTTTAGATTTAGACGGAACACTTCTCAACCCCAAACATAAAATATCTGAAAAGAATAAAAAGATTATACATGAATTAAATGAAGAGGGAGCAAGAATTATATTAGCTTCAGGAAGAGAACCTAATTCTATATTACCGTTTAATCATGAGTTGGGGATAAAGGATTTTGTTATAGGATTTAATGGAGGAATTATTTCAGACTGGACAGGGGAAAATATAATTTATGAGAAAAAACTTGATTCTAAAATAGCAGAAAATATAATAAAAAATTGTCAAGAAGGGGATATCTGTACCTTTGTATTCATCAAAAATAAGATATATGTGGACAGTAAAAAGAAAGAGGGATATAACATTTTTGACTCATATACTGCATCAGGACTTAATAAAGTAGATAACATATATAAATTTATAGATGATAATAATTATTGGGACAGAATAGGGAAGCTGCTTTTATGTGATGATAATAAAGTATTGGCATCATTTAAAGATAAAATGGAAAAAATATTTGGCTCAAAGCTATCATTTGGATTTTCTCTTCCTTATTTTTTAGAAATTTGGAATCCTGAAGTAAGCAAAGGGAAGGCTATACAAGTAATAAGCGAAAAGCTTAATATAGACAGAAAAGATATAATGGCAATCGGTGACGGAGAAAATGATATTTCTATGATTAAGTTTGCCGGTCTTGGAGTGGCTATGGGTAATGCATTGGAATCAGTAAAGAAAGAGGCTGATTATATAACTCTTTCCAATAGAGAAGATGGAGTGGAATATGTAATTAAAAAATATTGGAGAGGCGAATAGCCTCTTGATTTTTTAGCCTTATTTTAAATTGTTAAATTTCAATCAATAAATTGATTTTTATTTACTTATAAAAGTTTTTTAAAAATTTTTTTATTGAATTTATTGTGTATATCATATAATTAAATAGTGAAAAAATAAACATAACTTGACAACATAAAAAATTGTTGATATTTTATAAGTAAATTATGAAAATAATTTAATATATTGAAAAAAAATTCAAGGATGGTTGGTATGAGTAAAAATAATTATGATATTAGACTTATGGTTAAATGTGCGCAGATGTATTATGATGAAGGATTAAATCAAGGAGAAATAGCAGAAAAATTGCAAATTTCTAAATCTTCTGTTTCAAGAATATTATCATCCGCAAGGAATGAGAATATAGTGAAAATTTCCGTAGTTAATCCTATTAAAAATCAGTATATTGATTTGGAAAAACAGATGGAAAGAAAGTTTAAATTGAAAGAGGTAATCATAGTTGACAGTATGACTAATGAGCCGGAAGAGATAAAGAGAGAGCTGGCAAGGGCGGCAGCAGAATACTTAAAACGGGTAATTAAAGATGACCAAATAATAGGAGTGACTTGGGGAACAACTTTAAGTAAGATTCCTGAATATGTGAAAAATGACAGGAGAAATAAAGTTACATTTATTCCTTTGGTCGGGGGAGTTGGTGAAACAAATATAGAAATTCATTCAAACAGTATAGCTCTTGAACTCTCTAAAAAATTCAAGGGAGAAAGTAGAATGTTGTATGCTCCTTCCATAGTTGACAATGAAGATAGAAAGGAAATCTTTATTCATGATAAAAATATACAGGCATTTTTTGAATTAATGAAAAAAGCAGATATTGCTTTAATGGGAATAGGTTTTCCTCTATTAAATACCTCTACATTGATCGAAAGCGGATATTTTACATTAGATGATATTGAAGATTTAGAAAGACAAGGAGCTACTGCCGATATTTGTTCCATGTTTATTGATAAATACGGAAGCGGAGACAAATTTGAACTGAATAAAAGAATTATAGGAATCAGCTTAGAGTCATTAAAAAAAGTTCCTTTAAAGATAGGAGTGGCAGGATATATAGAGAAGAAAAAGGCAATTTTGGCTTCTATAGCAGGAGGATATGTAGATGTTCTAATTGTTGACAGCAAAACGGCGGAAGCAGTTCTTGATTTATCATATGCATTTTGATAGGGGTGAAATAATGAGCGATTTAACAAAGGTTATAATATTTATATTTTCTATGTGGATATTGCAGGGAATTCTCTCTTATTTTCAGATAAGAAATTTTAAAAAAGTAGTGGGAACTATGAAAAAAGAAGGGAAATTACTAATCGGCCAACAAAAAGGAAGAATATCTCAGGGAATAATTGTTATATTAGCCGTGGATAAAGACAATAAAGTGGTGAATGCTCAGGAGATGAGGGGAATAACAGTATTTGACAGATTCAAAGTAAAGGAAGAATTCATAAATAAATCCATTGACGAGATAAAAAAAGAATTACCTTCTTTAAAAGATAAAAAGACAGCTATGGCATTGAAAAAAGCGTTTGATTAAATATAAAAAGTTTATTAATTATAGGCGAAAGGAGGGTAGATTTTAATTATTAATTTAAAAATAAAGGGGGAATATGTAAATGAAAACTCTTGCAAAGATAGCTGAAGGATTTATATCTTTATTTCAGGCAGGCGGAGAAAATCTTGTTGGGTTAATAACAGGAATACTTCCGACTCTTATTGTATTGATAACATTCGTAAATGCGTTGATAAAAATCATAGGGGAGGATAAGGTTCAAAGAGTTGCTCAAAAGGCCACAAAGAATGTATTTTCAAGGTATATTATACTTCCGTTTATATCCGTGTTCTTTTTGACCAATCCCATGTGTTATACTTTTGGAAAATTTTTAAAGGAAAAGTATAAACCAGCTTTTTATGACGCGGCAGTATCTTTTGTACATCCTATAACAGGGCTGTTTCCTCATGCTAACTCCGCGGAATTGTTTGTCTATCTGGGAATAGCGCAGGGAATACAGAAATTAGGTTATTCCCAGGGAGACCTTGCTATAAGGTATTTTGTAGTAGGACTCATTGTTATATTTATTCGCGGAATTACTACAGAGTTTATTACTAACAAGATGTTGAGCAAAAAACAGGTATAAATAGGAGGGAAATATTATGGAATATAAAAGCGTAAAAATAGAGAAAGGCCCGGGAGGTTGGGGAGGTCCTTTAATTATTTCTCCAAAGTCCGGAAAGGACAAGATAGTATCTGTTACTGGTGGGGGAATTTCCGATGTGGCACAAAGAATAGCGGATTTAACCGGAGGAGTAACGGTAGATGGGTTTAAAACATCTGTGCCTGATGAAGAAATTGCAGTGGTTGTTATAGATTGTGGAGGTACTGCAAGATGTGGTGTATATCCGAAAAAAAATATCCTGACGGTTAATTTAGTACCTGTAGGGCAATCGGGACCTTTAGCTAAATATATAAGAGAAGATGTTTACGTATCTGGGGTGGGGTTAAAGGATATAGTTTTAACGGAAGAATTGGAAGAAGAAACTCGTGAACACAATAATCAGGGCAGTACTGATACTGTGGCTATAGAAAAAGAGGTATACGCAAAAAAGGGCAATATAATTGAAAGAATAGGAAAAGGGACAGGAAAAGTAGTCGGAATATTTTATTCAGCGGGGAAAGAATCGATAGATTCTGTAATTAAAAATATACTTCCCTTTATGGCTTTTGTTTCTATGCTTGTTGGGATCATATTGAAAAGCGGTATAGGAGATATTATTGCTAAATTTGTAGCTCCCTTCTCCGGAAGCTTAGGCGGATTATTAGTTATATCCCTTATAGCAGCAATTCCCATACTTTCTCCATTGCTTGGTCCTGGAGCTGTTATAGCACAAATAGTAGGGGTACTTGTAGGTGTGGAAATAGGTAAAGGCAATATACCTCCCCAATATGCACTTCCTGCGTTATTTGCTATAGATCCCCAGGTAGGTTGTGATTTTATCCCAGTAGGGCTTAGCTTAGGTGATGCAGAACCGGAAACAGTGGAAATAGGTGTTCCAGCTATATTATTTTCCAGACTGATTACTGGACCTATATCGGTAATTATTGCTTATTTATTCAGCATCGGACTATATAAATAGAATAGGAGGATTTTTATGAAATACTCGGTAACAGTGGTAGGAATGGGGGAAATGGTAAAAGATCTTATTGAAGAAAATATGCTAATACTGTTTAACGAAAATGCTCCGGATGAATTGGCTGAAATTTCAGTTCTTCATACTATAGATAAGATGAAAGCAGATGTAGAAATTGGAGATACAATTGTAATCGGCGATAAGAAATTCACAGTTACCGCTGTTGGCGATGAGGCTAATAGGACTTTAAAAGAATTAGGCCATTGTACTTTTAAATTTAAAAATTTCAACGAAAAGGAATTGCCCGGAGTAATAATATTAGAAGGCAAGCATAATATAGAAGATATAAAGATAGGAGATATCATCTCCATATATTAGATGTATATCTCCTCAAAATAATAATTAATTCTATACCATTATAACAAAAAATAGATATATAGATATAAAAAAAGCCATAATTTCCTTATAAATTTTCTGTTAAATTGGTTTTGAAAAAGCCCTTTTATATCTGTTAGTCGGAAGAACAAAAGTTGACTATATTATATTTTAACTATATAATCATCTTGAAATAAAATTAATAGTATGAAATTTTTTTCAATAATATGCTGAGAAATGGAGGAGTAAAAATGTTGGGACTGAACACAAGATTGGCTAAGTTAGAAGAAGAAGGCAAACAAATAAAGGTTGGACTGGTAGGAGCAGGACAGATGGGAAAAGGGATGGTCAGCCAAACTATGTTGATGAAAGGTATGATTCCTTCTCTTGTAGTAGACATAAATTTGGATAACGCAGTGGAAGCTTATACATTAGCTGGCATTAGAAAAGAAGATATAATTATAGCAAATACCCTTGAACAAGTAAATAGGAGTATAGAAGAGGGGAAATATGTAGTTGCTCAGGATTTTGACTTTGCCGCAAGGGCAAACCTTATAGATGCGGTAGTAGATGCTACAGGAGTTCCTGATATCGGTGCTAAATTGGCGATGGATTCTATATTCAACAAAAAACATATCGTAATGCTCAATGTGGAAGCAGATGTGGTCATAGGACCGATACTTAATAAATTTGCTCAAAATGCAGGAGTAGTATATACAGGAACGGCAGGAGACGAACCGGGGGTTGTGAAGGAATTGTATGATTTTGCCGACGCAGCAGGGTTTGATGTCCTTGCTATAGGAAAAGGCAAAAATAATCCGGTAAATTTGGAGTCAAATCCAGATAGTGTTTATGAACAAGCCTTAAAATCAGGTGTAAGTCCTAAGATGTTGACATCTTTTAAAGACGGAACTAAAACCATGGTGGAATTGACATGCATGGCTAATGCTACAGGATTCATACCCGATATAAGAGGAGCTCATGCACCATCGGCTACCGTAAATGAGCTGACAGGTATTTTTAGATTAAAAAGTGAGGGCGGCATTTTAAATCAATACAGAATTGTAGATTACGTTAATGGAATTGCTCCGGGAGTATTTATAATAATAACGAGTAAACTTCCTCAGGTTCATCGTGAAATGCAATATTTAAGTATGGGACCTGGGCCAAATTATGTTCTTTATCGTCCATATCATCTTACAAGTCTTGAAACTCCATTAACCGTTGCAAAAGCTGTCTTAGATCATCAACCAACAATTATACCTATGGGTAAACCTATAGCGGAAACTATCACTATAGCTAAAAAGGATTTGAAGGCAGGAGAAAAATTTGACGGGTTAGGAGGATATACGGCTTACGGAAGTGTTGATACTTATGAAAATGCTAGAAAGGATAATTTGGTACCCTTCGGCTTGATAAATAAGAATGCTGTTGCTAAAAGGGACATAAAAAAAGGCGAAGCTATATCCTATGACATGGTCAAACTGGATACTACAACTTTGATATATAAACTAAGGCAGATACAGGAAGATCTTATAGGATAGAAAATTTATTAACGGAAATATATAAAAATGAGAATTGGAATAGGCCATTCTCATTTTTATATATAATGAATATTTTTAATAAAACAGGAGGAATATATATGACTTATATTGATAAAGAGACAATATTGGAAATGTATAAGAGAATGAACCAAGCAAGGGCGTTTGAGGAAAAGGTGAGTTACTTTTTTGCAAGAGGGATGGTTCATGGGACAACTCATCTTTCCGTCGGAGAAGAGGCATCGAGTGTTGCAGCTTGTATGGCATTAAATAAGGATGATTTAATCACGTCAACTCATAGAGGGCATAGTCAGGTTATTGGGAAAGGAATAGATTTAAATAAAATGATGGCTGAACTTTTGGGGAAATATACAGGATATTGCAAAGGTAAAGGCGGTTCCATGCATATAGCAGATGTAGAAGCAGGAAATTTGGGAGCTAACGGAGTAGTCGGGGGCGGACACGGAATAGCTGTAGGTGCAGCGTTGACTCAGCAGATGAAAAAGACCGGAAAGATTGTCCTGTGTTTCTTTGGGGATGGAGCTTCCAATGAAGGAAGTTTTCATGAATCGCTGAATTTGGCATCTGTATGGAAATTGCCGGTGATTTTCTATTGTGAGAATAACTTATACGGTATGTCGGTACCGGTAAAAAATTCAATGAATATCAAGGATATAGCAATAAGGGCAAAGGCTTACGGAATTCCCGGATATGTAGTAGACGGAAACAATGCAATAGATGTTTATAATTTGATAAAGGAAGTGTCTGAGTATGTAAGAAGCGGGAAAGGGCCCGTACTGGTTGAAAGTAAAACATACAGATGGCTGGGACATTCAAAGTCCGATGCTCAAGTGTACAGAACAAAGGAAGAAGTAGAGGAATGGAAAAAGAAATGTCCCATTAGGAGATTGAGAAAATATATATTGGAAAACAATATAGCAAAAGAAGAAGAGTTAAATGATATAGAAAAAACGGCTAAGGATCAGATAGAAGAGGCTGTGGAATTTGCAAACAACAGTCCAAATCCACCGATTGAAACTGTGACTGAAGACGTGTATGCATAGGAGGGAGAAGGAAATGGGACAGATGAAAGAAATGACTTATAAAGATGCAGTTAAGACGGCAATGTGTGAAGAGATGAGAAGAGATGAAAATGTATTTCTGATGGGAGAAGATGTAGGAATATATGGAGGAGCTTTCGGAGTATCTGTGGGAATGTTTGAAGAGTTTGGGAAGGATAGGGTAAGAGATACCCCCATATCTGAAGCGGCCATAGTTGGAGCTGCTGCCGGAGCGGCGGTTACCGGGATGAGGCCTATTGTAGAAATAATGTTTATGGATTTTACCACTATTGCTATGGATTCCTTAGTCAACCAGGCAGCAAAAATGCGCTATATGTTTGGAGGAAAAGCAAAAGTTCCAATGGTTTTGAGATGTCCGGGAGGGTCGGGAACAGGAGCGGCAGCCCAACATTCTCAAAGTTTGGAAGCGTGGTTTTGCCATGTACCCGGACTTAAAGTAGTGGTACCGGGAACCCCGAAAGATGCAAAAGGGCTTTTAAAAGCAGCCATAAGGGATAATAATCCTGTGGTATTTGTCGAACAGAAGACATTGTATAAGGTTAAAGGCCCCGTTCCCGAAGATGAGGATTTTATAATCCCATTAGGGGAAGGGGAAATTAAACATGAAGGAAAAGATGTAACAATAGTGAGCTACGGGAGGATGCTTCCGAGAGTGATAAAGGTTGCCGAGGAAATGGAGAAGGAAGGAGTAAGTATAGAAGTAGTAGATCCGAGAACATTGGTCCCTTTAGATAAGGAAATGATAATAAATTCTGTTAAAAAGACGGGAAGATTGATATTAGTAAATGAAGCAGCTAAAACAGGAGGGTATTTGGGAGAGATAGCTTCTGTTGTAACGGAAAGCGAAGCCTTTGATTATTTGGATTCGCCTATAATCAGACTTGCGGGTTTGGACGTGCCAATACCATATAATCCCGAATTGGAGAAGGCAGTAGTACCGAGTGAAGAACAAATAAAATCTGCAGTAAACAAGACATTGAATAGATAGGAGGCGAAAGTATGGATATGCAGAAGGAATTTTTAGATATTCCGGGGAAAGTGAGAGCGACTCCTGCCGCAAGAAGAATTGCAAAAGAGAGGGGAATAGATTTGTTCAAAATTAAGGGGACTGGCCCTAAAGGCAGAATACAGGAAAAAGATGTTGTGAATTTTAAACGGGATTCACTAAAAGTTACTCCCCTTGCACGAAGGATTGCGGAAAGTGAAGGAATAAATTTGGCCGATATTAAAGGAAGCGGCTCGGAAGGTAAAATAATGAAGGAAGATTTACTAAAGGCTAAAAAAGAAAAAGACCTGAAACAAAAGCCTGTGGAAAATTTAAAAAAAGAAATTGAGGTAATTCCTATGTCAAATATGAGAAAGATAATCGGAGAGAGGATGTCTCAAAGTTTTTTTTCGGCTCCTACCTTTACTTTGAACACTGAAGTCGACATGACTGAGGTAAAAAAATTAAGAGGGGAAATAAAAGAGGATATAATGGAAAAAACTGGGGAGAAAGTCACTATTACGGATATAATCCTTACTGCGACAGCTAAAGCTTTAAAAAATCACCCGATGATAAATGCAAGTTTATCGGAAGACGGACAAGGTATTATCATTCATGATTATGTAAATCTGGCAGTAGCGGTGGGAATGGAAAAAGGACTTCTTACTCCGGTAATAAAAGATGCGGATAAAAAAAGTTTAACTGAAATGGTCATTGCTGAAAAGGATGTCACTGAAAGAACAATGAATATGAAATTGTCTCCTGATGAATTACAGGGAAGTACATTTACGGTAAGTAATTTGGGAATGTATGGAATTACTCATTTTAATCCTATTATCAATCCTCCTAACAGTGCAATATTGGGAGTAAATGCCATAGTAGACAGAATAGTGCCTGTGGGTGGTCAGCCGGTAATAAGATCCATAATGACATTAAGCTTAACGGTAGATCATAGGATTATAGACGGATTAATCGGAGCTAAATTTTTAAAGGAATTAAAATATCTGTTGGAAAATCCGTTATTGATTTTGGTTTAAAATTGATGTATTAATTGTAATGCAAAAAGGGAGGGTTTTATATTGGCAACGGAAATAATAATGCCCAAAGCAGGTATGGATATGCAGGAAGGGCAGATAATCAAATGGCATAAGAAAGAAGGGGATTATGTAGAAAAAGGCGATGTTCTCCTTGAGATAATGACGGATAAGGTAAACATGGAAGTAGAGGCTGAAACTTCCGGTTACTTACTTAAGATATTAAAAAATAAAGGAGAGGTAGTTCCCGTTATAGCAACCATAGGGTATATTGGAGAAAAAGACGAGGACATATCTCAAATTGTAGGATTTCAATCTTTATCTAAAGGGAAAAAATCGGAAGCCATTTCATCAGATAATAATATGTATGACGTAATAATAATAGGAGGAGGTCCGGCTGGATATGTATCGGCTATTAAATCGGCTCAGATGGGGGGAAAGGTAGCCTTAATAGAAAAGGATATTTTAGGAGGAACTTGTTTAAACAGAGGATGCATTCCTGCCAAAACATATCTTAAAAATGCTGAAATAATTCACGAAATAGAAAAAGCAAAAAAAAGAGGAATAATTATCTCAAATCCTGAAGTTAATATTGATATGGAAAGGACTGTGGAATTAAAGAATCAAGTGGTTAAGACCCTTACGACGGGAGTTCAGGGACTCTTAAAGAGTAACGGAGTGGATATATATAATGGAATAGGAAGATTAACAAAAGGGAAAAAGGCATCTATAAATGGTAACAAATTAATTGAAGGAAAGAAGATCATATTGGCAGGAGGCTCCAAAGCTGCCAGAATAGATATTCCTGGGATAGAAAGTAAATTAGTCCTTACCAGTGATGAAATACTTAATTTAAAGGAAATTCCAAAGGAACTGGTTATTATAGGCGGAGGAGCAGTGGGAGTAGAATTAGGAGCGGTGTTTAGTTCTTTTGGAAGCAAAGTGACCATAATAGAGATGATGGATAGGATAGTATCCAACATGGATGAGGATATATCCACGCTTTTGGAGGATTCATTAATAAAAAAAGGAGTTAAAATTTTAACCTCAGTTAGACTTCAAAGAATAACAGAAAAGAATGAGAAATTGGTCATTGAAGTTGATAAAGGAGAAAGTATGACAGCGGATAAAGCACTTCTTTCCATAGGGAGAATTCCTGATTTAGAAGGAGCTGGAGATATTAAATTTGAAATGGAAAAAGGAAGGATTAAGGTTAATGATTATATGGAAACCAACGTAGAAGGAATATATGCTCCGGGAGATATAAACGGCAAGAGAATGCTTGCTCATGCAGCATTCAAAATGGGAGAAGTTGCGGCTGTAAATGCTATGGGCGGGAGAGAAAAAATAAATTTGAATTGTGTACCCAGTTGTATATATACAGTTCCGGAGGCTGCATCCGTAGGTCTTACTGAAGAAGAAGCAAAGAAAAGTTATAGTATTTCTGTAGGAAAGTTTCCTTTTGCCGCCAACGGAAGGGCATTATCCTCAGGAGAAACCTCGGGATTTGTAAAAGTGATAGTTGATAAAAAGTATGGGGAAATATTGGGAGTCCACATAATAGGACCTTCAGCATCGGAAATAATAAATGAAGCATCATCACTTATGGCTATGGAAATAACCGCATATGAAGCGTCGGAGATTGTTCACGGTCATCCTACATTTTCCGAAGCTTTACAAGAAGCATGTGCTGACAGTTTAGGAAGAGCTATACATCTTCCTAAAAGAAAATGATTTTTAAATTTTTTAATCCTTGACAATATATCATCTTTGCGGTATCATGGTTAAAATGGAATTTAATATTTAAAAGCTGTGAAAAGGAGAGTATTAAAGGCTGATTAGCATACAGAGAAGATAGTCATAAGGTGAAAGACTGCTCTAAACCCTTTAAGAAGATCACCTTGGAGCTGTTTGCCTGAATAAGAGTAAGGCAGTACGCCTAAAGCGTTATTTGAAATGAGTGATAAGGTTTCATACCTTATAAAGTGGGTGGTACCACGGAAATTTCGTCCCTAAGTTTTAAAACTTAGGGACTTTTATTTATATTCACAAAAACTATTGGAGAGGATGAAAATAGTGAAAAGATTTGAAGAATTTAAAAATTTACCTGTCAGTGAGCAAGAAGGAGAGATATCTAAATATTGGGGAGAAATAGATCTTTTAAAGAGGACCGTTGATGAAAGGGACGAAAATAATCCTTTTATATTTTATGAAGGGCCTCCTACAGCTAATGGAAAACCTGGCATACACCATGTTATGGCAAGAACATTAAAGGATTCGGTATGCAGATATCAGACTATGCTGGGACATCAGGTGAAAAGAAAGGCAGGATGGGATACCCATGGGCTCCCCGTGGAAATTGAAGTTGAAAAACAGTTGAAATTGAATAACAAACAGGATATTGAGAAGTATGGCCTTGAAAAATTCAATAAAAAATGTAAGGAATCCGTATTTAAGTATGAAAAGCTGTGGAATGATATGACTCAGAGAATGGCTTATGAAATTGATCTGAACAATGCCTATATTACTCTTAAAAACGAATACATTGAGTCGGTATGGTATATATTAGATAAGTTTTTTAAAGAAGGTCTTTTGTATGAAGGCCATAAGGTACTTCCATATTGTCCGCGTTGTGGTACCGGTCTTGCTTCTCATGAGGTGGCACAAGGCTATGAGGAAATAAAAAGCGAGACCGTGATAGTAAAATTTAAAAGAAAGGACAGAAATGAGTACTTTCTTGCTTGGACCACAACCCCATGGACTCTTCCGAGTAATGTATCATTGTCGGTAAACCCTGAAGAAGATTATATAAAGGTGAGAGAAGGAGAAGAAATATACTATTTGAACAAAAAACTTGCCGATAAGGTACTGAAAGGTGACTATGAAATTCTTGAAGAAATGAAAGGAAAGGCTTTGGAATATATTGAATATGAGCAATTGATGCCTTTCGTTAAAACAGATAAAAAAGCCTTTTTTATAACGATTGCTGATTATGTAACTACGGAAGACGGTACAGGAATAGTACATTCAGCTCCCGCCTTCGGAGAAGATGATTATAATACGGGAAAGAGGTATGGATTGCCTGTATTAAAGCCCGTAAATGAAGAAGGGAAATTTACAGAAACCCCTTGGAAAGGGAAATTTGTGATGGATGCGGATCCTGATATTATTCGATGGCTGAGGGAAAACGGAAAACTTTATAAAAAGGAAAAAATAGTCCACAATTATCCTCATTGCTGGAGATGCCATACACCTCTTTTATATTATGCAAAACCAAGCTGGTATATTGAAGTAACTAAATTTAAGGATAAGCTCATAGAGAATAATAACGGAGTAAAATGGTATCCTCCTTTTGTGGGAGAGAAAAGATTCGGAAATTGGCTGGAGAATTTGAACGATTGGGCAATTTCAAGAAGCAGATATTGGGGAACTCCTTTAAATATTTGGAGATGCAATAGATGTGGGCATATTACAAGTGTAGGTTCTATAAAGGAACTTGTGGATAGATCTATTGAAGATATAGATGAAAATGTTGAATTACACAGACCTTATGTGGACGATATACATTTAAAATGTGATAAATGCGGAGAAAAAATGACAAGGGAAAAGGATGTTATTGATGTTTGGTTTGACAGCGGAGCAATGCCTTTTGCCCAACACCATTACCCTTTTGAAAATAAGGAGAATTTTAGCACACTATTTCCTGCGGATTTTATATGTGAGGGAATAGATCAAACAAGAGGATGGTTTTATTCTCTTCTTGCCATCTCTACATTTATGACCGGAAAATCTCCCTATAAGAGAGTACTTGTTAATGATTTGATATTGGACAGAGAAGGCAAGAAGATGTCTAAGTCAAAAGGTAATACTGTTGATCCTTTCCAATTGTTTGATAAATATGGTGCCGATGTTTTAAGGTGGTATTTATTATATGTATCCCCACCGTGGACTCCGACAAAATTCGATGAAGACGGATTAAGAGAAGTGGAAAGCAAGTTCTTTAGAAGTATAAAAAATGTATATAATTTTTTCGCACTATATGCGAATACCGATGAAATCGATCCGAGGGAATTTGATGTTCCTTATGAAAAAAGATCGGAACTGGATAAATGGATATTGTCCAAATACAACAGCATGTTGAAATCAGCCAGAGAGGGTATGGATAATTATGATTTAACTAAGGTAGTAAGACTTATTCAGGAATTTGTTGTGGAAGATCTGTCTAATTGGTATATAAGACGTTCCAGAAGACGTTTTTGGAAGACGGAGTTGGATGAAGATAAAAATGCGGTCTATAGTACAACTTATGAGATACTTTTAGGAATAAGCAAAATAATAGCACCATTTGTACCATTTATTGCAGAGGAAATATACAGAAATTTAACAGGCGGAATTTCTGTTCATTTGGAACTCTATCCCAAAGAAGAAGAAAAATTGATAGATCTAAAGTTGGAAGAAAAGATGGATTTGGTAAGAAAATTGGTAGGATTGGGAAGGGCCTCAAGAGAAAGCGTGAAAATTAAGGTCCGTCAACCTTTGAAAGAAGTAATTCTTGATGGAAAATATGAGAGTACAATAAGGGATTTGATACCTTTAATAAAAGAAGAATTGAATGTGAAGGAAGTAGTATTTGAGAAGGACCTGACTCATCTCATGAACTATTCCTTAAAACCTAACTACAAAGTTGCAGGTTCTATACTTGGTCCCAAGATTAAATCTTTTGCAAAAATTTTACAGGAAGTTGATACCCATGAGTTAGTAAATAAATTAGAAAAAGGGAAAGTTATATTAAATATAGATGGAGAAGATATAAATATAGAAAAAGATTATATAATAGTTAAAATTACGGCCAAAGAAGGATTTAATGTAGCCATGGAAGACAATCTTTTTGTAATATTGGAAACTGTTTTAACCGAAGACTTGTTAGAAGAAGGATATGCCAGAGAGTTTATATCTAAAGTTCAGCAGATGAGGAAAAGTAACGGCTATGAGATGATGGACAATATAAGAATATATTATAATGGAGACGAAAAAATCCAATTGTCATTAAACAAATTTGACGAATATATTAAGAAAGAAACCTTAGCGGTATCCATTGAAAAAGTTCAGGACTCTTCTTTAGAACAAGAAGACCTGAATGGACATATAACGGGAATTAAATTGGAGAAAGTATAAAAAGGAGGAAATTTTCCTCCTTTTTTAAATGTATAATAAAAATTAAGCTATAAAAGAAAACGTTTGTTTCCATTATGAATATTTAATGATATAATTAAATACAATAAAAAAGTTTGGCGGTTATTTTAGTTAGTATAGGAGGGTTATTTATGGTAAAGTTTTATGAAATGGTTGAAAGGTTATATGAATTGGACGTAAAGCTGAGTAAACTGGAATGGGTACAATATACGACGGGATACGATTTTGGTATTGAAGAGGCTCATGAAGAAATAAATAATTTTTTGAAGGATGAAAAAAATTATAGTTTGGTTCTTGAATACATGGAAAAAGCTTCAGGACCTGTAGAAAAAAGAAAGGGAGAAATTTTATATAATGAATTTAAATCATATCATTTGACTAAGGAATTAAACGATTTGAATTTTGAAATTCAGAAAAAAACTAATGAACTTTCAAAAATACTTAACACCTTTAGGTTTAAAATAGATGGAAAGGAAGTTTCAGGAGTAGATATAGATTGTATACTTTCCCGAGAGGATGACAGAGAACTGAGAAAAAAGGCATTCTTTGCAAAAAATCAAATTGATAAACCTATGGTTGATAATGGCTTTATTGATTTAATTAATTTGAGAAATGAATATGCCGGAATGTATGGAGAAAAAGATTTTATGGAATATAGAATAAAAAGTGATGAACTAAGTCCAAACATATTTGATACTTGGGAAGATGATTTAAAGGAACATATTATCGTGTTAAATGAAAAAGGAAGAGAATATGCTCGGAAATTTATCGGCAGTGAAGAATTGATGCCTTGGGATTATAGCTATATCAAATCAAAAATATCGTCTTCTTTGAATAGCCATGTGGATATGTCAAATTATTATAATGTATTGAGAGAATTTTTTTTAAATTTTGGATTTGATATTAATAAATTTAATATTACTTATGATATCTTTCCGCGAAAAAATAAATCGGAATGGGGATATAATTTCCCTATAAAATACGGGGAGGATTCGAGAATACTTGCCAATGTGAAAAATCAGTACAGAGAATACGAAGTGCTTCTTCATGAGACAGGACATGGAATTCATTCTTTTATGTTAAATCCTGAGGAAATCATATTAAATATGGGAATTAGCGGGATAATAGAGGAAGGAATAGCAGATCTGTTTGAAGAATTTTTATATGATAAAATGTTCTATGAAAAGTTTTTTACAAATTCGGTAGAAAAGGAATTTGAAGAAATACATGAATATGATAAGATAAGCCATTTAAGGTTTGTAGGAAATATTTTTTTTGATCATGAACTTTATAAAAATGATCTAAAATCTTTAGATGATATATATAACTTATATTTTAAAGTCTACAGCAAACTATACAATGATAAGCCATATAACCAAAAGCCTCCTTTTGGTTTCAGAATCCATTATACAACTCATCCCATTTATATGCATAACTATTTTATGGGCGACGTAACGTGTAGTATGCTTAAAAAAGTATTTTACAGAAAATATGGCGTTGATTCCATATCAAAGAAGCCAAAAGAATTTGGAAATTTTTTGTTTGAACAGGTAATTAAGCCTTCCGGATTATATAAATACGAAGAACTGTTTGAAAAAATAAGCGGAGAAAAATTTTCTCTTAAATGGTACTTTTAAGGATAATAAATAGAAAGGATATTTTTTTGATATTATCTAAGTTTCTTGAATCGTTTTGGTTATTTCAATAAAATTGAATATTGGAATTTAAAACTAAAAAGTATTATAATATTAATCATATTTTAATTATGTTATAATAGAACTTTAAAAGAAAAAGAATGAAAAAATGGATTCAAAAAAATAAGGTCGAAAGTTTTTAGGGATATTAATATCTTATGAAATATAAAAGGAATAGATAATGTTATTGTAAAGTATGTCTATATTTAGTATCATTTAAGTTATAGACGAGCATGATAGTGTAAAGTAGCCTATGAAAAACAAGAATAAAAAATCAGGCTGAATAGAACCTAGAAAATTGCAAAAATATATTTTCATGGCAGTCACCGCCACCCTTGACAGTATGCCAAAACAATGCTGCGCAATATTTACCGACGGCAAAGAAACTCAAGAACAGATAATTTTTCGTGCCGTCTTTACAGTATTGTAGCATTGTATTTGTCCTACTATCAAGGGCAAGCCCTAAAGGGTGGCTGGGTTACCTCAGGCTCTGAAATCTAAGAACAGATAGAAATCAAGATGCAGGATTTTCTTGCATATTAAGAATGACTTGCTGTCCTAAAAAGATAAGAAGCTGCCATTTACCGGGCATATTGCCGGCATTCTTAAGCATATCAACCTCATTTAAAGGACGTTTCCAACTATAAAGTTCATGAGGACGCAGGAAGTTATAGTAAGCAACCCAAAGGTTTACACCATAATAAGCACCATCATCGGTACCATAACCACAAGTAACACGATAAGAAGCTTTGAGAGTACGGTTAAGGCGTTCAATCTTTTGTTTAAAGGGACGATACTCTTTAGTTACAGCATCATCATTAGTCAAACCAATAACTTGAGTAACATTAAAGTCCCAGTCCTTTTCAATTTTAAACTGTTGAGTAGCTAAAGGATAAGCACTGTAACCATCAGATATAAATTTTAAAGCTTTACCGGGGAATTTTCTAAATTTATCAAAAGCCATTCTCATGGTAAGTATACAAGGGCCGACGTCACGACTTTTAGAGACTTGATAACCAAGAATAGAGCGAGAAACAGTATCCATAATGAGCCAAACATAACCCTTGAGTCCTTTAATTTTGATATAGGTTTCATCAGCAGCTAAGTTATTTGAAGGACTGTAATCGAATGTATCTACAAAAGGCTTAATTAATACGGCAGCAGTTCTTGCATAGCTTGCAACCATAGTGTGAGAGATATTAATATTATGGATTTCACGCATAGCTTCAGCAGTTTTACGGAGAGATAAACCAAGATTAACATGGTAAGTAAGACAAAGTCCCATAATATGAGCATTGTTCTTTCTAAACTTAAAACTAGTAGCCCATGACGGAAGCTGATGTAAATCCATAGAAAAGAAATCCAGCGTAAATTCACGATAGATATAATGGAGCTTGTATTTATACTTCTCACTAGGATCTGAGTCTTTGGGAAGCAGCTTTAAATTGTTCTTGTAGTAAGAACAATTCTTATTGACACATTTATGCACAATAAAGTGTTTACGATCTTTTTTAGCAGCTAAAGCATGTCCGCAATAAGGGCAAATAAGAACCAAAGGAGAAGCTGCTTGTTTACCTGTAATAAAAGTTTGACCACAGACTTTACATTGATATTGGCCTTTACCACCATTATTATCGTAAATGTATTGATGAGGAGCACCACAGAGAGGGCAAAATATATCTTCAGGAATAGATTTACCATTACGACGTTGAACCGGTTTTACAGGTTTACCATATTTCCAAAGATAGTATTCAAGTAAAAAACTGTAATCCTGTTTAAAGAATTTTTTAATTATTGGAAGCTTATCTATTTTAAATTTCTGATAATAAGGACTTTTAGAATCATCAAAGGCCCATTGTTTAAGAGGAATATATTTTGCGATAAATAAAGTTAATTCATAAATTCGATTAAGTAAGTATTGATTATATAGTAGTAAATAAGTTATAATTTGAGACATAACAATGACCAACCTTTCTATTTAAATTTGGTGCATGATAACTCAAATTATAACAGAAAATGGGGGGTCATTGTTTTTTATTTTATAAAAACTCTGTAACCCTTGATAATATAAGGCTTTAATAAAAAAAGAGTGGTGTCTTATTGACACTACCACGAGCATAATGGGGGTTAAATAATGAAAAAGAAATTCTGGACTGCCTTTTTAATATCATTGGTATGCTTTTCGATTATATTTACAATAGCAGGTAAATATTTATCAGACAATAATATTGTGGATTTCTCGCAGGAAGATGATTCGGAAGATGAATTTAAAGATGAGATATTATTTTTATTTATGGGAATAGATGCAAATGGGGGAATAGAAAAAATAAAGGAAAATAGAAATAAAGAGGGAGACAGATATATAGAAACCGGGAACAGGACAGATACCATGATGCTGTGCAAATTTAATTTTAAAACCGGCGAAACAAATATATTGTCTATTCCGAGGGATACAAGAGTAAGAATAAGAGGCAGGAAAAACGAATATAAGATCAATGCCGCATATTCTTATGGGGGGCCTTACCTTGCCGTTGACACGGTAAAAGACTTTTTAAATGTAGATTTAAAATATTATGTAACGGTAGATTATTTAGCGGTTAAGGAAATAGTGGATGCAATCGGAGGAATAAAAATAGATGTGCCTCAGGACATGAAACATAATGATATTCCTTCTCTGAGAATAAATATAAAGAAGGGGTTTCAGACTTTGAATGGGGATAAAGCCATTGAGTTTTTAAGATATAGAGGATATAAAGAGGCAGATATAGGTAGAATAAAGGCACAACAGATGTTTATAAAGGAATTTATAAAACAAGTGCTTAAACCCAAAAATATCATTAAATTACCCAAAATGATAAATGCTTACTTTGATTATATTGATACCAATATACCTTTGAATTCAATGGTTAAAGCAGTAACAAACGCCAATAAATTGAACATGGAAAATGTTAAGACTGAGACCATACCCGGGGATGGAAAGAAAATCGGGAAAGAAGATTTTTGGATATATGATGAAAATAAGACGAAGGAACTGACAGACGAAATGTTCGAAGATTTTTTGATTAAATAATATAATATGATACAAGATATAAGACAAAATCATTTTCTAAGGAAATACAAATGCTTAATAAATAGAAAGAAGAGGATTTTTTGTAAAGATTAAATTTTTGTTTTAAATTAATTACAAAAAATTAAAAAAGATATTGACATTTGTTTTAGAAGATGGTATTGTATATAGAAATTAATAAATTTTTGTAGAATATTGATGTATTATATTAAAGACTATGATGAAGAAAAAAACTATTTTTTAACTAATTATAGAGAACCGAGTATGGTGGAAATCGGGATTGAAAAAATAGATAATAACTCACTTCAGAGTTGTGCCGCTGAATAAGTAGGCTGTAACGTTCCCCTACGTTATAAGGGAAGGGTTTGATTGAACCTGTTGATGCTTTACTATATCAAAAACTATGATGAAGAGAAAAACTATTTTTTAACTAATTACAGAGAGCCGAAGATGGTGAGAATCGGCATTGGTTTAGTAGATAATAAATCACTTCTGAGTTTCATAGCTGAACTAAGTAAGCGATGACGAATGGATCCTACGTTATAAGGAGAAGGTTTGATTGAACCTACTGAGATAGTATTCGTGAGGATATTATGATTTAGAGTGGTACCGTGCTAACGTGCCTCTATTACGTATATATACGTAATAGAGGCTTTTTTTTATAATCTATGGGAAACTCTATTTACATTAATTTGTATTTGACTTTAAGTGAGTTTCAAAAAAGGCTTTATTAATATATCAATATTCCGATAAAAGCCTTTTTTAATTTGGTGGAGGTGGTTTTTGCCGGCTTTTAAATTTGAAATAAAAACTATATTACATTAAGGGAGAGATGAATAAGTGAAAAGAGCAATTACTTTAGTTATGACGGTTTTATTGATATCTACTTTATTAGTAGGATGTGATTCAAAATCAGGAGAAAGTTCTGAAAATATAAAAATAGGATTAAATTATGAATTATCTGGAAATGTTGCAACTTATGGGCAAAGTTCGGTAAAAGGTATAGAATTTGCAATTGATGAAATAAATAAAGCCGGCGGAGTTCTTGGTAAACAGATAGAACTTGTAAAAGTTGATAATAAGTCAGACAGTGCAGAAGCTGCTAATGTTTCGACAAAGTTAGCTACAAGAGATAAAGTTGTGGTAATATTAGGGCCGGCAACATCAGGGGATGCAAAAGCGGCATCTCCGGCAGCAATGCAGAATAAAATTCCGCTTATATCCTCTTCAGCTACTTCGGACGATTTTACCGTTGATAGCAATGGAAAGGTTAGAGATTATATCTTTAGGACATGTTTTAATGATTCATTTCAAGGTATAACCATGGCAAATTTTGCATTCAGTGATTTAAAGGCAAAAAAAGCGGCAATTCTTATTGATAATACAAGTGACTACAGTAAAGGAATAGGAAAGAATTTTAAGGAGACATTTGAAAAACTTGGCGGAGAAATTTTGACAGAAGAAGCATATCAATCTAAGGATACAGATTATAAAGCTGTTTTGACAAATATTAAAGGAACCAATCCGGATGTATTATATGTTCCGGGTTATTATGAAGAAGTAGGGCTGATTATAAAACAAGCCAGAGAATTAGGCATTAACATACCAATACTTGGAGCCGACGGATACGATTCACCGAAATTAGCAGAAATTGCTGATAAGAAATCATTAGAAAATGTTTATTATACAAACCATTATTCATCTATGGACGATGCATCTGATGTTGTAAAATTTAGAGAATCATTTAAGAAAAAGAATGGAAGCGAACCGGATGCGTTCAGTGCATTAGGTTATGATATGGGATATTTTGTAGCTGATGCTATAAAAAGAGCAGGAGAGGCAGACCCTGAAAAAATTAAGGATGCTTTAGCAGACACTAAGGATTTTAAGGGTATAACAGGAACATTTTCTATGGATGAAAATCATAATCCTGTAAAGTCAATTACAATACTTCAATTAAAAGACGGACAACCTTCCTTTGTTAAAAAATTAGAGCCATAATTATTATAGATCTACCACAGAGGGAAGATTATTTGCCTCTGTGATAGATATTTGTTATATGTTAATAAATCAATGGGGTGATGATTTTGGAACAGATAATTCAGCAAGTAATAAACGGGATATCCCTTGGCAGCATTTATGCGTTGATAGCCCTCGGATATACTATGGTCTATGGAATAATAAATTTGATAAATTTTGCTCACGGGGATATTTATATGATTGGAGCATATATTGGATTTGCACTGACAACATTTTTTAAATTAAATTTTTTGTCATCACTTATAATATCTATGCTGCTGTGTAGTATTCTTGGTGTGTTGATTGAGAAGGTAGCTTATAAGCCTGTGAGAAATTCTACAAGGATAGCTGCATTAATAACGGCCATAAGTGTTTCACTATTTTTAGAGTATGGAATGATGTATTTTGTAAAGCCTGAGACCAGAACTTTTCCGGAACTTTTACCGGATAAGAAGATTCATATATTTAATACAAATGCAGTTTTGGATTTTAAAAATCTTTCCATAATAGTTATAACAATTTCTTTAATGCTCATTCTTCAATATGTGATTTATAAAACAAAAATTGGTAAGGCAATGAGGGCAGTATCTTTAGACAGTGATGCTGCACAACTGATGGGAATTAATATAGACAAGACGATATCAAGTACCTTTGCTATAGGTTCGGCTCTTGCAGGAGCGGCAGGGGTGTTAGTCGGAGTATATTACAATTCAATCAATCCTCTTATGGGAGTACTGCCGGGACTCAAGGCATTTGTTGCAGCAGTTATAGGAGGTATAGGAGTTATTCCGGGAGCTGTTTTTGGAGGCTTTTTCTTAGGAATTACGGAAACTGTCATAAGTGCAGCAGGTGGTTCCCTTTATAAAGATGCAGTTGCTTTTGCAATACTAATAATAGTCCTTTTAGTAAGACCTAACGGATTACTTGGTAAAAATATAAAAGAAAAAGTTTAGAACTGAGGGTGATGATATGAAATTTCTGAACAAAAAAAATATTTTTAATCTGATATTAATTTTAAGTATTTACTTTATAGTTGAATTTTTGATAAATAGGGGTATTATAGATTCCTATATAATATTGAATATTGTTGTAATAGGTGTAAATATAATACTTGCAGTAAGTCTGAATCTCATAACGGGAATTACGGGGCAATTTTCTCTTGGCCATGCGGCATTTATGTCTATTGGAGCTTATGCTTCAGCTATAATGACGGCAAAGCTGGGCCAACCCTTTATTGTCGGAATTATAGCAGCAGCTTTATCTGCTTCATTAGCAGGAATTATAATTGGGATACCTACCTTAAGGCTTAAAGGGGACTATCTTGCAATAGCGACATTAGGATTTGGTGAGATAATAAAGATCATTGGACTTAATAATGATTATATTGGGGGCGCTACAGGACTTAATGATATTCCTCAATATACAAATTGGACGTGGATATATTTTTGTGTGGTGATAACTATAATAATTATCAATAATTTTATAAAATCCTATAACGGAAGGGCATGTATATCCATCAGAGAGGACGAAATTGCATCTGAAACTATGGGAGTAAATACGACATATTATAAAATATTGGTTTTTACAATGGGAGCTTTTTTTGCAGGTATTGCAGGTGCACTATATGCAAATTATTTTTATTTTATAAGGCCTGATTCCTTTGGATTCATGAAATCAATAGATATATTGGTTATAGTAGTATTTGGAGGCATTGGAAGTGTCTTAGGTTCAGTTGTCGGAGCCGTTATGCTTTCCATTATATCTGTTTTCCTTCAGAATATTCCGGAATTGAGAATGGTCGTATATTCAGTTATTTTATTCCTGATAATGGTTTATAGACCACAAGGACTGATAGGGAAAAACGACTTAAGGTTGTTTAAAAAGAGAGGTGTTTTAAATGGATGTACTCACAGTAAATAATCTTTGTAAATCTTTTGGAGGAGTAAAAGCTATTTCAAATATAAGCATGTCGATTGAAGAAGGAGAGATAGTAGGAGTAATCGGACCAAATGGCGCAGGGAAAACAACTTTTTTTAATCTCCTAACAGGCATTTATAGTCCCAGTTCCGGCGATATAACATATAATTTTAAAAAGAAAATTTTATCAAAAGATTTTAAACCTTTTAAAATGCCTAAATACGGAGTATCAAGAACTTTTCAGAACATAAGGCTTTTTAAAAATATGAGTGTACTTGATAATATTCTCATTGGATATCACTGTAATCTGAATTATGGAATATTACCTTCTTTATTTAGACTGCCATCTTTTTATAGGAATGAAAAAGAGGCATATGAGAAAGCAGTTGAACTGCTGAAGATATTCAATATTTATGATAAGAAAGATGAATTAGCAAAGAATCTTCCCTATGGAGAACAAAGAAAAGTAGAAATTGCAAGAGCTTTGGCTGCTAAGCCTAAAGTACTCCTTTTAGATGAACCGGCCGCCGGAATGAATACAAATGAGACAAAGGAATTAACAAAATTAATTAATTGGATCAAAGATGAATTCAGTCTTACTATAATTCTTATAGAACATGATATGTCTTTAGTTATGGAAATTTGTAATAAAATATTTGTATTTGACTATGGAACGTTAATAGCGGACGGAACTCCTCAGGAAATTCAGACTAATCCACAAGTAATTAAAGCATATCTTGGAGGTGAATAATATGCTTGAATTGCATAATTTGAATGTTTACTATGGAGCCATTCATGTTTTGAAAGATGTAAGCTTAAAGGTAAACAAGGGAGAAATAGTAACATTAATTGGTTCTAATGGGGCCGGTAAGACTACAACATTGCGTACCATATCGGGAATTAAAAAATTGAAGTCCGGAAGTATAGAATATGATGGCCGGGATATAAGCAAATATTCTGCTTCGGATATTGTTAAGATGGGAATATCGCATGTGCCGGAAGGAAGAAGGGTATTTTCGACTATGTCCGTTCTTGAAAATATTGAAATGGGAGCCTTTACAAGGACTGATAAACCCCAAATAAAAAAGGATATGGATAAAGTATTTTCTTTATTTCCAAAACTTTATGAAAGGAAAAATCAATATGCAGGTAATTTATCCGGAGGGGAGCAGCAGATGCTTTCTATTGGCAGAGCACTTCTTTCGAGACCGAACATATTGTTATTGGACGAACCGTCCATGGGATTGGCACCTATAATTGTTAAAGAAATTTTTTCGATTATACAAGATATAAATGAAAATGGCACTACAATCTTATTGGTTGAACAGAATGCTAATATGGCCCTTAAATATACGAATAGAGCCTATATAATCAGAAATGGGGTAATTGATATGGAAGGAGACGCGGCAAGCCTTTTAAATGATGAAAAGGTAAAGAAAGCTTACCTTGGAGGATAATATTTGAGGCCATATAGGGGAAGGCAATCTATATGTTGCCATGTCCCCAGAACCTCTGGATTTTTATAACCCACAGGAAAGTTTTAAAATGGGTTTCAAAAAAGCGTTTTTAATATGCTAATGTTTAGATAGAAACTTTTTTATTTATTTAGAATGTCTTTTAAATTTTTAATGAATAATCGGTTTTCCTCCATGGTACCAATTGAAACTCTTATCCATGTTCCACCCATAGGACGGATTATTATTCCTCTTTTTTGAAGTTCAATGAATGTTTCATTTGCATCCCTTTCTATATTTACGTAAATATGATTTGCTTCGGAAGGGGGATATGATAATTTCATATCATCAAACTGCTGGTATAAATATTTTTTTCCTTCAATATTTGCTTTATAAGTTTTTTTAAGAAATTCTTCATCTTTTAATGCCGCAACCGCAGCTATTTGAGCCAAGGAGTTTACATTAAAGGGACCTCTTACTTTATTGATATTTTCGATAATTTCTTTGTTTGCTATTGTATAAGCAACTCTTAGACCGGCAAGGCCATATGCTTTAGAAAATGTTTTCATTACCATAACATTGGGATATTTTTTTATGAAATCGATACTATTTCGAGGATAATCTTTTCTTTCCACATATTCGCCATAAGCTATGTCATAAGCAACTGCTACATTTTGAGGTACTTTGTTTAAGAAATCTATTACCTCTTCTTCCGAGCATATAGTTCCGGTCGGATTATTTGGATTGCATATCCATATAATTTTTGTCTTGGGAGTTATAGCTTTTAATATCGCCGTTAAATCATGAGTATAATTTTTCAGAGGAACTATTACAGGTACTCCTCCCATCATATTTGTCGTAGCGGCATATCGTGGGAACGTTATATCAGCCATTATTGCTTCATCATCTTTTTCAATAAAAGTCTTTGCTATCAAATCTATCATTTCATCAGAGCCACTGGTGGGAAGGATTTCATCTACAGGAATGTTGTATTTTTTAGATATACTTTCTTTAAGTAAAGTTGCATTTCCGTCAGGATATATAGATAAGTCATTTAAAGCACGAGTTATCGCTTCTTTGACCTTCTCAGAACAACCTAAAGGATTTTCATTTGAAGCCAATTTGATGACCTTGTCTAACCCATATTCTCTTTTTACATCTTCTATGGGTTTTCCCGGCTTATAAGGGATCAAATTCTTTAATTCTTTTCTATAAGATAATGTCAACAAAACCAACTCCTCTCAAAGTTTTTCATATTTAGTATATCAGTAATTATAGATATAGACAACAAAAAAATACTATGATAATTATATGTTTCATGCTATAATTTAAAATAGAGTGTTTTAATATTGTGTTTTGCATATTTTCGGCGTGGTAGGAAATATTATCCGTAGGAAAATATTAGGCTTTAAAAGGAATTTTAAAATCTTTGTAGAATACTTACCAATAACAAATACGCTGGTTAAGGGGGAAAAGATATAATGAAAGAATATCAAACTGGTCAGGTCAGAAATATTGCTTTGATAGGGCATGGCAGTAGTGGAAAAACAACAATCTCGGAAGCTGCCTTATATGTTACAGATGTAACTAAGAGACAGGGAAGAACAGATGATGGGAATACTGCTTCCGATTTTGATAAAGAGGAAATCTCAAGGAAAATTTCAATTGGAACATCAGTTATACCTATTGAATTAAAAGATATTAAATATAATTTTCTTGATACCCCAGGATATTTTGATTTTATCGGAGAAATGTACGGAGCACTTAGAGCGGCTGATGGAGCGGTAATAGTAATAGATGCTTCATCAGGTATAGAAGTTGGTACGGAAAAAGCGTGGCAATATACTCAAAAAAATAAAGTTCCAACAATAATGTTTATGAACAAAATGGATAAAGAAAATATAAATTTTGAAAAACTTCTTTCAGATATAAAAGATAAATTTGGGGAAAAGGTTGTACCTTTTGGATTGCCTATATACCGTTCCGATGATTTTAAAGGTGTAGTAGATGTTATTGATAAAATAGCAAAGGAATATAATGGACGAGAAGTAAAAACAGTTGATATTCCTTCTGAACTGCAATCAGAAATGAACTCTATCAATGATGATTTAATAGAAAAGATAGCAGAGACAGATGAAGCTTTAATGGAAAAATATTTTGACGGAGAATCATTTACAGAGGAAGAAATAAGAAAGGGCCTTAAAATTGCTGTTAAAAATGGAGATTTAGTTCCTCTGATTCCTGGTTCGGCTGATAAAGATATAAGTATTGACTTATTGTTAAATTTAATTGAAAGATATATCCCTGCTCCAAACGAAGTAGGAGAATATAAAGGAATGAGCGGAGAAAAGGAAATGTCGAGAAAGGTTGATAGTAAGGAACCTTTTTCTGCTCTCGTGTTTAAAACAATAGTTGACCCGTTTGTTGGTAAATTGTCTGTATTTAAAGTGATATCCGGAAAGATTACAAAGGATAAGGAAATATTTAACAGCAACAAAGATAGTGCGGAAAAATTGGGAGGATTGTTTGCATTAAGAGGAAAAACTCAATTGGAAGTATCGGAGATAGATGCGGGAGATATAGGAGCAACTTCAAAACTGCAGTTTACTCAAACAGGAGATACTTTATGCGATAAATCAAATCCTATTCAATATGAAAAGATACAATATCCTGAACCTTGTTTGTTTATGGCCGTGGAACCTAAAACCAAAGGCGATGAGGAAAAAATAGGGAGTTCTCTACAGAGGCTTACGGAAGAAGATCCTACTTTTGTATTAAACAGAAATAAGGAAACGAAACAATTGTTAATAGGCGGGCAAGGAAATATGCAGTTGTCAGTTATAGTGAACAAGCTTAAGAATACATTTGGAGTAGATGTAAACATGGCTGATCCCAAGATTGCTTATAGGGAAACCATAAAGGGTACCTCCAGTGTACAGGGAAAACATAAGAAACAATCCGGTGGAGCAGGACAATATGGAGATGTTCACGTAAGATTTGAACCGACGGAGGAAGAATTTATATTTGATGAAGAGGTATTTGGAGGAGCGGTTCCAAGACAATATATACCGGCAGTTGAAAAGGGACTGAGAGAATGTTTAGACAAGGGAGTTCTAGCAGGATATCCCGTAGTTAATGTTAAAGCTGTTTTATTTGACGGTTCTTATCATCCTGTGGATTCTAACGAAATGGCATTTAAAATAGCGGCATCTATAGCCTTTAAGAAGGGTATGGAAGCAGCAAATCCTGTTTTGCTGGAACCTATAATGAGAGTAGAAATACTAATTCCTGATGCTTATATGGGTGATATAATGGGTGATATGAATAAACGAAGAGGCAAAATTTTGGGGATGGAACAACAGGAAGATGGAATGCAGCTTGTTATAGCTGAAGCTCCTCAGGCCGAGTTGTTTAAATATGCCATAGATTTAAGAAGTATGACTCAGGCAAGAGGAAGTTTCACAATGCATTTTGTAAGATATGAAGAAGTTCCCGCAAATATAAGTCAAAAAATAATTGAAGAATCCAAAAAGGATTAAAAAATTTCAGATATATAAAAGACCTTGGATTTTGATTAAAATCCAAGGCCTTTTTATAACCCATAGAGAAACCCCGATTTATCTTAGTACATATTTAGCCCTGAATGGATAAAAGAAGTTTCCTTAATATGTCAATATTTCAATAGAGATTTTTTTATATGTTTGAATTTATTATGATTAAGACGAGAAAATGGGAGAAATATTGAAATAATATCATATAAATGCTTATCTACTGATGATATTATTATATTTTATGGATATATGAATTATATTGAATGTTGAAAAAAAGTATTATATAGGAGAAAATTAGTATAGAAAGGCAAAGAAAGTCAAAGTCAAATAAATTAGGGTGATAAAAATGCCGAGGTTGAGTAACATAATTGAAGAATTTATCAAGAATTTACTAGATGAAACTGATAACGGAGTAGTTGAAATTCAAAGAAATGAATTGGCACAATATTTTGATTGTGCTCCTTCACAAATAAATTATGTCCTTACTACGAGGTTTACTCCATACAAAGGGTATTATATAGAAAGCAGGAGAGGCGGAGGAGGATATATAAAAATTGTAAAGGTGGGAATATCTGAAGATAGTGATATTAATGATTTGTTAGTTAATACTATAGGGCAATCTATATCTAAAACCAAAGCATATAGTATTATTGAAAGACTAAGTGAGGAAGGTATCGTAACTGAAAGAGAAGGAGATATGATGAAAATTGCAATTGGAGATAGAACGCTTAAGAATGTTTATGACAATAGGAATGAATTGAGAGCAGATATACTTAAAAATATGCTTTTAGTATTGTTACGAGAATAAAGGGGGTAGAAGGATCATGTTATGTCAGCAATGCAAGAAAAGACCAGCAACTATGCATTATACTAAAATAGTTAACGGAGTGGTGACGGAGATTCATCTTTGTAGCGAGTGTGCTAAAGAATACAAGGATTTGGATTTTGATACTAATTTTTCTTTTCACAAATTTTTGACGGGATTAATAGATAATATACAAGGAGAAACTGTTAAGGAAAATAAATATGATTTAAAATGTTCCTATTGTGGTATGGATTATAATGAATTTAAACAGACAGGAAAATTAGGATGTCCAAATTGTTATATATCTTTTAAAGAAAAATTGATTCCCTTATTAACGGAAATTCATGGTCATAATAACCATATAGGGAAAATTCCTAAGGCATCTATAGGGACCATAGGAATAAGAACTGAAATAGATAAGCTCAAAGTTCAACTGGATAACTATGTAAAAGAAGAGCAATTTGAAAGGGCGGCCGTTATAAGGGATAAAATAAAGAAGCTTCAGAAGGATATTGAACAGAAATAGAGGTGATATAGTGAAGTGGCTCGATAGAGAAGGTATAGATGAAGATGTTGTGGTAAGCAGCAGAGTGAGACTTGCCAGAAATATAAGAGATGAAAAATTTCCCCAACGAATGAGTCTAAACGAATCTCAGGTTGTTACGGAGAAGATTTTAAATGCTATGGAAAAAAGTAATCTGCCTGAGAAATATAATTTTAAAAGAATAGAAGATTTATCTTCCTTAGAGAGAAGAGCATATGTTGAAGAACATCTCATAAGTCCCGGACTTATAGAAGTTCCTGATAAATCAAGCTTTTTTTTACGGGAAGATGAAGCGGTTACTATTATGATTAATGAAGAAGATCATTTGAGGATGCAGGTCTTATTTCCCGGATTGTATCTGGAGGAAGGATGGAAACTTTGTTCTGAAATTGATGATTTCTTGGAAAAGAATATAGATTATGCTTACAGTGAAAAGTTTGGTTATCTTACATCTTGTCCAACTAATGTGGGAACAGGCATGAGAATATCGTGTATGGTTCATTTGCCTTGTTTGGTGTTAACGGGGTATATAGATAGTCTGATCTCTGCATTGAATCAAATAGGACTCACTGTGAGAGGGATATATGGGGAAGGAAGTCAAATATTAGGAAATTTATTTCAAATATCAAATCAGACAACACTGGGAGAAACGGAAGAAGAAATAGTTCAGAAATTAAAAAGTGTAATTTTGGAGGTCATTGAGAAAGAAAGAAATCTGAGATTAAAGTTATTGGAAACCCAAAAAATCGATATGGAAGATAGAGTATTTCGCGCATTAGGTCTGCTTAAATATTCAAGAGTTATAACTTCCAGTGAGACAATGAAATTATTTTCCGATATAAAGATGGGTATAGAAATGGGTATAATTAAAGATATAAAATTAAAGGATATAGATCAACTGATGATTTTGTGCCAACCGTCAAGTTTACAAAGATATTACGGAAAAGATATGATTCCAGAAGAAAGAGATATAAAAAGAGCTGAGTTGATACGAGAAAGGTTTTAAGAAGGAGGGATATTATGGCAATGTTTGGAAGATTTACAGAAAGTGCTCAAAAAGTAATGCTCTTGGCTCAGCAAGAAGCTCAAAAGCTAAGACATAATTATGTAGGAACGGAGCATCTGCTTTTGGGATTATTAGAAGAAGATGAAGGTATTGCTGCCCAATCGTTGAAAAATGCAGGATTGAATGTGGATATTTTAAGAGAACAAATAATAAAGGCTGTAGGATATGGCAGTTATGAAACGGATATATTAGGATTCACTCCTAGGACTAAAAGAGTATTTGAATTGGGATTTTTGGAAGCAAGGAACTTAGGAAATAATTATATAGGAACTGAGCATATTCTTCTTGGATTATTGGAAGAAGGAGAAGGGGTAGCTGTAGTTGTCTTAAGAAGCTTAGGAGTTGATGTAGAAAAGCTAAGAGAAGATGTTATAGAAATGCTTACAGAAAATAATATGAAGGCATCTCAGGGAGACGGAAGAAGTAGGAGCAGCACTCCTAATCTCGATAAATACAGTTCTGATTTAAATAAGCTTGCAAAAGATGGTAAAATAGATCCTGTCATAGGGAGAACGAAAGAAATAGAGAGAGTAATTCAGGTGCTGAGCAGAAGAACTAAGAATAACCCATGCTTAATTGGAGAACCGGGGGTAGGAAAGACAGCAATTGCAGAAGGATTAGCTCAAAAGATAATTGAAGGAAAAGTTCCGGATATGATTAAGGATAAAAGAGTTGTATCCTTGGATTTGGCAAGCATGATTGCAGGAGCTAAATATAGAGGAGAATTTGAAGAAAGATTTAAAGCAGTTATGAAGGAGCTGAAAGAATCTAAGGACGTTATATTGTTTATTGATGAACTCCATACCATAGTTGGGGCGGGAGCAGCAGAAGGAGCGATAGATGCGTCGAATATATTAAAACCGGTTTTGGCTCGGGGAGAACTTCAAATAATAGGTGCGACAACTACTGATGAATATAGAAAACATATAGAAAAGGATTCTGCTTTAGAGAGAAGATTTCAGCCCATAATGGTTGAAGAACCCACAATAGAAGATACAATTAAAATACTTGAAGGGCTAAGAGATAGATATGAAGCTTATCATAGAGTCAAAATAACTGACCAGGGAATAAAAGCTGCTGTAGAGCTTTCGGCCAGATATATAACAGATAGATTTCTTCCCGATAAGGCAATAGATTTAATGGATGAAGCTGCTTCCATGGTGAGATTGAAATCAATAACAACTCCTAATGGTTTGAAAAGCTTAGAAGATAAGTTGGAAGAATTATCTCAGGAAAAAGAAGAAGCAATTAATAATCAAAATTATGAAAAAGCAGCGAAAGTAAGAGATATGGAAAGAAAAATAAAAGCAGAGATGGAATTCAAAAAATCTCAATGGGATAAAGAAAAGAAGGATTCTAATATAGAAGTCGGATATGATGAAATAGCTGCTGTAGTTTCAAACTGGACTGGGATTCCTGTGAATAAAATGACAATGGAAGAAAGCCAAAGACTTCTTAATTTAGAAAAAGTTCTTCATGAAAAGGTCGTTGGGCAAGATAAAGCAGTCGAAGCCGTTTCAAGAGCTGTTAGAAGAGCAAGAGTAGGGCTTAAGGATCCTAAAAAGCCTATAGGAACTTTTATCTTTGTAGGGCCTACAGGAGTGGGCAAAACTTATCTTGCGAAAGCTTTAGCGGAGGCATTATTTGGCGACGAAGATGCTATGATAAGGGTTGATATGTCGGAGTATATGGAGAAATATTCTGTATCGAAATTAATAGGTTCTCCTCCGGGGTATGTAGGATATGATGAAGGAGGACAGTTAACGGAAATGGTTAGAAGGAGACCTTATTCCGTAATATTGTTTGATGAAATAGAAAAGGCTCATCCGGATGTATTTAATGTTCTTCTTCAAATATTAGATGACGGAAGACTTACGGATTCTAAGGGAAGGACTGTGGATTTCAAGAATACGGTGATAATTATGACATCAAATGTAGGGGCAACTTTGCTTAAAAAGCAAAATGTCCTCGGATTTACAAGGCAGTCTTCAGAGGAAAAGGAAGAATATGAAAAAATGAAGGAAACTATACAGGCAGAATTAAGAAGAACATTCAGACCTGAGTTTTTGAACAGAATTGATGACATAATTATATTCCATTCTCTTAATGAAACCCAGGTAAAAGAAATTGTGGATATAATGATTAAGAATCTGCAGAAGAGGCTCAAAAAAATGGATATCAATGTGAAAATAAGCGATGAAACAAGAAGCTTCATAAGTAAGAAAGGATTTGACCCTGAATTTGGGGCAAGACCTTTGGAGAGGGTTATAAGAAGTATGATAGAGGATCAGCTGGCTGAGGAAATTCTTAAAGGTAATGTGTCTAAGACAGATAATATATTAATTAATTATGATGGAGATAAATTGATATTTAATAAGGAACCTGTATTAAATAGATAAAATTATTTTACAGATATTCCTATTTTATCTTGTTTAAAATAGGAGTATCTGTTTTTTGTTATAGTCCATAGAAAAATCATATTTTCTTTAATTCATTAATGCTTTAACAGAAGCCTTTTTTATAATGGATAAAATAAAATTGGAGGAGATTTTGTGAAATTAAAAACGAAATATGTTTGCCAAAATTGTGGGTATGAAACTCTTCGATGGTTGGGAAAATGTCCTTCATGTAATGCATGGAATTCATTTGTCGAAGAAGTAATAAAAAGGGAAGAAAAAACTTCACATATTAACACACTTGACAACATATCTGAAAGAAAGATAGAGAGACTAATTGATGTAGAAATAGATGAAGAGGATAGAATTGAAATAGGGATCGAAGAATTTGACAGGGTTCTCGGAGGAGGAATAGTGAAGGGCTCTCTTATTCTTGTAGGAGGTGAGCCGGGAATAGGAAAATCCACTCTTTTAATTCAAATGGCAAATCAACTGTCCAAGAAGGGATTAAAGATTTTATATGCATCGGGAGAAGAGTCCTTCAAACAAATAAAAATAAGAGCAGAAAGGTTAAATTTAAATTCTCAAGAACTATATATTATATCCGAAACTAATTTGGACATAATTGAAAAGGGAATAGATAAAATTTTACCAGACATACTCATAATTGATTCCGTTCAAACGGTTTATAGTTCAGATATTATGTCGGCTCCGGGAAGTGTTAGCCAGGTGAGAGAGTCAACTTATAAGTTGATGAAAATAGCCAAGGAAAAAGCCATAGCTACTTTTATAGTGGGCCATGTGACTAAAGAGGGTTCAATTGCGGGTCCTAAGGTATTGGAACATATGGTAGATACTGTTCTTTATCTTGAGGGGGAGATGTACCATAGTTACAGGATACTTAGAGCGGTTAAAAATAGATTTGGCTCTACAAATGAGATAGGAATGTTTGAGATGAAAGATAAAGGACTTGAAGAAATTGAAGACCCATCTGCAGCTCTTCTTTCAGGAAGACCTATGGACACATCAGGTACTGTAGTAGTACCAAGTATAGAAGGTACAAGGCCTATGCTTGTGGAAGTTCAATCTCTTGTAAGCTCTACCCCTTTTGGAATACCTCGAAGAGTTGCCATGGGAATAGACTATAATAAAGTCATACTTATGATAGCGGTTTTGGAGAAGAAAATGGGCTATAAGCTTCAAAATTATGATGTGTATATTAATATTGCAGGAGGAATAAAATCGAAAGAACCATCTATGGATCTGGGAATAATTATATCTATTGCGTCCAGTTATAAAGACGCTTTTATATCCCCGGGAACCGTGGTTATGGGGGAAGTAGGATTGGCAGGAGAAGTACGTTCAGTAAGCTTTGTTGAGAGAAGAGTTAAGGAAGCGGCTAAATTGGGATTTGATACTGCATTGATTCCAAAGGCCAATTTAAAAGATATAAAAGATGTTAAAGGGATAAAAATAATAGGGATATCTTCAGTTGAAGAAGGATTGAATATGGTTTTCGGAGGATAATTTATGAAAAATGACAATTTAAAGCAAGAACTATATAATTCTCTTAGAATGTTAGCACCTGGTACAGAACTGAGATTAGGAATAGACAATATTGTGAGATCCAAAACAGGAGCTTTAATTGTAATTGGAAATGAAGAGGACGTTTTGAAAATTATAGATGGAGGATTTATTATCGATAAAGATTATACTCCATATTATATTTATGAATTGGCAAAGATGGATGGTGCGGTTATTATATCGTCAGATTGTAAAAAGATTCTCTATGCTAATGTTCAGTTGCTGCCTGATCAAAATATTTTTTCACAAGAAACGGGTATAAGGCACAGAACGGCTGAAAGAGTATCTAAGCAAACTAAAGCCTTAGTTGTAGCTGTGTCTCAAAGAAGGAACATCATTACATTATATAAAGGAAATATTAAATATGTTTTAAGGGATACGAATCAAGTACTAAACAAAGCAAATCAAGCCATACAAGTTTTGGAAAAGTATAAAACCGTCTTTAATCAAGCTATAAACAATTTGACTATTCTTGAATTTGAAGATCTGGTTACAGTATATGATGTAGCAAAGATTATACAGAAAGTTGAAATGATTGAAAGAATAGAAGAAGAAATTGAAAGATATATATTGGAGTTAGGAAATGAAGGAAGACTTATAACTATGCAGATGGAAGAGATTATGAGCAATGTAAAGGAAGATAAGATGAATATAATAAAGGATTACTGGTATCATAATCAAGAAAAATCATATCAGAAAATAAATGAGGAAATAATGAATCTTTCTTCTGAAGAATTGCTAAATTTATCTAATATTGCTCGGATTTTTGGCTATGATAACGATAATAATTCATTAGATGTGAATATATATCCAAAAGGATATAGAATATTAAACAAAATTCCCAGAATTTCTTCGGGAGTTTTAGAAAATGTGATAAAAATGTTCGGATCTTTACAACGGATATTAAAAGCTTCTGTATCAGAATTGGATTTGGCAGAAGGAGTAGGAGAAATAAGAGCGAAAATAATAAAAGAGGGACTTAAAAGGTATCAGGATCAAGTATTTATAGAACGACATATAATATAAAAGTAAGGAAGAATAAAATTATACTTGACCTAAAATGGATTTCAAAAAAGGCTTCTTGATTTTATATAGAAGCCTTTTTCATACTAATTCTGATATTCCTAACTACTGCTACCAATCCATTAAGATAGCATTGAACACATATCTATAAACCTTCATCCCACAATTAAAACTGGGAGATTTCGGCTAAGACTTTATAAGATAGATTCTAGGTAAAATATTTCATGACATTACTTAAGATTGTATATTCCCAAAGTTTTTATATTTCTGTATTCAGTATTTATTACATCGGTTAGGCTTATATTTAAAGTATCGCATAAAGCAGCCAAGTAGAAAATATATTCTCCCATTTCTTCTTCGATTTTTTCTTTGCAAACTTCACACAGATTTCCCTCTACATGGTTTTTTAAACTTTGCCTAACTTCATCAAGAGTATTTTTATCATATTCTTGTTTTGAAGCTTTAATGGAAATGCAACCGCAAGATGTGGCAGATTTAACTACTGCCCTGTTGATTCGTGAATTGCATTCGTCTAACTTAGTGATTATATCCAAAATACTTTTATGCCTGATGATTACTTCTGCAACCTTGCATTGAAAATCGCAATATGTTACGTTTTTATCATTATTTGCTGTAGCTCTGTCCATATAATCCCACCTCAGTCAAAAAGATTCATACTATAATTTCATTATACTTAAGTAGACAAGCTGTTGTCAAATAATTCTTGAAATATATTAATTAATTTTTTTAAAAAAGAAAAGATATGAAAAAAAATATGAAAAAAGAAAAAATATTAAGTTGACAAATTGATAAGTAATGTGGTAAAATTAAAAATTTGACAATCATTACCTAATCCTGTATAATAAAAATATAATAAGCTAATAATAGGAGGTTGTCACTATGTTTAATATAGGGGATAAAATAGTATATCCTATGCATGGTGCTGGAATTATAATCGCAATAGAAGAGAAGGAAATACTGGGAGAAAAGAGGAAGTACTATATTATGAAAATGCCTATAGGAGATATGCGGGTGATGATTCCGGTAGACAATATTGAGGAAATAGGTATAAGAGAGATTATTAGTGATAAGGAAATAAAAGAAGTTTTTAATGTTCTTAAAGGAAATATTACGAAGATGCCTCAAAATTGGAACAGACGTTATAGGCTTAATATGAATAA
The DNA here is from genome assembly GCF_004103715.1 of Acidilutibacter cellobiosedens. Taxonomy (NCBI): domain Bacteria; kingdom Bacillati; phylum Bacillota; class Tissierellia; order Tissierellales; family Acidilutibacteraceae; genus Acidilutibacter; species Acidilutibacter cellobiosedens. The sequence continues at coordinate 3,013,391 of NZ_CP035282.1, read as the reverse complement.
AATAAAAAGTGGAAATGTGTTTGAAATTGCATCTGTTGTGAGAAATCTAATGATAAGGGATAAACAAAAGGGATTGTCTACGGGAGAAAGAAAGATGCTTAATAGTGCAAAACAAATGCTTATAAGTGAAATTGTTTTAGTAGTCGGGAGAGATCCTGAAGAGGCAGAAGAATTAATTGAAGAAGCAGTTAATTTTTCAAATTAGATATAACTTAATTTTAATAAAAAACATTTTTCACTAAAATTGAGTTATATAATTTATTTTAATGGAAATAAATATAATAAATGAGGAGGTGAAGTTTATATGGTAGATAAAATTATAAAAGGAATTATTACCATAGTAGGAATATTAATTGGATATGGAGTTATGGCAGCTTTAAAAAGCCTAAATATATTAGATGTTTCTGATTTAGGCTTGGTGGGTTTAGTAATTTATATAGGAGTAAGTTTAATCTTCGGAATCATATTTTTTCTTTTAGCTCCCAAATTTATAAAAGGAGAGGAGAAATTTATTCAATTCTTAGAGGTAGAGCTTCAAAAAATTCCGGCTGCAGATATTGCGATGGGTTCCATAGGACTTATAGTGGGATTGATAATAGCGTATCTTTTGAGTCAACCTTTTTATAATCTGAAAATTCCTTACTTAGGAGTAGGAATATCTATAATTCTTTATTTGATTTTTGGGTATTTAGGTATAAAAGTTGCAACGAGAAAAAGGGAAGATTTTGTTAGCACATTTAGCAATTTAAGAAAAAACATAGGAAAAGAAAAAACTAAAACAACAAGTAAATCATGTGCTAAAATACTTGACACAAGCGTAATAATTGACGGCAGAATTGCAGACCTGTGTAAGACAGGGTTCATAGAGGGGCCTCTTATAATACCCGATTTTGTGCTGGAAGAATTGCAGCATATAGCTGATTCTTCAGATGGATTAAAAAGGAATAGAGGAAGAAGAGGATTGGATATTTTAAATAGAATTCAGAAAGAGCTGGATATGGAAGTAATTATATACGATAAAAAGGTAGACAATGCTCAAGAGGTTGATGCAAAACTTTTAAAGCTTGCTCAACATTTGAAGGGAAAGGTTATAACAAATGATTATAACCTTAATAAAGTAGCAGAGGTTCAAGGAATTGAGGTTTTAAATATTAATGAATTAGCAAATGCCATTAAACCTGTAGTATTGCCGGGAGAAGAAATGATAGTTCAGGTTATAAGAGACGGAAAGGAATCAGGGCAAGGATTAGCGTATTTAGATGACGGAACTATGATAGTTGTAGAAGGAGGCAAAAAGCATATAGGTGAAACAGTCGGTGTTTTAGTTACATCCGTTCTACAAACTTCCGCAGGTAGGATGATATTTGCAAAGCCCAAATATCTTGTAGATAAAGCAGTTTAGGGTCTATATAGACCCTAATATTTTTTTATTTTTGGGGTAAGATAGTAGAAATATATTTCATGTTGTATTTTATTATGCTATAATGTGTAAGAGGTGATAGAGCCATGTATAAAAGCTATTTTGTTTCGGCCATAATAGCTGCAGCCGGAATGAGCAATAGAATGGGGAGTAAAATAAATAAACAATTTATACATATAGATAGTAAACCGATATTAGCTCATGCAATAGAAAAATTTGAAACAGACAGATTTGTAGATGAAATAGTTGTAGTGTGCAGAGAAGAAGAGATAGAATATTGCAGAAGAGAAATAGTCAAGAAATATGGATTTAAAAAGGTTATGAAAATTGTAAAGGGAGGAAAGGAAAGGCAGGATTCGGTATATAATGGGCTAATGGCATTAGATAAAAAATGTGATATGGTTCTTATTCATGACGGAGCCAGACCTTTTGTAAAAGTAGAAAGCATTGAAGCGGGAATAAAGGGAGTGGAAGAAAACGGAGCCTGCATTATAGGAGTTCCCGTTAAGGATACTATCAAATTGATAAAGGATGAATGTATTATAGAAAATACTCCTGATAGAAGATTTATATGGGCTGCTCAGACTCCTCAATGTTTTTTTTATGATATTATAATGAAAGCTTACAGGCAAGCTGTAGAGGATCAATTTATAGGTACGGATGACGGTATGCTTGTAGAAAGATTGGGATATAAAGTAAAGATGATTATGGGAGATTACAATAATATAAAAATAACTACTCCGGAAGATTTAATAATAGCAGAATCCATAGTTAAAGAGAAAGACTTTATTTATATGAAAAATTTAATTTTTCGTACCAGATAGGGTGATAATGATGAGAATAGGAATAGGATATGATGCTCACCAACTGACAGAAGAAAGGAAATTAATATTGGGAGGAGTGGAAATTCCTCATGAAAAAGGTTTAAAAGGTCATTCAGATGCGGATGTATTAATCCATGCTATAATGGATTCCATGTTGGGAGCCTTGGCATTGGGAGATATAGGGAAATATTTTCCTGATACCGATATGAAATATAAAGATATATCAAGCTTAATTCTTTTGAAAAGGGTATATAATATAATTAAAGATAAGGGATATGGAATAGGAAATATGGATTGTATTATTGTGGCTCAAAGACCAAAGCTTGCTTCATATATTGATAAAATGAAAGCCAATATATCTCATGTATTGAATATATCAGAGGATAATATAGGTATTAAGGCTACGACTACTGAATACTTGGGATTTGAAGGAAGAGAAGAAGGGATTTCCGCTTATAGCGTTTGTTTGTTAATTCCGATTTAGAACAGAGGATTTAATTTCTGGATAAAGAGAGCAGTATATTTAATATAAATTATTTGACAAGGAGAATTTTTTTTAGTATTATAAAAAAAACAAGATATTGCGTTGAAGGAAAATAGTAGATGATTATGATTTTAGAGAGAAAGTTCAAAGGTGAAATACTTTCAGTCCTCTAAGAATCGAACCCATTCCGGAGCTTTCAGTCAGAATTTAGTATGTCTGAACGATAGTATCGTTAAAACTTATGAGAGGATTTATAAAAATTAAATCCATTAGAGTGGTACCACGGATTTCAAACCTTCGTCTCTTCCTGAGATGAAGGTTTTTTTAGTTTAAACCAAATGAAAGGAGATAGAAAAATGAAAATGTCTGAATTATATGTTCCAACATTAAGGGAAATACCTTCAGAAGCAGAAATACCAAGTCATCAACTTCTTTTAAGAGCGGGTATGATGAGAAAACTGGTTTCCGGAATATATTCCTATTTGCCTTTGGGCTATAGAGTTATAAGAAAAATTGAGAAAATAGTCAGAGAAGAAATGGATAAATCCGGTTGTCAAGAACTTTTAATGTCAGCTATACAACCTAAAGAATTATGGGTGGAAAGCGGAAGATGGGAAAATTATGGACCTGAGATGTTTAAATTAGAGGATAGAAACAATAGAGAATTTTGCCTTGGGCCTACTCATGAAGAATATTTTACTGCATTAATAAAAGATGAAATCAAATCTTATAAGCAATTGCCGCTGAATTTGTATCAAATACAAACAAAATACAGGGATGAAAAGAGGCCGAGGTTTGGGCTTATAAGAAGTAGAGAATTTATAATGAAAGATGCCTATAGTTTTGACAGGGATTTCCAAGGAATGAAGGCAGCCTATCAGAATATGTGGGATGCCTATGAAAAGGTGTTTAAAAAGCTTAGGCTGAAATTTAAAATAGTAGAGGGAGATTCGGGAGCAATGGGAGGAAACGAATCTCATGAATTTATTGCATTATCGGAAGTAGGGGAAGGAAGAATAGCTTACTGCGATAATTGCGAGTATGCGGCAACAGACGAGAAGGCTAAGGTATCCTATGACTTAAAATGTAAGGATGAGGAAGAAAAAAAAGTTGAAAAAGTTTATACTCCGGATTTAAGGACCATAGAGGAAGTGTCGGCTTTTCTGAAAATTGAAGGATGTAATTTTGCTAAGGCACTAATTTATAAGGCAAAAGATGAAATAGTATTTGCTTTGATACCGGGGGACAGGGAATTAAATGAAATAAAATTGTGCCATTATTTAGGTATTGCAGAACATGAGCTTGAATTGGCAGATGAAGATGTAATAAAAGAAATTACCGGAGCTTGTGTGGGATTTTCAGGGCCTATAGGACTAAAAAAAGGAGTAAGGCTTCTTGTGGATTCAAGAATTACTAAGATGAAAAATTTCGTAGTAGGAGCAAACGAAACAAACTATCATCTTAGAAATGTAAATTATAACAGGGATTTTTCGGGAGAAGTCGTAGAGGATCTTCTTCTTGTAAAGGAAGGGGATTTATGCCCTAAGTGTGGAGAACATTTAAAAATGGACAGAGGAATAGAAGTTGGGAATATATTTCAATTAGGTACTAAATATAGTAAAAGTTTAAACGCAACTTATCTTGATGAAAACGGAAAAGGACAGTATTTTTATATGGGTTCTTATGGAATAGGAGTATCAAGAACTGCGGCAGCAATTGTAGAACAATGTCATGATGATAAAGGGATAATTTGGCCATTAATAGTGACACCCTATCACGTAATAATTACAGTAATTAATGTAAAGGATCAGTCCCAGACAGACCTGGGAGAAAAAATATATAAAGAATTGGATAAATTAGGATTAGAAGTGATCCTTGATGACAGAAACGAAAGAGCAGGAGTTAAATTCAATGACAGAGATTTAATAGGCATTCCTATTAGGATTACTGTAGGAAAAAGAGCAAAAGAAAATATAGTGGAATATTCTTTAAGAGCATCAGAGGACAATATGGAAATAAATACGGATAAAATAATTGAAAATATAAAGAGAGAATTTAAAAATCAAGATTTAGATATAAAAGAGATATGAGATCAAGAAAAAGGATTTACCGATTATATTTTTTATCAGTAAATCCTTTCTTTTTATTTTATTTCTATCCCACCGAAAGCTGCTAAGCATGTTATATTAAGGATAGGAGCATTTGGATCTGAATTTATTGGAGTTTTATTGGACCATCCTCCGAATATAGGTAGGCCCGAAACTTCCACTCTCCAATTTTCAGGAACAAATACATCTATCCCTCCAAAGAAAGCATTGAGTTCTAAATAAGCTTCTCCTTCTGAAATGTTTGCTCCCCTTAAATCGATGTCTGCTCCTCCAAACAAAACTGTTACATTTCCTCCCTTAAAAGATGAAGATTGATTTAAAGTATGAAGCCCAGAAAACAAACAGAAGGATTCAATAGTACTTTTGCTGTTCTCTTCACCGACCTGATATTTTTTTGAATTCCTCATTTTGGGTATCAAAAGATTGAAGCCTATGATTAGTAAGATAATAGGCCAGAATATATCCCAAAAGCTAAAATGTATTAAATTTAAATTATATGATTGGAAATAAGCCCCTATTAACAATATTATTATACCTGTGATTTTGGAACTGTTTTTATCCGAAAGTTTGACTAATCCTATAATTATAAGGATTAAGGGCCAATAAGTATGAATGATGTTATTAAAATAGAATCCCGGCAGAAACCGCTGTACGAGAAATCCAACACCGAGTAATATTAATATTATTCCTATAATGTAATTGTTTTTCATATTTTCCTCCCTTCATATTTGATATTATTTTTATAACCCATACCTATTTTATTCACTTTGGATGGGTTATAAAGATCTCTCTGATATGTTAATGTTTTAATAGAAACCCTTTTATTTTATTATATTATGATTATATTCATAAGTACATATAAATTTTATTTTAAATTGTCGGGATAAGATTTCACCCATAGGTTGATACTCTATTATGAGTAGTATATAATTATAACTATAATTAGACTTAAACAGGAGGTGTCAGTTTTGAAAGAAGTAAGATTAAGATTTGCTCCAAGTCCAACAGGTTTTATACATATAGGTTCTATTAGGACTGCTTTATACAACTATTTATATGCTAGACGCAATAATGGAAAGTTTATTTTAAGGATAGAAGATACTGACCAGACAAGATTTGTAGAAGGAGCAATTGAAAATTTAATTAAGTCTTTGAATTGGGCGGGAATTGAAATCGATGAAGGTGTTTGCTTTGATGATAATGGCAATATTATTCAAAAAGGAGAATATGGTCCGTATATTCAATCAGAGAGGCTTAGTATTTACAAGAAATATATAAATGAGTTGATAGAAAAAGGTTACGCATATTATTGTTTCTGTTCTAAGGAAAGGTTGGAGAAAGTAAGGGAGGAACAGAAGGTAAAAGGTCTTATTCCGAGGTACGATGGCCTTTGCAGGAGTATTTCATTGGAGGAGGCAAGGAAACGTATTGCCAATGGAGAAGAATACGTAATAAGACTTAAGCTTCCTCATAATAAGGATATAAAGTTTCACGATTTGGTAAGAGGAGATATTGTTATGAATACAGATGATTTAGATGATCAGGTTCTCATGAAATCAGACGGTTTTCCTACTTATCATTTGGCGGTAGTGGTAGATGACCATTTAATGAAAATAACTCATATTATCCGAGGAGAAGAGTGGCTTGCATCTACACCGAAGCATGTATATCTTTATGAAGCATTTGGCTGGGAGAGTCCTCAATATGTTCATCTTCCCGTGGTACTGAATAAGGACAGAAAAAAATTAAGCAAAAGACAAGGGGATGTATCTGTGGAGGATTTCAGAAAAAGCGGATATCTTCCGGAAGGACTTGTGAATTATCTTGCATTAGTGGGATGGAGTCCGGAAGGAAATGAAGAAATTTTATCCATGGAGGAAATGATAAAGCAATTTTCTTTTGAAAGAGTTGCAAAGACCGGGGGAGTATTTGATAAGGATAAATTGGATTGGGTCAACGGACATTATATCAGAAGTTCAAGCATAAAAAGGATAACGGATCTTTCGATACCCTATTTGATAGAAGCAAATTATATAACAAAAGAGGATGTAAAGAACAGGTATGATTGGATAGAAACTATAGTTGAAACCGTTCAAGAAAGTTTATCTACAATTAAGGATATTGTTGATAAGACAAAGATATTTTTTGAAGATAAAGTAACTTTGGAAGGGGAAGAGGTATTAGAAGTATTAAAAGGAGATCAAGTCCATGTGCTATTTGATGCTTTTGAAGCGGAACTTGAAGATATAGATGAAATAGACAAGGAATTTGCTAAGGGGATAATGAAAAAAGTTCAGAAGAAAACAGGAATAAAAGGGAAAAATTTATATATGCCCATAAGAATTGCTTTAACAGGAAATATGCACGGCCCTGAACTTGTAAACATTATTTATATTTTGGGGAAAGATAAAATAACAGACAGAATAAAATATATTAAAGAAAAATATTTAATATAGTCCTTGAAAATGTCATCATATTATTGTAAAATATAGAACAAATAAATATTAAAAGGTATTGAAAAGGAGAGTAAGCTCAACATGCTCTTAGAGAGGGATTTTTGATTTGGCTGAAAAAAATTTCGGGCCAATGTTTAGCTGAAGTGCACCTTTAAACTGTTGTTCCGAAATTAATTAGGAATTTCCGGTGTTAACCGTTATCAATTTTTGAGTTGGGTTTTTTAATGAAACCAAATCAGAGTGGAACCGCGATAACACCGTCTCTGTAATGTGAGGCGGTGTTTTGATATATAATAAGATAGGAGAATGAGAATATGAGACTGTACAATACTTTAACGAGAAGGAAGGAAAAATTTGTCCCAATAAGGGAAAAAGAGGTAAGTATTTATGTATGCGGCCCTACAGTTTATAATTATATTCATGTGGGCAATGCCAGACCTTTAGTTATATTTGATACTTTGAGGAGATATTTAAAATACAAGGGTTACAAGGTTAAATTTTTAGTTAATTTTACTGATATAGACGACAAGATGATAAAAAAAGCAAAGGAAGAAGGAAAAACCGTTAAAGAAATAGCGGATAAATTTATTGCCGAATACTATAAAGATTCAAAAGGACTTTTAATTGAGGAGGAGGATACGTTTCATCCTAAAGCTACAGACAATATAAAAGAAATCGTTGAATTTGTCCAGGAGCTTATTAATAAAGGCTGTGCTTATAACGTGGAGGGAAATGTATATTTTGATATAACTAAGGATAAAGATTATGGCAAACTCTCAAAGAAGAATATTGATGAACTTATGTGCGGAGCAAGAGTTGAGGTAAGTGAAGAAAAACATAATCCTATGGATTTTGCTCTTTGGAAAAAGGCAAAGGAGGGAGAACCTTATTGGGAAACTCCCTGGGGGAAAGGCAGACCTGGATGGCATATTGAATGCTCCGCCATGGCAAGAGAGTTTTTGGGGGATACTATTGATATTCATGCGGGAGGGGAAGACCTTCAGTTTCCTCATCATGAAAACGAAATTGCCCAAAGTGAGACTTTAACAGGAAAACCCTTTGCCAACTATTGGCTCCATAATGCCATGATAAATGTGGAAAATGTAAAAATGTCTAAATCTAAACTGAACTTTTTTACAGTAAGGGAAATAGGGCAAGTAGTAGATCTGGAAGTTTTGAGGTTTTTTATCCTTCAGTCTCATTACAGAAGTCCCGTTAATTTCAATAAAGAACTTCTCCTTCAGGCAGGAAACGGATTAGAAAGATTATATAACGGGAAGAAAAATTTAGAATATTTATTAAATAAATGTACTACCGTAGAATTTAATGAAAAAGCTGATTCCATGAAAAAAGCAATTGACCTATTTAAAGAAAAATTTATTAACTCAATGGAAGATGACATAAATACTGCTGATAGTGTATCTGCTTTATTTGAACTGATAAAATGGGCAAACACAAATTTAAATGAAAATTCGTTGAAGAATGTGGTACAATATGCATATAGCACTTTAATGGAATTAACAAATATACTGGGCATATTATCTAAAAAAGATGAAATGCTGGATAATGATATAACGGAATTAATTGAAAAGAGAACAGAAGCGAGGAGAAATAAGGATTTTAAGCTTGCGGACAAAATTAGAGATGAATTAAAAGAAAAAGGTATAATACTGGAAGATACATCGGAAGGAGTCAAATGGAAAAGAGTATAGAAAATGGAAAATGAATATAACAACGTATTAGGAAAATTAAAAAATATAACTGTAGAGGAGATAGACAGTTTGTCTCCTCTACAGTTGGCTTACTTAGGAGATGCGGTATACGAACTGTTAGTCAGAACTTATATTATAAATATAAACAGAAATTTGAAGGTTCAGGAACTTCATCAGAAAGCTACAGAATTTGTAAGCGCCAAAGCTCAATCGGATATTATACACAAATTGGAGAAGTATTTAACTGAAGAAGAAATGGGAATTGTGAAAAGAGGGAGAAATGCTAAAATAAATAGCCATCCAAAAAATTTTAGCGTTTTGGAATATAAGTATGCCACAGGATTTGAAACTTTAATTGGATATTTATATTTAAAAGGGCAGGAGGATAGAATCATACAGTTATTTTCTTTCATAGTATAGAGTTATATGGAGGTTTTGATTATGGAGAGCAATTTAAAAGTGAAATTATTAAGATACACCTTAGACGGTGAAAAATTAGTGGCACAGGCGGCAAAGCTCTGTTATTCTTCTGTAACAATTGAAGAAATTGAAGAAGATTTGAATGAAAAAAAAGTGGACAACTTTATTAACATGCTCATGAATTTAGGGCATGAATCTCCTATTGAACATGTTTCCTTCACTTTTGGAGTGGAAGGTATTTCGAGAGTTCTTTCCCATCAATTGGTGAGGCATAGAATAGGGAGCTATTCTCAACAGTCTCAGAGATATGTAAGACTGGATGGTTTTGATTATGTAATTCCTCCGGCGATTGCAGATATTCCTGAAGCTAAAGAGATGTTTCAAAAGGCAATGAAAGAAGATCAACAATATTATAATCAAATTACGGAAATGTTGTATAATGATTATTTGAAAAAGTATATGGATATGGGAGAAAGTGAAAAATCAGCAAGGAATAAAGCTGAAAAATCTTCTATAGAAGATGCCAGATATGTATTTCCCAATGCCTGTGAAACAAAGATAATATTTACTATGAATACCAGAAGTTTATTTAATTTTTTCAGGCTCAGATGTTGTAATAGAGCACAATGGGAGATAAGGCTGTTAGCTACCGAGATGTTGAGATTGGTTAAAGGGGTATATCCTTCTTTATTTAAGAATGCGGGACCTGAGTGTATTATGGGTTCTTGTCCTGAAGGAAAGATGACCTGCGGAAAGATCAATGAAGTGAGAGAAAAATTTTTAAATTTATAATAAGTTGTATGTATTGATACAAATTTTTATGTATAATATATGTAATATCTTTTAAATTTAAAATATGTTAATTTTTGGGATGCATAGGGAGTGAAAATATGGAAGGAGATTATATAGTAGGAAGAAATCCTATTTTTGAGGCACTAAAATCTAATAGGGAAATTGATAAGATATTTATACTTAAAGGCGAGTTAAAAGGAAGCATAAATAAAATAATAGGAGAGGCAAAGGATAGGCATATTCCCATTCAGTATGTAGAAAGAGGAAAGCTGGATGGAATATCGGGCAGTATCCCTCATCAGGGAGTTGCCGCATTAGTTAGTTCCTATGCATATTCAACTGTTGATGATATTTTGAATGCATCGGCAGAAAAGTCAGAAGAACCTTTTATTATAATACTTGATGGAATAGAAGATTCTCATAATTTGGGAGCAATAATAAGAACGGCTGAAGCGGGAGGAGCCCATGGAATAATAATACCAAAACACAGATCTGCAACATTGACTCAGGCTGTTGCAAAGGCTTCAGCAGGAGCTATTGAATGGATTAAAGTGGCAAGAGAAACCAATATATCTGCTACTATACAATACCTTAAGAAAAAAGGACTATGGATATTTGGAGCAGATATGGCTGGTGAAAACTATTATTATGAAACTGATTTAAAAGGGCCTATTGCATTGGTTATAGGCAGTGAAGGTAAAGGATTATCAAGGCTGGTAAAAGAAAATTGCGATTTTCTTATTAAAATTCCTATGGTTGGGCATATATCGTCTTTAAATGCATCAAATGCTGTTTCTGTATTAATATATGAAGTTGTGAGACAGAGAAGTTTGAAAAATGAAAAAAGATGAGAAAAAGTTTAACGAGTATTTGTTTGTTGATGGATATAATATTATAAATTCATGGGAAAAACTTCGCTCTTTGAGCGAAGTGAGCTTAGAAATGGCGCGGGAAGAGCTTATTGAAGTAATGGCGGAATATCAGTATTATTCAGGTATAAAAGTAATAATAGTATTTGATGGTCACTTGGTAAAGGGAAATGGGGGAGAAAGCAATAGGATAAAAGAAGTAGATGTCATATATACAAAAGAATATGAAACTGCCGATCAATATATAGAAAGAGCATTGGATGAAATAGGTAGAATAAAGAAGGTGACGGTAGCTACTTCTGATTGGATGGAACAACAAGTAATTTTAGGAAGAGGGGGGACGAGAATATCGGCAAGAGAATTGGAAATGGAAATATTGGATCAAAAAAGGCTTTTGGAAAACAGAGAAAAGAAGAAGAATGAAACCAATAATTTGATTATGGGAAAACTTGATGATGAGATAATTAAAAAATTGAAGAAGTGGAAAAGTTGTGAATGATCTTGACTATGGACGGATATTTATTTATAATTTAATTAATTAAGTCGGAAATAATATAATTGGCTTTTCTGGAGGGGATACTTAGTGGGATTAGGTTTATACAATGAATTGAACTTATCTTACTTTAACAGCATGGAAGATGAAGATGTGGTGGAAGAGGCAAAAAAAGGGAATCGTCAGGCCTTAGAATATTTGATCAATAGATATAAAAATTTTGTAAGAGCTAAAGCAAGATGCTATTTTTTAATTGGTGCGGATAGAGAAGATATTATTCAAGAAGGAATGATTGGACTTTATAAAGCCATTAGAGACTATAATAAGGATAAGTTAACTTCCTTCAAAGCGTTTGCAGAGTTATGTATAACAAGACAAATAATAACGGCGATTAAAACTGCAACAAGACAGAAACATATTCCTTTGAATTCCTATGTATCTTTAAACAAACCTATATATGATGACGAATCCGATAGAACTTTACTTGATGTTCTTTCGGGAGTTAAGGTTACGGATCCGGAAGAACTTATAATCAGCAGAGAAGAATTGTCCTACATGGAATCAAAGATAGGAGAAATACTCAGTAATTTGGAGTGGGAAGTGTTAACATCATATTTGGATGGGAAAACATATCAAGAAATCGCAGTGGATTTGGACAGGCATGTAAAGAGTATAGATAATGCATTGCAGAGGGTTAAAAGAAAGTTAGAGAGATATCTGGAACTCAAAGAAGATTAGATTAATTTAGTATTGACAAGGAAGAATGTAGGTAGTAAAATACTTAGGGTGGTTATAGATGCCCATGTAGCTCAATAGGCAGAGCACTTGCATGGTAAGCAAGAGGTAACCGGTTCGATTCCGGTCATGGGCTCCAATTTGTGTTATTTTACAGCTATGGAACACCCGGGGGAGTTTATTTAATTAGATTATTGTTTAAGGAGGAATCAAGGAGATGGCAAAGCAACATTATGAAAGAAATAAACCTCACGTAAATATAGGAACAATAGGACACGTAGATCATGGTAAAACGACGTTGACAGCAGCAATCACATTGGTATTGAATAAGAGATACGGATTAGGTAATGTAATGACATACGACAACATAGATAAAGCCCCAGAGGAAAGAGAAAGAGGAATAACGATCTCAACAGCTCACGTAGAGTATGAGACGAAGAAACGTCATTATGCCCATGTAGACTGTCCGGGACATGCAGATTATATAAAGAATATGATAACAGGAGCAGCCCAAATGGACGGGGCAATACTTGTAGTATCAGCGGCAGACGGGCCAATGCCACAAACAAGAGAGCATATATTGCTGGCAAGACAGGTAGGAGTGCCAAAGATAGTAGTATTTTTAAATAAAGCAGATATGGTAGATGATCCGGAATTAATAGAATTAGTAGAGATGGAAGTAAGAGACCTGTTAAACGAATATGAATTTGACGGAGATAATACGAAGATAGTAGTAGGGTCAGCATTAAAGGCATTAGAAGATCCGGACGGGAAATGGGGAGACAAGATAATAGAATTAATGGATGTAGTAGATGAAGAGATACCGCAACCGAAGAGAGAAACAGATAAACCATTCTTAATGCCGGTAGAAGATATATTCAGTATAACAGGCAGAGGGACAGTAGCAACAGGAAGAGTAGAAAGAGGAGTATTAAAAGTAGGAGACAATGTAGAGATAGTAGGATTGTCGGCAGAGCCGAGGACAGTAGTAGTAACAGGGTTAGAGATGTTCAGGAAGATATTGGACGAAGCGCAAGCAGGAGATAATATAGGAGCATTATTAAGAGGAGTACAGAGAGCAGAAATAGAAAGAGGGCAAGTATTGGCGAAACCGAAGAGCATAACACCCCATACAAAATTTAATGCCCAAGTATATGTATTGACGAAAGAAGAGGGAGGAAGGCATACACCATTTTTCAACGGATATAGACCTCAGTTTTACTTCAGGACAACAGATGTAACTGGGAACATAGAGTTGGAAGAAGGAGTAGAGATGGTAATGCCGGGAGACCATGCGAACTTCAAGATAGAATTAATAACGCCGATAGCAATGGAAGAAGGATTAAGATTTGCAATCAGAGAAGGCGGAAAGACAGTTGGAGCTGGAGTAGTCAGCAAGATTATTGAATAAAATTTAATATAGCTTTAGAGGAAAGACTAAGTCTTTTGACTTGGTCTTTTTTAAAGGATTAAAAAAGACAGATAAGGATAAAATATATTTATGCTGTATATTTTTGTGAAGATAGGTTTTTTTTACTTTAATTTTTTATTGACATAATATTTAATTTGTGATAGTTTATATTAAGTAATGCAGTAAAATTGGGTTTTTGTATATTTAACATATAGCATATTTAGTGTTTTAGGAGGTGGCTGGATTGAGGGATATGGTTATTTTAGCATGTACAGAATGTAAACAAAGGAATTATACTACAACAAAAAATAAAAAGAAGAATCCTGAAAGAATGGAGCTTAAAAAGTATTGTAAATTCTGTAAAACTCATACTGTTCATAAGGAAACCAAATAGATAAAAGAATAAAAATAAGGATGTGAATTTTATGGCTGCTCAAACAGATGCTCAAAAGGGTAAATTACGTGCATATTTCAGAGGAGTTAAATCCGAAACTAAAAAGGTAATATGGCCTACAAGAAAGGAGCTTATTAATTACACGGGAGTAGTAATTTTCATGTGTTTAATAGTAAGTTTTGTAGTATGGCTTTTGGATTTGGGGATAAATCGTTTATTGGGACTTATTGTAAAGTAATATGAGGGAGGGAAGGGCCTAATTTAGAGGTTCTTATGCTTATGGTTGATATGACTGAAACAAGAGAAGAGAGAGTCAAAAAAGCTAAATGGTATGTAGTACATACTTATTCCGGCTATGAAAATAAGGTAAAGGCAAATATTGAAAAGATGGTGGAAAACAGAGGAAAAATAGACGATATATTTGAAGTTATTGTGCCTACGGAAGAGTATGTAGAATCAAAGAGTGGGACAAAAAAGGTAAAAGAAAGAAAACTTTTTCCGGGCTATGTTATTGTTAAAATGATAATAAATGATGAATCTTGGTATCTTGTAAGAAATACAAGAGGAGTTACAGGATTTGTAGGCCCAGGATCTAAACCTGTACCGCTGACAGACAAAGAAGTAAGAGCGTTGGGAGTACAAGAAATAGTTGTATCAGACATTGATTTAAAAATCAAGGATGCAATTAAAGTTATAGCAGGTCCCTTTGAAAGTTTTATAGGTACTGTAGAAAGTATTAATGCAGAGAAGAGAAAAGTCAAAGTTTATATTTCGATGTTTGGAAGGGAAACTCTTGTAGAATTGGATTTTGATCAAATTGAAAAATTGTAAAATTGCTTATAAAAGCTATTAAGCTTTTTTAGATAGATATATAACAGTGGGAGGGTTTACCCGACAAACCACGAAGGAAATAAGGAGGTGTTAATTTATGGCAAAGAAAGTCATAGCTATAGTGAAACTTCAGATCCCTGCTGGGAAAGCAACTCCAGCACCGCCGGTAGGTACAGCATTAGGACCTCATGGTGTGAATATAATGGCTTTCACTAAAGAGTTTAATGCAAGAACTGCAGATCAAGTAGGAATGATAATTCCGGTTGTTCTAACGGTTTACCAAGATAGATCTTTTACATTTATTACAAAGACCCCACCTGTTTCCGTACTATTAAAGAAGGCAGTAGGAATTGAATCAGGTTCAGGAGAACCAAATAAAAAGAAAGTTTCTAAGATTTCCAAGGCTAAAGTAAAAGAAATCGCTGAAATTAAAATGCCTGATTTAAATGCAGGAAGTATTGAAACTGCAATGAGTATGGTAGCAGGAACCGCAAGAAGTATGGGTATAGTTGTAGAAGAATAAACAGTGGGAGGAGATTCCGTTAATACCACAAGGAGGGAAATTATGCCAAAGAGAGGTAAAAATTATCAAGAAAGTTTAAAAATAATTGACAGGACTAATTTATATGATTCTAAAGAGGCTATAGAATTAGTTCAACAAACTGCAAAAGCAAAGTTTGATGAAACCATTGAACTTTCCATAAAATTGGGAGTTGATCCAAGACATGCTGATCAGCAGGTAAGAGGAACAGTAGTTCTTCCCCATGGGACAGGAAAAACTAAAAAAGTATTAGTTTTCGCTAAAGGTGAAAAATTAAAAGAAGCAGAAGAAGCAGGAGCGGACTTTTTTGGAGGAGAAGAACTTGTAGCTAAAATTCAAAACGAAAATTGGTTTGACTATGATGTGGTAGTAGCTACTCCCGACATGATGGGAGTTGTAGGAAGGCTAGGAAGGATATTAGGCCCGAAAGGTTTAATGCCTAATCCAAAATCCGGAACTGTAACTTTTGATATAGAAAAAGCAGTGAAGGAGATTAAAGCCGGAAAGGTAGAATACAGAGTTGATAAAACAAGTATTATTCATGTTCCTATAGGAAAGAAATCCTTTGGAGATGAAAAGTTGAAGGAGAATTTAGATGCTATAATGGAAGCTGTTATTAAAGCAAAGCCTGCCGCATCAAAGGGAAGATATTTAAAAAGTATTGTTATTTCCAGCACTATGGGTCCTGGAATCAAGTTAAACACTCAGAAATTTATGGAATAACTATTGACAGGAATGTATCTTATTGATACAATTTTGTTGTTTAATTTATATAGCTTAATAATTATGTAATATTTAAGCCGTAGACAGTAGGGACTTATGGGTTTAAAAATCCTACCGAGGTGAGATAAACTGATCTGTGAGATTAGGGTCTCTTCCGTATCTGCGAAGAGGCCTTTTTATTTTAAAGATTAACGGATTCTGAGGAGGTGAGACAGATGAAAGAAGAAGTACTTCAAAAGAAAAAAGAGATAGTTGAAGAAATAAAAGGGAAAATTAATAACGCCAAAAGTATAGTCATAGTTAATTATAGGGGATTAAATGTTGAAGAAATTACTCAGCTAAGAAAAAATTGCAGAGACTCTAAAGTGGATTATAAGGTATATAAAAATACTCTTATGAAATTTGCTTTTAAAGATACAGGGTATGAGGAATTTAACCAATATTTAAATGGACCTAATGGAGTTGTTTTCAGTTTAGAAGATCCTGTTCAGGCGGCAAAAGTTACTCAAGATTTTGCAAAGGATCATGATAATCTGGAAATAAAAGCCGGAATATTAGATGGCAAAATAATAGGGGCAGATGATATTAAAGCTTTAGCAACTCTGCCATCAAAAGAGGTACTTATTTCAAAGGTACTTGGAGGATTTAACGCTCCGATAACGGGATTTGTTAATGTACTTCAAGGAAATATTAGAAATCTTGTATATACTTTAAATGCAATAAAGGAAGAACAGGAAAAACAAAGTGCATAAATTAAATAAAAAATTATGATGGAGGGAATATATAAATGGCAAGTGAAAAAGTATCAAATTTAATTGAGGAAGTTAAAAACCTTACGGTTTTAGAATTATCAGAATTAGTTAAAGCATTGGAAGAGGAGTTTGGAGTAAGTGCAGCCGCACCGGTAGCAGTTGCAGCCGCACCGGCAGCAGGAGGAGCAGCTCCGGCAGCAGAAGAAAAGACGGAATTTGATGTAATTCTTTCCGAAATAGGAGCACAAAAGATTAAAGTTATAAAAGTTGTAAGAGAAATTACTGGATTGGGATTAAAAGAAGCTAAGGACTTGGTAGATGGTGCTCCAAAGCCGGTTAAAGAAGGAGTAGCGAAGGATGAGGCTGAACAAATTAAGACCAAGTTAGAAGAAGTAGGAGCTACGGTAGAGTTAAAATAAATTATTATATAAAAGAACTCTCAATATTGAGAGTTCTTTTATAACCCATAGGGGAATCATATATACCTTAGTGTATATTTTCCGTTAAATGAGTTTAAAAAAGGCTTTCTAAATATATTAATGCTTATATAGAAGCCTTTTTTATTGTTCAAAAATATTGAATAAATCAACTTGACATCTTTACTTAATAGTGGTAATATAAAAAGATGCATAATAGTCGAAAAAATAAATAGGTTGTATAAATAATTACGCACTTGTCAATACTATAATAGATATACTCTCAACACAGATTACCAAAAGTAACCAATACTTTTGGCTATTTTAGTTTTAATAAGGGGTGAAAATTTAATGGTAAGTCCTGTTACATATGGTAAGTGTGAAAGAATGAGTTATTCAAGAATTAAGGAAGTATTAGAACTGCCAGATTTGATTGAGGTTCAAAGAAGCTCCTATGAGTGGTTTTTAAAAGAGGGGCTGAAGGAAGTATTTGAGGACATTTCTCCGATACAGGACTATACAGGTAATTTAATACTTGAATTTGTAGATTATGATATGGATGAAGAACCTAAGTACAGTGAAGAGGAAGCAAGAGAGAGGGATGTAAATTATTCTATACCTTTAAAAGTAAAAGTTAGGCTTATAAATAAAGAAACAGGAGAAGTTAAAGAACAAGAAGTATTCATGGGTGAATTTCCGTTGATGACGGAAAAAGGTACGTTTATTATTAATGGAGCCGAGAGAGTTGTAGTTAGTCAGTTGGTAAGATCTCCGGGAGTTTATTTTGCAGATGAATTTGATAAAGTAGGGAAAAAACTTTATTCATCTACTGTTATACCTAACAGAGGAGCGTGGCTTGAGTATGAGACAGATTCTAATGACGTTATATATGTTAGAATTGATAGAACGAGAAAGCTCCCTATTACTACTTTTTTAAGAGCTTTAGGGATTAACAGCAATGTGGAAATAATTGAATATCTTGGAGAAACCGAACAGGTTTTGAGAACAATTGAAAAGGATAATACTAAATCTGAAGAAGAAGCATTAATAGAAATATATAAGAAGTTAAGACCGGGAGAACCTCCGACAGTTGAAAGTGCCAGTACATTGCTGAACAACTTGTTTTTCGATTCCAAAAGATATGACTTGGCCAAAGTGGGAAGATATAAATTTAATAAAAAGTTAGCTCTTCGCAATCGTATTGCAGGAAGAAAAGCCTTTGAAAATGTTATAGATTTTCAAACGGGAGAAATAGTCGTCGGAAGAGGCGAAATGATTAACAGGGAAAAAGCAATTGAGATAGAAAACCGAGGAATAAATAAAGTAGATATAATGAGCGAAGATGAAAGACCGGTAAGAGTTTTGGGAAATAATTTTGTAGATATAAAAGCATTTAATTTACCCTTTAGTACTGATGATATTGGATTAAAAGGAAAAATTCATTATACCACAATGAAAGAACTTATGAATAATTATAAAGATCCTACAGAATTGAAACAGGCAATGGAGGAGAAACACAGAGAGCTTTCCCCAAAACATATTACTTTTGACGACATACTGGCAAGTATAAGTTATGAATTTAATTTATTCTTTGGAATAGGAAATACTGACGATATTGACCATTTAGGCAATAGAAGACTTCGTTCCGTTGGAGAGCTGCTTCAGAATCAGTTTAGAATTGGGCTTTCCAGAATGGAAAGAGTAGTTAGAGAAAGAATGACTATACAAGATATAGATGTAGCCACGCCTCAGGCGTTAATCAATATAAGGCCCGTAGTAGCTTCGATTAAAGAGTTTTTTGGAAGCAGTCAATTATCCCAGTTCATGGACCAAACTAATCCTTTAGCGGAATTAACTCATAAGAGGCGAATGTCTGCATTAGGGCCGGGAGGTCTTAGCAGGGACAGAGCGGGATTTGAAGTAAGAGATGTTCATCATTCTCATTATGGGAGAATGTGTCCTATAGAAACTCCAGAAGGACCTAACATAGGACTTATTACATCTTTAACTACTTATGCCAGAATTAATGAATATGGTTTTATAGAAGCTCCTTACAGAAAAGTGGACAGTAAAAGAGGAGTAGTTACTGATGAAATAGTTTATTTAACCGCTGATGAAGAAGATGAATATATAATTGCTCAGTCAAATGAAGTTTTAGATGAAGAAGGCAGATTTGTAAATAAGAGGGTAATAGCCAGAGGCAAAATGGGTGTTATTGATATATTTCCAAGTAGTGAAGTAAACTTCATGGATGTATCTCCTAAGCAAATTGTATCGGTAGGAACTGCCATGATTCCTTTCCTGGAAAATGATGATGCAAATAGGGCTCTGATGGGAGCGAACATGCAGCGTCAGGCTGTTCCGCTATTAAAAACCGAATCACCTATAATAGGAACGGGAATTGAATATAAGGCAGCAAGAGATTCCGGAGTAGTATCAATTGCTCGCCATAAAGGTGTTGTCACGAAGGCGAGTTCAGACGAAATTTTGATTAAAAGAGACGAAGATGGCCAGGTCGACAGATATAAGCTGTTGAAGTTTAAACGTTCTAATCAGGGGACGTGTATTAATCAACGACCTATAGTTTGTCAGGATGAAAGGATAGGAAAAGGTCAGGTAATAGCTGATGGCCCAAGTACTGATAATGGCGAAATCGCTTTAGGAAAAAATCTTCTTGTTGCTTTTATGACGTGGGAAGGATATAACTATGAGGATGCCGTTCTTGTAAGTGAAAAGTTAGTTAAGGAAGACATTCTTACCTCAATTCATATAGAAGAATATGAGACAGAGGCAAGAGATACAAAACTTGGTCCTGAAGAGATAACAAGAGATATTCCAAATGTTGGAGAAGATATGCTTAAGGATTTGGATGAAAGGGGAGTAATCCGAATAGGAGCGGAAGTTAAGTCGGGAGATATATTAGTGGGGAAAGTAACCCCTAAGGGTGAAACGGAGTTAACGGCCGAAGAAAGACTTCTTAGAGCAATATTTGGAGAAAAGGCAAGAGAAGTCAGAGATACTTCCTTAAGAGTACCTCATGGTGAAACAGGAATAATATTAGATGTTAAAATATTTACCAGAGAAAATGGCGATGAGCTATCTCCGGGAGTAAACCAAATGGTTAGAGTTTATATATCTACAAAGAGAAAGATAAATGTTGGAGATAAAATGTGTGGAAGACACGGAAATAAAGGTGTTATTTCAAGAATACTTCCTGAAGAGGATATGCCTTATCTCCCCGATGGTACACCTATTGAAGTGGTTCTTAATCCGTTAGGAGTTCCTTCTCGTATGAATTTGGGGCAAGTACTGGAAGTTCATCTGGGACTTGCAGCTAAAAAACTTGGCTGGAAGGTAGCAACTCCGGTTTTTGACGGAGCTAATGAGCAGGATATAATAGATGCTTTAGTAAAAGCCGGTTATCCTGAAAATGGGAAGATTTTATTAAGAGATGGAAGAACCGGTGAATATTTTAACAATCCCGTAACAGTAGGTTATATGTATATGCTTAAACTTCATCATCTTGTTGATGATAAAATTCATGCAAGATCTACCGGACCTTATTCTTTAGTGACACAGCAACCTCTTGGAGGAAAAGCTCAGTTTGGAGGCCAAAGATTTGGAGAAATGGAAGTTTGGGCACTGGAAGCTTACGGAGCATCTCATACTTTGCAGGAAATACTCACTGTAAAATCGGATGATGTAGTAGGGCGTGTCAAGACTTATGAATCAATAGTTAAAGGAGAAAATATTCCGGAACCTGGTGTTCCTGAATCTTTTAAAGTGTTAATTAAAGAATTACAAAGCTTAGCTTTAGATGTAAAGGTGTTGACTGAGGAAGATAAAGAGATAGAGATAAAGGAATCAACAGATGATGATGTAGAAGATTTGGATTTAATAGGAGAAGATATTGATGAAAATAAAGTAACTGAAGATGATAAAATAGCTAAGGATGAAGAAGAACAAGATGAGGATTTTGACGATGATGAAGATTATTCTTTAGATTTTGATGATGACAATAATATATAATTTATCAATTATATTAATTTATATAAAGTTTTAAACTTTATTATAGAAAGGAGAGATCGCTCCTTGTTTGAATTAAATAATTTTGACTCAATTAGAATTGGTCTTGCTTCTCCGGATAAAATCAGACAGTGGTCAAAGGGAGAGGTTAAAAAGCCTGAGACAATCAATTACAGAACTTTAAAACCCGAAAAGGAAGGACTGTTTTGTGAAAAGATATTTGGTCCTACAAAGGATTGGGAATGTCACTGCGGTAAATATAAGAGAGTAAGATACAAAGGCGTTGTTTGTGACAGATGTGGAGTTGAAGTAACTAAATCAAAGGTTAGAAGAGAAAGAATGGGACATATTGAACTGGCGGCTCCTGTATCTCATATCTGGTATTTTAAAGGGATTCCGAGCCGAATGGGGCTTATGTTGGATATGTCGCCGCGAGCTCTTGAAAAAGTTCTATATTTTGCAGCATATATTGTTGTAAATCCGGGGGATACTTCATTGTCAGAAAAACAATTGCTGACAGAAGTGGAATATAGAGAAGCTCTTGAGAAATATGGCAATAGATTTAAAGCTTTAATGGGAGCTGAAGCTATTGAAGAACTTCTTTCGAAGATCGATTTGGATAAAGAATCTAAGGAGCTAAAAATTCAACTTAAAGATGCTACCGGTCAAAAAAGAATCAGAATAATAAGGAGACTGGAAGTGGTAGAGGCTTTTAGAAAATCAGGGAACAGACCTGAATGGATGATACTTGAGGCTGTACCTGTTATTCCTCCGGATTTGAGACCGATGGTTCAGTTGGACGGAGGAAGATTTGCAACATCAGATTTAAACGATTTGTATAGAAGAGTTATAAACAGAAATAATAGGCTTAAAAGACTTCTTGATTTGGGTGCACCCGATATTATAGTAAGAAATGAAAAGAGAATGCTTCAAGAGGCAGTCGATGCTTTAATTGATAATGGCAGAAGAGGAAGGCCGGTAACGGGTCCTGGGAACAGGCCTCTTAAGTCCCTTTCGGATATGCTTAAAGGAAAACAGGGAAGATTTAGACAAAACCTTTTAGGCAAACGAGTGGATTATTCAGGAAGAAGCGTTATAGTGGTAGGGCCTGAATTAAAATTCTATCAATGCGGACTTCCCAAGAAAATGGCTTTAGAGTTGTTTAAACCTTTTGTTATGAAAGAACTTGTAGAGCAGGGATATGCTCACAATATTAAAAGTGCCAAAAGAATGGTTGAAAGAGTTAAACCGGCAGTATGGGATGTATTGGATGCAGTTATAAAAGATCATCCGGTATTGTTAAATCGTGCTCCTACTCTTCATAGGCTTGGAATTCAGGCTTTTGAACCTGTTCTCGTGGAAGGAAAAGCTATTAAATTACATCCTTTAGCATGTACACCATATAATGCTGATTTTGACGGAGATCAAATGGCAGTCCATGTTCCGCTGTCGACAGAGGCTCAAGCAGAAGCAAGACTTCTTATGCTTTCTGTGAATAATATATTGGCTCCTAAAGATGGTAAGCCTATAACTATTCCTACTCAGGACATGGTTCTTGGAAGTTATTATTTGACAGTAGATAACCCTGGAGAAAAAGGGACAGGAAAAATCTTTAAAGATTATGATGAAATGATTCATGCTTATTTCAATAAAGATGTGGGAATCCATGCTGTAGTTAAGGTAAGAATGAGATTGAATGATGAAGATAAAAGAGGCAAATTAGTAGAGAGTACCGTAGGAAGGTTCATATTTAATGAACACATACCTCAAGATTTAGGTTTCGTAGACAGGACAAAGGATAAATATTCTTTGGAGTTAGATACTTTGGTAGATAAGAAAAAACTGGGCAGTATTATTGAAAAATGTTATGAAAAACATGGAAACAGTGTTACCGCAACGGTCCTTGATCATATAAAATCTGTAGGTTTTCATTATTCTACTATAGGAGCTATTAGCGTAGGTATGGATGACGTAGTAGTGCCAAAGGAAAAGGAAGAATTAATTGCTAAAGCAGAAGCCGAAGTAGATAAGCTTGAGAAATCCTATAGGAGAGGACTTATTTCTGAAGAAGAAAGATATGAGAAGGTAATAGAAGTATGGAATAAAACTACAGAAGACGTAACGGATGCATTAATGAATGGTATGGACAGAATGAATAACATATTTATAATGGCTCACTCAGGAGCAAGAGGAAGCAAAAATCAAATAAGACAGTTAGCGGGAATGAGAGGACTTATGGCCAGTGCTTCAGGTAAAACTGTGGAGATACCTATTAAGGCTAATTTTAGAGAGGGCCTCAGTGTGTTGGAATTCTTTATTTCTACCCATGGTTCCAGAAAGGGATTGGCAGATACAGCTCTTAGAACTGCGGATTCTGGATATCTGACAAGGAGACTTGTAGATGTAAGCCAAGACGTTATAGTAAGAGAGGAAGATTGCGGCACAGATCAATATATAATAGCTAAAGCCTTCAAGGATGGAAAGGAAGTTATTGAAGACCTTAAGGACAGAATAACTGGCAGATATTCCTTTGAAGATATCTTAGATCCCGTTACAAAAGAACTAATAGTAAGCAAAGATGAAATGATAAGTGAAAGTACAGCGAAAAAAATACAAGATTGTGGTTTAGAAGAAGTAAAAATAAGATCCGTCCTCAGTTGTAAAACACGTCACGGAGTTTGTGCTAAATGTTATGGAAGAAACCTTGCCACAGGTAATGAGGTGAATATCGGAGAATCCGTAGGAATAGTTGCGGCTCAGTCTATAGGAGAGCCTGGTACCCAACTTACTATGCGTACTTTCCATACGGGAGGAGTTGCTGGTGCAGATATTACACAAGGTCTCCCAAGGGTCGAAGAATTATTTGAGGCGAGAAAGCCGAAAGGATTAGCTCAAATTTCGGAGATATCCGGAGAGGTAACAATAAATGAAACAAAGAAGAAAAAGGAAGCAGTGGTAACATCCAAGGATGGCACAACCAAAGCTTACAGTATACCTTATGGTTCCAGGCTTAAGGTAAGAACGGGAGATTTCTTAGAGGCAGGAGATGAAATTACAGAAGGAAGTTTAAATCCTCATGACATATTGAAAATAAAAGGAGTTGTGGGAGTTGAAAACTATCTGGTAAAGGAAGTTCAAAGAGTATACAGACTTCAAGGTGTTGATATAAATGATAAGCATATTGAAATAATAGTAAGGCAGATGCTTAATAAGGTAAAAGTTGAGGATTCAGGAGATACGGATATGTTACCGGGAAGTCTTGTTAATATTCATGAATTTGAAAATAGCAATAATGATACTGAGAAATTTGGAGGCAAACCCGCCACAGGAAAACGAGCTTTACTTGGAATCACAAAAGCTTCATTGGCAACGGATTCTTTCCTATCGGCTGCAAGTTTCCAAGAGACCACAAGAGTTCTAACAGATGCTGCAATAAAAGGAAAAGAGGATCATCTCATAGGGCTTAAGGAGAATGTAATAATAGGGAAATTGATACCGGCAGGAACTGGAATGAAGAGGTATAAAGAAATTGAGATAGTACCTACTGAAGAGAAAGTAGATGAATCTCCGAATACAAATGAAAATATGGTGGATGAAAATATTGTTGACAGCCAAACTAACTGATGGTAAAATGTATTAGTGTTAAATTTAAGATGAATTCTTTTACATTAAAGATTATGTGGATTTATCCACATAATCTTTAAGATGTTTAAAAGGAGGAATATTATGGCAGCGAATTTAAATCAGAATAAAAGAATTGTAGGAATAAAACAAGTTAAAAGAGCTTTAAATTCTGATAAAGTTCAAACTGTATATATTGCGAAAGATGCAGAACAAAGAGTAACAAGTCCTGTAGAAATATTATGCAAAGAAAAGCAAATAGACATTGTTTATATAGATACAATGAAAGAATTAGGAGAAATATGTAATATTGATGTTAATGCAGCAGTTGCTGCGTTACTTAAATAGATTCTAATTAAAAGGAGGTGTTCATATGCCTACGATAAATCAACTTATAAGAAAGGGCAGAGAAGATGTTAAATATAAATCAAAATCTCCTGCGCTAAGTGTAAATTTCAATTCTTTAAATAAAAGAACAAATGTAGTTAATTCGCCTCAAAGAAGAGGAGTTTGCACTGCTGTTAAAACGGTTACTCCTAAGAAGCCTAACTCAGCATTGAGAAAGGTTGCCAGAGTAAGACTTATAAATGGTATTGAAGTAACAGCTTATATTCCGGGAATAGGTCATAATTTACAGGAGCATAGTGTTGTTCTTGTAAGAGGTGGAAGAGTTAAGGATTTACCTGGAGTTAGGTACCATATTGTAAGAGGAACGTTGGATACAGCCGGAGTGGATAAAAGAATGCAGGGCAGATCCAAGTATGGAGCTAAAAAGCCCAAAAAATAATTGTGCTTAAAATGCAGAGGTAGTATGAATACCTTTTATATAGATGCATTTTTGTGCACGTCAGCAGGTTGACTGTTGAGTACCAATGAATCAACTATTTTATGGTTAAGGAGGGAAGTTAAAGTGCCAAGAAAAGGATATATTCCAAAGAAAGAAGTAATGCCAGATCCAATATATAATGACATTATTATAACAAAATTGATAAATAAGGTTATGTTGGATGGGAAAAAAGGAGTTGCCCAAGGTATTGTTTATGGAGCTTTTGATTACATTAAAGAAAAGACGGGAGAAGATCCTATGGAAATATTTTATAAGGCCATGAACAATATCATGCCTGTATTGGAAGTTAAGGCAAGGCGTATTGGTGGTGCAACTTATCAAGTACCAATAGAAGTAAGGCAAGATAGAAGAGAAACATTAGCTATCCGATGGCTTGTTTCTTACTCAAGAAATCGTGGAGAAAAAACAATGATAGAAAGACTGGCAAAAGAGATAATGGATGCGGCTAATAATACAGGGTCCAGTGTTAAGAAAAGAGAAGATATGCATAAGATGGCTGAAGCTAACAAGGCTTTTGCTCACTATCGTTGGTAATGTGAATTTGTTTATAGTTAATAGTAAGGTATCAGTTACAGAAAGGAGGAGAATACTGTGCCTAGAGAATTACCCTTAGAGAAAACACGTAATATCGGAATAATGGCTCATATAGATGCAGGTAAAACTACCACTACGGAGAGAATGCTTTTTTATACAGGGAAAATTCACAAGATAGGGGAGACTCATGATGGAGCTGCCCAAATGGATTGGATGGAACAAGAACAGGAAAGAGGAATAACAATTACATCTGCTGCTACTACTTGCTACTGGAAAGATCATAGAATTAATATTATAGACACACCAGGGCATGTTGACTTTACGGTGGAAGTGGAACGATCCCTTCGTGTTCTCGATGGTGCGGTTGCGCTTTTCTGTGCTAAAGGAGGAGTAGAACCTCAATCGGAAGCTGTATGGCATCAGGCAGATAAGTATCATGTACCCAGGATAGCTTTTATAAATAAGATGGATATACTTGGTGCAGATTTTTATAGAGCTGTAAGGATGATTAAAGAAAGGCTAAAGGCTCATCCGGTTCCTATTGAGCTGCCTATAGGAAAAGAAGATAATTTTATAGGAGTAGTGGATTTAATTAATATGAAAGCCAGAATATATCATGATGAATTGGGAGAAAAAATAGAAATAACAGAAATTCCTGATGATATGAAAGATTTGGCTGCTGAATATAGGGAAAAGTTGCTTGAGTCTTTATCGGATCATGATGAAGAATTAATGAGAAAATATCTTGAAGGAGAAGAGATAACTCCCGAAGAAATAGTCAAAGTTATAAGGGTGGCTACAACTAAGGTTGAAATGACCCCTGTACTTTGTGGCTCTGCTTATAAAAATAAAGGCATTCAACCTTTGCTTGATGCAATTGTGAATTTTATGCCTTCACCAGCTGATATACCACCGGTAAAGGGAATGAGTGTTGATTCGGATGAGGAAGAGGAAAGGATTGCCTCCGATGATGAACCGTTTTCTGCATTGGCATTTAAAATTGTATCTGATCCCTTTGTTGGTAAACTTGCATATTTTAGAGTTTATTCAGGTTCTTTGAAGGCCGGAAGCTACATTTTGAATTCAACTAAAGGGAAAAAAGAAAGAATAGGAAGAATTCTTTTAATGCATGCTAATAAACGAAAAGAAGTTGAAGAAGCCTTTACGGGAGATATTGCGGCAGCAGTGGGGCTACGAGATACAACAACAGGAGATACTCTATGCAGTGAAGACAATCCTATAATATTGGAATCCATGGAATTTCCTGAACCGGTTATAGATGTTGCTATAGAACCTAAAACAAAAGCGAGTCAGGAAAAGATGGTTACAGCACTAAGTAAATTATCTGAAGAAGATCCTACATTTAAGACTTATACAGACGAAGAGACAGGTCAGACAATAATAGCAGGTATGGGAGAATTGCATTTGGAAATAATAGTAGATAGACTTTTAAGAGAGTTTAAAGTTGAAGCAAATGTAGGAACTCCACAGGTTGCGTATAAAGAATCTATTACTATTCCTGCTGAAGCAGAAGGCAAATACATCAGACAGTCAGGCGGACATGGACAGTATGGCCATGTAAAACTAAAAATAGAGCCATTGAAGTCTGAGACGGGATATGAATTTGTAAATGCAATAACAGGTGGAGTTATTCCAAAGGAATATATTCCAGCTGTGGATAATGGAATAAGAGAAGCAATGTCAAGCGGCATACTGGGAGGTTATCCGGTAATAGATGTAAAAGTTACTCTTTATGATGGTTCTTACCATGAAGTCGACTCTTCTGAAATGGCATTTAAAATTGCGGGTTCTATGGGATTTAGAGAAGCTTTTAAAAAAGCAAAGCCCGTATTGTTGGAACCTCATATGAAAGTAGAAGTAATAGTTCCCGAAGAGTACATGGGGGATGTAATTGGAGACATAAATTCGAGAAGAGGAAAAATAGAAGGAATGGAAATGAGAGGCGGGGCACAGATTATAAGAGGATTCGTGCCTTTGGCAGAAATGTTTGGATATGCGACAACCCTTCGCTCGAAGACTCAAGGAAGAGGAACGTATACGATGCTGTTTGATCATTATGAACCAGTGCCAAATAGTGTTACTGAGAAAATATTAGGTCATAAATAATATTTAAGATTTAAGGAGGAATCAAGAGATGGCAAAGCAACATTATGAAAGAAATAAGCCACACGTAAATATAGGAACAATAGGACACGTAGATCATGGTAAAACGACGCTTACCGCAGCAATCACATTGGTGTTGAATAAGAGATACGGATTAGGTAATGTAATGACATACGACAACATAGATAAAGCTCCAGAGGAAAGAGAAAGAGGAATAACGATCTCAACAGCACACGTAGAGTATGAGACGAAGAAACGCCATTATGCCCATGTAGACTGTCCGGGACATGCAGATTATATAAAGAATATGATAACAGGAGCAGCTCAAATGGACGGAGCAATACTTGTAGTATCAGCAGCAGACGGGCCAATGCCTCAGACAAGGGAGCATATATTGCTGGCAAGACAGGTAGGAGTACCAAAGATAGTAGTATTTTTAAATAAAGCAGATATGGTAGATGATCCTGAATTAATAGAATTAGTAGAGATGGAAGTAAGAGACCTGTTAAATGAATATGAATTTGACGGAGACAATACGAAGATAGTAGTAGGGTCAGCATTGAAAGCATTAGAAGATCCGGACGGGAAATGGGGAGACAAGATAATAGAATTAATGGATGTAGTAGATGAAGAGATACCGCAGCCGAAGAGAGAAACAGATAAACCATTCTTAATGCCGGTAGAAGATATATTCAGTATAACAGGCAGAGGGACAGTAGCAACAGGAAGAGTAGAAAGAGGAGTATTAAAAGTAGGAGACAATGTAGAGATAGTAGGATTGTCGACAGAGCCGAGGACAGTAGTAGTAACAGGATTAGAGATGTTCAGGAAGATATTGGACGAAGCGCAGGCAGGAGATAATATAGGAGCATTATTAAGAGGAGTACAGAGAGCAGAAATAGAAAGAGGGCAAGTATTGGCGAAACCGAAGAGCATAACACCCCATACAAAATTTAACGCCCAAGTATATGTATTGACGAAAGAAGAGGGAGGAAGGCATACACCATTTTTCAACGGATATAGACCTCAGTTTTACTTCAGGACAACGGATGTAACTGGGAACATAGAGTTGGAAGAAGGAGTAGAGATGGTAATGCCTGGAGACCATGCGAACTTCAAGATAGAATTAATAACGCCGATAGCAATGGAAGAGGGATTAAGATTTGCAATCAGAGAAGGCGGAAAGACAGTTGGAGCTGGAGTAGTCAGCAAGATTATTGAATAAAATTTAATATAACTTTATTGCATTAAAGGAAGGGCAGTAACCCTTCTTTTAATGTCTATATAATTCCTATTTGAAATCTTATATCTCGTAAAATATTTTAAAAAAATCACAAAAGGTCTTGAGTTTTTTTGAAATATGCTATAAAATAATAAAGTGTGCAATTTTTAGCATTGCGATGAAGCAAAAGGTTGCTGTTTACAGGGAATTTTTGCTGAGAATGTCCGGTTAAGAATCGGGCGACTGGAGTTGCTGTTTCAACAAAAACACAACACGCACGGATGAGTGTATGGGCAATTCCATGTCGTATGTAGTGAAATCCAACATACGATAGAAGGAGGGAAGTTTATGTCAAGTAAAAGTGATGAAAGACAAAAAATTAGAATTAGGTTAAAAGCTTATGATCATGAGCTTTTGGACACGTCAGCTCAAAAGATTGTTGAAACCGCTAAAAGAACTGGAGCTCAGGTATCAGGACCAGTACCCCTTCCAACGGAGAGAGAAGTTATAACAATATTGAGAGCTGTCCATAAGTATAAAGATTCAAGGGAACAATTTGAGCAGAGAACCCATAAGAGATTAATTGATATCTTAAGTCCAAATCAAAAGACTGTGGATGCTTTAATGAAACTTAATTTGCCGGCTGGAGTGGATATTGAGATAAAACTATAATTTCTTGGAATGATTGTTTTTTATTAAACAATCCGCTGTAAGATAATAGGAGGTGCAGAAATGAAAAAGATATTGGGTAAGAAAATAGGTATGACTCAGATATTTCAGGACGATGGAACGGTAGTTCCGGTTACTGTTGTAGAAGCAGGACCATTGACTGTTGTTCAAAAGAAAACGGTTGAAAAAGAAGGGTATAATGCAATTCAAGTAGGATTTTCTTCCTTAAAAGAGAGAAAAGCAAATAAACCAAGAAAAGGGCATTTTGCTAAATCTCATGTGGAAGTTAAGAAATTTTTAAGAGAGTTTAGAGTTGATAATATTGATGAATATGAAATTGGTCAGGAAATAAAGGCCGATATATTTGTTTCGGGAGAAAGAGTAGACGTAGCAGGCACTTCCAAAGGTAAGGGAACCCAAGGTCCTATAAAAAGATACGGGCATGGAAGAGGTCCTGAAACTCATGGTTCTAAATACCACAGAGCAGTAGGTGGAATGTCTGCAGGTACTTATCCCGGCAGAGTTTTAAAAGGGAAAAAGATGTCTGGACATATGGGAAATGAGAGAGTGACAGTGCAAAATCTTGAAGTTGTGAAAGTGGATGCGGACAAGAATTTAATTCTTATCAAAGGTGCGGTACCGGGACCTAAAAGCGGACTACTATTGATAAAAAGTAGTGTTAAAGCTTAAGGAAAGGAGGATATGGTATGCCAAAAGTAAATGTTTATAATATATCAGGAGAACAAGTTGGAGAAATTGATTTGTCTGAAAATGTGTTTGGAGCAGAAATTAATCAACACGTGCTATATGAAGTAGTTAAAAACCAACTTGCGAATAGAAGACAAGGAACTCATTCAGCTAAAACAAGAGCTGAAGTAAGAGGCGGAGGAAGAAAACCTTGGAGACAGAAAGGCACTGGAAGAGCACGTCAGGGAAGCATAAGATCTCCTCAATGGAGAAAAGGCGGGATAGTATTTCCACCAAAACCAAGGGATTATAGCTATAGAGTTCCCAAAAAGGTTAGAAGGGCAGCAATAAAAAGTGCTTTATCTTCGAAAGTTTTAAATAATGAAATAATAGTATTGAATGAGTTGCTATTGGACCAACCAAAGACAAAAGAAATGGCTAAAATTCTTAACAATTTGAAAGTAGACAAAAAGGCTTTGATTGTAATGAGTGAAAAGGATGAAGACATAGTGAGATCAGCAAGAAATATTCCTGCTGTTGAGACAACTTCTGTAAATACATTAAATGTATATGATGTTCTTAAATATGATTTATTCATCATAACAGAGGATGCAGTAAGAAAAGTGGAGGAGGTGTATGCATAATGCGTATCCCACACGATATTATTATTAGACCTATTATTACTGAACAGAGTATGGATAATATGGCGGATGGAAAATATACTTTTGTAGTAGATAAAAAAGCTAATAAATCTGAAATTAAAAAGGCTGTGGAATCGATATTTGGAGTGAAGGTAAAAAAGGTAAATACAATGAATATGCTTGGAAAAGAAAAAAGAATGGGTTCTAATGTAGGTAGAAGGCCGAGCTGGAAGAAAGCCATAGTTAAATTAACTGAAGACAGTAAGAAGATTGAATTCTTCGAAGGAATGGAATAGAAATTTTTAAAAGAAGGAGGGAATAGTAATGGGTATAAAAGGATATAAACCAACTTCTCCAGCAATAAGACAGATGACCGTTTCATCTTTTGAGGAAATTTCTGAAAAAGATCCGGAGAAATCGTTATTGGTAAGCTTAAAAAAGAATAGTGGAAGAAATGCTCAAGGAAGAATTACTATTCGTCATAGAGGCGGCGGTGCAAGAAGAAAATATAGAATGATAGATTTTAAAAGAAATAAAGACGGAATTCCAGGCAAAGTAGCTGCTATTGAATACGACCCAAACAGAACTGCAAATATTGCACTTATAAACTATGTAGATGGCGAAAAAAGGTATATCCTTGCTCCATTTGGTTTAAAAGTTGGAGATGCAATAGAATCAGGTATTGATTCAGATATAAAAGTTGGGAATACTCTTCCGTTAAAAAATATACCGGTAGGTACAAATATACACAATATAGAGCTTAAAGCAGGAAAGGGCGGGCAAATTGTTCGTTCGGCAGGAGCCGTAGCTCAACTTATGGGTAAAGAAGGAAATTATGCACAATTGAGATTACCTTCCGGAGAATTTAGAATGGTAAGAGTAGAATGTAGAGCTACGATTGGTCAAGTAGGAAACTTAGATCATGAAAATATAAAAATAGGGAAAGCAGGAAGAAAGAGACATATGGGAATCAGACCTACAGTAAGAGGTAGTGCTATGAATCCTTGTGATCACCCCCATGGTGGTGGAGAAGGAAAAGCTCCGATTGGAATGCCTTCGCCTGTGACTCCTTGGGGAAAACCTGCTCTTGGACTTAAAACAAGGGATAAAAAGAAAAAATCTGATAAATATATTATAAGAAGAAGGACTAAATAGGACTTATTTGTAGGAAGGAGGATAAATATGAGTAGATCTCTAAAGAAAGGACCATTTTGTGATGATCATCTTCTAAAAAAAGTTGAGGAATTGAATAAGAAGAATGACAAAAAGGTTATAAAAACTTGGTCACGTCGTTCAACTATCTTTCCGCAAATGGTTAGTCATACTATTGCTGTTCATGATGGAAGAAAACATGTACCTATTTATATAACCGAAGATATGGTTGGACATAAACTTGGTGAATTTGTTCCTACCAGAACTTTCAGAGGACATGGAAATAAAACGGAAAAGTCAACTGCGTTGAAATAATGAGTGAAGGAGGGATTCCCAATGGAAGCTAAGGCTATAGCTAAATATGTGCGAATATCGCCTTTAAAGGTTAATTTTATATGTAAAGAAATTAGGGGGAAGCAAGTAGATGAAGCTCTTGCTATTCTCAGATATACTCCTAAAAGAGGCGCTAAAGTATTAAAAAAGGTTTTAACATCTGCTGTTGCTAATGCTGAAAATAATTTTAATTTAGATAGAGAAAATCTTTATGTAGCAGAGGCTTATGCAAATGATGGGCCTACTTTAAAAAGATGGAGACCGAGAGCTAAGGGAATGGCATATCCTATTTTAAAGAGGAGCAGTCACATAGGTGTAACGGTAAAAGAAAAAGAATAGAAAAGGAGGGATGATTAATGGGTCAAAAAGTTAACCCACATGGTCTAAGAATTGGGATCATAAAAGAATGGGATTCAAAATGGTTTGCTGATAAAAAAAATTTTAGCGATCTGTTAATTGAGGACTTCAATATTCGTGAATATGTAAAAGAGAAACTTTATATATCAGGAATATCTAGAGTTGAAATAGAAAGAGCGGCTAACAGAGTTAAAGTAACCGTATTTACATCAAAGCCAGGTATGGTAATAGGCAAAGGCGGTCAGGGAGTAGAGGAGTTAAGAAAAGATATAGAAAAGATGACTGAAAAGAACGTAATAATAAATGTCGAAGAAATAAAAATTCCTGAATTGGATGCACAGCTCGTTGCTGAAAATATTGCAGCTCAATTGGAAAAAAGGGTTTCTTTTAGAAGAGCAATGAAGCAAGCTATTACAAGAACAATGAGATCAGGAGCATTAGGAATAAAGACTGCTATAGCTGGAAGACTTGGTGGTGCGGATATGGCAAGGACAGAAGGATACAGTGAAGGAACAATACCTCTTCAAACTTTAAGAGCGGATATTGATTATGGCTTTGCTGAGGCCAATACTACTTATGGAAAGCTGGGCGTTAAAGTATGGCTATATAAAGGAGAGGTTCTTCCTACTAAAAAAGTAGAAGGAGAAGTACAAACTGAAAATGTTGGGAAATAGCTATATAATAGCTGTAGGAAGGAGGAAAGTATAATGTTAATGCCAAAAAGAGTTAAATTTCGTAGAGTCCATAGAGGAAGAATGAAAGGTAAAGCAACTCGCGGTAATACAATAACATACGGAGATTATGGTCTGCAAGCCCTTGAACCGGCATGGATTACTTCAAATCAAATAGAATCGGCGAGACGTGCAATGACGAGATATATAAAAAGAGGCGGGAATGTGTGGATAAAAATATTTCCTGATAAACCAGTTACGGAAAAGCCGGCTGAAACTCGTATGGGTTCAGGTAAAGGATCACCAGAATATTGGGTAGCGGTTGTAAAACCAGGCAGAATATTGTTTGAAATGGGCGGAATTGATGAAGATACAGCAAAAGAGGCTATGAGGTTAGCATCAAATAAGTTGCCTATAAAATGTAAATTTGTCACTCGTGAAGACGTGCAGGAAAAGGGTGGTGAAGCTAATGAAAGCTAATGAAATTAGACAACTGACTAGTCAGGAGTTAAACAATAAATTGTTGGAGTTAAAAAGTGAATTATTTAATTTAAGATTTCAATTAGCTACAGGACAGTTGGATAATCCTATGAGGATTAAAGCTGTTAGGAAGGATATAGCGAGAGTTAAAACATTGATGAGGGAAAGAGAACTCGGAATAGGAAAGGAGGTCTAGGCTTCATATGGAAAGAAAAAACAGAAAAGTAAAAATAGGAAAAGTAGTAAGTGATAAGATGGAGAAAACAGTAGTAGTTTCAGTGGAAACACTTGTTAAACATCCTTTATACAAAAAGCAAATAAAGAGAACCAGCAAATTTAAAGCACATGATGAAAATAATGAATGCGGAATCGGAGATACTGTGAGAATAATGGAAACTAGACCATTGAGCAAAGAAAAAAGATGGAGAGTTGTTGATATAGTAGAAAAAGCAAAATAGTCCTGATTGTTGGAAAGGAGGTATTCTCATGATACAAAATGAAAGCCGTCTTAAAGTTGCGGATAACTCAGGCGCGAAAGAGCTATTAGTGATAAGAGTTATGGGAGGTTCAAAAAGAAAGTTTGGTTATGTAGGAGATGTGGTAGTGTGTGCGGTTAAAAGTGCAACACCTGGAGGTGTTGTTAAAAAAGGAGACGTAGTTAAAGCCGTTATAGTAAGAACTAAGCAAGGAGTCAGAAGAAACGACGGAAGCTATATTAAATTTGATGAAAATGCAGCAGTTATAATAAAAGATGATAAACAACCGGTAGGCACTCGTATTTTTGGACCTGTAACCAGAGAATTAAGGAAAGGAAACTATATGAAGATTATATCTTTAGCACCAGAAGTATTATAGGAGGAGGTGTGAGACAGTATGCATGTTAAGAGTGGAGATACAGTTGTAATCGTATCAGGAAAAGATAAAGGGAAAAAAGGAAAAATATTAAAGGTTATGCCTAAAGAGAATAGAATTATAGTTGAAGGTATAAACGTATTGACTAAACATAAAAAGGCTCAGGGACCTAATCAAGAAGGTGGAATTGTTCATCAGGAAGGCCCTATAAATGCTTCAAAGGCGATGTATTTTTGTGATAAGGATAAAAAAGGTGTAAGATTAGGACATAAATTCCTTGAAGACGGTAAAAAGGTAAGATATTGTAAAAAATGTGGGGAAGTAATTGATAAATAGTTGATTATCGAAGGGAGGTAATAAGGATGACTTCCAGACTTAAAGAAAAGTATATAAATGATGTTGTTCCTGGATTGATGGAAAAATTTCAATATAAAAATATAATGGAAGTACCAAAATTAGAAAAAATCGTATTAAACATGGGAATTGGAGAAGCCAGAGAAAACCCTAAGTCTTTGGAGAATGCAGTAGAGGAAATGACAATGATCTCTGGACAAAGGCCAATTGTTACAAAAGCAAAAAAATCAATTGCAAATTTTAAAGTTCGTGAAGGAATGTCGGTAGGGGCAAAAGTTACTCTTAGAGGAGAAAGAATGTATGATTTTTTAGATAAATTAATGAACGTAGCACTTCCGAGGGTAAGAGATTTTAGAGGAACAAATCCAGCATCCTTTGATGGAAGAGGAAATTATGCGTTAGGAATAAAAGAACAATTGATTTTCCCTGAAATAGAGTATGATAAGGTCGATGCCATAAGAGGATTAGATGTAATAATTGTTACTACAGCAAAAACTGATGAAGAAGCCAAGGGGTTTTTGGATCTAATGGGAATGCCTTTCAGAAAATAAAGAAGGAGGGAGAAAAATTTGGCAAAAAAATCAATGATTAATAAGCAGCAAAGAAATCAAAAATTCAGTACAAGAGAGCATAATAGATGTAAGATTTGTGGAAGACCACATGGCTACTTAAGAAAATACGGTATATGCCGTATATGCTTTAGAGAATTAGCATATAAGGGTCAAATCCCGGGAGTTAAAAAAGCTAGCTGGTAGTAGGAAAGTTATGAAAGGAGGTAGCTAAATATGATGACTGATCCAATTGCAGATATGCTGACCAGAATTAGAAATGGTAATAATGCAAAGCATGAAACTGTGGATGTGCCTGCATCGAATATAAAGAAAGAAATAGCTAAAATTTTACTTAATGAAGGTTTTATCAAAGGATTTGATGTAATCGATGACGGAAAACAAGGGATAATAAGAATCCAATTTAAATATGAAAAGGACAATCAAAAAGTTATTAGCGGGATAAAGAGAATTTCGAAGCCAGGTCTTAGGGTGTATGTAGATAATACTGAAATACCGAAAGTTTTGGGTGGATTAGGAATAGCAATACTTTCTACATCAAAGGGAATTATGACTGACAAGAATGCCAGAAAAAGCGGTATTGGTGGGGAAGTAATCTGTTATGTATGGTAGACTTTTGGTGATATTAAAGGAACAGGAGGTGCACTCATGTCAAGAATAGGGCGAAAACCAATAACGATTCCAGACGGAGTTGAAGTTAAGATAGATGATAAAAATTATGCGCAAGTAAAAGGACCTAAGGGTAGTTTAAATTTTCAATTAAGTACTGAAATGGATATTAAAATAGAAGATTCGGTTATTATAGTTAGCAGACCTTCGGATTCAAAAAAACATAAATCTTTGCATGGCCTTACCAGGACATTAATAGCAAATATGATTGAAGGAGTTTTAAATGGATATTCAAAAACCTTAGAAATCGAAGGAACAGGATACCGTGCACAAAAACAAGGTAAGAAACTTTCCCTTAACTTGGGATTTTCTCATCCTGTAGAAATTGAGGATCCTGAAGGAATTGAGACGGAAGTACCACAACCGAATAGGATTATAGTTAAAGGGATTGATAAACAAAGAGTTGGAAATTATGCTGCTAATATTAGATTTCTAAGAGCACCTGAACCATACAAAGGAAAAGGAATAAGGTACTCCGGGGAAGTTGTCAGAAGAAAAGTTGGCAAGACTGGTAAGTAGGAGGGAGTGATTAAAGTGTTTAAGAAAATAAAGAGAAATGAACAAAGACAAAAAAGACATATGAGAATCAGACAAAAAGTAGATGGAACTCCTGAAAAGCCAAGATTGAATATATATAGAAGTTTAAATAATATATATGCTCAAATAATAGATGATACAAAGGGAATAACAATTGTATCCGCTTCAACCCTTGATAAGGAAGTAAAGGATAAATTAAATTCAACAGGCAATAAAGAAGCTGCAAAGTTTGTCGGAAAATTAATAGGTAAAAAGGCAGTGGAAAAAGGAATAGATCAAGTAGTTTTCGATAGAGGCGGATATGTATATCATGGAAGAGTAAAGGAACTTGCTGATGGAGCAAGAGAATCAGGGCTTAAATTTTAAGAAAAGGAGGGGAATAAATGGAGCGTTCATTTATAGATCCTAAAGAATTAGATCTAAAGGAAAGAGTAGTAAGCATCAATCGTGTAACCAAAGTAGTTAAAGGTGGTAGAAACTTTAGATTTAGTGCATTAGTTGTGGTTGGAGATGAAAATGGTCATGTAGGCGTTGGAATGGCAAAAGCTTTGGAAGTACCGGAAGCTATTAGAAAGGCTATTCAGGATGCTCATAAACATATAATTGAAGTTCCCATAGTAGGGACTACTATTCCTCATGAGATTGTAGGGGAGTTTGGAGCAGGAAGAGTTCTTTTAAAACCATCCCAGGAAGGAGCCGGAGTTATAGCAGGCGGAGCAGTTCGTGCCGTGTGTGAACTGGCAGGCATAAAAGATATTAGGACTAAATCTTTAGGATCAAGTAATCCGAGAAATGTAGTAAATGCAACATTTAATGCATTAATGAATCTTAAAAAGGTAGAAAAAGTAGCTAAGCTTAGAGGAAAGACTGTAGAAGAAATACTAGGTTAGGGGGGAATGAAGATATGGCTAAGATAAAAATTAAATTGGTTAAAAGCAAAATCGGCACACCGGAATTACACAGGAAGACGATTCAAGCTCTTGGCCTCAAAAAAATCGGTCAAGTAGTTGAAAAGGAAGATACCCCTCAAATCAGAGGTATGATACATCAAGTTGATTATATGGTTAAGATTATAGATTAATTCGGAAGAAAAGAGGAGGTGTACCTATGAAACTTCATGATTTAAGACCCAATGAAGGGGGAGGAAGTCAGAAACCTAAAAGAGTTGGTAGAGGTACCGGTTCGGGACATGGAAAAACTTCAACCAGAGGTCATAAAGGACAAAATTCACGTTCAGGTGGAGGAACAAGGCCAGGGTTTGAAGGCGGACAGATGCCTTTGTACAGGAGACTTCCAAAGAGAGGCTTTACGAATATATTTGCAAAGGAATATGCAGAAATAAATATTGAGATATTAAACAGATTTGAAGATGGAGCAGTTGTAACGCCTGAAGTTTTGATTTCGGAAGGAATTGTAAAGAATGGAAAGGCTAAAGATGGAGTAAAAATATTAGGTAATGGAGATTTAAATAAGAAACTTACTGTTAAAGCACATAAATTTAGTAAAACCGCTGCTGAGAAAATTGAGGCCGCAGGGGGAAAGGTAGAGGTGATATAGATGCTTAAAACTTTAAGGAATGCTTGGAGAATTCCAGACATTAGGAAGAAAATAATATTTACTTTATGGATGCTTTTAGTTTTTAGATTAGGTTCCTTTATTCCAGTTCCTTTTATAAATAAAGATGTAATAAAGCAAATATTTCAGATGTCGCAAGGTGGAGTGCTACAATTTTTAGATCTAATGGCTGGAGGAACTTTTAGTAATTTCAGTATATTTGCTCTAAACATTTATCCTTATGTAACAGCATCTATAATTATTCAATTATTGACTATAGCAATACCGCGATTAGAGGAGGTTGCTAAAGAGGGGGAAGAAGGAAGAAAGAAGATGGCCAAGTGGACCAAATATACTACCATAGTATTGTCTTTGATACAGTCTATAGCTATGGCTATTGGATTTTTCAATAAAGCGTTAATTTCGACGAGCTTCTTGTCTATAACTGTGGTAGTTACTACTCTGACGGCCGGAACATCTCTTTTGATGTGGATAGGAGATTTAATTACTTCAAATGGTATAGGAAATGGAATATCTCTAATAATATTTATAGGTATTATTTCCAGATTACCCGCTCAAATATTAGGAACTTATGAAGCATACAAAGCAGGAACTCTTAATGTCATTGGTTTGATATTATTTTTAGTATTTGCTTTAGCGATAATTGCAATAGTAGTTGCATTGCAAGAAGGAGAAAGAAAAATACCGGTACAATATGCAAAGAGAGTTGTAGGGAGAAAGATGTATGGCGGACAAAGTACGCACATACCAATTAAAGTTTCAATGGCAGGAGTTATACCGGTAATATTCTCCACATCATTACTTGCTTTTCCTCAAACATTATCGTTATTTTTCAAAGGGAAAGCAGCGGCATGGATAACTAAGTATCTAACCGTAAGTGGAACTGCTGGAACATGGATATATACGATATTGAATGCTTTACTGATTATATTTTTCACTTATTTCTATACTGCGATTCAATTTAATACTGTAGAGTATTCAAAGAATTTACAACAATATGGTGGATTTATACCGGGAATAAGGCCAGGAAGACCAACGGTAGAATATCTAAATAAGGTTATTTCAAGAATAACATTTGTGGGAGCTATATCTTTAGCATTAATAGCATCTCTTCCAATTGTACTTTCTTCTATATTTAAGTTAAACATTAATTTTGGAGGAACAGCATTAATTATCGTTGTGGGAGTTGCCCTCGAAACAGTTAAGCAAATAGAATCTCAAATGTTGATGAGACACTATAAAGGTTTCTTAAAATAATTTAGGGGATGATTTTATTGAGATTAATATTATTGGGACCTCCCGGGGCCGGAAAGGGTACTCAAGCAGATTATATTTGCTATAAATATAATATTCCCCATATATCAACGGGAGATATACTTAGAGCAAATATTAAAGAAAAAACTCAGTTGGGAGAAAAGGCAAAGTCATATATGGATAAAGGATTACTCGTACCAGATGAATTGATGGTTTCGATTATAAAAGACAGACTTATTAAAGAGGATTGTAAGGAAGGATTTCTCTTGGACGGATTTCCTCGAACAGTAAGTCAAGCCGATTCTTTAGAAATAGAGCTTAAAAATTTAAAACAAAAGCTAGACAAAGTGATAAATATAGATGTAGATAAAGGGGAATTGATAAGAAGAGCTGTGGGGAGAAGAATTTGTAAAAATTGCGGAACTGCCTATCATATTGAATTTAACCCTCCTAAGGTAAAAGGCAAATGTGATAAATGCAATGGAGAGCTTTTTCAAAGAAATGATGATACAGAAGAAGTGGTAGAAAAAAGAATAGAAGTTTATTTGAAACAAACAAAACCCCTTATTAAATACTATTTTGATAAAGGACTTCTTTTAAACATTGATGGCAATAAGAGTATAGATGAGGTTTCCCAAGATATTATGAATTCTTTGAAATAGAGATATAGAAATAATTATGTTTCTTTTTGGTCGGCAGCCCTTAATTGTCGGCTATAAGCACGGAGAGGTGAATTTAATGGAGGGAACTGGCGACATAGCCATTGGTCAAGTGGTTAAGTCTGGAGCTGGTCGAGACAAAGGTAATATATTTCTAATATTGGGCATAATTGATTATAAGTACGTTTATATTGTTGATGGAGAAATGAGGAAGATAAGTAATCCCAAGAAGAAAAAAATTAATCATCTAATAATATATAATACTGTATTTATAGAATTTCAGGATAAGATAAAAAACGGCGAAAAGATTAATAATGCTTATGTTAGAAAATTGCTAGAACCTTTCAAGAAAATGTTGTAAATTTATTTCGACAGGAGGTTCGATAAGTGCATGTCAAAGAAAGATGTTGTTGAAGTAGAAGGTATTGTAGTAGATGCTTTACCAAATGCTATTTTTAGGGTAAAATTAGAAAATGGGCATGAAATACTTGCTCATATTTCAGGAAAGTTGAGGATGAATTATATTAAGATACTTCCGGGAGATAAAGTAACTATCGAATTATCACCATATGATTTGACAAGAGGTAGGATTACATGGCGTAATAAGTAGTTTAGGAGGGATTTAGATGAAAGTTAGACCATCTGTTAAGAAGATGTGCGAAAAGTGTAAGATAATTAAAAGAAAAGGGAAAGTAATGGTGATTTGTGAAAACCCGAAACATAAGCAAAGACAAGGTTAATTTAATTTTGTAGTAACAAGTAATTTTTAGGAGGTGCAAACATCAATGGCGAGAATTGCCGGTATTGACTTACCAAGAGATAAGAGAGTAGAAATTGGTTTGACTTATATATATGGAATCGGAAGGCCAAGGTCAAATGAAATATTGAAAAAAGCTGCAATTAATCCCGATACCAGAGTTAAAGATCTGACTGAATCTGAAATTGCTTCCTTAAGAAGTATAATAGACTCTTATCATGTTGAAGGTGATTTAAGAAGAGAAGTAGCTTTAAATATTAAAAGATTGAAAGAGATTAATTGTTATAGAGGAATCCGTCATAAAAAAGGTTTACCAACAAGAGGCCAGAGAACTAAGACTAATGCCAGAACAAGAAAAGGTCCAAGTAAAGTTTCAGGAAAGAAAGGTAAGAAGTAGGTAAAGGAGGGATTTAATTTGGCAGGAAAAAAAGGTGTTAAAACTCGTGTTAAGAGAAGAGAACGTAAAAATATAGAAAGAGGTCAAGCCCATATTCAGTCAACCTTTAATAATACGATAGTTACTTTAAGCGATACTCAAGGAAATGTATTATCATGGGCCAGTGCAGGACAATTAGGCTTCAGGGGCTCAAGAAAGTCGACTCCTTTCGCAGCACAACAGGCTGCCGAAGAAGCAGCGAAAAAAGCAATGGAACATGGACTGAAGTCTGTAGAAGTTTATGTTAAAGGACCTGGTGCCGGCAGAGAAGCTGCAATAAGATCATTGCAAGCTGCTGGGTTAGAGGTCAGTCTAA
Organism: Acidilutibacter cellobiosedens; assembly: GCF_004103715.1. NCBI lineage: Bacteria > Bacillati > Bacillota > Tissierellia > Tissierellales > Acidilutibacteraceae > Acidilutibacter > Acidilutibacter cellobiosedens. Next base: position 2,970,668 of record NZ_CP035282.1, on the reverse strand, counting down.
TAAAAGATGTTACGCCTATACCACATAATGGCTGTAGACCACCAAAACGCAGAAGAGTATAATATAGGAGGTGTTTAATGAATGGCAAGATATACTGGTGCTGTTTGTAGATTATGCCGTAGAGAAGGACAGAAGCTCTATTTAAAGGGAGATAAATGTTATACGGATAAATGTCAAATAGCAAAGGGAAGATATGCTCCCGGTCAACATGGTCAATCGAGAAAGAAATTGACTGAATATGGAGTTCAATTAAGAGAAAAACAAAAAGTTCGTAGATATTATGGAATTCAGGAATCCCAAATGCGAAGATATTTTTCTATGGCGGATAAGATGAAAGGGATAACAGGAGAAAATTTGTTAAAGATATTGGAATTAAGACTTGACAATGTAGTATTCAGAATGGGATTTGCATCATCAAGGGCAGAAGCCAGACAATTGGTAATGCATGGCCATTTCACAGTGAATGGAAGAAAAGTCGATATTCCATCTTATATAGTAAAAGTGGGAGATCAAATAGAAGTAAAACAAAAAAGCAAGAGTATTACCAAATTTAAAGATCTTGTAGAAAATCACAGAGGAACAACAGTCAGATGGATTGAAATAGACTTAGAAAATTTAAAGGGTAGAGTAGTCTCCGAGCCGACAAGAGAAGACATAGATTTGCCTATAGAAGAGCATTTAATAGTTGAGTTATATTCTAAGTAATATTTTAAGAATCAGTTACCCTCGTAGTAATAAAATATTTAATTTAAAGGAGGGTTAGAATGTTGGAAATTGAAAAACCTAAAATTGAAATAGTTGAAATGAGTGAAGACAATACCTATGGAAAATTTGTTGTGGAACCTTTGGAAAGAGGATACGGTACGACATTGGGGAATTCTTTGAGGAGGGTATTGCTTTCCTCGTTACCTGGTGCTGCCATATCTTCTATAAAAATTCAAGGAGTTTTACACGAGTTTACTACTATTCCGGGAGTGTTGGAAGATGTCCCTGAAATTATACTTAATATAAAGGGCATTGCGGCGAAGATGTATTCCGATGAACCGGTTATGTTGAAAATTGAAGTTGAAGGGCCTAAGGAAGTTACCGCAGGAGATATAATTACAGGTCCTGATGTTGAAATAGTAAATAAGGATCTCCATATTGCTACGGTAAATCAAGACGGAAAATTATATGTGGAATTGGAAATGATTAAAGGAAGAGGATATACAGTAGCGGAAAAAAATAAAAAGGAAGGGCAGCCTATAGGTGTTATTCCCATAGATTCAATTTTTACTCCGATTAGTAAAGTGAATTATAAAGTTGAAAATACGAGAGTAGGTCAAATTACGGATTATGATAAGTTGACATTAGAAGTATGGACTAATGGTACCATGAAGCCGGATGAAGCAACTTCTTTGGGAGCTAAAATACTTACTGAACATTTAAATCTATTTATTGGCCTTACCGAGCATGTAAATGACGTGGAAATAATGGTAGAAAAAGAAGAAGATAAAAAAGAAAAAGTTTTGGAAATGACGGTTGAAGAATTGGATTTATCTGTTAGAAGTTATAATTGCCTAAAGAGAGCAGGAATAAATACCGTGGAAGAATTAACTCAGAAAAGTGAAGAAGATATGATGAAGGTTAGAAACTTAGGCAAGAAATCCCTTGAAGAAGTGCAAAGGAAATTATCCGAATTGGGTTTAGCCCTCAGAAAGAATGATGATTAACAAGGCAAGAAGGAGGGATAATAGATGGCTGAACTAAGAAAACTTGGTCGTCCTACTGCCCATAGAAAGGCAATGCTTAGAAATCAAGTTTCAAGCTTGTTTGAACATGGTAAAATAGAGACCACAGTTACTAGAGCAAAAGAAACAAAAAGAATGGCAGATAAAATGATTACCCTTGGGAAAAGAGGAGATTTGCATGCAAGACGTCAAGCTTTAGCATATATATATAATGAAAATATAGTTAAAAAACTTTTTGACGAAATTGCACCTAATTACTCCGACAGAAAGGGAGGGTATACAAGGATAGTAAGAATTGGGCCACGAAATGGAGACGGAGCAGAGATGGCTATAATAGAATTGCTATAAAAGTGGGGGATTAAGTTTTCAAAACTTAGTCCCTTTTGTGGTTTTATGATTGATTTAGAGATTTCCTTGTGTTATTATTAAATAATGGAATTGTATATAAATGAGGGATAAAAATGTCTAATATAATGATAGAAATGAAAGATGTTACTTACGAATATACATCAGATGACGAGGAAAAATTTCAAGCGCTAAAGGGAGTTGATTTGGATATATATAAAGGAGAATTTTTAGCCATACTTGGACATAACGGTTCAGGAAAATCTACTCTTGCAAAGATGATGAATGCTCTTTTACTACCGACAACAGGACGGGTGTTTGTAAATGGCATGGATACCAGAGATGAAAGTAAGGTCTGGGATATCAGACAAACAGCGGGAATGGTCTTTCAAAATCCTGATAACCAATTAGTAGCAACAATAGTAGAAGAGGATGTTGCCTTCGGACCTGAAAATCAAGGAGTTCCCCCAAAGGAAATACGAAAAAGAGTAGACGAATCTTTAGAGACGGTAGAAATGAGTAAATATAAAAAGCATGCTCCTCATCTTCTGTCAGGAGGACAGAAACAGAGAGTTGCAATTGCAGGTATCCTTGCAATGAATCCGGAATGTATAATTTTAGATGAACCTACAGCAATGCTTGATCCAATTGGGAGAAAAGAAGTCATCAGTACTGTTAAGAAACTTAATAAAACAGAAAATAAAACTATAGTATTGATAACCCATTATATGGATGAAGCAGTAGAAGCGGATAGAATAATAGTAATGGAAGATGGAAATATTGTAATGGATGGAACCCCAAGGCAAATATTCAGTGAAGTTGAGAAAGTTAAAAAGATCGGATTAGATGTACCTCAGGTAACGGAATTGGCATATGAATTAAGACAGGAAGGAATAAATGTTCCTAAGGATATTTTGACTGTAGAAGAATTGGTGGAAGCGTTATGATAATAAAAACGGAAAATTTAAGTTATATATATAATCAAGGGAATCCTTTTGAAATTAAAGCATTGGATAATATAAATTTAGAATTTGAAGAGGGGGATTTTATCGGACTTATTGGGCATACAGGTTCCGGAAAATCAACCCTTGTTCAGCATTTTAACGGATTGATTAAGCCTACTTCGGGGAAAATATTTATAGATGGAGAAGATATTACCTCTAAAGAGGCGGATTTAAAAAAAATAAGACAAAAAGTAGGCCTTGTATTTCAGTATCCGGAGCATCAAATTTTTGAAGAAACCGTATATAAGGATATTGCTTTCGGACCTGCTAATTTAGGATTAGAGGAAAGTGAAATCGACAGAAGGATAAGGGAGTCTATGGAACTGGTAGGCCTTGATTTTAAGCAGTTGAAAGACAGATCGCCCTTTGAACTGAGTGGAGGACAGAAAAGAAGAGTAGCAATCGCGGGGATTTTATCCATGAAGCCTAAAGTACTTGTACTGGATGAGCCTACAGCAGGTTTGGACCCAGGAGGAAGAGATGAAATATTGGGAGAAATACAGGAACTTTACAGAAAGGAAAAAATTACCATTATATTAGTATCTCACAGTATGGAAGATATTGCAAAATTAGCAAATAAAGTAGTTGTTATGCATAAAGGCAAGGTAGTAATGGAAGGAAGTACAAGAGAAATATTTACTAAAGTAGAAGAATTGGAGAGATTAGGGCTTGGAGTTCCTCAAATTACTTATTTCATGAGAGAATATAAAAGAAGAGGTCACAAAGTGAGAGATGATATACTTACTGTAGAAGAGGCTAAAGATGAAATATTAAAATATTTAAGGAGTAATGGCAATGCTTAAAGATATAACCATAGGGCAATATTTTCCGGGAGAAACCATAATTCATAAATTAGATCCGAGAGTTAAGATAATTTTGACTTTTGTATTTATAATTTCATTATTTTTTATTAATAAATTTTATCCATATATTTTCATTTTTATTTTTGTATTGGTAACTACTAAATTATCCAAAGTGCCCTTTAAATATATATTTAAGGGAATAAAGCCTCTTATGTTTATCATAATAATAACTTTTCTTATAAATATGTTTATGACTAAAGGTGAAATACTTTGGGAGATAGGACCTCTGGACGTTACCAAAGAAGGATTAACTCAAGCTGTATTTATGGCATTAAGGCTTATATTTCTGATCATGGGAACTACATTATTGACCTTAACAACATCTCCTATATCATTGACAGACGGAATCGAAAAGCTTCTTTCTCCGTTAAAAAAGATAGGGGTTCCTGCTCATGAATTAGCCATGATGATGACAATAGCATTAAGATTTATTCCCACTTTGTTAGAAGAGACGGATAAGATTATGAAGGCTCAGATGGCAAGAGGAGCCGATTTTGAAAGCGGTAATATCCTTAAAAGAGCTAAAAGCTTGGTGCCATTGCTTGTGCCACTGTTTGTAAATGCTTTTAGAAGAGCAGACGAACTTGCCATGGCTATGGAAGCAAGATGCTACAGAGGAGGAGAACATAGAACCAGGCTTAATGAAATTAAACTCAAAAGAAGAGATTTTGTTGCATTAATCATAATGACAATTTTTTTTGGCGGCATTATAAGCACTAAATATTTTTAAGAGGGCTTCAAATGAAAAACATAAAGATTATTATAGAATATGACGGAACAAATTATTCGGGTTGGCAAAGACAACTTAATCAAGATACTATACAGGGAGAAATAGAAAAAGCAATTTTTAAATTAACGGGAGAAAATGTCAATTTGATTGGTTCGGGAAGAACAGACGCCGGAGTTCATGCATTAGGGCAAACAGCGAATTTTATAACTGATGTCAATATTCCTCCGGATAAAATTAAATTTGGATTAAATGCATTTCTTCCTCACGATATACGGATTTCGGATTCTGAAGAAGTTTCCCTTGATTTTCACTCCAGATATAATGTGAAAAGAAAAATATATAAATATTTAATATATAATAGGGCTGTGAAAAACCCCTTCTGGGGGAGGTATTCCTATTACTTTCCTCAAAGATTGAATTATGAATTGATGGAAAGGGAAATAAAGTATTTTTTAGGAGCTCATGATTTTACTTCTTTTTCATCTCCCAAGAGTAATTCTAAAGATAAAAATAGAATTATATACAATGCTTTACTTTTAAAGGATGGAGATTTGGTTATGGCTATCTTTGACGGAAATGGATTTTTATATAATATGGTTAGAATAATGATAGGAACTCTTGTAGACATTGGGAGAGGGAAAATTGCCGAAGGACAAATTCCATTTATAATGAAATCTCTTGATAGACAAAGAGCAGGTCACACTGCACCACCTCAAGGGTTATTTTTAGAGAAAGTTTTTTATGAATAGATTGAAATAAAGAATATTTCTTGACATTGACATAATCATGTATTAATATATAAATGGTTATTTATAAAAAGCCCCGGAAACTTTTTATATTATTAGAGTAGAAATGTTTGGAACAAGGAGGGAAAGAAATGAAGAGCTATATGGCTAAACCTACTGAAATAGATAGAAAATGGTATGTGATAGATGCTGAAGGAAAAGTATTAGGAAGACTTGCAACAGAAGTTGCGTCTATATTGAGAGGTAAGAAAAAACCTATATATACTCCCTATGTAGATACTGGTGACTTCGTTATAATTATAAATGCGGATAAAGTGGTTTTAACAGGAAAGAAACTGGAACAGAAATATTATAGATATCATAGCGGCCATCCCGGAGGGTTAAAAGAAATCCCATATGAAAAATTGATGGCGGCGAAACCTGAAAAAGTTATTGAACTTGCTGTAAAGGGAATGTTGCCTAAAAATGCTTTAGGAAGACAAATGTATAGAAAACTGAAGGTATACAGAGGACCTGTTCATAAGCATGAAGCACAAAAGCCTGAAGTTTATGAATTTTAGTTATAGAGAAAGGAGGAATGAAGTTGGCTAATATACAATTTTATGGAACTGGAAGAAGAAAAACCTCTATTGCAAGAGTAAGACTTGTTTCGGGCTCTGGCAATATAACAATAAATAAAAAAGATATGGACGACTACTTTGATTACGATACATTAAAAGCAATTATCCGAGAGCCTTTGGATATTACAAACACAGCGGATAAATATGATGTATTTGTTAATGTTCAAGGGGGAGGATTTACGGGTCAGGCAGGAGCTGTCAGACACGGAATATCAAGGGCACTTCTTGAAGCTGATGAAGAATTAAGACCTGTACTTAAAAAGGCTGGATTCCTTACAAGGGATTCAAGGATGAAAGAAAGAAAAAAATATGGTCTCAAGAAAGCAAGAAAGGCACCACAATTTTCAAAGAGATAGAAGATTTAGACACAAGGGGACGGTTCTCTTGTGTCTTTTTTTCTTTTCCTTTTGCACTTAAAAACCGCGGATTAACCGTGGTTCTATTTATGATTTCAATTTTTCAGCCCATTTAATATAGTTATCTACTACCCTATCCAAATATTTGATGGTTCTTTCATCAATAAAATTTCCCTCTTTATCAAAATGATCTTGTACATTTGCTATTAAAATCTGATTTCCCGGTAAATCAATAGCTGATATCCCGCCAGAATTTAAAACCTGTCGAAGATGAGCCTGACACCTGGCTGTACCAACATTGCCATTTGAAGCTCCAACTATAAAAGTAGGTTTATCCTTCATGACTCTATCAACTCTCGAACACCAGTCCAATGCATTTTTTAATGCTCCCGGAATGGAATGATTATATTCGGGTGTGACGAATAATATTCCTTCACTTGATTTAATTTGATTTTTAAATTCCTTTACTACCGTCGGAGGATCATCCTCTATATCTTCACTGAATAAAGGAAGATTTCCTATATTCAAAATCTCTATATCCATTTTTTCTTTATACCTGTTTTTCATAAACTCAGCTATTTTTCTATTATATGAATCCTTCCTTAAACTTCCTACTATTGCAACTATATTCATCAAATTACCCCCTCAACTATATATCTAAAATATTATTACCCATTTAATATAAAAAATATCACAACATATATGATATGCGCGGATTGTGCAAGACCACTGAAAAAAATACTCCCCAATTTTTTTAAAGATAGAAATTTTGCTTTTCTATAGAATCAGTTTAAGCCGTACCTGTAGGTATAATTTTTCATTTTAAAATCATTTGTGAATGTTGATTTTGCCCAAATTGTTGACATAAGCTCAAAAAAGTTGTTATAATATACTCCCAAGTTTGACAGTTGGAGAAAAGAAAAAGCTTGTAGGCTATTGAAAACAATAGGATACAAGCTTTTATAGATTAATATAAAAGTGCGGAATGTTTATCGATTTTTTGTCAGCTTAAAAATTTTTTTCATTTGTTTTAATGTTACGATTTCATAGTCAGTACGAAATCCGAATACCTCATGCAAGGCATCAGTAAAATCTGTTCTGGTGTATATGGGAATATATCCTTCTCCCTCTTCTAATTTAAAATTCATTTTACGTAAGCTGTTGATAATAGTACTACATGTAAACTTCTCTTCTAATTTTTTCTCCAATATCCTATAGATCAATAAAGCCATAAAACAGGTCATAAAATGTGCCTCAATCCTGTCATCACGGCTTAGGTGTACAGGCCTTGCTTTAAATTCACTTTTCATAATCCTGAATGATTCTTCAATTTCCCAGCGCTTTCTGTTTACTTTGACGATTATATCAACATCATCTTCAAGATTTGTACATACACCATAGAAACCGTCATATGTTTCTTCTTTTGATATAAGATCCGTATCTATGCTGTAAATCTCTTTTTTTGCTTGTTTCCCATCAGAAGTGTAATGTTTTTTTTCTATGAATCTTTTATAGTCATTTTGATTTGCCTTCTTTAATTTTGCTTTTGGATTTGTATTTATCAATTTCATAGCACGTTCAATCTGCGAGCTGCGTATCTTTCTATGATAATTTCTGTATTTTATTGAATATGTAACAACCAATCTTTGCTCTAATCCATCTTCTTTTATCCAGCGTTCTTTGTAAAATATTTTTTCAATATCATTTTTTTCATCAAGCTCCATGATATCGTAGACCCCATCATCTCCTGAAAGATGCCATCCTTTCGGATCAAGAGCCCAGTCTTTAAGATAGTTTTTCAATTTTTTGATCGATTGAGTTGTAATAAAAGCACGATCGTTTTTATCGTTGAATTTCCTGTTAGCATTAGACGCAAGCCCTGCATCAGTACATACCACAAATCTTGAAACATTGAAGTCTGACAAAATCTTTTTTTCCAAAGGCTTTAAGGTAAGCTGTTCATTTGTATTTCCTTTGCTGATTGAAAAAGCAAGAGGAATGCCGTTACCATCCATAAACATTCCCATCTGTACAATGGGGTTTGGTTTGTGATCTTTTCCAAAGCCATATTGTTTTAGTCCTTCTGATTGTTCAATTTCGAAAAAGTAATTAGTGCAGTCGTAATAAAGAATCCCGGTGTTTCGTTTAGAAACCTTTAAACTGTTTTGATACAAAGATGATTGAATAAAATCTGATTCCTTTGAAATGATTTCAAGTGCCCTGTATATATGCTGGAGTTGAAAATCCGGCGGTTCAATTAATTCAGAAGAAAGTTCATAGGTCGACAGTTTAGAACCGGGGAAAAGTATTCTGCCATAAATTAACCTTGAAAGAATGGAATCTAAATTAAAATTGAATTTATGTTTTTTTTTAATTTCGCTGCAGATATTATGTATCCCTAAATCATGATAAATTTTCTGGAGGAATAGGTAGCCACCATTGAAACTAAATTGAACATCTTTTTTCAATAATCTTGATGGAGAGTACTTAGCAATAACATCAGTTTCTTTGCCTTCTTTTTCAAGGAGATTCATCTGAGCAATATATTTTTTTGCCCATTCAACAGGATCTTCGCCGCCCAACTTTTTTTCCAATTCGGCAACAGTGCCTAATTTTTCAACTATTTTAGTAGTCCTTTTACCATTGACCACAACATCTTTTTTAACATAAAGTGAAGTAGCATTTTTAGATTTAGAGATTGATAACCTCATGGACGACACCTCCTATATATAAGAATATTATAACACATTCCGGCCTATTCCGCAATATAAATATTTTAAATTTGACAAAAAATAAAGCCATTTCAATGACTTTAGCGATTTTTTTATTCTTCAACTGTCAAAGACCCGTGTAGGTATAATTTTTCATTTTAAAATCATTTGTGAATGTTGATTTTGCCCAAATTGTTGACATAAGCTCAAAAAAGTTGTTATAATATACTTAATATAAAAGATAAAAATTTATATAATAAGAACATGTCTGGAAAAGAATAAAAAATAAGGAGAGGTGTAAAGATGGGCTTTAAGGTTAGCTGCTATATGCAAGATTATCTTGCTGTAGTTCAGAACATAACATTTGATTTTGGATGCCGTAGGGGAAGTGTGTCCAAAATTAGATATTATGTAAACTAACTTCAAGTAGCATCTTTATACTTTTCGGTTGAAATATATTATTATAGCCTCATTAAACCTAAGTAGAAAGAACCTACTTAGGTTTTTTTGTACGCACTAAAGGGTGGGTGGGTTGATTTTTGATATTTTTTGAAAACTTTAAATGCGTTACTATGGAGGTTGTTAAAATGAACTATAAAAAAAGCTTACGAAGAAATATAAAATTGAACTATATATTTATTTTTTTAAACAGATTGGATTTAACCCAAGGAGTGTGGATGCTATACTTGGCTAATAAAGGTTTGTCTCTTGCTAAACTTGGACTTTTAGAGGGTATATTTCACATAACTTCTTTTTTCATGGAAGTACCCACAGGAGCTGTGGCCGATATTTATGGAAGAAAGGTCAGCAGAACCTTGGGAAGAGCGTTTTTTATTATAAGTAATATTGTATTAGTCTTATCAACTAACTTTTATTTATTTGCCCTTTCCTTTTCGATACTTGCTGTATCGTATAACTTAGAGTCTGGGGCAGGGGAAGCCTTGCTTTATGATTCCCTTATGGAATTAGGAGAAGAGAAAACCTATATGAAGATAAATGGATTTAATGAAATGATATTGGAGATAAGCTGTATATTTGCCCTTACCTTAGGGGGATACTTAGCTCATAAGAACTATGTGTGGCCTTTTGCATTAAGTGCGGCATTTGCAGGTATAGCTCTTTTAGAATCTTTGCTATTTCAAGAACCCAGTATAGGTAGAAATAAGAATTTGGCCAATATTCATCCTTTTAAAGTTTTTAAAGACCAAACATTGGATAGCTTTAAAATAGTAAAAAATACTAAGAAAATATCGCTATTGATTGTTTTTGCAGAAGTTATGTCGGTGTTTGGAACGAGTTTATTTTATTATTTGCAAAACTATTGGAAGGACAGCGGATTAAATGAATTTAGAATAGGAGTTATATTTGCCGTTTCTTCGCTGATAAATGCCTTTGTAGCTCCAAATGTTCATAAAATAGAAAAGCTTTTTAAAGAACATCTTTTATTAATATTTTTACCCATAGTTACATGCATTTGTATATGGGGGATAAGCTTTACAAGATATTCTTATATATTTTTTATAGCTGTAGAGATATTTGAAACCATAATGTACATTGTAACGAGTGACTATTTAAATAAACTTATTCCCAGCGAAAATAGATCAACCATCCTATCTTTTCAGAGTATGGTGTTTAGCTTTTTCATGATATTCATATTTCCTCTCATAGGAAAAATAGGAGATATATTTACTCTAAGTACTTCATTTAAATTTTTAGGAATTGCTTCTTCAATTTTTGCTGTGCTGAATATTTTTATAACTTCATCTATGGAGAAAAATTTATATAATAGATAACCAGATGGAAACAGAAAAATGACACAAGAGAACCGTCCCCTTGTGTTCACTTGCGTTGCAGTGTGTGGGGAGAGTAGCAATAAAGTTATCTGATTGCAATTTAATAACTTGAGTTTTTGATTTACCGGTATTATAATAGTATTGCATTTATAAATGCAAATCATTTGCAAATATGATATTGTTATAATGAAATATGTTGAGGAGCAAAATCATTTTTTATTTTAATATTATAGTTTTTGTCATGTTCTGTTATACTGTTAGAAAATCAATTTTTGTATGTAATAAAAAAAGAGTGTAAAAGGGAAAATTTAAAGGAGATGTATGATTATGAAAATAAAACGCGTTCCGATCACGCTTCTCACGGGATACCTTGGGGCGGGTAAAACCACTGTGGTTAACTATGTACTACGTAACCAAAGCGGCATGAAAGTGGCAATAATTACAAATGATATGGGTGAGATCAATGTTGATGCGGACCTAATTGAAAAAGAAAACAGTATATCACGTAACGACAAAAGCCTTGTTGCCTTGTCAAACGGTTGTATCTGCTGTACGCTTCGTACGGATTTGATAAAGCAAATTGCAGAACTTGTAAAGCCTAACTGCTTTGATTATATTCTTATAGAAGCAAGCGGCATTTGTGAACCTCTTCCCATTGCCCAGGCCCTTACTTTACTTGACGGAAGTCTGGGGAATGGACAACTTCCAAAAATCTGCAGGCTGGACACTATTGCGACTATTGTGGATGCATACCGTTTGGTATCCGAATTTATGGGGGGTACAACATTGCTTCATACTAATGAGTTGGATGATGAGGATATTGCGCGGCTTCTTGTGGAACAAATCGAGTTTTGCAACCTAATTATTTTGAACAAAGTTGATTTGGTCAGCAAGGAACAGCTTCATGATATTAAAACAATCCTACAAACTTTACAGCCGTCTGCAGAAATCATCGAGACCAGTTATGGAAAAGTAGCCCCTGAAAAAATTCTAAATGCCCACCGGTTTAATTTCGAAAAAGCTTGCGTTTCTCCGGGTTGGATTCAGGAAATAGCAAAAGCCAAGGATGGTGAAAGAGAAGGGGAAGAAGAGGAATATGGAATTAATTCCTTTGTGTATTCCAGAAAACAACCTTTCAGTCAGAAAAAGCTTAATCAATGGATAAAAAAGTGGCCGGAAAATGTTGTACGATGTAAAGGTCTCATATGGCTACATGACCATAACGATACAAGTTTTCTGTTTGAGCAGGCAGGGAAATCAATTGATATAACACCCTTCGGGCGTTGGCTTGCAGTCGGCACAAAGCAGGAACAGAAGGCTGCTTTTGCCAAGAATCCCAGTATTAAAAAAGATTGGGACCCTCATTACGGAGACCGTAAAACAATGCTTGTTTTTATCGGTCTACATTTGGACAAAGAAAAGATTACAGCATCATTGGATAATTGCTTAATCTAAAAAAGATTTCAACATTAAGGAACTCCCACAAGTTTCCTCGGAACAAAAAAGTGTATATTTTAGAAACACCAAAATTTCGGTGTTTTATTTTTTTTGTAATATTGACAGAACTTTTTGTATATATTTGAAATTGTATGAAAGGGGGAGATACGTATGAAGGTACTAGTTATTAACAAAAAAATTGTATATTTGTTTTTAATTGCCATAGTCGGAATTATAATATTTTTAATTGCTTACAGGAGAATTACAATGGAAACTTTTTATCTTCCCATAACTAATAAGATTATAGGGATAGATTCAGGTCATGGAGGAATAGATCCGGGGGCAGTGGGAAAGGAAGGAACAACAGAAAAAGATATAAATTTAAAAATTGCATTAAAGCTTAAAAGATATATTGAGCAAAGTGGGGGTATTCCTATACTTACAAGAGAGAATGAAAAAGGATTATATACACAAAAATCAAAGACATTAAAAGAAAAGAAAAGTGAAGATTTGAAAAGAAGGAAAGAGATAATAGAAGAAAATAAATGCGATGTATTTGTAACTATACATTTAAACAGTTTTACAAAATCCAAATATTCGGGAGCTCATGTATTCTATAAGAAAGATTGTTTGGAAAGCAAACGTATGGCCGATTTAGTCCAAGAAGAATTAAGAAATGTTCTTGACAAAGATAACAGAAGAGTTCCACAGGGAAGAGATGATGTATATTTATTGAGAGAAGTGAATGTACCCACTATATTGGTGGAATGTGGATTTTTATCGAATACAAAAGAGGAAAAGCTGCTAAATGACGATAAATATCAGGAGAAAATTGCTTGGGCTATATATGTGGGATTAATGAGATACTTTAACGAATGAGAATGATAAATAATTTTTTTTGTGGATAAATTGCTGTGGATAATAATAGTTTATGTTGATAAAAAATATTATGTAAATTTATTTTAGAAAAATAATTGTAATTATAATTATTATTATGGTTTACATAAGTTATCCACTTCAACCTGTGGATAATGTGGATAAAGTGGATTAATCTTTTTATTATCAATAAAAAAAATTAATAAATATTTAACAATATATTTATAATAAGGAATTGATAAAAAAGTAACATAGTAGTATACTGTTATATATAGAAGCTAATAAGGGGGATTGTGACATGACTACTATAAATGTTTGCATAGGAAGCGCCTGTCATCTGAAAGGTTCTTATAATATAATAAACAGATTTCAAGATTTAATAAAGAAGAACAATATGGATGATGAGGTTGTTGTGAAAGCTGCATTTTGCCTTGGAGAATGTACAAAAGCTGTTTCAGTTAAAGTAGATGAGGGTGAAGTATATTCAGTAAATGATACTAACGTGGAAGAGTTTTTTAATAAATATGTAATAGGGAGAGTATAAAATGGAACTCCTAAACTTCAACAAAGCAAATTGTAAACATTGTTATAAGTGTTTAAGAGTGTGCCCGGTTAAAGCTATTAAATTCAAGAATGACCAGGCAAGTATAGTTGAAGAAAGATGCATTGCATGTGGCCATTGTTTTATAGCCTGTCCTCAAAATGCCAGAAAAGTAAAAAGCGATTTAAATGATATAAAAGAAGCTATTAAAGAGAAGCGAAGAATCGTCGCAACAGTTGCTCCATCGTTTGTAGGTTCTTTTTCTACTGATTTTGCAGAAAAGATTGTTACAGTATTAAAAAAATTAGGTATTGATTATGTAGAAGAAACAGCGGTAGGTGCTGATATAGTAGCTAATTTATATAAAAAGAAATTAAAAGAAAAAAATTATAAAAATATTATTACTACCTGCTGCCCTTCTGCTAATTTTTTGATAGAGAAATATTTTCCTTCATTGACAAAGTATATGTTCCCTATAGTATCTCCTATGATAGCTCATGGAAAGCTTATTAAGCGAGTGTATGGAATGGATACCTTTGTCATATTTATAGGGCCTTGTATATCTAAGAAGGTAGAAGCTAAGGAAGCTCAGCATGATGATGTAATCGATGCTGTTATGACTTTTGAAGAATTGAAAGAATGGGTTTATGAGAGCCAATTGGACATAGATAATATGGAATATACACCTTTTGATAGATCTTCTACGGAACGGGGCAGAAATTTTCCCTTAAAGGGAGGTGTACTTGGAAGTTTTTTAGACGATCATATCAGAAGTAAATATGACGTCATGAATATAGATGGAATAGATGAGTGCATTGATATGTTAAATACCCTTATGAAAGATGATACTGAAGGATTATGTGTAGAATTAAATGCTTGTCGGGAAGGATGCATTAATGGGCCCGGGGTTCCGAAAGATAGTTTGGGTAAGTATGAAAGAAAGAGGATAGTAAAAAGATATGTTAATTATGAAAATGAAAATTTTACGACAGATGAAATAGATATCCCTGAAGACATAGATTTTGGGAAAGTTTTCGTGGATAAGTCTTTCTATAGACCTAAAGCTGACGAAGCTACAATACAGTCCATATTAAGGTCTATTGATAAGTTTACGCCTGAGGATGAATTAAACTGCGGTGCTTGTGGATATTCTACGTGTAGAGAAAAGGTACAAGCTGTATATGAAGGGATGGCAGAAAAAAGTATGTGCATGCCTTATATGAAGAGCAGAGCAGAAAGGCTTTCAAATCATATTTTTGAAAGTAGTCCTAATGCTATATTTGTTGTTGACGAAGATTTGAAGGTAGTGGAGTTTAATAAAGTATGTGAAAAAATATTCAATATTAAATCCGGGGAAATAATGGGGAAACCCATATCGGTTATATTGGATGATGAAATATTTCGTAAGGTAATAGAAACTCAAGATAACATAATACTTCAAAAGGTTTATTATAAAGAGTATGGAATGTTGTTCCTGCAGAATATTATTTTAATAGAAAAGGAAAATGCTCTTCTTGTAATAATGACAGATATAACAGATGAGGAGAAAAGTAAAGAAGAGCTGGTGAAAATAAAAGAGAATGCTCTCCAAGCAGCACAAGATGTTATTGAGAAACAGATGAGAGTTGCCCAAGAAATAGCAGGGCTTTTGGGAGAAACTACTGCAGAAACAAAAGTTGTTCTGACGAAATTGAAGGAATTGGTTCTTAAAGATGGTGATGTGAAGTGAGCGAAGAATATTTTGTAGATATAGCTTATCGCAGCATAAATAAAGATGGAGAAGAGCTGTGCGGAGACAAAGTAGAAATTATCAGAGAAGATAATAGAAATATGATAGTTATGGCGGATGGATTGGGAAGTGGAGTGAAAGCCAATATTCTTTCAACTCTTACTTCCAAAATTGTAATTTCAATGCTTGAAGGCGGCATTAATATTTATGAAACCGTAGATACTGTTATTCATACTCTTCCTGTATGTAAAGTTAGAAAATTAGCCTATTCTACTTTTACCATAGCTGAAATATTTGAAGATGGAAGGACATATATTGCTGAATATGATAATCCTCCGATATTTTTAATTAGAGATGGAAAACTTGTTGATTTAAAGAGAAGGGAAACTCAAATTAGTAATACTGTAGTTCGGGAATGTAATTTAACCTTGCAGAAAAATGATTTATTAGCTATAGTTAGTGATGGAGTGGTTCATGCAGGAGTAGGAGGCATATTGAATCTCGGATGGCAGTGGAAAAATGTCGGAGAGTATTTATGTAAAGTAGCATTGAAAGAAAAAAGTGCAGGTAAAATATCTAAAGCCTTGATTGATACATGTGAATATTTATATGGAGACAAACCAGGAGATGATACTACGGTTGTTATTGCTAAGATAAGAAAGCCTGAAATAGTAGATCTGTTTACTGGTCCTCCTAAGGACTCGTCAAATGATGCTAAAACCGTGGAAAATTTAATGAATGGAAAGGGAAAAAAAGTTGTCTGTGGGGGTACCGCTGCAAAGATTGTTGCACGGGAACTTGGCAGGGAAATTATAACCAATATGGATTTTATCGATCCTGAAGTACCTCCGACAGCGGAAATAGAGGGGATAGATTTGGTTACAGAAGGGGTTTTAACATTGAGTAAGGCGGTGGAGAAAATTAAAAGGTATATTAATTCTCCATATAAGGACAATCTTTTTTATAGTTTTAATAAAAATGATGGAGCCTCAAAGTTGGTCAGATTATTAATTGAGGATTGTACTCATTTAAATTTGTGGGTAGGAAAGGCCATAAATCCCGCTCATCAAAATCCTGATTTTCCCGCAGACTTAAGTATTAAACTGAAAGTGGTACAGGAATTGGTGGCTGAAATGAAAGCATTGGGTACAAAAGTTAACGTAATTTATGTATAATGGAGGGAAAAGGCAATATGCAAAATGTGAGAAAGTTTGAAAATGATGTACAACTTATAAAATATGAGGTTCTAAGAGAGGTCGCAAGATTTGCAATGGAGGGTACCCTTGAAGAAAAACTTGATACTATTCCATTAATTATAGATCCGGGTCCAGAGCCAAGGACCAGGTGTTGTATATATAAGGAAAGAGCAATAACTAAGGAAAGAGTAAAGCTTGCTATGGGAGGAAATAAAGAAAATAAGAATATAGTGGAAGTTATCGACATAGCATGTGACAGATGTCCCATAAACAGGTTCTTTGTAACGGAAGCATGTAGAGGATGTTTGGCTCATAGATGCAGTGAAGCGTGTCCGCGAGGTGCTATTTATCATGTAGGAGGAAGATCCTATATTGATCAGGATAAATGTGTTGAATGCGGCAGATGTAAAGAAGCTTGTCCTTATAATGCTATTGCGGATGTAATGAGGCCATGCAGAAAAGCCTGCGTTTCGGGAGCAATTAGTAATGATGAAAGCAAGAAAGCAGTAATAGATAATGATAAATGTATTCAATGTGGAGCTTGTGTTATACAATGTCCCTTTGGGGCAATAATGGACAAATCTTTTATAGTTGATGTAATAAAAATTCTCGATGAATCTAAAAAGAATAAAGATATTCATGTATATGCTATAATAGCACCAGCCATATCAAGTCAGTTTACCTATGCGAAAATTGAACAGGTGGTAAGCGGCATTAAAAAACTTGGATTTCATGATGTAGTAGAAGTAGCTTTGGGAGCTGATATGGTAGCTCTTAATGAGGCAGAAGAATTTAAAGAAACTGTTGAAGAAAAGGGATATGTAACTTCATCCTGTTGCCCTGCTTTTGTTTCTTATATAAAAAAATATTATCCTCAGCTTGCAGATAAAATATCAAATACCGTTTCTCCTATGATAGCTACGGCAAGGCTTATAAAGGATATAGACGATAAGGCAAAAGTAGTATTTATAGGGCCCTGTATTGCCAAAAAAGCGGAGATAACGGAAGGAGAACTGAAAGAAGATGTTGATTTTGTTATAACCTTTGAAGAGCTTGCAGCTATGTTGGATGCCGCAGAAATAAATTTAGCAGAATGTGGGGATGGAGAATTAAACAATGCTTCATATTTCGGAAGAATATTTGCAAGAAGCGGAGGAGTAACTGAGTCAATAAAACATGTAATAGAAGTTAAAAAGTTGGATGTAGATTTCACGCCTGTTCCTTGTGACGGATTGAAAGAATGCGACAAATCATTAAAAATGGCAAAGGTAAAAAGGCTTAACGGCAACTTTATAGAAGGAATGGCATGTCAGGGAGGATGCATTGCAGGTCCGGCAAGCCTTCATCATGGTCCAAAAGATAAAAATGAAGTGGACAAGTATGGAAAATTAGCTTTGGAAAAAGATATAGAAAGTTCTCTGAGGGTATTTGAAATAAAGAATATAGATTTAAATAGAAAATAATTTTTATTTAGTTTATGGGCTTTGTGACAGTCCGGATTGCTGTCACAAAGCCCATAAGTTTGATTTTCAAATATGATTCCACAGGTCTCATTGCTTACTTCAAATATATAATTATGTGCATTAAATTACCATATTTCATCTAACTTATCAGAATAAAATTCTATTGCTTTTTTATAATTTTTAATATTCTCATCTATAGATGTTTGAGCAATAGTATAAAGTAAAATTTCCATTGCTTTAGAATATTCTTTTAAATTGTATAAAGTTATTGCGTAAAAAACTTTCATGGCTTTATCCTGAGGGAATTTAACTAATCCGTCTTTAAATACTTCTTGTGATTCTTCATATTGGCCTAATGCTCTGTAGGTACTTCCTAAACCCAAATAGGCACCTCGCAATTCCTTATCGGGTAATCCTATGGAAATGGCCTTTTCATAATATTGTATTGCATTTTTTTCTAAAACCAAGGAATCAAAACTCCATGCGCACTGGTAATTAATCATTGGATCATCGGGATATTCATTTACAAGGTTTATTAAAATTTCATTTGATTCCTTTAGTTTTCCTTCTTTCCTCAATTTAATTGCTATTTCTAATTCCTTCAAAGTTAATTCCTCCATTACATAATATTCTCCAGCTATGCAGCAAAATAAAAATCTTTTTATTTTACTTCAGCAGGGAACAACCCTACTGAAGTTTTAATTCATTAATGCATTTGATTGCTCTTCTATAAATTGATTAGTATATAATTTATAGTAATATCCTTTTTTCTTAAGAAGATTTTCATGGTTTCCTTCCTCAATTACTTTTCCTTTACTAATAACCAAAATCCTGTCTACAGATCTAATGGTTGAAAGTCTATGAGCAATTATAAAACTTGTTCTGTCTTTTAAGACTTTATGAATAGTATTCTGAATTATTTTTTCAGTTTCCGTATCTATTGAAGAAGTAGCTTCATCTAATATAAATATTCTTGGATTTCTAATTACCGCTCTTGCAAAAGAGATAAGCTGCTTTTGCCCTGTTGAAAGAAGTCCTCCTCCTTCTCCCACGGGAGTTTCATATCCTTTCTCTAAATTGGATATAAACTCATGAGCATTTACAAGCTTACTTGCCTCTATAATTTCCTCATCAGTTGCATCCAATTTCCCGTATTTGATATTGTCTTTAATGGTTCCACTAAAAAGGTGGGGGGATTGAAGAACATATCCTAAATTTTCATGGACCCATATTTGAGGCATACTTTTATAATTGATTCCGTCGATTTCGATGTCTCCTTCCGTAGGTTCATAAAATCTGCACAGGAGATTAACTATTGTACTTTTCCCCGAACCCGTTTCTCCTACCAGAGCAATGTTTTCTCCTGATTCTACGTGGAGATTAAAATTATTTAATACCTTTTTTCCTTCTTTATAACAAAAAGAAACATTTTTAAATTTGATTTCTCCCTTAATTAAAGGCCAATTTTTTTCTTTAGGTTCAAAGAAATCTCCGTATTTTTCAGTTATTTCCGGTCTGTCTATAATTTCGGGCGTTTCGTTAACAAGGGAGAAAACCCTTTCTGCAGAAGCTTGAGCGGATTGAAGTTCTGCAAATATAGCAGCCAATTGTCTTACCGGTTCAAAGAACTGTATGGTATAAGACATAAATGCTATCAGGGTACCGTAGCTCATAACGTTATTCATAACACTTTTTCCACCAAAATTTATTGCAAGGGCGGTTCCTATACTTCCCAGAGTTAATACTATGGGAAGATATATGGCAGATAATGTCACGGCTCTAATAGAACTAACCTTCATTTTATTAGTGATATCAGAAAATTCCTCTAAATTTTTTTCTTCTCTGACTAAGGTCTTTGTAGTTTTAGCACCTTGAATATCTTCATTGAAAGAGGCAGTTATTTTAGAATTTATCTTTCTTACGTTTCTATAAGCTTTAAGTATTTTCTTTTGAAAATATAGACTTATTAAAATAAGGGGAGGTACTACGGAAAGAGTAATCAGTGCCAATTTCCAATTCATTATAAGCATTACAACCATTATAGTACCCATCAAAGTTATACCCCATATAAAATCTACAAGTCCCCAGGAAATTGTTTCGCTTAATCTTGCAATGTCTGAAGTCATCCTTGCCATTAACCATCCTACGGCTTTATGATCATAATAAGACAAAGGGAGTATTTGAAGCTTTTCAAATCCGATTTTTCTTATATTATATGCCATTCCCATTTCTATTTTACCTGCGGTAGATATGAGGAGATAAGCGTTTATGGCTTGTATTGCAACTAATAAAGCATAAAGAACTGAAAAATTAACAAATTTTTTGGTGCTTATGTTTGTTATCAAATTATCAACTGCCCATTTTGTCATAAGAGGAAAAACTGCATCTATTATTCCTACAAAAGCCATTACAATTATTAAAATCTTAAATTCTTTTTTATATGGTTTGCCAAAGGAAATAAAATTTTTCCAAAGAGCAATATTTATCTTTTCGTCTTTTTCATTTTCCATTAAGTACCACCTCTTTTATGCATTTTTTAAATTCATCTCATATTCATAATTCTCATGAGGACAACTTTGTATATCATATATTCTTTTATATAATCCGTCTTCTTTTAAAAGCTCATAATGGGTTCCCTGTTGAACAATATTTCCCTTATCCAATACTATAATTTTATCTGCTTCACAGACGGTAGATATCCTGTGTGAAATGATAAAAGTAGTAGATAAATTTCTCCTAAGATTTAAAGATTTTCTTATTGAAATATCCGTTTCCGTATCTACGGCACTTAAAGAATCGTCAAATACAACTATGGGACATTCGTTTATTATTGTTCTGGCAATGGCGATTCTCTGTTTCTGGCCTCCTGAAAGGGATACCCCTCTTTCACCTACGGCAGTTTCGTATCCGTTTTCAAAGGATAAAATATCTTTGTGGATACTTGCTACTTTTGCTGCTTCAAAGACTTTTCTGTCGTCCATCATTGGATTGGATAATTTAATATTTTCTTTAACCGTTTTGGCAAAGAGGAAAGGTTCTTGAAGTACTATTCCTACATTTTTTCTTATCCATTTTTTATCTATCTTATTAAGCTCTATGCCGTCTATGGTAATGGAACCGTCTTTATACTCATAGAGTCTTGCAAGAAGATAAACAAGAGAACTTTTACCTGAACCTGTGGGGCCTAATATGGCAACCGTTTCTCCTTTCTTAACATCAAAAGTTATATTATTAAGAATAGGTTTGTTTTTTTCATATTCGAAATATACATTATTGAATGATACATTTCCTTCTATTCTTGGCTTTTCATGGTTTTCTTCCATAATTTCAATTGGGTTTGAAAATATTTCACCAATCCTTTTTAACGAAACAAAAGCTTTACCCATATCTGTAAGGACTCTTCCCATTTGCCTTACAGGCCATAAGAGCATTTCTTCGTAGCTGACAAATGCCACCAAAGTCCCTAAAGATATATTGCCCCTTGATGTCCACAGACTTCCCACTATTAGTACCGCGCCAATTTGCATCATACACAAAAAGTCCGAACATCCCCAGTACCAAGCCAGAAGTTTTATCAATCTATATGTTAAATCCTTATAATTTTTATTTTTTTCATCAAACTTTCCTATTTCGTATTTTTCTCTTGCAAAGGCTTTAACCACCCTGATCCCCGTTAAATTTTCCTGAAGGACAGTGGACATTTTTCCTTCTGCCACATCACTTGCTTCGAAAGCGACTTTAACTTTTGAAAAAAATACTACTGCAAAAACAAATATTATGGGGACTGCGATCATTGATACCATTGTCATTTTTACATTCAAATTAAACATTATATAAGATACGAAAATCAGTGTAAATATGGAACCTCCTATTTCGACCAATTGAACGGCAAGAAATTTCCTCACGGTTTCAACATCGGAAGTGCACCGTTGAATTAATTCTCCTGTGTCAGCTTTTACATGGTATTCATAGGGAAGTTTTTGAATGTGATCGTATAATTCGTCCCTGACTTTTTTAGCGGTTTTTTCAGATGACTTGCTGGATAGAGTACTTTTATAGTATAAAAATATTCCCCGTAGGAGTGTTAATGATATTAAAAATCCTCCCATTACCCAAAGGTGTTCTTTGAGGTATTCTCTGCCTCCCAGAAAATTTATTATTTTTATTATATAAACAGAACTTATCGGGGTGTCTCCAATAATTGAATCAATAGTAGTTCTGATAAAAAGAGGAGTTAATACCGTAAAGAATGTTGCAAGAATTATACTTATAATTCCAAATAAATATATGGTTCTGCTTCCTTTCATAAAATTCCATAAAGATTTAATACTTTTCAACATATCGCCTCCTGTTATAAATAGAATAAAAAACCATAGAACAGATAAACTTTGATCCTATGGTTTTAAGCATTTATTCACAACAAAAAGTAAATTGAACTGATAAAGGAATAATGAAATACTTTTTATTTATAAAAGCTGAAAAGCCATAGGAATTTCACACCTATGGCTTTTTTGATCTAAATTATGTAATCATCAAAAAATAGGCATAGGCCGTGACATGAAATCTTTGCCGCCAAAGACAAACTTCTTTATGCTTAAAATTATACTGATACTTTTCATTTTCGCGACCTCCTTTTATTTTTAATGACATCTATTATTATACTTGTTATTTAAAAAAAATTCAATTATTATTTTTTAATATTTTATTATATGTAGAATACTTTGGGTATAGACTAAAATGTTAAATAATTATGAAAGGGGGAATTGATATGTTTCCTGCATTGTTTGTAGGGCATGGTTCACCTATGAACATAATAAGTGATAATGAGTATACAAAAGATCTTCTAAAGTTAAAAAAGGATTTGCCGGTTCCGGATGCTATTTTAGTAGTATCTGCTCATTGGCTTACCCGGGGAACTTATATAACGGGTTCCGAAGCTCCTGAACAGATATATGATTTTTATGGATTTCCTAAGGAATTGTATAAAATAAAATATCAGGCACCCGGTTCAAGAGAGATGGCTGAATTTATAAGAGGCACGGTAGGAGAAGAATATATAAAAATAGATGAAAACAGGGGAATAGATCATGCTGCTTGGGCAGTCTTAAAATTTATATACCCGGACGAAGATATTCCTGTATTGGAGATGAGTTTAGATCTAACTAAAAATACTTTTCAACATTATGAGTTAGGGAAAAAATTGTACTCCCTAAGAAAGCAGAAAATATTAGTTATTGGAAGCGGAAATATTGTTCATAATTTAAGAGCGGCTATCTTTAAAGAAAATGCTAAACCGTATGAATGGGCTATTGATTTTGATAATGCTGTAAAAGAAGATATTAATAAAAAAAATTTTAAGAGCTTAGTTAGTTATAAGGAATATGGGGATCTGTCAAGAAAAGCCGTCCCGACGGATGAACATTATCTGCCTATGATTTACTCTTTGGGCATGGTAAAAGAGGATGATAAAATAGAATATGTTCATGAGTCCATCCAAAATGGCAGTGTTTCCATGAGATGCTTTAAAATCGGGTAGTTTCAGAATTATAAAAAAGGCTTCTATATAAAGAAGAAATAAATTGAGGAAGCCTTTTTTGAAACCCATTTAACGGGAAATATATATTAAAGAAAAATAATGCCTTTCCATGAGTCATAATAAAAAAGATTTGGAGTTTTATGTCCAAATCTATGTATATGTTCATTTTTGGCATCATGAGTAATGAACTCCATGCCAAAAGAATGAACTAAAAATCCGTATTTTAATTAAATTTCAAATAGTTCTCTTCCCAAGACCACTCCGTTTACGCTGGCCTGCATAAGGCCTCTTGTAATACCGGCTCCATCTCCTCCTACATATAGTCCTTTTATATTTGTCTCAAATTTTTTATTTGTTTTTACTTTATTTGAGTAAAATTTAACTTCAACTCCGTATAAAAGTGTTTCATCACTGGCAATTCCCGGTGAAACATTGTCTAAAGCAGCAAGCATTTCATCTATATCCTTCATCAATCTATAGGGAAGTACTAAACTTAAGTCGCCGGGTACAGCATCTTTTAACGTAGGAATGATATTATTTCTATATAATTTTTCTTCGGTAGTTCTTCTTCCTCTTTTAAAGTCACCGTACCTTTGAACCAATATTTTATTTCCTGATAACATATTTCCTAACTTTGCAATATGCATTCCGTATTCTATAGGAGAATTAAAAGGCTTTGTAAAATGTTTTGTAACCAATAACGCAAAGTTGGTATTTTCGGTTTTTAAAGATTCGGATTTATAACTGTGACCATTAACAACGGCTAAATTTCCGTCATAATATTCTGTAGCAACTTCTCCTCCGGGGTTGGTACAAAATGTTCTTACTTTATCATCAAAAGTAGGGGTATAGTATATTAATTTACTCTCGTACATAGCATCGTTTAGTTCTTCCATTATTTCATTTCTGG
Organism: Acidilutibacter cellobiosedens; assembly: GCF_004103715.1. Lineage (NCBI taxonomy): Bacteria > Bacillati > Bacillota > Tissierellia > Tissierellales > Acidilutibacteraceae > Acidilutibacter > Acidilutibacter cellobiosedens. The sequence continues at coordinate 2,946,082 of NZ_CP035282.1, read as the reverse complement.
TCTCCACTCTTACTCCGATGTCTACATCGCCTGTTTCCGTTTCTATATTGTGTTTGCTACACAAGTTTTTTAACCAATCTGAACCTTCTCTTCCCACACTTATAACTACAAGATCAGAGAAATATTCTTTATCAGCAATTATTCCCTTAACTTTGCCTGAATCATCGAGAATTATATCCTTTACAGGATTTCTGAAAGAAAAATCAACACCTATTTCTCTTAAATATTTTTCTATTTTTAAATAAATATTATAGCCTTCTTCAGTTCCCATATGTCTTATAGGACATTCTACCAATTTTAAATTGCTGATAATAGCTTTTTTGCGTATTTTGTCAATTTTATGCTTTGTGTTGATTCCGTAAATTTTTTTATCAGCTCCAAAATTTAAATATATGCTGTCAACATAGTTTATTAATTCCATGGTTTTTTCATAACCAATATATTCAGGGAGATTTCCGCCTACATTTGGAGAAAGGGATAATTTTCCGTCGGAATATGCTCCGGCTCCTGCAAACCCGGTTGTAATATTACATGGAGTACAATTTACACATACCCCTGTTTTTCTTTTCGGGCATATTCTTTTTTCAATAGAATTTCCTTTCTCTATCAATAAAATTTTTTCCTTTGGATTTAATTTTTTCATTTCAAGAGCTGTAAATATTCCACAAGGTCCAGCTCCTACAATTATTAAATCATATTTCATATTTTTTTAAACCTCCTAAAATTGTTTCCATAAATATCATACACTTTTTTCACATAAAAAGCCACCATATATTAACTAAACTACGTCGATATCATTAGAATTAGCAAAAGGAAAAGAGTTGTGGTATACTGATGATAAGAAAAAAGTCGACTTATATTAAAAATGATTGTAAAAGGTCTAAAAACGGTAAAAAATATAATAATTATAAATGTTTATTGAATAAAAGGAGGAATAAAAAATGCCTTTTAGAGATATTGTTCAACCCGATGTCATTAATATAGATAAAGGTTTAAGATTAAGAAACCCCGATGGACTTCAGTGGGAGACAGCATTGCCTTGGTATAAGAATCCAAAGATATTATATTACTCCGAGGGAATCACCGATAAAACTTACGATATGAATATAATAAATAGGATGTACGGATATTTAAGCAGTATCGGAGAACTATATTTTATTGAAGTATATGAAAAAGATATTTGGAAGGCTATTGGTGACGTTACTTTATCTGAACAAAATATGCCTATAGTAATAGGCGACGAAAAATACTGGAGTAAGGGAATAGGGAAAAAAGTCATTGGGAAACTCATAGGAAGAGCCAAATCTATAGGATTAACCAAAATATATATACCGGATATTTATTCTTATAATAACAGATCACAGAATTTATTTAAATCCATGGGATTTGTAGAAGTTGACAAAAGAGATAATGCAAGTTCATATGAATTGAAATTATAGATAAATATTTGTCCGGATAAAGGGATTGAGTATTTGTTTTTATAAATTTATATTATTTTGGGTCAAATTGGAGGAAGTCTTGATATGAACAGAAAAGAAAAAGTATATAATATATTGCAGATATTATCCGAAAATATAAATTTGAAAGATTTGAAAAATGGTAATTGTGGATTTGATGCAACTGAAATAGGAGAAAAATTGAATATCCTCAGAAACAATGTAAGTAAAGAATTAAATATCCTGGTTTCAGAAAATAGAGTTATAAAAATTATGGGAAAACCTGTTCATTATATAGATAAAAGGAGAATTGAAAAGATTTTAGGGAAAAAACTTAATAGAAATATAACAAAATTAGAGTCTATAGATTTATTATTAAAATCTGATTATAATTCTGATGACAAAGAGATTGAAGAAAATTCCGATATCTTTGAACATATTATAGGGGCTAATCAGAGTATGGAGGTTCCTATAAAACAAGCAAAGGCTGCCATTCTTTATCCGTCGGGAGGGATGCATACATTGCTGATTGGACCTACGGGAGTAGGAAAAACCATGTTCGCAGAAATGATGTATAAATATGCTGTACAGATAGGAAAGGTTAAACCAAAGGCGCAATTTATAGTTTTTAATTGTGCTAAATATGCTGAAAATCCTCAATTGATTTTATCCCAATTGTTCGGTCATGTTAAAGGTGCATTTACCGGTGCAGACCAGGACAAACCCGGGTTACTCGAAAAAGCTGACGGCGGAATATTATTACTTGACGAAGTTCACAGGCTTTCCCCGGAAAGTCAAGAAATGCTGTTTTATTTTATGGATAAGAATGTATACAGAAGATTGGGAGAAACGGAAAATATGAGAAGTGCCGATGTACTTCTTATAGCAGCCACAACGGAAGATGCGGATTCGGTCCTTTTAAAAACTTTTCTTAGAAGGATTCCTATGGTAATAAAAATACCGACTTTATCGGATAGGCCTCTTACAGAGAGGTACCGTTTAATAAAGCAGTTCTTCGGTGATCAAGTCAAATGTATGAATGTTCCCATAAAAGTTTATAAAGATGTAATAAAAGCCTTATTATTATATGATTGTACGGGAAATATAGGGCAGTTGAAAGCCGATATTCAATTGATGTGTGCAAGAGGCTTTTTAGAATATAAAACATATCATAAAAAAGTTGTTGAAATAGACACACCTTTGGTTCCCGAAAATGTATACCACGGACTTTTAAACAGCAGAGATAAAAGAGAGGAACTTGAAGATTTGCTGGATATTGATAATAAAGAATATTATAAATTTACTCAGAATAACAGTAGAGATCTTATTTCTATGGATGAATATGATGTTTCTGATGAAATTTATAAGGAAATAAACAACAAATATTATTTTTATGATCATCAAGGATGTTCAGAGACAGAGATAAACAGAAAAATGAATGAAATCATAGAAAAATATTTGAGAAGATTGATAAAGAAAATTGATATACAGGGAAAAATTTCAGATGAAAATAAGATATTTAAAATTGTAAGCCCGAGAGTCTATAATGCTGTAGAAATGGCTCTTGACATTGCAGAACGGAAATTAAAAAAGCATTACAGTAAAAATGTTACTATTGCTTTATCCATGCATATAAGTTCTTTAATAGAAAGAATTTCAGAAGGTAAGGTAGCTTACAACGAAAATTTGAACGAAATAGCAGTCAATCATCCTGATGAATATGATACAGCCAAATTGGTAAAGAGACTTTTGGAGGATAAATTAGACATAGAGATACCGGAAGAAGAAATAGGATTTATAGCAATCTTTTTATATGCGATTGATTCGGAGAATTCAAATAAAAAGATAGGAGTTATAGTTTTAGCCCATGGAAAGCATACTGCTTCCAGCATAGCAGATGTTGTTAATAGTCTTTTGGATACTGATGATTGCAAGTCTATAGATATGCCTCTTGATGAAAAAGTGGACAGTATACTGACTAAGGCAATTGAAATGGTAAAAAAGATTAATCAGGGGAAGGGAGTTTTAATATTAGTTGACATGGGTTCTCTTGTATCCTTTGAAGGAATAATAAAAAAGGAGACAAATATAGATGTAAGAGCTGTGGAAACAATTTCGACACCGGTGGTACTTGAAGCGGTAAGAAAATGTATGATTCCGGAAATGACTCTCAAACAACTGGTAGAAGATTTAAAATATTCTACTCCCTATATGGGAAGAAGCTTGAGCAACTTGTTAAAAGATAACAGGAAAACAAGAATTATAATTACAACTTGTGTGACAGGAGAAGGTACGGCAGTAAAACTTGCGGACCTTCTAAAAAATAATTTACCGGCTATAACAGCTTATAATATTGTCATAAAACCAATGAATATCTATAATGTGAATAATATAGAGATAGATGAGGAAGAAAATATCATTGCAGTTGTTGGAAGCGTTGATTTAAAAATTCCTGATGTTCCTTATATACCGATAAATGAGATATTAATTGGGAATGGGTTTATGGATATTAATAATATCATAGAAGGAGGAAATATTTATCATAGGATGGAATTAGAAAATGATATACAAATTCCTAACTTAACCGTAAAGATGATAGAAAATTCTCTTAATTTTTTAAATCCGGTTAAGGCTTACAATGCCATAAGCAGTTCTTATAGTAAACTTATAAAACTGTTGGAGGTAAAGGACAGAGATGACTTTAAAACAGCATTCATGCTTCATAGCTGTTGTATGGTTGAAAGAGCCTTAAAAAAAGAACCCCTTTCCTATGACAATATTGATGAATCTATAAGAAATGCTCCCATGCTTTACAAGAATATAAAGGAATCATTAAAGATAGTTGAAGAAACTTTCGGCATGGAAATTCCCGATACAGAAATCGGATATATAATGGATTTAATTGATACACATTTTGACGATACACATTAATACACATTAAACATATATCAAGTAGAAAAGAACAGCTTTTTGTATATTTGAAAAAAGCTGTTCTTTTCTTATGTTGACAGGCTGAAAAATTTAATACATGAGTTGGCATGTTAATTGCTTAATTTAATATACGAAAGGTAATAAACAGATAAATCATCACAGGGGAGGTGGCAAAAATTAAAGAGCATACAAGCCCATGGATAATAATACTTACCCATGGAGATGCAGGAAAAGAATTAGTAAAGAGTGCAGAAATGATTCTCGGAAAATTAAAGAATGTTTATACTTTTTCACTACTACCCAATATGTCTTTGAATGATTTCACTAATGACATAAAAAATGTTTTGGAAAAGGCACCAAAAGATACCTTAGTATTTGTAGATTTATTTGGAGGGACTCCATCTAATGTGGCTATTGCACTTTCAAGGGATTATGATATTTCTATTGTGAGCGGCTTAAATATTGCTATGCTGATAGAAGCAGATTCCTTAAGGGAAAACGGAGTCTGCGGAAAAGAATTAGCGGTGGCAGTAGCAAATGTAGGTAAAGAAGCATGTAAAGAGATAACTACCTTGTTTAAAAACCATGCTTAATAAAAATAAAAGAGGAGGGAAATAAATGGCTGATATTAGTCTTATAAGAATAGACTACAGGCTTATACACGGTCAGGTAATAACCAAATGGATGAAGAGAACAAATGCACAGCGTATAGAAGTAATAGATGATAAACTTTATCAAGATCCTTTTATGAGTAAGATATATATAATGGCAGCACCTCCTGGCGTTAAGGTTGAAATGCTCACCATAAAAGATGCAGTGGATTCATGGAATAAAAACAAAATGGGAGATGGTAAGTTATTAGTCTTATTTCAAAATGTAAGCAATGCTTTTTCCGCATGGGAAAAGGGCTTTCCGATTTCCAAAATTCAGATAGGAGGACTTGGTTCTGCTCCGGGAAGAAAAGTAGTATATAATCAAATAACCCTTAATAAAGAAGATGCAGATATCTTAACGGAAATGGAAAAAGGAGGTGTAGAGGTATTTTTCCAAACTGTTCCCGAAGATAAACCGGCAGAATTGCAAAAAATATTAAAAAAATTTAAATTCTAAAGGAAAGAATAACTATGAATCATAATTATCAAATTCATTTTCGACAGAATAAATATCAAATTAAAAATAATAAGTAAATTAAGATAAAAGGGAGGAGTATATGATGGGAAGCGAAATGACTGTAGTAAAAGCTCTGATTATCGCTTTAATTTATTGGATATCGCAAGCCAAAGTATGGTACGGATTTTCAATTATGAGGATGCCGTTATCAATTGCACCATTTATTGGACTTTTGTTCAACGATGTGCCGACTGCATTATCAGTTGGTGCTACATTACAAATGATTTATATAGGCTCAATTGCACCGGGAGGGAATCCACCGGCAGACGAAGGATTAGCATCATGCATTGCAATTCCCATTGCACTAACTTCAGGAATTGATCCTGTTGTAGCAGTATCTTTAGCCATTCCTTTGGGATTATTGGGTGTAGTGTTGGAAAATGTAAGAAAAACATTGAATTCCGGCTTTATTCATATGGCTGATAAGTATGCGGAAAATGGTGACGTAAAAGGAATAAGGAAAGCAGCAACAATCTATCCTCTTTTGCTCGCATTTCCTATGAGATTTATACCTGTATTTGTTGCTTGCCTGTATGGGCCTGAAGCAATTCAAGGTTTTGTCAGTGCTCTTCCGACTTGGGCAACTCAGGGCTTAGCTACAGCAGGTAATATATTGCCAGCATTGGGATTTGCCATAACTATGATTGTCATTGGGAAAAGGCAGTTTATTCCATTTTTTATTGCCGGCTATTTTTTAGTTGCTTATACAGGATTAAGTACTATAGGAGTTTCAATTTTCGGTATTTGTATCGTATTGATTCTTATGTTATTTTATAAAGATGCTACATTGGAGGAAGGAGGAAGATAATTATGGTAAAAAAAAGTGAACAGAAAATAAAAAATGAACTTATTACTAAAAAAGATATAAAAAAAGCTTGGTTTCATTGGAATGCTTTTTCTGAAACATCTTTAAACTTTGAAAGACTTCAGGCCTTGGCATTCTGTAATTCAATGTTAGATATTTTGAAAAAATTGTATCCGAACAAAGAAGATTTGTCAGAAGCACTCAAACGTCATTTAACAATGTATAATACGCAAGCTAATTGGGGAACCGTTATTAATGGTATTACGATTGCTTTGGAAGAAAAAGCTGCAAGTGAAACTGAAGAAGAGAAAAAAACCACAAATGAGTTAATTACAAGTCTAAAAACAGGATTGATGGGACCGATTGCCGGCATTGGAGATACTTTAGATTTCGGGACTTTTAGGCCGATTGTTATGGGAATTTGTATTCCTTTTGCAATGAATGGTTCTTTCTTTGGTTCATTAATTCCTCTGATTTATCAAGTAACTTATATGTGGTTTATCAGTAAGTTTGCAATACAAATAGGTTATCAGAAGGGAAAGAATTCAATTGTTGAGATATTACATTCAGGTAAAATCCGTAAGATTATTGCGGGTGCCGGAATGTTTGGGTTGTTTATGATGGGGGCATTGTCCGCGACCTATGTTAAAATTACAACTCCTTTAAAGATAACGACAGGGGGAGGAAATACTATTGTAATTCAGGATATGCTTGATAAAATTGTTCCGTCGTTATTACCAATTCTTGTTGTTTTTGCAATATACTTTTATATTCAAAAAAGGGGTCCGCACTATTTGCGAATTTTACTGTGTATTTTAGTTGCCAGTTTGGGACTGACCTTTTTAGGAGTTTTGTAATATGAGCAGGGGAAAAATTGTAATTACACCAAGACCGTTTAATACAAAAGGTATGTATTTTATCGATTTATTGGAATCAAGAGGATATGAGGTCGATTATAATTCATTAAATCGTAGATTTTTACATGAAGAACTGCTTGACAAGATTGAGGATGCCGATGCAATAATTACAGGAAATGATTTACTGAATGAGGAAATTCTCAAAGAATCAAAACAGTTAAAGGTGATATCAAAATATGGGGTTGGTTTGGACAACATTGATGTTAAGTATGCAAATAAAATGGGTATCAAAGTATGCAAAGCATTGGGAGCAAACTCAAGATCAGTTGCCGAAATGACAATATTGATGATGTTATCGGCATCCAGAGATTTTGTAAATATAAGTAACCAAGCAAAAAATGGTAATGAAGAAAGGGTTATCGGGCAAGAACTATACGGGAAAACTTTAGGAATCTTAGGGTTAGGTGCAATTGGGAAAAAAGTTGCCAAAATAGCTCTTAGTTTTGAAATGAAAGTAATTGCGTATGATCCGTATGTTATGCAGAGTGATTCTGAATTAATTGAACTTGTTTCCCAAAACAGACTTATTCAGGAATCGGATTATATAAGTTTGCATATACCGTTAACCGAAAATACGGCAGGAATTATTAATAAGTCCGTATTTGACCGAATGAAAGAAAGTGCTATTTTAATAAACAGTGCAAGAGCAGGATTGGTTGAAAACAAAGCCCTTTATCAAGCATTAACTGAAGGAAAAATTCGATACGTTATTGAAGATGTCGAATTAAAAGAACGGGATAAAGCTATTATTGATTTACCAAACTATAGCATTACACCCCATGCGGCATCTTTCACGGTTGAATCAGATAATAATACAATGAAAATTGCAGTTGATAATGTATTAAAAGTTTTAGAGGGAGGATCAATATGAAAAAATTAAAAGGTATTATAACAGCTATGGTTACACCATTTCATGAAGACGAAAGCCTTGATTTAGTTTCAGCGAAAAAGATGGCAAGATGGTTGGTTAGTAAAGGTGTTCATGGTTTATTTATAGCTGGGACAAATGGGGAATTTCACCTGCTTACCGATGATGAAAAGGTTGAGTTGACAAAGGCAATCGTTGAAGAGGTAGGTGGAGAAATTGTTATTTGTGCAGGTTCAGGTTGCTGCAGTACTATGCAAACGATTAATCTTACAAGAAGATTAGTTGATGCAGGGGCAGACTATATTTCTGTTGTTACACCATATTATTTGGTACCGACACAAGAAGATTTATATTTGCATTATAAAGCAATTGCTGATCAGACAGAAGCTAAAATTATTTTATATAATATACCCGGACAAACGGGAATTAACATTGAACCCAAGATTGTTGATAAATTAGCCGAATTACCCAATATAGTGGCAATTAAGGACAGCAGCGGAAACTTTGAGAATCAAAAGGAATATATTAAGATTTCAAAACATAAAGACTTTATGGTGCTTAACGGTTCGGATTCCTTAATGTTAGACGCATTTAAAGCAGGCGCGGTTGCCAGTGTCGCGGCAACTTCCAATGTTTTACCTGATATTGAGGTAAAGTTGTATGATGAGTATTTAAAAGGTGATTTGGTAAAAGCCCAAGAGCAAAGGAATAAAATAGATTTATTAAGAATGAATTTAAAAAAATGTGTAGCACCCAGTGTTATGAAAGCAACATTGAATCTAATGGGAATTCAAGCCGGGATAACAAGAAAACCAATCAGTATGCCGAAAGACGAAGTGATTAATGATATTAAAAATATGATAAAAGCCTATGATTTATAATACAGTATATAGTTTTGAATTATATTTATTAATTAAATAGCCAAATTATTTAATATTCTTTGGTATAATAAAGTATATAGGAATACTTTTATCATATCAAAGAATATTTTTTACAATGAACAGGAAAATTTTACATATAAAAATTAGTTAAAAAGGGTTTTCATATAAAGTTTGGTATGGTAAAAATAAAATTACTTTTTAAATATAAAGGAAGGAATTAAAATTATGAAGATGAAAGTAGCAGTAATGGAAGATATAAAAAAGATGAGTGTAAAAGAAATGGATGTGCCGGAAGTTGGAGCGGGAGAAGTGTTAGTGAAGATTTATCAATGTAATATATGTACGACGGATTGGCAGACATGGGCAGGACTTCGTAAATCTCAGGGAAGAAAGTTACCATGGGTGCCCGGCCATGAAATGTCGGGAGAAATAATAGAAATAGGAGAAAATGTAAGGCCTGAATTGAAAGTAGGTATGCATGTAGGATTTATTGCTCAGGGAAGCAGAGCATGCGGAGAATGTTTTTATTGTCGTATGGGGCATACGAGCAGATGCCTTAATAAGCCGAAACAAATTGAAATTGATGGTATTGAAGGATATTTTGGAATGGCTCAATACTTTGTCGTAAATTCAAAGAGAGTTTTAAAGTTGGGGGACGATTTGCCATATGAGGAAGGCGGTTACTTAGAACCTACTTCCACAGCAGTTCATGGAATAAAAAGGCTCAGAGTAAAGCCAAATGATAATGTTCTTGTAATAGGAGCAGGTAATTTGGGACTTGTTAATGCACAAGTGGCGAAAATATACGGAGGGAATGTACTTGTAAGTGAAATTAATGAAGAAAGATGTAAAATAGCCCAGTCCCTTGGTTTAGCGACTATAAATCCGTCTAAGGAGGATATAGCTAAAAGAGTTGAAGAAATAACAGAGGGAAGGGGAATGGATGCGGTTATACTTGCAGTTGGAAATACTAAAGCCAACGACCAGGGGATACAATTGCTTTCAACAATGGGAAGAATATTATTCTTTGCATCTGGCTATCCCACTCCGGAACTTAATATAGATTCAAATAAGATTCATTATAACGAATATGAGCTTATAGGAACTTATGGAGCGGATTTTTCGGATTATGTGATAGCTGCGGATCTGCTCAGCAAAAGGCTTGTAAAAGTAGATAAAATGATTTCATATAAAGTTCCTATTAATGAAGTTCAGAGGGCTTTTGAGCTTGCAGCTACTCCGGGTAATTATCGTGTTTCAGTATCCATGTGGTAATCGTATGCTTATCTAATATTGTATATTTGGTTGGAAGGAGAAATAAATGATTATCTCGGAAAGATAATACCGAATCCGATTCCTCCTTTAGTTGCTATACCGACAACGGCAGGAACAGGTTCTGAGGTTACTCAATTTACAATAATATCTGATACAAAAAGGGATATAAAGATGCTCCTTAAGGGACCTTGTTTGATTCCGAAGTTAGCAGTAATAGATCCGTTCTTTACATTGTCTGCTCCGCCTAAAGTGACTTCTTCTACCGGATTGGATGCTTTGACTCATGCAATTGAAGCTTATACATCGAAAAAGGCTCAGCCTTTATCCGATATCTTTGCAATTTCCGCAGTAAAAAGAATATTTAAAAATTTGTTAAAAACGTATAATAACGGAAAGGATACTGATGCCAGAAGGGAAATGTCCATAGCAGCTCTTGAAGCAGGTATTGCATTTAACAACTCCTCCGTGACGATAGTTCATGGAATGAGCAGACCTATCGGTGCCATTTTTCATATTCCTCACGGGCTGTCTAATGCAATGCTGCTTAATAATTGCCTTGAATTTGCACTAAAAGGAGCAGTTGAAAGATTTTGCGATTTAGCAAAGGCCATAGGAACATATAAAGAAGGGATGACTGAATTGGAAGGAGGGCAGTCTTTTATTAATTCAGTAGGGAAACTATGCAGTGATTTAAATATCCAGACTCTTGAAGAGTTTGGAGTAGATAGAAATGAATATTTTGGAAGTTTGGATAAAATGGCAGAAGACGCACTACAAAGCGGAAGTCCGCAAAACACGAGAAGAAACCCTCAAAAGGAAGATATAGTTAAAATTTACAGATCACTATGGAAATAAGATACTATAGAGAAGGCTGCTACAAAATTAATTTTGTAGCAGCCTATTTTTGCAAGTTAGCTTTTATAGTGATACCAATAATTAAAACCTTACAAAATTTTTTAAAAATCCATTCTTTTTTTTATCCTTGTGAATTTCATGAAATTCATTTATATTAATTTTTTTATTTTCACAAAGTTTTAGGATCTCTTCTCTTATTTCACAAGGAATTCTGGCCGCTGTTCCACAGCTTGAGCTTACTTGTCTGGGTACAGGCATGAGCTTTATTGAAATATGTTCCTTTTTCATTTCTGATTCAAAAGACAGAGCTTCCTGGATATTGTGAAAAGTTATAACACAGTAGAAATCATCCATATATTTCACCTATTTTTTTATGTGAATTGTATATTCTTTATCTTTTTCCTTTACATCTACTTTGTATCCCTTACTTTTTACGAATCGAATTATATTTTCCTTAGCTACATCCAAATCCACAAGTATTTTAAATTCTCCGCCGGGATTATTGTCTATAGCCTTTTTTGTCATTATAACAGGTTCGGGACATGATCTTCCCCTTGCATCCACAATGTTAGGCATTCTTTTCAACCTCCTTTGATACTCTTTCCTGACCTTGTACATTTTTAATTACACTGTATCCGATGAATAAAACTACAATAAATCCAATAATTACAGCTAACTTTCCGTTAAAAGGAACACCCTTTGGACTGGCTGCAATTTGAAAATTGTGGGCCAAAGCGGCGCCAACTATAAGTCCAAACACAGTGATTCCCGAATCGGTATCTCCTTCAGAAGCCAATATAGTTTGTCTTAACGGGCATCCTCCGAGGAAAATGGAGCATATTCCCACAAGAGACATGCCTAAAAAGTTCCATAGGGATTCGGTATGTGCAATGGGTTGATTTGCAAAGCCTATATGAAATGTATCGAAATTTAAAATAAGATTGCCAACTAAATTGAAAATAAATATTCCTATTATTCCCCATAAAAAATGGTAGTCTTTAATGAGCAAGACATCTCTGAATCCGCCTGCAGTACATATTCTACTCCTCTGAAGAATCAAACCTACTATTATTCCGAGAATCAGCGATAATATTATGGGTGCTCTCATAGAACCCGGGCCTTCCGTACTGAAAGATATAAAAGATGGTTTTACAATTAAGAATATAAGTAAGATTATTGCGAAGATTGGTATAACATACCCTGAAATTTTTGTTTGGTTAAAGCTCCTTCCCAAGGAATAGCCTTTTTTGATAAATTGTATTCCGATAAATATTCCGAAAACGTATCCAATGAGTCCAATCAAAGCGTTTAGGTCCCCGTTGGCAAGCCTTAGTATCATTCTTAGGGGGCATCCTAAGAATACCAATGTACCAAACATTAAAAAGACTGATAAAATAAATCTTATTATAGGAGATGAACCTCCCCTTGATCTAAATTCCCCCTTTAAAGATGCTGCTATAAATCCTCCGAATATAAACCCGATTATTTCAGGCCTTATATATCGGACAGTTTCTGTGCCATGGAGACCTAACGCTCCGGCAATATCCCGATAAAAACAAGCTATACATATTCCCATATTGGCGGGATTTCCAAATTTCATGAGAATAGCTGCAATTAAGCCTATAATACCTCCACAGATGAATATCTTTTTATTACTTCCCAATTTTAATTCCCTCCTTTGTATTATTTGTCCAAATAAATTATATAATAGTAGAAAGATTAAGAAAAATAAGAAATATCTATATCATTTAAATAAATATAAATTTTATCTATTTTAATTATAATAAATAGGATGATTTGAAGATTTTATTGAAAAAAGGGTATAAAAGTTGTATAAATAATTAAGAAAAAGTAATATATAATCGTAAGAAAGGAAGATGAGATTATGATACCTAAAAATGCGCAGCTTTTTAAAGAAATACTTAAATCTTATTACGAAGGAGTATTAGATGAAAAAATTGAAGAATTAACTAAAGATGAAGAAGTAGATAAAGAGATTTTGGCAAGAAGAATATCCGCAATATGCGGAGTTGAAGTTGAATATGGGAAGGATTTTTCCTCTCAGTTAAAAGAAGCATTAAAAAATTATATACAATCAAACAAGGTGATAGTTAATACCCATGATTGTGTGGCTGACTGTGTAACGGTAAACGGGAAGACTATTTGTGAGAATGCCTGTCCTTTTAATGCAATAATTATAAATAAGGAAACTTCACAAGCTGAAATAAATGAAAGAGATTGTGTGAACTGCGGAATATGCGTTGATATATGTAAAAGAGAAAATTTTATTGATAAGATTGAATTTATTCCTCTTCAAGAAATTATAAAAGAGAATAAGAAGGTAATAGCAGCAGTAGCACCTGCCATATCAGGCCAATTTGGACCAGATGTATCTATAGGACAAATAAGATCGGCATTGAAGGCTATAGGTTTTGCCGATATGGTAGAAGTGGCATTTTTTGCTGACATGCTTACAATAAAAGAAGCCTCCGAATTTAACAAGTTTGTTTCCGAAAAAGAAGATTTTATGCTTTCTTCTTGCTGTTGTCCCATTTGGATAGGAATGATAAAGAAAAAATTTAATGAATTAATAAAATATACATCTCCTTCGGTTTCCCCAATGATTGCAGCAGGGAGAGTAATTAAGGCAATAGATCCTGAGTGCAAAGTAGTATTTATAGGTCCTTGTATAGCGAAAAAGGCAGAAGCGAAGATGGAAGATATAAAAGGAGCCATTGATTATGTCCTTACATTTACGGAATTGAAAGATATTTTTGATGTTTTGGATATACATCTTGAAAAGCTCCCTGAAGAATTATCCACTCAATATTCATCAAAAGGAGGAAGAATATATGCAAGAGTTGGAGGAGTGTCTGAAGCGGTAAGAGAGGCTTTAAATGAGATGTTTCCCGATAAAATATCTTTGTTCACCTCGGACAAGGCAAGCGGAGTCCCCGAATGCAGAAAGATGCTTTCAGATATTACAGAAGGGAAAATAAGTGCAAGATTTTTGGAAGGAATGGGTTGCATAGGAGGTTGTGTAGGAGGACCGAAAGCCATAGTTCCAAAAGAAGAAGGCAAGAAAGCAGTAGATAAATATGGAGACGATTCAAAAATTAAGATATCCGTGTATAATGAAATAATGAATCAGTTCCTTAATGAATTGGGTATAAAATCTCTGAATGATTTTGAAAACAAAGAAAAGATATCAATATTTGAGAGAGAACTGTGATAACTTATATGTATACTCATGAAAGATGTATTTAAAATATGTTCTAAAAATAGAGTATATCTTTGGAGCCTGAGCCTCAGGCTCTTTTTTTAATCCATAGGAAATTATGCACTTCCTTTTAATAGAAAAAATTTTAAATTTAGTTTAGTCATAATTTACGACATTTTTTTTATTCCTTGTTTTATAAGAAAAATTTATCAAAAAAATGAGGATATAAGGATATCAAAAAATATGTCGCTTTTTATTGATAATCAAATAGTTGTCATTTCCTATATAAATTTATCTTTTCGATTTGTTGTGAAATAATAACCGAGATATAAATATTTTTCAAAATATAAAATCTTATTTAAATTTAAATACACATATTACTTTTAATAGAAATTTTTAGTATAACATTTTTCCAGAATAAGGTTGTGTCGCTAAAAGATATTTCAAAATCTATTAATAAAATATATTTTACGATAAATTTTTAAAGTTTATCTATGAAAAAGACTTTTTTAAAACGATTATAACTCCATTAAAAATTTACATATATACAATTTTAAATTTTGCAATTAATTATCAAATAAACAAAAATTATGTGTAAGAAATTTTTTTAAAAGTAGGATAAAAAGAAATAATTAGTTTTTTTATGATCTATGGGAAAGGCCTAATTTCCTTAATTTATTAATATTTCAACAGAACTTTTTTTATTACTAAATAAAAAGACATGGTATTATTTGCCTTTTTTAAAAGCAGAAATTCTCAATAGCGGTTTTGAGGTATAAATCGAATGATGCTAAAAAAACGTATATCTGAAGAAAATATTGATATCATGAATCCAAAAAATTTAAGATATTATTTAAGTTAAAACAGAAATTACGGTATTATTGTCGATATAATCGGAGGCTTCTTATTTATAACAAGAAAAATTAAATTGATTAAATTGTTTTTTTATCTGGGATATAAGAGAATAAATGGGTAATATGTAACTAACAATTTAAGGGAGGGAAAATTTAAATGAGGCAATAAATAAATCTTATCAAAAGCTTATAATATATATTGATAAATTATGAAGTTTTGTGTAGAATTAATGAATGATCACAATAAATTAAAGGGGGACATCAGCTTGAAAAAGAAGAAAATATTTGTAATTATTTTAATATGCATCATCGCGGTTATAGGTATATATATATATTCTAAATTTGCAGTTAAGAGAGAAACCAGCCTCCTTTCAGATACTATCGAGGAGAAAGTTGAAAAGTTAGCCGAACTTTCTGCTATTAAATACAATTATACTAATGTAGTTACGTTTAAAGATGCAAAACAATTTAAAGGTATTGATATACCATTTACAAGCAAAGGATTTTTAATTAAATATTCTGGGTATATTAAAGGGGGTGTAGAACTTAATAATCCCCAAATTGATGTAAAAGATAATCTCAGAGTATCTATTGTATTGGACAAGCCTAAAGTTTTAGAAAATGTAATAGACGAAGAAAGTGTTTATATATATGACGAAAGAGATTCGGTTTTTAATAAATTAAGTTTTAATGATTTGTACGATGCCTTAATAAAGGAGAAACAAAAAACAGAAAAAGAAATAATAGATAAAGGTTTTTTAAAAGAAGCGGAGAATAATACTAAGGAAATAATTTCGGATTTTCTTACATCCTTAGGATTTAAAGAAATCAAGATAGAATTTAGATAGTAATATGACAAAGAAATCCTTTGTCATATTACTATGGAATCAGGTAGCAATCAACTATTTCTCCATAATATAATGTATGATAATCTCCGTCTTTATAGCATTTTTCACATATTTCTTTGTCCATAACTTGTAAGTTTATATCATGTTTATATACTATTTTACATTCATAATGAAGGGAACAATTTTCTATAACGGGAGAGGGTGTGTTTATCCCATCTCTTAATATTAAATTACATTCCTTTATTTTATCTACATCTCTGCCGGATTTGGTTCCGCAATATATTAGCTCTTTATTCATGTCTTTTTCCAAAGGAATACTTACTGTGAAATTATTGCTGTTTTCAATAAGACTGTGAGTATACCTTGAATTTCTGACGGCTACAGTAAATATGGGTTTTCCCCATATAATTCCTATACTGCCCCATCCTATGGTCATTGTATTTATTTTTTCTTTACTTTTTACAGTCAAAAATAGGCCTTTTTCCATTTTATCCAGTACTTCTCTTAAGTATTTGTCGTATTTTATGTGTTTAATCATGATAACACCTTCCCAACTTTTAATTTAATTATATTTTACCACAACTGACTTAGATAATATTCAAATTATCCGACTATATTTAAGTTTTTGTTATGCTCAAAGGAATTTTTTTAGTTTTAAATAATTTTAGAGGGCATATACTGTATAAGAGGGGGATTGAATCTATGGGGAGGATCAAAATAATAATTTTTTCATTTATTATGATTTTAATTGTTGTGATTATAGGGAATTATATTCATTTGGTATTGGTAAAAGAGGATGATGAGGATACTTATTTAAAAAAAAATGAAGGAAATTTTGCTGTACTTATTGAAGTAGATATGAAAAGATTATCCCTCATTGATTTGGACAATAACGAGATTATAAAGGAATATCCGATAGCAACAGGAAAGGCCGGCAGCCCTACTCCTTTAGGAAGCTTTAAAATTATTGAAAAGGCAAGATGGGGAGGAGGATTTGGTTCAAGATGGATGAGGATTAATGTTCCGTGGGGGAGATATGGAATTCATGGTACAAATAAACCGGGGACAGTAGGATATAATGCAAGTGCAGGCTGCATAAGAATGAGAAATAGCGACGTAGAGGAACTGTACGATTTTGTTAAAGAAGGTAGTTTGGTAACTATAACTAATGGCGTCTATGGTCCTTTTGCTAATGGTTTTAGGGATCTTCGCCCAGGAGACAGAGGGGCTGATGTTCAAGAAGTTCAAAAAAGATTGAAACAGAAAGGATATTATTCGGGAGCTATTGATGGCATTTACGGAGAAGAGATGAAGAGAGGAGTCGTAAAATTCTTAAAAGATAATAAAATTCCTATTACAGATAAGATAGGATATGATATATATGAAAAATTGGATATTATACTTATGGACTGAATGGAGACAATAATATTTAAATAAAATATAAGATAGGTCAAAAGAGACCTATCTTACTTTTTAAAATGTATTTATCTACCAGTTCCTCCACCGCTAATGTTCTTCTGTGCCATCTCAACTAATCTCTTAGTCATATATCCACCAACATAACCGTTTTGTCTGGATGGTAAATTTCCTTTATCCATTGAATCGTAATTAGTCATTCCAAGTTCATTTGCTATTTCAAATTTCATTTGATTTAATGCTTGACGTGCAGCTGGTACTAAAATTTTGTTACTTCCACTGTTGTTATTAGTAGCCACCTTTTTTCACTCCTTTCAAGTAATTTAAATATAATTTATTGGTGTATTAGTATTATGTGTAGAAAATTTTCTTATAAACCATGTAAATTTGTGCAGTATTAATTTAAATTTCTATAATATCCATAGTTTTCAAATGTAATATTATTAAAATTGAGTAAGATTAGATATATATAATGAGACGGAAAGCAGGAATATAGTATTGAAAATAGGAAAATAGATTTTTGTAGTAAAAAACAGAGAAAAAGGAATTGAGAGAATCTAAGATGAAAGTATTCCTAAAATCGGTAAAAAGAATATAATTTTTTATTTCTTTTCTGTTGAAAAATACAAAAAAGAATTTTTTTATTTTTGGCATGTTTATTGCAAAGCATTATAAAGAAACGATTTAAAGACGCAGAAAGGGAGGAGACAGATGAGCAATTTTTATTTTGGAGAATGTGATACGGTAGAATTAGCAAAAAAATATGGTACCCCTTTGTATGTAATATCCGAAGATTATATTAAGGAGAGATGTGATGAAATCAAACATGATTTTCTTCTAAAATATAAAAAAACTATGGCTGTATATGCCAGCAAGGCATTTTTGACTAAAGAAATGGCAAGAATTATTGCGAGAGAGGGACTTGGCCTTGATGTAGTATCTGGAGGTGAATTATATACGGCAGTTAAAGTAAATTTTCCCATGGACAAAATAATATTTCATGGAAATAACAAAACGGAAGAAGAACTGGAACTTGCTATTAAAAATAATGTGGGAAGAATAGTGATAGATAATTTGAGGGAGATAGATTTAATTGAAAAAACAGCGGAAAAATATGACAAAAGAGTTAATATACTGTTTAGAATAAGCCCTGGAGTGAATAGCCATACTCATAAATATATAAGTACAGGTCAAGTGGATTCAAAATTTGGTATACCTTTAGATGATAATATAATTCACAGAGGGATTAAAAAAGTCATAAATTATAAACATATAAAGCTTCTTGGTTTTCACTTTCATATTGGCTCTCAGCTTTTTGAAAATGATACTTATATTAGAGCAGTAAGGGTAATAGCAGGACTTATGAAGGAGGTGAAAGACGAGCTGGGCTTTATAACTAAGGAATTAAATACGGGCGGAGGATATGGAATCCACTATGCAGGAAAAGGAGAAAGAAAACCCTTAAAATATTTTACGGATGCAATAATGGGAGAGTTAGAAAAATGTTGTACAGAATATAATTTGGAGAGGCCATTACTTATGATAGAACCTGGAAGATGGATAATAGGAGAAGGAGGAATAACTCTTTATACCATAGGAACTATAAAAAATATTCCCGGAGTTAGAACATATGTAGCGGTAGACGGAGGAATGCCTGATAATCCGAGACCTAGCTTATATAGCGCAAAGTATGAGGCAGTCGTAGCCAATAAAATATTAGATGAAAGGAATGAAATAGTCACGATAGCAGGGAAATGTTGCGAAACAGGAGATATTTTAATATGGGATTTAAAAGTACCTAAAATTGAATCGGGAGATATTTTAGCAATAATTTCTACAGGAGCTTATAATTATTCCATGGCAAGTAATTATAATAGAATACCGAAGCCGGCAGTAGTAATGGTAAGCCAAGGAAAAGATAAATTAATAGTGAAAAGAGAATCCTATGATGATATGCTAAAGAATGAGATATAATTTTGTGCTTTATATGCTATATTAAAAAATCCTGTATTTTATATTTTATTAATGTAAAATACAGGATTTTTTATAGCCCATAGGAAAATTCTAATTTTTTTAATTTAGTAATACTTCAATATGAGCCTTCTACTATTCCCCTAAAACTTGAACTTTGCAGTGCCTGTCACGTACTCTGTTCTGATCCCAGTCAACAAAATATATATATCCGACTCCGCCGATCTGAAGTTTTGAATCCTGAACAATAAATGTCTGACTTGATCCTATAAGAGTTCCTTTTAAATGAGCCTCTGTATTCAGTAATGATCTTCTGTCACCGTCCGGAACATATTCTGAACCTAATGTGTCACCAAAAGCTATATGTTTTGGCCCCGGATGATAATACTGGCGTTCAGTTACACACCTTGGGATGATCTTTTCAAGCACATTATTAAGGTCAACCTGAAGATATTCATCTCCCGCGTAGTTTCTGTCATGAGAATATTCTTCAAGAAATACTGAACAAGTCGTATGCGGTGAAGCTACTACGCATATTCCGTTTTTAATTCCGCTTTTTTCTACTATTTTTCTTACTTTATCCGTTATCTCAAAATATGAAACTCTGTTTCCATTTGATCTTAAAATCAATTCATCATTATAAACTGTCATGTCAATTCCTCCATTATTTCATTTTTTCCCTGTCTTTTTTAGCCTTAGCAATTGCCTGTACCATTTCTTCCAACATTTTTGCCTTGTTCGGAGCTTTAAGTATTCCGCTTGTTGCACCAGTTCCATCAGCACCGTTCATTATCATTTTATAGACATCTTCTCCGGTGGTTATTCCCGAAGCTTCCATAACCAGAATATTTCTATCAATTTCTTTTATTGAATTTACGGTTTGTGTTACATAGTGAGAATCACTTGTCTTTCCGGTACCAATTAGTGCGGTAGGTTCACATAATAATATATTGGGTTTTAACTTTGCAATAGCTTTGGCTTCCTCAATACAATCTGCACAGATAATTGTAATGATTCCAAGATCTTTTGCTCTTTTCGTAGTTTTGACTAAATCAACGAGTTTGAGTGAATGTTCAGCATGATTTAAGAATACTGCTTCCACTCCGGCCGCTTTTAATGATTCAGGAAGCACGTGACCCATTCCACGTCCCGGAATTAAAGGATCCATATGCTGTGCAGTTACCCTTATATATTTCGTATGAGCTTTTATATTTGCTAAGTCCGTATATGGTGCTGTAAAAAATATGTCAACTCCGTATTTTAAAGCGAGTTCATCTGCAGTAAGCGCCAGTTTTAGACTTTCTTCCCCATATAAATATGATTTTGGATTACATATGAAAAATGGTGTTTGTATTTTTCGCATGTTTTCGCTCCCTTATTTTTTGAATTTTTTTGTTCCAAACACATCATAATAATGTTCAAGGCATTCCTTCATGCCTTTCTTTTGAACATCTCTCAGTTCATAATAGTTATTCCAATTGCTGTCCTTTACTTTTTTATATGCAGCATTTACTAAATCAGTATAAATGTTTATTTTACATATTCCTTCTCTTGCGCATTTTGCAAGATTGTCATCACCTGTTGATGAACCTCCGTGAAGTACCAGAGGGATATCCACTGCATTTCTTATTTCTTTTAATCGCCCAAAATTTATAATTGGTTTTCCCTTGTAAATTCCGTGAGCGGTTCCTATGGATACTGCAAGGGAATCCACATCTGTAAGTTCAGTAAATTTTTTTGCATCTTCGACAGTTGTATAGATATTGTCACCATCATTACTGTTACTATAATTTTCTCCGCTTCCCACATGGCCTATTTCAGCTTCTACTACTGCTCCTCTCAAATGGGCATACTCAACGATTTCTTTTGTTCTCTTTACATTGTCTTGGAATGAGTCCATGGAAGCATCTATCATTACCGATTTAAACCCCTCATCTACAGCTTTCATTATAAGTTCCATAGTGGTACCGTGATCAAAATGAAGTACTGCCGGTATCCTTGTTTTTTTGCAGTAATATTTGCCTAAACATACGGCATCATCAAAGGGCAAGAAATTCTTATGTGCTTCTGCATATGCCAGAATAACCGGTAAATTTAGTTTTTCTGCCACTTCTATATAAGACTCGATAGAATTCTGATCTACAAAGTTTGGTGCCGGTATTGCAAAATTATTTTTCATCGCTGCCTTAAATAATTCTTTTGATGAAACTAACAAAGTATCATCTCCCTAAAAATTAATCGCTTAACATTAAACAACTAAATATTTAAATATACGGGTATTCAAAGTAATGCAATACCCGTATATAAATAAAATATTAGAAGAATCTGTCTTGCAATTTCCTGAGCTGAAATATCAATGATGATTCGTCAAGATCAACCATCTCATAAGTTATAACTTCGCCTTTCTTTACATTTTTTTTGAGAACTGTCTTTTTGTTTATTAATCCAAGGGGAACTGCATTTATTTTTTTTGCGGTCTTCGCAAGCTCGATTGTACCATATACTGTGTATCCGCCTATTCCGTCTAAATTCTGTCCTGCCTTTAAATCTTTCTTTGCTATAGTGATTACTTCTGAAACTGGTGCTCCCATCGGTACTATAGTTGATTGATGGTCCAATACGGCTTTTACCGCAGATAGTGGGGTCTCTAAACTTGCTAAATGATATGGCCTGTACAAAACATAATTTGGACCATCACCCATACTTAAGTATTTCATTTCAGCTTTTACAGTATCGAGCTTGCTCGATACGATTACGAATACCCCGGGGGCTACACCCTTTATATATTCAACAACTCCGTATTTGTTAAGCACTCCGCCTTCTTCCTTCAAACTAAGCACTGAAGTAAGCTCATTTACTTTTGCCTCTGCGCCATGAGCACCCCTTATATCCGGAACAAATCCCGTAGCATTTGACATACAGGTAAGTTCAACCATTGTTTTAGTACCGTCCTTGAATGATGCGAGCATATGAGGACTTACCCCTCTTCTTGTTGCTTCTTCCAGTACTGTATCAGGATTGCAGTCAAGATCTACTTTGTTATTTTTTCCCTTTCCTATTACTTTCACATCGAACCCTGCAGCATCTGCAAAATCATATAGTTCCTTTACAGCTCCTGGTTCGTCTCCTGCTGACCCTGTATAAACAACACCCGCATTATCGGCAAGCTTCTTGAGTAAAGGACCTATACACACATCTGTTTCAACATTAAGCATTACTATATGTTTTTTATTATCTATAGCATCAAGTGCAATTTTTGCCCCTACTTCTGGGACTCCTGTAGCATCTATAGCAACATCTACGAGATTTGCCTTTGATGCTATTTCAGAATTGTCGGTAACAATATACTTACCTTGTTCCATTTTTTCATTTGCTTCGGCTATAGTTGAAACTTTTGCTATATCATCACTTTTAACTCCAGCATTTATATATGCATTAAATGCTCTATCAAGATCTATGTCCGAAACAACTGCAGGTCTAATACCTTTCATTAACATTACTTGGCTTACCATGCCCATACCCATCTGGCCGGCACCGACTATGCCTAAATTAATATTTTTGCCTTTTTCTTCGAGCTCAGCTAACTTATAATTTACTCCTAACATTATTGCACATCTCCTTAATTAAAATATTCTATTAGTGTTGATTAGTTTTAACATCAAGAAATATACTTTTCTTCAGTCAAAACTGTACTTAAAGTGAATCTTCATATCATTTTTACATTTGTTCAGATTCTTTATCTTTGTTCTAAAGTATTTTACTTCGCATTATTTTTATTGTCAATATATTTTAAGATAATTTTATAATATTTCTATAAAATCACCGATTTTAACATTCGGCATATCTTCACCTTTAAGTTCAATCTGCCCGGGAAGTTTAACATCCGGACTGCCGCTGAATTTTAGTGTACAATGTCCTAACTGTTTAAATGTTTTATTTGCTTCATCTCCAACTGCGGTAACCTTATATTTTTTATTACCGATTATAAATAAATCTCCGACTTCTATTTCTGAATCAAATTTTTCTATAGTATGTAAAATTGATATTTCAGCTATTTCTTTCGGAGCATTATCATTAAAAATGATTACAAAACCCGATTTTAAAGAATCCGTAACCATTTCACCAAGTCCTGTTATTGTTGATTTATACTTCATAAAATACCACACCTTCTTTACATTTTAATAAAAATTTGGATTTTTATAACCCATAAGAAAGTTGAGTTTTCTTTAATACATACTTTCCCATGGGTTTCAAAAAAGGCTTCCTCAGTATATTAACGCTTTAATAGAAACCCTTTATAATTTAGGTCTGCAAATATGAATAAATAAAAACATCAAAAATTTATAGCCCTTATAGTTAGGAGAATATTGATACAAAATTTTTGATAAAAACATTATTCATATTTACAGGCCAATTTTCATATGATAGAATAAGATTGTTAAATTAATATTTATTAATATATCATGAAGTAAAAATATTTTGTTGTGTTTTTACTTTGTGATATTTTTTTATCTATGGGCATATAATCCAATGCTAAAGGCATATGCAATAAGTACTGCTATCGGTCCGGTTATAAGTCTTGAAAACAATACCGCGGGTACGCCTATTTCTATAGTCTCGGGTTTTGCTTCACCAAGACTTAGACCTACAGGTATAAAATCACATCCTGCTTGCGCATCTATTGCAAATAAAGCCGGAAGAGAATACTGAGGGGGTATATGCCCCAATCCGATTTCCGTTCCCACAAGTACTCCGACTATTTGAGCTATAACTGCACCTGGTCCGAGTAAGGGTGAAAGTATGGGAATTGCACAAATTACTGATATAATAAGTAATCCGGGTAATGATCCCGCATATGGTGATATTGTCTTTGCAATCCAGTTTCCAATGCCGGTTTTAAGTATAATTCCTACAATCAGTGATACAAATGCCATAAATGGAAGTATGTTCTTGATCACGGAATCTATTGTCTCTCTGCCGGCTTGATAAAATATTCCTACAACCTTTCCGGTACCCTTACCTATTTTGGTTAAAATATTTGTCTTCTCCTCATGAGAATCATACGTTTTTGCTTTTGTATCGGTTTTATCATCGCTATTTACTGCATAGGATTCTTCAGGAGCATCCTCAAATAGTTGAATATTTTCATTTTTTACACCTGACACATAATTGCTTTCTTTCATGTATTGTGCTAAAGGTCCTGATTGACCTACCGGAGTAATATTAACTGTCATTATACCTTTTTTGGGATAAACTCCACACCTTGCTGTGCCGCCGCAATCAACAACAGCTACGAGAATTTCGGATTCATCATCCACTCCTGTCTTAAATCCGTCTACAACATCGGCACCGGATAATTCGGAGATTCTTTTAGAAATTGGAGATATCCCTCCACCTGTTACATTTAAGATTATATGTTTTTTTTCTGTAGGTTTTAATATAAGAGGTCCTCCCCATCCATCATTGCCCTTTTCGATTTTAATGGTTCTGTACATAATCAAATTCCTCCTTTCACAACTATGCAGTTACTTTAACATTTTCTGAATTGCGTTTTACATTTTTCCTGCTTATCATAATGGATGTTATTTTTTCGGTCACAATACCTCTTATGAGAATTACTATAATACCTACTATAAAATATCTTATTGCCAAATCACCGAGACCGAATCCTAATTTTCTGATTCCGTTTGCAATCCCCATATAAACAAACAATTCGGCTGCATTTGCATGAGGGAAAAGACCTGTAATCGGATGAACAAACGATACTGCAGAATCGTAAAATGCCGGTTTATATTTTTCTTTTAGAAATTTTCCAAATGTATAACACATCGGGTTAGTCAAGAAAAATACCGATAACAATGGGAAAACGGTATATCTTGTGATAAAATTTTTTGTCGCAGATTGTGCTAACTTTTGTACTCTTTCTTCTCCGATTAATTTGACTACTGCATTTACTGCTGTCATCAAAACTATTAAAGTCGGAAGAATACCAGTGATGTTGTTTACAAATTGTTCACCTCCCTTTTGAAACAGGCCAATAAATGCCTGAGCACCATGAGCTAATGCATTCATTATAAGACTCCTTTCTTAAATATATTTATTAGTAAAACCTTTAGAAAAGGTTTACTTGCTTGTTTATAACTTGATTTTCAATTGATTCAACGGCTTTTAATAATGAACTTTTTACTTTTGTACTTTGATTTTCTAATTTGTTTTTTAAAGTATGTACATCTTGTCCAACATAATCATGATTTTCTTTAAATCGCGAAAATACGGTTCTACCTTTCATTTCCGTACAATCTGTAATGATACCCTTTTCATCACAGGCAAGGATAGTTATACTTCCTTGTCTTATATTTCCTTTTTTTATACCTATACCTATTGTACCTTTCTTGCTTAATTCTTTTATTTTATTCCTATAGTCTCTAAATTGAAAATAGGATAGTCCAAACTGAACTCCGATTAGTACAAATGCCAAAATAGCCAAATTAGCCATAAATATCTCCCACCTTAAACAAATTCATTTATTTTTTTTGCACAACTATAATTTGTTATAAGCACATTTATATATTTGCCCTTTATTGCGCCAATGATTGATTCTGATTTTTCATTTCCCCCAGCTACGCCTATAACTCTATCGATATTTTTAAGTTTTTGAAGTTCTATTCCAAATACTTTTTTGTTATCAGGAAATTTTTCATAATTACCATCAATATCAAAGAATTGCAGACAAATATCACCGACTGCTTTAAGTTTTTTTATATTTTTCATATATGCTGCATCAAAATATCCCGTTGCCATAAGGGTTGAGGTTTCTGTGGGCGCACCGATACCAACTATAGCGACATTCGCTTTATAGATATAATTTATAACTTCTTTCAAACTTTTTTCTTTTTCAAAATTTTCTTTTATATTTATATCTGAAATTACAGCCGGTGCATGAAGCAATTTGAATTTTCCCTTGAAAGCTCTTGATAAATCCATAACAATCTGATTAGCATGCAGTTCTATACCTATTTGACCCACTCCGCCAATTAACGGTATAAATGTGGCGTCAACTTTGGATTCGCTGCTGACGAATTTATATATTTCTTTCAATGTTGTACCCATTGATACACCCACAATATCTTTGTTCTTTAATATTCTTTCCAAATATCTTGCGGTTGCTTTGCCAAGCTCCTGTTTTAGAGTATTTTCATCATTTTCATCATTTACTATTATAACTTCCAAAAGTCCATACTTTCTTTCAATTTCATCTTCTAATCGTTCAAAATGATTATAATTCTCCTTAAAATCCTGTATCTGTATTTTTACAATACCTTCATCTTTTGCCTCCTTTAAAAGCCTCGAAACAGTCGGCCTTGAAATACCAAGAATATTAGATATTTCATTTTGGGTTTTATACTGCATATAGTACATTACACTGCATTTAATTAATAATCTCTTATCGTCTATAATTTTTCTCATTTAAATATCTCCTATAGTATTTTTACATATGTTCAGAGTTTTTATTTATGTACAATATTACTTTACTCCTATTATTAAATATGTCAATATATTTTAAAAAAGTTTTTAATAATCCTTTTTTCTACAACAAATCGATTCTACTGTAATATTATTAAAAATTGAGCAAGATTAAATTATATGGTAAAATAAAAAATATAATCATTATATTAAGAACAAAAAAATAATTTTTATAATAAAAGATAGAAATAGGAGTTGAAAACATGAGATTTACTAAAATGGTAGC
Source organism: Acidilutibacter cellobiosedens (assembly GCF_004103715.1). NCBI lineage: Bacteria > Bacillati > Bacillota > Tissierellia > Tissierellales > Acidilutibacteraceae > Acidilutibacter > Acidilutibacter cellobiosedens. Next base: position 2,918,885 of record NZ_CP035282.1, on the reverse strand, counting down.
AGCCGGGAATGATTTTATTATATTTAATGGATTTGAATATACCATAAAGGATTATGAAAAATTAGCCTTAAGATGTTGCGACAGACATTTTAGTGTAGGCGGAGATGGAATAATGATCTGCGAAAAAAGCAGTTGGGCTGATATAAAAATGGTATATTATAACTCAGACGGTTCAGAAGGTGAAATGTGTGGGAATGGAATAAGATGCTTTGCAAAATATGTTTATGAAAATGAGCTGATAGATATTAAGACATTTACAATAGAGACATTATCAGGTATTAAAACCGTAGAATTAGAAACAGACAAGGATAATAAAGTAACATCAGTGAAGGTTAATATGGGTTACCCTATATTTGAAAGCACTCAGATTCCTGTAGATATTAACAAGAAAAAAGTTTTGCTGGAAAATTTAAACATCGGTGATAAGAAAATTCAATTTTCTTCAGTACTTGTGGGAGTTCCTCATACGGTCATATTTGTGGATAATATAAAAGAGATAGACATAAATAATGTCGGAAGGAAAATAGAATTGAACAAAATATTTCCCAAGAAAACGAATGTGAATTTTGTAGAAATAATTGATAAAGGTCATATAAACATATATACATGGGAGAGAGGCGCGGGGAGGACGTTGGGCTGCGGAACGGGTTCCTGTGCCAGCGTAGTTATAGGAAATATTCTTGGAAAATTAAACAAGAAGGTGGAAGTTAATATGGAAGGAGGAAAAATTCAGGTATGCTTAAATGATAATTATGATATATACATGAAAGGCAGTGCAGAAACCATATGTATCGGAGAATTTTTGAATTTATAAATTTTATAAAATGGGATGGAAATTAAATTAGTTCATGCTTGAAAAACGCTTTCTTTTAGTTTATAATGAAATTGGCTTTGTAGTACAAGCTATAATTTTATAAGTAAAAATATTGAGTTTCAGCATGGGAAGGTGGAGGGTAAAAACATATACATTTTAAAATACATACCATATATGCATATAAAAACAAGAGGATAGAGAATCTAAATGTAGAGAGTGAAGAATGTTCAAAATGTAAAACAATCCATGATGGAGATATAAATGCGAATCAAGTGTGTCATGAAAAGACAAAAAATGCAATAAATGATATATAAATGGTAGACGATGGCGGGTCGAAAACTATCTGAATTATGTTTAAGAGATACAGATTTATAAGATTAATAAAGCAGGAATGTCATGTTTTAATCATGGGGGGTTTAATTAAATAAAAGGGTATAAAATTTAAGACTTTTATTTAATCGTTTTGTAGTTAGATGAAAGTCTTTATTATTTAAATAAAAAGGTTCATGCATTAAAAAATGAAAATTACAAAAGGAGGTATTATTTTGGAACAATTATTAGTAGGAATCGAAGCTCTGACCATTAAGCAGATAGCAATGTTTATTATCGGAGGTACACTTATATTCCTTGCCATAAAAAAAGGCTATGAACCGATGCTTCTTCTTCCTATAGGATTTGGCGCTATTTTAGCTAATATTCCCGTGGTTCCCGGTATTGCAGGAATAGCAAGTAACGAAGGGGTTCTTGGAATACTTAAAAATGCAGGAATAACCACCGAACTGTTTCCGGCTTTGATGTTTGTTGCAGTAGGTGCAATGGTTGATTTTACTCCTCTTCTTCAAATGCCGTCAATGTTATTCTTTGGAGCCGCTGCTCAATTCGGAATATTCATGACCATATTGTTTGCACTTATGTTAGGATTTAATATTAAAGAAGCTGCCTCTATAGGAATAATAGGTGCGGCAGATGGACCTACTTCCATATTTGTTGCCAGCAAATTTGCTAAGCATCTCTTAGGGCCTATTTCTGTGGCGGCTTATTCTTATATGTCATTGGTTCCTATTATCCAGCCGGCAATTATAAAACTTCTTACTACAAAGGAAGAAAGAAAAATAAGAATGGAATATAAAGAAGTAAAGGTTTCGAAGACGGTTAAAATATTATTTCCAATATGTGTAACTATTGTGGCGGGAATTATTGCACCAATAAGCGTAACTTTAATAGGACTTTTGATGTTTGGAAATTTGATAAGAGAATGCGGAGTGGTGGAAAGGCTTTCCCAAACTGCTCAAAACGAATTAGCAAATTTAGTTACTATTTTATTAGGAATCACAATAGGTTCTACCATGACTGCAGACGCTTTCATAAATGTTAGAACGGGAATGATAATGGCATTAGGTTTGTTTGCTTTTGTATTCGATACAGCAGGAGGAGTACTTTTTGCAAAATTTTTAAATTTGTTTGTTAAGAAGAAATACAATCCGATGGTCGGGGCGGCAGGGATTTCTGCTTTTCCTATGTCCGCAAGAGTTATTCAGAGATTAGCTAAAGAAGCGGATCCTACAAATTTTGTTTTGATGCAGGCGGTAGGCGCCAATGTATCGGGGCAGATTGGTTCTATAATAGCCGGAAGTGTAGTAATAGCACTTCTTTCTTAGGGGGATGGATATTATGTCTGAAGGGTTAAGGTTGCTTTTATATGGAATGATTACTACTTTTTTTATACTTATTGTGTTTTATTTTTTAATAAAATTGTTGAATAAGATTTTTCCGGAAAAATAAAAAAGGTCATGAAGAAACAGCCTCAATATTGGGGCTGTTTCTTATTTGAAATTTTTTCATTTTCTATAAGATTTTTTGTTATTTGCTCATTTGAATTGTCTTTATGTGATATATTTAATATACTATTTTCTAATCCTAATTCTCTGCTCATTTCAATTTTGAACTGTTCTATCGCAATTTTTGCATTGAAATCGATATTTTTCATTAAGTTCACCTCTTAAATGAGTTTGTGTATTTTATTTTCACCATAATATTTAATGAAATACAAGGAATATTATAGCTATTTATTTTAATAAAGGTTGATTATGTAATTATTGACTGAAATTTAAAAAATCAAATTAAATTGTTATAAAAAAATATGAGTTATCTGAGAATAAATAAGAGAAAAACTTTGCCTGATTTGTTATAATAAAATAAGCCAATAAGCAATAAAAAATAGAAACAATTTAAATAGGCATGGGAGTGAATTATATGATAATAGAAGCTCTGGGACTTTCATTAATTGTGGGGAAATTAAGAAAAGGTAAGATTAAAAATTTAGGTTTTTTTCGTATAAGGGGAAGTGGTTTTATTTTTTTTAGTTTTATTATTAATATTGCAAGTATACTGATTGCAAAACAGGAAAATTTTTTATCAATATTTATTAATGAAAATTTTATATACATACGCGGATTAGCTTATATTCTTCTTCTCATAGGTATCGGGCTTAATATTGAAGAGTTAGGAATGAAAATAATTTTTGCCGGTACAATTCTTAATTTTATATGTATCATTTTTAATAAAGGGAAAATGCCCGTTGCAATAAATGAAATGAATGGTTCATATTTTTTGGAACAAATAAGGATTCTCAAAGAAAATAAGTTATTAACTCATACTTTTGCTAATAGTAGCACTAATCTTTACTATTTAAGTGATATAATACCTATTTCTAAACCTTATTTTTTTCCTAAAATGATAAGCATAGGAGACATATTGATTTCTTTGGGTATATTTATATTGATTCAAAAATGGATGATAAATAAGAGATTTAATTCATTTGGGAAGAATATTGAAATATAATAATTGATGTGATATTATATTTTTATATGTTATAAAATTTCAGTTTTATGAACAAAATATTAGATATTGATAATTTATAGGGGGCTGTGAAATGTATATTGAAAAAGCAACTTTGTTGAATGAAACAGGACTTCATGCAAGGCCTGCGAGTTTATTTGTAAAGGAAGCTTCAAAATTTGAATCTGATGTTAAAGTTATGCTGGATGGAAAGGAATTTAATGCAAAGAGTATAATGGGAGTGCTAAGCATGGGAGCAACAAAAGGGGATACATTGGAAATAAAGGCTGAAGGGAAAGACGAAAAAGAGGCTGTAAAGTCTCTGGTGGACTTAATAAAAACCAAGTTTAATGAATAGGAGGCAGCTTGATGAAGGGAATAGGTACTTCAACCGGTATTTCTATAGGAAAAGCGTTTTTGAAGATAGAGCCGGAAATAAAAATTGTTAAGAAACATGTGGATGATCCGGAAAAAGAAATTCTAAGACTGGATAATGCTATAGAAGAAAGCGTTAAAGACATTGATGATTTGTATAATCATACTCTTAATACTGTTGGAAAAGAGGAAGCGGATATATTTAGTGCTCATTTAATGATTTTGAAAGACCCTGAATTTATTGGACAGGTTAAGAAAGAAATTAATAATAGTAGTGTTAATGCGGAATGGGCAATAAATAAGAGTGTGGAAGATTATTCTAACTTATTTGCAACTATGGAAGATGAATATATAAAGGAAAGAATATTAGACTTAAAAGACGTTTCAAAGAGATTGCTTTTTAAACTTCTTAATATTAAAAGTGTAGATTTATCCGAACTTAAAGAAGAATGTATAATAGTATGTGTAGATTTGACTCCTTCGGATACGGCACAGATGAGAAGAGATAAAGTATTAGGGTTTGTGACTGAACAGGGAGGCAGAACTTCTCATACGGCTATTATGGCAAGGACTCTTGAAATACCGGCTGTGGCCGGAGTTTCGGATATTACTAAAAAGGTTAAAGATGGCGATACGCTGATTATTGACGGCGAGAAGGGCGTTGTCATACTTAATCCTACTGAGAAAGAAATAGCAGAATACAAGGAAAAGAAAAAATCTTATGAAGAATTTGTTTTAAAACTGAAAGAAATGAAAGGAAAACCAACCTTATCAAAGGACGGAATAAAGGTTGAAATTGCAGGGAATATTGGGACGCCAAAGGACATAGATAAGGTTATAGAAAATGATGGTGAAGGAGTAGGATTATACAGAACTGAATTCCTTTATATGGATAACGATAAACTTCCAACAGAAGATGAACAATTTAAGGCATATAAAGTAGTTGCAGAAAAACTTCAAGGGAAACCTTTGGTTATTCGTACTTTAGATGTAGGGGGAGATAAGGAAATTCCATATTTAAATCTTCCAAAAGAAATGAATCCATTTTTAGGATATAGAGCTATAAGACTGTGCCTGGATAGAAAAGATATATTTAAAACTCAACTTAGAGCAATATTGAGAGCAAGTATTTATGGAAATGTAAAGATAATGTTTCCTATGGTATCTAACATAGCGGAATTGAGAGAAGCAAAAAAAATTCTTGAAGAAGTAAAAAAAGAGCTGGAGTCAAAAAATATTCCCTTTGCAAAGGATATAGAAGTAGGTATAATGGTAGAAATTCCATCTACGGCAATACAGTCTGATATCTTTGCAAAAGAAGTAGACTTCTTTAGTATAGGGACAAATGATTTGATACAGTATACTTTAGCGGTAGATAGAGGAAATCAAAATATTTCTTATCTATATAGTCAATATCATCCGGCAGTTCTCAGACTTATAAACATGACCATTAAAAATGGACACAAAGCAGGAATATGGGTAGGAATGTGCGGAGAAGCTGCAGGAGATGCTAAACTTATTCCTTTGCTGTTAGGAATGGGGCTTGACGAGTTTAGTATGAGTTCTTCATCTATACTAAAGGCAAGATGGACAATAAGCAAGACTTCCAAGAAGGAATCGGAAGAATTAGTTAATAAGGCATTAAATTTGAGTACTATTCAAGATGTAGAAGATCTTTTAAATAAGATAAATGTGGAATAAGAAATACTTTCACCGAAAGAGGCTGTTGCAAAACAGTTATGCCGAAAAGTAGTACACAGAAGATGCGCTTTGATTGGGCTTTCAAAACCGTTTCAAGGCGCATTCTCTTATATTTCAGGCTGTTGCTTTGTGCAATTTGCTATCTCAAATTTGTTTTGCAACAGCACCTTTTGATTAACTATAATAGTGCAAAATATTTTGCTTATGCAAAAAAAATATAATATTTTTGTTGATATGATGGCTTGTTATTTTATGCTAAATTTTATTAAAACAAGCATATTTCAGTATCTGGAGTATTTCTTAATTTTATAAGATAATTGGTACTATTTATGCATATATAATTTTATGATATAATTTATTAGTAGGTTATAATTAATAGTTATGTCATTAGTTACAGAAATAAAATTAAAGGAGGAAAGAAAATGTCATCATCTCAAGATTCTCAACAAAAAAATATTGGTAACAAGCAACTAAATTTGGGACGGCTCATTGCTATAATTGTGGGATCTACAATTGGATCCGGAATATTCAGCTTGTCCGGAGATTTTGCCGCAAAAGGGGCAAGCCAAGGGGCAGTGTTAATTGCATGGGCTATTTGTGGAGTCGGAATGATATCGTTATCATTATCTTTTCAAGAATTGGCTTTAAGAAAACCGGAACTAACAGGCGGAATTTATACTTATGCGGAAAAAGGCTTTGGAGGTTATGTAGGTTTTAATTCTGCTTGGGGATATTGGGTCAGTGCCTTATTGTGTAATGTATCCTACGCAACTTTATTGTTTGCAGCAATAGGATATTTCTTCCCTGTATTCGGAGAAGGCAATAATTTAATATCTATTGTTTGCGCTTCAGCTTTTATATGGTTTATTAATTATCTTTGTTTAAGGGGAACAAAGGAAGCGGCTACTGTAAATATAGTGGTAACCTTCTCAAAGATTTTACCTATATTTATATTTATTCTTGCTGTAATATTTGTAAGGGCTTTTGATTTTGGAATATTCAAACAGAACTTCTGGGGAGACGGCTCTATGCCTGTCATAGAGCAAATAAAAGCGACTATGGTAACTACTGTATGGTCGTTTATAGGTATTGAAGGAGCAGTTGCAATTTCAGGGAGAGCTAAAAAGTCAAGTGATATAGGGAAAGCAACTGTAGGAGGATTTTTAGGAATATTTATTATTTATGTATTGATTTCAGTATTGAGCATGGGTATTATGCCAAGAGCTGAGTTGGCGGAATTAGGAAATCCTTCTCTTGCATTTATTTTTGAGAAAGCAGTAGGAACATGGGGAGCTGTTCTCATTAATTTGGGAGTTATAATTTCTTTAGTAGGAGCAACCTTAGGATGGACTATAATTGCTTCTGAAATGCCTTATGTATTAGGTGTCAATGGGAAGTTCGACAAAGTTTTTGCAAAGGAAAATAAAAAGAATGCTCCTGCAAATGCATTATTCTTAACAAACGGCGTTATAGAAATGTTCCTGATAATTACTTTCTTTAATGCAAGCACCTATCAGATATTCTATGCATTATCCACAAGTATGATTTTAGTCCCTTATCTTTTAAGCGCTCTTTATTTGTTAAAGATATGCATAACAGGGGAGGCGTTTGAAAAATCCAAATCAAAGAATCATGCAGGAGTCACTATAGTAGCCTTAATAGCAACGATATATGCAGTTTGGCTTATTTATGCCGGAGGAATGGATTACCTGTTAATAACTTCTGTACTTTATGCTCCTGGAACAATAGTATATTATAGAAATAGAAAGAAGAGAAATCAAATACCATTTGAAAATAATTATGAAAAAGTTATATGCGGAATATTAGTGATATTAGCAGTTATATCATTAGTATTAATAGGTAAAGGAACGATAAAACCATTCTAATTTATTCACAATGATATAGTATTTTATAACCCAGAGAAAAGCTATATTTATTTTAATATAACTTGACTTTAAGTGGGTTTCAAAGAAGGCTTCCTTAATTTATTTGTATTTCAATGGAAGCCTTTTTATATTTTTTGTTTTTTTTGAAATACTATATTGATATACTATATATGAGAAAAAATAAAGGAGGATGATTAATTGAGCATAAGACTTTTTGTAATAGCGATTATTCCTGCGTTTGTTATAATATTTGGGATATATTTAAGTGACAGATACGACAGAGAACCTTTAAAAATATTGATGGCAACTTATTTACTGGGGGCCTTTTCCGTTATTCCTTCCATTATAGTAGAAGAAATGCTGAATTTCATAAATATTTTTCCCGGTATATTAAGCAATCTTTTTACTGCATTTATAATAGCGGGATTTACCGAAGAATACTTTAAAAGACTTGTAGTGCTGAAACTTCCTTACAAGACTAAATATTTTGATGAAAAATTAGACGGAATAGTATATGCGGTATTTTCTGCCATGGGATTTGCTACAGTTGAAAATATTATATATGTGGCATATAGATTTACCAATAATCATTATATAGGTTTATACAGAGGAATTTTTTCAGTTCCTGCTCATGGTGTATTTGGAATCACTATGGGGTACTATCTTTCCTTAGCGAAATTTAGCGATGATGAAAGAATCAAGAGGAAGAACATGAGAAGATCACTTTATATGCCTATGATTTTTCATGGAATATTTGATTTTATTCTTATGGCAGATATACCTCAAGTCACTTTAATATTTGTTCCCTATGTAGTATATTTATGGTGGTTAAACGAGAGAAAATTGAGCAGATATCTTTTTGACTCAAGATCCAAAATTATTGGTATAAAAAGAGAAAAATAAATGGATTGAAGAATTGTACAGAAATGTATAGAATGTTTATATAAAGGGGGAGTAAGATGAAAAAGTGGAGAAACAGATTTATTATATTTGTTTGTTTAATTGCCGCCGTTTTTTGTGGAGTATATACAGTTTATCGCGTTCGGCAGGAAAAAATGGAGACAAGCTCAATATATGAAGACAAATCGGAAGAATTAACTGCAGTTCAACAAGAAGAAGTTTATTCTGAACTTAAAGAAGCTACTATTCTTGCAGCCGGCGATATAATGTTTCATGAACCTCAAATAAGAGCTGCTTACAATGAGGGAAATGATACTTATGATTTTAAAGATACATTTAAATGGGTCAAGCCTTATATTTCTTCCTCGGATCTATCCATAGCAAATCTTGAAACGGTTACAGCAGGAAAACAATATGGATATAAAGGTTATCCAAATTTCAATTCTCCCGAAGAAGTAATCGAGGCATTGAAGTATGCCGAATTCGATGTTCTTTCAACGGCCAATAATCATAGTTTGGATCAGGGGAAAAATGGAATAATTTCTACTATAGATAATATTGAAAAGTATGGACTTAAAAATTTCGGGACATATAAAACGCCGAATCATTCTGTACTTATAGAAAATGTAAATAATATAAATATAGCTCTTCTTTCTTATACATATGGATGTAATGGAATGGAACAAACCTTGAGTTCAGAGGAATTGGGTTATATGATAAATCTTATTGACGAAGAAAAAATCAGATCGGATATAGAAGAAGCTAAAAAACAAAAAGCGGACTTAATAGTTGTGTTTATTCATTGGGGAAATGAATATCAACGCAGTCCCAATGAAAATCAGATTTCCTTGGGAGAAAAAATGGTTAAATGGGGAGCAAATATAGTATTTGGAAGCCATCCCCATGTAGTTCAAGGATCACAGATTATTAAGAAAGATGGAAAAAATAATTTTATTATATATTCCCTGGGAAATTTTTTGTCGAATCAGAGATTGGAAACAGTTGATAATAAGTATACGGAAGATGGTGTAATGGTACAAATTCAAGTAGAAAAAAATTATGAAAGAGACGAAACCATTATTAAAAATATTACATATATTCCTACATGGGTGCGTAAATATAAAGATGGAAATAAATTAAAATATGAGATAATTCCGGTAAAGGAATTTTTAGATAATAAGGAAGAACAGGGACTTTTGACTACAAAGGAATATACAAGGATAGAGGACTCATACAAAGATACAATGGATAAAATGATTAAATAACAGAAAATTATTAACATTTTTTAATCTTAATATTAAATTTTGATATCAATATAATATTCCTATTAAAATTTATTTAAATTAACATTTATTTGTTATATAATAGATTATAGATTGTAATAATATTTAATCAAGATGGAATAAAGAGGTGGGAACCTATTGCAATACATGAAAGAGCTCTTTATGAATATTAGAATCAGAGATATTATCGATATTTTAATAGTAGCCTTTGCCTTTTATAAACTTTTCATGTTAATAAGAGAAACCAGAGCAGAACAGCTTATAAAGGGAATTTTAGTGCTTTTTATTGCGACAAAAGTTAGTGAGTGGCTGGAGTTGTATACAGTTTACTGGATATTAGATAAAACTATGACTGTTGGAGTTATAGCTATTCTTATTGTGTTTCAGCCTGAACTCAGAAGAGGATTGGAATACATTGGCAGGAGCAGATTTTTTACTAAATCTTTTGTTGAAATAGAGGATGAAAGTTTAAATAAAATAATGGATGAAATAGTGGATGCAGTTGCTTCTCTTGCAAGGCAAAAAATAGGAGCCTTAATAGTGATGGAAAGGGAGACCGGTTTAAATGAAGTGGTAGAAACCGGGACCAAAATAGAAGGAAAAGTTTCCAGCGGTCTTCTTATAAATATTTTTATTCCTAATACTCCCCTTCATGATGGTGCGGTAATTATAAAAGAAGACACAGTCAAAGCGGCAGGATGTTTTTTGCCTTTGACTGAGAATGCATCGCTGAGTAAAGAATTGGGGACAAGGCATAGAGCTGCATTAGGTATTTCGGAAAGATCCGATTGTATTGCAATCGTGGTTTCGGAAGAAACAGGAGCGATTTCTGTTGCGGAAAATGGAAGCTTATCAAGGTATTTGGACGTAAAAACATTAAAACAAATACTTATGGATATGTATAAATATAAGGATCAGAAACAAATTTTCTTGTTGAAGTGGAGGCATAAAGATGAGCAAGGAAAAGAACAATAACCTCACTATCAAAATCTTTGCTTTACTCATTGCTATTGTTTTTTGGAGCTATGTAATGAATGATGTAAATCCGAGAATTACAAAGGAATATAGAAATATAAATGTTGTTTATTCTCAAACCGAGCAGTTAAAAAAATCTGGAATAGTAGTTACATCTCCTGAGGAAATAAAGGTGAATGTGAAAATTGCCGGCAGGAGAAATGATATATTGGCTATTACGGATAAAGATATAACTGCAAAAGTAGATTTAAGCGGGTATTCTGCAGGTAAAAAGAGAGTTTCCATAGATGTTGACGTTCCGAGCAAAGTGGAACTGGTGGACTATAGTCCTAAGGAGGTATTGTTCGATTTTGATAATATTGTAAATCGTGAAAGACCTGTTACAGTTGAAACTACCGGGAAGGTGGCCTCAGGATATATTTTGGCTGATAAGGAAATAAGGCCCCAGTCTGTTTTTATAAAAGGTCCGAAAACTTTGGTGAACCGTGTTTCAGAGGTAATTGCTTATGTGGATGTATCTGAGAGTACTAAAGATCTAAATGTGACAGTTCCCATAAAGTTAGTGGATGTAGATGGAAAAGAGGTAAATGGGTTAGAAAAAGAACCTAATGTAGTGGATGTGTTTATTCCTGTCAAGAGGGTAAAAACTGTTCCTATTGAAATTCAAACTGAGGGGAGTGTCCCGCAAGGATATGAAATGGGAAACATAAAAGTATTTCCGAGTACCGTAAAAATAATGGGAGACGAGGATGAACTTGCCGCTGTTAAATCTATTAAAACTGAAGTTGTGAATATCAGCACTTTTTTAGAAAAAGGAAGTGTAGAATTAAAGCTTATAATTCCGGAAGGAATAGAACTTGCAGAGCCGTCCATAAAACCATCTGCTGATATTGATATACACAAAATAATTGAAAAAACCATGGAATATAATTTGGATGAAATTTCAGTCAATAATTTGGGAGGAGGATTGTCTATCGATAATAATGCAACTGCGCCTTCTCATATAGCTGTAACGGTAAAAGGGTCCGATAAAATTATAGAACCGTTGACTAAAGAAGATTTGCCTCTTTTTATAGACTTAGATGGTCTTGGAGAGGGAGCTCATACGGTTCCCGTTAAGGTAAATGAAATAAATGGCGTGGAAATCGTGAATATTAATCCATCGGAAATCCAAATTCATCTAAAACAATAGAAGGGGGAATATCGTATTGAGAGAATATATACTCGCTATAAATCCGGGTTCTACTTCAACAAAAGTAGCTATATTTAAAGGGGAGGAAAATATAAGGGAGTATAAAATTGAGCACAGTATTGAGGAGATTGAAAAATTTGATAAAGTTTCCGATCAATATAGTTATAGGTTGAAATTAATTTATGAGTGGCTAAAGAGGGAAAAAATAGATACAAATATGCTGTTGGCTGTAGTAGGACGAGGAGGTCTGTTAAGGCCTATGCCAGGAGGCACATATTTAGTTACGGAGAAGATGATAGATGATTTAAAAATAGGAATTCGGGGAGAACATGCAGCTAATTTAGGTGGAATGCTGGCAAAAGGAATAGGCGATAAGGAAGGCATAAAATCATATATCGCAGATCCTGTTGCTGTAGATGAATTTGAGGATATAGCAAGAATATCCGGATTGGCGGAAATAGAAAGGATATCGTTGGTTCATGCTTTAAATATAAAAATGGTTTCTTACAGACGAGCCGGTGAAATAGGAAAGAAGATAGAAGATGTGAATTTTGTGGTAGCACATATGGGCGGAGGAATATCTGTCGCTCCTTTTAAGCATGGAAAGATAGTTGATGCAAATAATGCCAGTGAGATGGGGCCTTTTTCTTCCGAAAGAACAGGGGGTCTTCCTGTCGGAGACTTAGTTGATATGTGTTATTCTAAGAAATATACACTTAAAGAAATGAAGCTGAAGATTAAAGGAAAAGGTGGTTTGGTAAGTTATTTAAATACCAATGATGGCAAAAAAGTTGAAGAGATGATAAAGAAAGGTGACAAAAAAGCAGAGCTTGTATATAGTGCCTTGGCATATCAGGTAGGAAAAGAAATTGGTGCAATGGCTACAGTTTTAAACGGAAAGGTTGATAATATTATATTGACCGGTGGGTTTGCATATTCGAAATTTTTAGTTGAAATAATAACAAGCATGGTAAAATTTATAGGGGAAGTAGTTGTTTATCCCGGAGAGGATGAAATGAGAGCATTAAACCAAGGGGTACTGAGAGTGCTTAAAGGGATTGAAAAAGAGAAAATATACGAAGACGAGGTGGATTTTTGATGGCAAAAAGTTTTAAGGAATTATTGGATTTAGCTAAAAAAAATGGTGCAAAAAAAATTGCGGTTGCTGTTGCGGAAGATTTTGATGTATTAAGTGCTGTAAAAGAAGCTTATGATCAAAATATAGTAAAACCTATCTTAATAGGAAATGAAGAAAAAATTAAAGATGTAGCAAAGAAAGTAAAATTGAATTTAGATGGTATTGAGATTATCGATGAAGTGGAAAGCATAGAAGCATGTAGGAAAGCAGTATCCATTGTGAGCTCTCAAAAAGCCGACATATTGATGAAAGGGCTTGTGGATACTTCTATTATTATGAAACAAGTTTTGGACAAGGAAATTGGTTTGAGAACAGATAAGGTTATAAGCCATGTAGGAGTATTTTGCGTTCCTACTTACCCTAAGCTGTTTATTTTAACGGATGCCGCAATGAATATTGCTCCGAATTTGGAATATAAGAAAAAAATACTGGAGAATGCAGTAGAATTTGCTCACAGTTTGGATATTAAAAATCCAAAGGTTGCGGTAGTATGTGCTAAAGAGAAAGTTTATAAAAAAATGGAATCAACTATTGATGCTAAGGAATTGGAAGATATGAATAAAAGAGGAGAGATAAAGGATTGTACAGTTATTGGCCCTCTGGCTCTTGATAATGCTGTATCAAAAGAGGCTGCAATTCATAAGGGAGTGGATAATCCGGTTTCTGGAGATGTGGACATATTTTTGATGCCTAATATTGAAGCCGGAAATATAATGTATAAAACTTTAACGTTCTTGGCTAAAGCACAAAATGCTGCTGTTATAGTCGGAGCAAAATCACCTATAGTGTTAACTTCAAGAACTGATACTGCGGAAACAAAGTTAAATTCAATAGTATTGTCAGCTCTTATGGTATAAAAATGTCAGAAGGGAGTTTAAAAATGAAAAAAGAATTTAAAATTTTAGTTATTAATCCCGGTTCTACATCTACTAAAATTGGGGTTTTTCAAGATGAAAAATTGTTATTTGAGGAAGTTTTAAGACATTCAACAGAGGAAATTTCAAAATATGAAAGAACTTACGATCAATATGCTTTCAGAAGGGATATAATAGTTGAAACTTTAAAGAAGAACAACATACCTTTGAAATCTTTGGATTGCATTGTAGGAAGAGGTGGAATGTTAAAACCTGTTGAAGGCGGGACTTATGAAATAAACGAAGCTATGATTGAAGACTTAAAAGTGGGAGTTCAGGGAGACCATGCCTCTAATCTGGGAGGAATAATTGCAAAGGAAATAGGAACGGAGATAGGAGTACCTTCCTATGTCGTAGACCCGGTAACAGTGGATGAAATGGAGGATATAGCAAGGATATCCGGATTGGCGGAAATTAAGAGGAGAAGTATAGTTCATGCTTTAAATCACAAAGCTATTGCACGTAAATGGGCTAAAGAAAACGGTAAAAAGTATGAAGAGGCAAATTTGATTATAGCTCATTTAGGTGGGGGAATATCGGTAGGCGCTCATAAAAATGGTAAAATAATAGATGTATTCAATGCTCTTTATGGAGACGGGGCTTTTTCACCTGAAAGATCGGGAGGACTTCCTGTAGGAGACCTGGTTAAACTTTGTTATTCGGGGAAATACAGCCACAGTGATATGAAGAAAATGATTAAAGGCAAAGGCGGAATTGTATCATATTTAGGAACCCAGGATGTAAGAGAAGTGAAAAAAATGATTGAAAAAGGAGATAAGAAGGCCGAGCTGATATATAACGCTATGGCGTATCAAGTCGCGAAGGATATAGGAGCATGTGCGGCAGTTTTGAAAGGAGAAGTTGACGGAATATTACTTACCGGAGGAATTGCTCATGATAGTGATTTTACTGCTTTGATAGAGGAGAGAGTTAAATTTATAAGCAAAGTATATGTATATCCGGGAGAAGATGAATTAGATGCTCTGGCTTTAGGCGGACTAAGAGTGTTGAGGGGAGAAGAAATGGCAAAAGTATATAAGTAGGAGCTGATCTGTTATGTTAGATGATAAAAGGATAAGAATAGTTACAGGTCATTATGGTAGCGGAAAAACGGAATTCAGTGTTAACTATGCGGTAGAACTTGCTAAAATAAAGAGAAAAGTCGCATTAGTTGACTTAGATGTAATCAATTTATATTTTAGAAGCAGAGAAAAATCTTCGCTTTTAGAGAATATGGGCATAAAGGTGATTTCGAGTTCAATAAACGCCCCTGCTGTGGATATTCCCGCCATATCAGGGGAGGTATATGCTCCCCTTGAGGATGAAAGCTACGATGTAGTTTTGGATTTAGGAGGAGATCCGGCAGGAGCAAGAGTTCTGGGAAGATATGAGGAGTTTTTTGTAAATGGGAAATATGATATGTTTTATATACTTAATGCCAACAGACAGGAAACGAGTACCGCCGATAAGGCTATAGAATATTTAAAAAGAATAGAAAATATGGCAAGGATAAAGGTTACAGCCTTAGTCAATAATACCCATATGCTTAAAAGTACAACTGTTGATGATTTACTTAGAGGTCAAAAAGTAGCATTGGAGGTATCGGAAAAATTGGATATACCAATTAAATATATATCAGTAATTAAAAATGTTGCAGCCCTTTTACCTAAAGATATGAAGGGTGAAATATTCCCTATGGATTTATATATGAGGGAAGAATGGATGGTTTAAATTAAAGGAGGGGTCAAAATGGCAAAAGTTAAAGGGAAAGTGATATTCAAGGAAAACATTTGCAAAGGTTGCGGGCTTTGTACGACCGTCTGTCCGATGAAAATCGTATTACTTGATAAGGAAAAAATTAACTCGAAGGGTTATCACCCAGCAACAGTGAAAGAAATGGACAAGTGTATAGGTTGTGCAAATTGCGCGACAATATGTCCTGATGTTGTTATTACAGTAGAACGATTTACAGAATAATAATTTAAGGAGGGTTAATTATGGCGAAAGTTCTCATGAAAGGAAATGAAGCTGTTGGCGCTGCAGCTATCAAAGCCAATTGTAAGTATTTTTTCGGATATCCTATAACGCCTCAAAGTGAGTTACCTGAATATATGTCAAGAGAATTACCAAAAGTAGGAGGAGTGTTTTTACAAGCAGAAAGCGAGATAGCTGCAATTAATATGGTTTATGGGGCAGCAGGATCCGGAGCAAGGGTTATGACCTCATCTTCAAGTCCGGGGATTTCTCTTAAACAGGAAGGAATTTCATATATTGCGGGAGCTGAACTTCCATGCTTAATAGTGAACATGATGAGAGGCGGTCCGGGACTTGGAAGTATTCAACCTTCTCAGACCGATTATTTTCAGGCTACAAGAGGAGGCGGAAATGGAGACTACAGATTGGTGGTTCTTGCCCCTTCAAATATTCAGGAATTAGTTGATTTGGTAATAGAAGGATTTGATATAGCAGATCAGTACAGAAATCCTGTAATGGTTCTGGGTGATGGAATGATTGGACAAATGATGGAACCAGTCGAGTTTAAAACTCCTAAAAAGAGAGAATTGCCAAAGAAGGATTGGACAACTACAGGTACAGGAGGTAAGAGAAAACCTAATATTATTAATTCTCTGTATCTGGCAGCCGAAGCATTGGAAAAGCATAACAATGAAATTCAGAAAAAATATGCCATTATAAAACAGAATGAAGTAAAAGTAGAGTCATATAATATAGAGGATGCAGACGTAGTAATTGCCGCTTATGGAACAACTTCAAGGATTGCCAAAACAGCAATAGCAAAACTTGAAAAAGAAGGATTTAAGGTTGGGCTTATCAGGCCTATAACCTTATGGCCCTATCCTTATGATGAATTTAAAAAGATTAACAGTAAATGTAAAGGTATATTAACAATAGAGATGAATACAGGACAGATGCTGGATGACGTAAAAATTGCAGTAGAAGGAAAGTTCCCTGTTTATTTCTATGGAAGAACTGGAGGAATGGTGCCTACACCAAATGAAATGGTAGATCAAGTGAAAAAAATTATGGGAGGTGAAAAGTAATGGCAATAGTATTTAGCAAAACAAGAGGATTAACTGACGTCCCAACCCATTACTGTCCCGGATGTACCCATGGAATAGTTCATAGGCTGGTGGCCGAATGTCTTGAAGAACTGGGAGTATTGGATAATGCCATAGGAGTGGCACCGGTAGGTTGTTCTGTATTGGCATATAACTATTTTAACTGTGATATGCAAGAAGCGGCTCATGGAAGAGCACCTGCTGTAGCTACTGGAATAAAAAGAATTCAACCGGATAAATTCGTATTCACCTATCAGGGTGACGGGGATTTGGCATCTATAGGAACAGCAGAGATAGTTCATGCCGCTCATAGAGGGGAGAAAATTTCAACTATATTTATTAATAATGCCATTTATGGAATGACAGGAGGACAAATGGCTCCTACTACATTGGTCGGCCAAAAAGCGACTACGGCACCTTATGGAAGAGACGAAGCCCTTTGCGGAAGACCAATAAGGATAGCGGAGATGCTTGCGACAATACATGGAGCGCAGTTTGTAGAAAGAGTGGCCGTTAATAGTCCTGCACATATAAGAAATGCAAAAAAAGCCATAAAGAAATGTTTCCAGACTCAAATAGACAGAAAAGGGTTTGGAATTGTAGAGGTTCTTTCTACCTGTCCTACTAACTGGGGGTATTCTCCTGCGGATGCAATGAAATGGCTTGAAGATAATATGATACCTTATTATCCTTTAGGCAACTTTAGAACTCCAGAGGAGGTGGAAAAATAATGGAAGAAAGATTGGTTGTAGCGGGATTTGGCGGACAGGGAGTAATGGCAATCGGTCAGCTTTTAACTTATGCGGGTATGATAGAAAATTATAATGTTTCCTGGCTTCCTTCTTATGGACCTGAAATGCGTGGAGGCACGGCAAACTGTAGTGTAATAATAAGCGGCGAAGCCATAGGCTCACCGTTAGTAGTAGAATCTGATTCGGCAATAATAATGAATAAACCATCCTTAGATAAATTTGAAAAGGATGTATTGCCAAATGGAAAATTATTTATAGATTCATCCCTTATTGACAGGAAATCATCAAGAAATGACATAGACGTATATTATATTCCGGCAAACGAAATTGCCAACAGTCTGGGGAATGATAAAGTTTCAAATATGGTTATGCTGGGTGCTTACTTGGAAATAACAAATGCAGTAAAGGTAGAATCTGTTTTAAAGGCTTTTACAAAAGTATTTGGAGAAAGAAAGGCTAAGTTTATTCCATTAAATAAAGAAGCTCTGGAAAAAGGTGCCGAGGCTGTGAAGAATCAAAGAAAGGTATTAGTATAATAGTATAAAATAAAAAAGAAAGGGAGTGTCGCAGAACTGCCGAATAAGTGGTTAGAGATGCTCCCTTTTTTCTGTAAATTAGAAATTGACTGGTATTATCCGTTTACCTTGATTTATAGTTGACCTAAAATGGGTTTAAAAAAAGGTTTTCTTAGTTTATTAATGTCCCGTCATGATTTTTAAAATTTCTTTATCGGTGCTTTTCATGCCTTCTCTGGCCATTCGCCCCACATTGGAAATTGTATTGTCTACTCCCTTTGTAACGATTCCGTCTCCGCTTCGAAATTGCTGACCGTTTTTATACATTTCGTAGCCCAATATCCCTGCATCTACAGATGCAGCAATCTTAGCAGCACATGACGGCTTTGCCCCATCACATACGATTCCCGATACGATAGCGAGGGCATTAACAATAGTATGAGCTATTTCTTTGTAACCTCCTCCATGAAGATATGCGATTCCTGCACCTGAACCGCACCCTGCACAGACAGCTCCGCAAAAAGCAGACAGTCTTCCTATACCCGTTTTCTGATAAATTGTAACTAAATCGGAAAGTGCCACAGCACGATATAATTTATCCTCTGATACATTAAGCTCTTTTGCATATTCTATTACCGGAAGAACTGCCGTTATCCCTTGATTTCCGCTCCCAGACACGATAATTACCGGTTTTTCGCAACCCCCCATACGAGCATCGGATCCTGCCGCAGCGGCAGCTTTTGCTCTCATGGCAATATTTGTACCGTAGGTTTTTAATATTGTTTTTCCGACATTAGCTCCCCAATTATGTTTCAGTCCTTCTTCAGAAATAGTACTGTTATAAGCAATTTGTCGGCCTATAGGTTCTCTGAAATCTTCAATATCGGCAATATTAGCAAATTTAACGATATCTTTTATGTTTAAAAGCCCTTGATTAGAAAAATTATTATCGGGATTTTCTGTTCTTTCAGCTTGAAATAGTACTTTTCCATTTAATTTCATTTGAGTAATATTAGTATGATATCCTTCAATAATGACTTCACTCCATTGGTCGCCATTTTGCAATATAATATCAATATAAAAAATCATATCGTTATCTGCTGGCACTACGGCAATAGGGTGACTTAAGAGATATTCGCGGATTTTGGGTTTCATTTCTTTTGTAATATTGGATAGTACCTCTAATTTCTTAGACGCATCCCCTGCTATTATTCCCGCGGCAACAGAAGCTTCGATTCCCTTTAAACCGTTAGTATTTGGGACAACAACACTTTTTACATTTTTGATTATGTTTCCGCTGACTTCTATTCTACATTGTTCGGGTAGTTTTCCCAAAAGTTCCATTGCCTTTGCGGCTGCATAGGCGATGGAAATCGGTTCTGTGCAGCCCATAGCCGGCACTAATTCTTCCCGTAAAACTTTTAAATAGGATTTATATTGAGCATCATCTTTTTTCATAAGTACCCCCTGATTTATATTTTATTGAAAAGGTTTTCGTAACATTTTCAATAAATTTTTTTGACTTTTACTTTACAATATTTTTCATCTATCATTATATCACTCCACTTGTTTAAAAATCTATTAATTTTTTGTTGAAAATTTCCTGATTTCGAAGCGGCAGTCCAAATAATAAATTGTATAAATACTGTAAGTAAATAGTTCGAAAAATTTGGTAATTTTTTTAATAAAATAATTGCAAAATTAATTAATTTAGTATATAATATATCTAATAAGATAAATTTGTTAACTTTTACTGCTATTTATTTAAAGACTTTTCTTATATATTTATACCTTATATTATATCTTGTAAATTTTCTAATTTTAATAATTTAAGTATTACTAATTTGTGATATTATTTTTTTTAACTTAAATATTTTTCAATTTTTTCCAAATGATTTTAATGATATTGATTATTATTTTTATTAAAATAATAAATTTTATAGGGCATTAGTTAACATTTTAACAATAAATTTAATATTTGCTTAATTCTGAAATTCAGAGAAGCGGGGGAACCAATTAAATGGGGTGAATCCATATGGTAGGGCAAGCCCTTTTGCCCGAATCCGACAGCTAACCTCGTAAGCACTAAAGGGGAAGTAATTCTTATATAAAGACTATGCTTCCATAGTCTTTTAATTTTCCCTCATGTTTTACAACCCATAGGAAAATCTTAAATTACCTTAATGTGAACTTTTCATAAAATGGATTTCCAAGAAAGGTTTCCTCAATATATGACTTTTTAATAAGAGCCCTTTATAAGTAAATACCAGTTTAGATTATGACAGAAAATAAATTTAAAGGAGGAAATTGCATGAATAAAAAAATACGATATTCAGTGTTAGGAGCAGGAAATGGGGGCATAGCAATAGCCGGATATATTGCTATGAAAGGATATGAGGTAAATTTATATAATAGAACTGAAGAAAATATAATGTCATTAATCAAGAATCCAATTATACATTTAACCGGTGAGATAGAAGGTTGCGGACGGTTAAACAAAGTTACTGATAATATAAGGGAAGCTATAGAGAATACGGATATAATTATGGTTACGGTTCCTGCTGTAGGTCACAAATTTATTTCTCAAAACATAGCACCTTACTTAGAGGATGAACAGATTATAATATTGAATCCGGGAAGAACAGGGGGAGCATTAGAAGTATATGAAAATATCAGAAATTCCGAATGCACTGCTCAAGATGTAGTCGTAGCAGAAGCTCAATCCCTTATATATGCATGCAGGATAACCGGAAACAATGAAGTTCATATATTCAAAAGCAAAAAAGAGGTATCTTTATCAGCCATACCTGCGAGCAGAACCGAAGAAGTAATTTCAAAAATTTCACCCATATTTTCTCAATTCATACCTGCCAAGGATGTAATGGAAACAAGCTTAAATAATTTTGGAGCCATATTTCATCCGGCACCTACTTTATTAAATAGCGGTCATATAGAAAGAGGCATAACGTTTGATTATTATACTGAAGGAATAACTCCATCTGTAGGAAGGTTTATTGAACGGATGGATAAAGAGAGAATGGAAATAGCTGATAAGTTAAACATAGATACTATGTCTGCAAAAGACTGGCTATATGAAACTTATGGCTCAAAAGGAGATACCTTATATGATGCTGTTCAAAATAATCCGGCCTATAAAGGGCTTAAATCTCCTAAAGGTCTTAATATCAGATATATTTACGAAGATGTTCCTTGTAGTCTTGTTCCCATGTCATCTTTAGCAAAGCAATTAGATATAGAGACTCCGGCAATAGATTCAATTATAGTTCTTTCAGAAATAATTACCGGAAAAAATTTCTGGGAAGAGGGAAGAACAGTTAAAAAATTGGGATTGGAAGGACTGGATAAATTTCAAATACACCATTTGGCCAGAACGGGAAAATTATTAGATAATAAAGAAGGAGTGGTTGCCTAATGAAAAAAATGTCTCTTTGTACAATAGGAAATTGTGTGCATGTAGCCGGTGTAATGAACTTTTCTGCTTTAGCGGAGAGGGAAGGATATGAAGTAGATTTTATGGGAATATCTTTACCTATTGATGATGTGATTGAAAATGTAAAATGTTCCGATCCGGATGTAATAGGGTTAAGCTATAGATTAAGTCCGGAGCCTTTGGAAGCTATTCTAAATGAGTTAAAAGAGAAATTGGAGAAATCAGATTTGAAAGATAAGATATGGCTCTTTGGGGGAACGGAACCGACAGGGAAGGTAGCCGAAAAAAGTGGTATATTTAAGAAAGTATTTTATGGAGGTGAAGACGTAGACGAAGTAATATCCATTTTGAGAAATAAAAAATTAAGAGTGGAGGAAACGTATCCCAGAGATTTAATATCAAGGATTAATTGGAAATATCCATATCCTGTACTAAGACATCATATAGGACTTTCATCGGTTGAGGAAACTGTCAGAGCTATTGATAAAATATCGGATTCAAAGGTTCTGGATGTAATATCCATTGCTCCGGACCAAAATGCTCAGGAATACTTTTTTGACCAGGACAAAATGGATTCGAGGTTAGATGGAGCAGGAGGAGTTCCGCTAAGGACAAAAGAAGATTTCTCGAAGTTATATGAAGCAGCTCAGAAGGGGAATTATCCTCTGATGAGATGTTATAGCGGAACAAAAAATTTGATCAAGTACAGTGAAATGCTTCAGGAAACTATTCATAATGCCTGGTGTGCTGTCCCCTTGTTCTGGTACAGTGAGTTAGATAAAAGAGGACCCAGAAAAATAAAAGAAGCAATAAGGGAAAATCAAAAAGTTATGAAGTGGCATGGCCAGAGAAATATACCTGTAGAGGCAAACGAATCTCATCATTGGAGTTTGAGAGATGCTCATGATGCTGTAGGAGTGGCTACGGCTTATTTGGCAGCCTATAATGCAAAGAAAATGGGAGTAAAAGATTATATTTCACAATATATGTTTAACGTTCCTGCATCAATATCTCCTAAGATGGACTTAGCCAAGATGTTAGCAATGATAGAGCTTATTGAAAACTTAGAAGACGAGAATTTTAGGGTTTACCGTCAAGCGAGAGCCGGCCTCGCAAGTTTTCCTACTAATCTATACCAGGCAAAAGGACAGTTGGCATCATCTGCTTATCTATCTATGGCTATAAAACCTCATATATACCACGTAGTAGGATATTGTGAAGCTCATCATGCGGCAACAGCAGATGATATAATAGAATCCTGTATGATAGTTAGGGGAGTTTTGAAAAATATATTCTTGGGAGATATAAATATGGTTGACGATATAGATGTTCAGAGAAGGAAGGCTCAGCTTATAAAAGACGGCAGCATAATAATAAATTCCATTAAGAGTCTATCTAACAGTTCAAAAGATCCTCTAACAGATCCTGTTATTCTTGAAGAAGCGGTTAAAATAGGTATTCTTGATGCACCTCATTTAAAAGGAAATAGTGCTGCATGCGGGAAATTAACTACAAGAATTGTAAATGGAGGAATGTACCCCTTTGATGAGAAATTGAACAGGGTAATTACTGAAGGAGAGAGAATTGAAAGAATAATGGCCGGAGATATTGATTATGAAATAAATATTTCATAAAAATAGCTATAGAGTTTTAAAATAAACTATTGACTTTTTTTTGAATATGAATTATTATGAATGTATAGTAATTTAGTATGAATTAAATTTTAAACGCTATGATCAAGGAAAGTATGATATGAAAGATATACAGAGAGGAGTTCAGGCGGTGAGAGAACTCTATAGTTGGACATATCAAAAGTGCTCTTGGGAGTGTTAAGTCGAAACCGTAGGGAAAGTAGACTGTTACGGAATTCTTCCGTTATAGAGATAAGGCATGAAAGTGCCGGATTTAAAGATGGATGTTTGTTCATCTAAACAGAGTGGGACCGTGGAAGCAAAACTTCTGCCTCTGAAATTGTTTATTTCGGAGACAGAAGTTTTTTTGTTTCAATAAATTTAATGCTTTTTAGTAATTCATAAAATAATAATATTTTGTGAATGAAGAAAGGCTTCCATTGAGACATTAATATATTAAGGAAACCTTTCTTAAAACCCATTTTACGAAAAATCTATATTAAGGTAAACAGGATTTTTCTATGGGTTATAAAAAAGCTTAAAGGGCATAAATTTAGTATTAAAATATTAATTTGGAGGGATTTAAATGACAGTTGCAACAAATGTATTAGAGCTAATAGGCAACACACCTATCGTCAAATTAAACAAATTGGTAGGGAAAGATTATGCGGATATATATGTAAAACTTGAATATTTTAATCCGGGTGGAAGTGTTAAAGATAGGCCAGCACTATATATGATTGAAAAAGCTGAAGAAGAGGGAAAGTTAAAAAAAGGATATGTAATAGTGGAACCAACAAGCGGAAATACCGGAGTAGGTCTTGCCATGGTAGGTGCTGCAAAGGGATATAAAGTTATTCTTGTTATGCCGGAAACTATGAGTATAGAAAGAAGAAATTTATTCAAAGCTTTTGGAGCAGAGGTTGTTTTAACTCCTGGCTCAAACGGGATGAAGGGAGCAGTAGATAAAGCAGAAGAACTTGCAAAGCAAAATTCAAATTATTATATACCTTATCAGTTTGGCAATGAAAATAATACTCTTTCCCATATTGAAACCACAGCTCAAGAAATACTCAAAGATCTGGGGAGTAACATAGATGTATTTATTGCAGGTATAGGTACAGGAGGCACAGTTACAGGAGTAGGGAAGGTTCTAAAGGAGAAGAACAGTAATGTGAAAATAGTAGGCGTAGAGCCAAAATCTTCACCTTTATTGTCTGAAGGAAAAGCAGGTCCTCATAAAATACAAGGAATAGGAGCTAACTTTGTTCCAAGTATACTGGACCTTGATTTATTGGATGATATAAATACGGTATTTAATGAAGATGCCATTGAAACTACAAGACAACTGGCAAGGGAAGAAGGGATACTTGTAGGAATTTCATCGGGAGCAGCGGTCTATGCAGCACTACAATGGGCAAAGAAATTAGGAAAAGGCAAAACTGTATTGGCTATTGCTCCGGATAATGGAGAGAGATATTTAAGTACGGGAATATTTAGCTAAAATCAATTTATTTGTTGAAGTATTATTATCATAAAATTTACAAAACTAAAAAATAATACGGATTTTTTAAAATCCGTATTATTTTTTTAACTATATGAAAATTCCATTTATCCTAATTTGGATTTTCCGTAAGATGAGTTTCAAAAAATTTGGAGGAGTTAATTTATATTAAAAAAGAAACTTACAATTTTAAATATGTTACAAAATTAAATTGTTAAAATTCATTAGCTTCATTCTTTAATTGATATTCAAACTCGTCTTTAATTTCTTTCAACAATTTTTTATTTAAAATTAATTTTAATCCTGTTAAAGCCAATGTTTTAGCTCCTAATAAGAGGGCTCTGTCACCATCCTTTGAACGAGCGGCTTCCCTAAATTCTATTGTATGTCCTACTAAATTGTCAGGACCTATTTTAACTGAAGGCTGAATAGTTGGCACTACGTGACTGATATTTCCAACATCACTGGATCCACTGGCTTTATTTTCCGGCGAATGAATATCTAAACCAAAGGATTCTCAGATTTCTTTAAAAACATCGTCAAATTTTTTATTAGGCAGAATATTATCAACTGAATTTTGAAATTCAATAATATTTACCTTTGCTCCGGTAGCAAGAGCGGCACCATTAGCAATGCCTTTTATTCTTTGAGTGACTTTGTCGCATTTAATTTTTGTATCTGCTCTTATGAAAAAGCGGGCTTTGGCATATTCAGGTATAATATTAGGCGCATCTCCACCATGGGTAATTATTCCATGAATTCTTACATCACTTGTTACATGCTGACGCAGAGCATTTATCCCATTAAATAAAAGTATAACTCCATCTAAGGCATTAATCCCCTTTTCGGGAGCTGCTGATGCATGAGCGGATTTTCCTATGAATTCAAAATCAAGGGGATTTACCGCAAGAGATTTTCCTGTAGTATATGTTTTATTTCCGGGATGAACCATTAAACAAGCATCGATTCCTTTCAATAGATTATGCTTTACAAAACTTCCTTTGGCACTTCCGTTATTTCCTCCTTCCTCGGCAGGAGTGCCTAAAACTACAACTTTTCCTCCCGTTTCGTCCAATACTTTTCCTAAAGCAATTGCTGCCGCGGCACTACTGACTCCTATGATGTTATGGCCGCAAGCATGACCTAATTTAGGAAGTGCATCATATTCGGCTAAAAATCCAATGGTAGGCCCCGATAAATGAGAAGATTCCTTTTTTGCAATAAATCCTGTGGGATGACCTGCTACATTTTTTTCTACGCAAAAACCTTCTGATATTAAAAGCTGTGTTAATAGATTACTGGCCAAGATTTCCTCATTTCCTATTTCAGGGTGATCGTGAATCTCATGACTTATGGAAATATACTTAGAACTATTGGATTCTACATCTTTTAAAATCTTTTGTTTTATTTCTTCTGACATTTTAAGCATCACCTTCTTCTGACATATTATGAAAATGAAAAACCTCTTCTTAATTTAAAGTAAGAAGAGGTTTATATCAAAAGATGATACATTCGCTCTTCTTATCTTCCAAGCTATAAAGCTTGCTGGAATTGGCACAGCATTCTCTAATGAAAAGAATCCGCTGCCGAAGTTTCATAGGGCCAGTCCCTCCACCTCTCTGGATAAGAAGTTTTTCATATTCAATTATTAATAATGAATTATACAAGCATTATTTAAAAATGTCAACAAATTTTTTTATAATCCATCGTCACTTTACTTTATAGCATATAAGGCTTAAATAGGGTATAATGGATTAAATAACAAAATAATAAGAAATATTTTAAGTACAATTTTATGTGGCAGCTAAACGTTAAAATATAAAATTTAATGTTTAGCAAAGAAGGAGAATAAGATAAGTATGAAAAGGAACAAGGATAAAGTATATAATTTTTTAAAAGTTATGTCTTTAGATTTGTGTAATAACAAAAAGAGAGGTGTAACTGCCAGCGAAATATCAAAAGAATTAAATATCAAAAGAAATGTTGCAAGTCATTTGCTGAATGAATTGTATATGGAAGGCAAAGCAATAAAAATTAATACGAGACCTGTTTATTTCATAGACAGGGATGCCTATGAAAATAATTCTATATTGCAGAAAACGATTGGTCATGTGGAAATCGGAAGAGGAACGGCAGTTGAAAAATACGATCCCTTTGACAAGATAATAGGAAGTCATGGAAGTCTTAGAGAACAGGTCAAAATGTGCAAGTCGGCTGCTACATATCCTCCTGACGGTCTTCCCCTGCTTCTTATAGGAAATAGCGGTACAGGTAAAAGTTTTATGGCACAAGTTATATATGAATATGCAAAGAATAACAAAATAATAGCCGAAGATGCTCCTTATGTCATATTTAATTGTGCAGAATATGCAGACAATCCGGAATTGTTGTCGGCAAATTTATTTGGTTTTGTGAAAGGTGCTTTTACAGGTGCTGATAAGGATAAAATAGGGTTGTTGGAGGAAGCTAATGGAGGTTATTTGTTTTTAGATGAAGTTCATAGGCTGACTCCGGAAGGACAGGAGAAACTTTTTTTATTTCTTGATAAAGGAATATTCAGAAGATTAGGAGAGTCTAACAATTGGAGGTCATCAAAGGTTAGATTTATCTTTGCTACGACGGAAGAACCGTCTTTGAGTCTTATTAACACATTTTTACGTCGTATACCTTTAGTTGTAAGCATACCGGATTTGTTCAGAAGGCCTGTTCAGGAAAAATTGCAGATGATATACAATTTTTATCAGGAAGAATCAAAAAATATCGGAATAGATATTGTTGTCAGTAAACAGGTGATGGATGTTTTATTAAAGATCAATATATCGGGAAATATAGGAAAACTGAAGAATGCAATCAAATACAGTTGTGCGTCGGCTTATGGTGCATATGTAATGGACAGTGTTAAGATATTGAAAATACATTTATACGATTTACCTGCAGAAATTAAGACCAAAGTTGATTTTATTTTAACAGGAAGTATATTCAGCAGCATGTTTGTATCTAAAGATATACCTAAAGATTATGCCCCCAATGATATATTTGAAGATTCCACGATAAATAAAGAAACAGAGGTACTGCTTGATTCTATTCGGGATTATAAGAATAATAAAACCGATATACGGAATTTCAAGAAAAAAATGACGACAACCATAGATAAAGTTTTAGATAAAATTATATTTGAAGATATAGAAAATTATAATGACACTGTTTTTTATAATGAAACTAAGAAGGTTATACAGAATATTTTGAAAATTATGGAGAACTTATATGGAATCAGATATTACGGCAATGCATCCATCGTTTTTACATATTTGATAAATATAATGTATGATGGTATTACAAAAAAACTCGAAGGTAACTATGACTTTGAGGCTGCTTTGAATATTATAGAAGATGTTTTCCCAAAGGAATTTTTAATTGCAAAAAAGATGACAGGACTTATTGAGGTTAATCTTGATATGAAAACCGACAGATTAATATTAATTTATTTTACATTATATATAAATACATTTAACCAAGAAAATAACGGGGAAAATATTACCGCTGTAATTATTTCTCACGGATATTCTACAGCGAGCAGTATTGCAAGCGTTGCAAACAGGCTTCTGAGGCAGTTTATTTTTGAAGCTTTTGATATGCCTATAGAAATGTCTATTCAAGAGATTATGCATAAAATATGCAGTTATCTAAAGGGCATAAATACGTCTTCAGGGGTTATTATATTGGTGGATATGGGTTCTTTGGAGGAAATATACAGATCCATTGGGGATATTGTAAATGGAGATATAGGGATTGTGAACAATATTACTACTCAATTGGCCATAGGAGTAGGCAACAAGATAATAAGAGGAGAAGAATTAGAAAAAGTTGTATCGGAATCTGTAGCTGAAAATAATAATAGGTATAAATTTATTAAATATAACAGAAACAAAAAAGATGCCATAATCGTGACTTGTATGACCGGAATAGGAGTCGCGGTAAAAATAAGGGATTTATTTGCCAAATGCCTCATGGATAACAATATAGAAATAATTGCCTATGACTATAATAAACTTAAAGGAAATGGAACCGAAGATAAAATATTTAAGGAATATGAAGTAAAATTGATAATAGGGACGATTAATCCAGGGATTCAAGAGATTCAGTATTTGTCTTTGGAAGATTTAATACTCAGCAAAGGCTACAGTGCTCTTAAAAAGGCACTAAAAAATATTGCAGGTAAAGAAGATGTAGAGAAGATTAATCAGGCTATAGTAAAATTATTTTCACTGCAAAATGTTATAGAAAATATAACTATATTAAATTCCAACAAAATAATCGATCAGGTTGAAATTATAATAAATGATCTTGAGCGAAGACTAAAAAAGTATTTCACCAATGATTTAAAGATAAGTTTGTATATCCATATAAGCTGTCTTATAGAAAGATTGGTGATGAAGGAACCCATAATGTCATATAAAGGGCTGGATGAATTTAAACAGTGTCATGGACAGTTTATAAATTATGTTGATGAATCTTTTAGTGTCATAGCCGATGTTTACAAAATAGAAATACCTGTATCAGAGATTGCCTATATTTATGATATAATTAATTTAAAAATAAGTGATTTAAAGTTATAAAAAGTTGAGTAAATATTGAAATACTACAGTTTAAAGGTGTCTAATATTGAATTGAGGCACCTTTTTTTATTTGTTTTTTTATTATATTTATATGTTACACTGGTTGGTATGAATTTTGCGGTAGATAAATACCAAAAGGAGATGAAAATATGCCAATTGTATTGACAAGAATTGATAACAGGCTTATACACGGACAGGTTGCTGTATCCTGGTGTTCGGAGGTCAATGCTAATTTAATAGTAGTAGTTGACGACAAGGTTTGTGGAGATAAGACTCAGCAGCTGCTGCTGGATATGGCTGCTCCTCACGGAGTAGGTACTCGTTATTTTAGTATTGAAGAAGCTATTAAGAAACTGCCAAAGGCGGGACCGAACCAAAATATTTTTTTAATAGTAAGAGATGTAAGCATCATTATTAAGCTTATTAAAGGAGGTATTCCTATTAAAGAAGTAAATGTCGGGAATATGCATTTCAAGGAAGGTAAAAAACAAATATCTTCTGCTATTTCAGTTGATGAAGAAGATATCAAGGCTTTTAAAAAGTTGGGAGAGATGGGCATTAAATGTGAAGCTAAAAGGGTACCGACTGAAAACGGAACCGATATGATGAAATTAATAAAGGAGGCGGAATGATGTTATTAAAAGTACTGTTAATATCCATATATTCGGGGATATGCGGTTTGGATAGTGATAATGGTAATCTACAGATTTATAGGCCTCTTGCGACTGGGGCAATAATTGGGCTGATTCTTGGGGATGTTCAAAAAGGATTAATTGTTGGGGGTACTTTGGAATTGGTATTCCTGGGAGTAATGGCAATAGGAGGAGCGCAGCCTCCAAACAGTGTCATTGGAGGAATATTGGGAACTTCCTTTGCAATACTGACGAATGTTGATGCTAAAGTTGCAATCGGAATAGCTGTACCATTTTCTATAGCCGTTCAGGCCATCAGCAATTTAATATATACCGCAAATGCCGGATTTATTCATAAAGCTGATAAATATGCTGAAAAAGGCGATACGAAAGGTATAGAACTAATGAACCTTGCCGGAATGATTCCAATGTTTACTTTCTTTTTCTTAATTGCTTTTTTGCCTTTATATTTTGGGGCAAGTACAGCTAAGGCGGTGATCGATTCCATACCTGCCGTAATCCTTGATGGTCTTCAGGTAGCCGGAGGAATGATGCCGGCCGTAGGTTTTGCCATATTGCTTAAAATAATGCTGAAAAGGGATTTGGTTTATTTTATGTTTCTGGGATTTGTGCTGGTAACTTATTTTAAATTATCTATAATAGGTGTTGCAATTATAGCGGTTATAATAGCGGCTTATACTTACTATAACGGAAGATCGGATGATGATGGAGATAAGGGGGTTATTTCAAATGACGGAATCTAATAATGAAAAAGGTTTATTAACAAAAAAAGATTTAAATAATATGGCATGGAGATCTTTTTTCCTTCAATCCTCTTTTTCTTTTGAAAGAATGCAGGCGGGAGGATGGGAATATATTTTAATGCCGGCTCTAAGGAAAATTTATAAAAACAACCCGGAGAAATTAAAATCCGCATTGAAGGATCATTTAGAGTTCTTTAATATAAATCCCTTTGTGGTTACTCCTGTTGCGGGTGTTATAGCAGCTATGGAAGAAAAGGGTGAAGACAGGGAAGCCATACGAGGCGTTAAGTATGCTCTAATGGGACCTTTTGCAGGAATAGGAGATGCTCTTATATGGCTTACGATATTTCCCATTTGTCAAGGGTTAGGAGCTTCTCTTGCTATACAAGGTAATATTGCGGGGCCAATATTATCCCTTGTTTTGTTTAATGTACTGCATTTTGTACTCCAATTTGGAGGAATAGGATACGGTTATAGAAAAGGATTAAGTGCGTTGTCGAAGCTTAGAACTGGGACAAAGCAACTTTCTAAATTGGCTTCCATTGTTGGTCTTACAGTACTGGGAGCGTTGATTGCTTCATATGTAAGCATGAGTACACCTCTTGTGATAAACGCAGGTAAAGTATCAATAAAATTGCAGGAAGATGTTTTGGATAAAATTATGCCTAATATGATTCCATTGGCTTTTACTTTTTTAGTTTATTGGCTTCTGAAAAAAGGATTAAAGCCGTCTTATATATTTGGAATTATTATAGTGTTTGGAATAGTTACTAAGTACTTTGGAATTTTTTAGAAAATAAGGGACTATAGAATGGAGATATATAATGGTAAAACTGATAATTACAGGTCATGGCAGATTTTCCGATGGAATGTTGGACGGAATAAATTTTATAATGGGTATTCAGAAAGATATTATAAAAGTTGAATTTAATAATATAGATTTAGAGATATATTCAAACAAAATAGAAGATATTATTAAAAGCTCAAAGGAAGGTACATTAATATTTACGGATATTATCGGCGGTACTCCATTTAGGATATCTACTATTTTAGGCATGAAATATGACAATGTATATGTTGTAACCGGAACCAATATTTCGATGATAATAGAATCGATTATTAAAAGAGAAGTAATGCCGTTAAAAGAATTAGTCGAGCAGATAACAAATGTAGGGAAGAACGCTGTTCAGGTTTTTGACAAAAAATCAATCGCAGAAAAAAGCAGGAACATTAACAACCTTAATTAAAGCAGCAAACCAAAATTTTATAAAAAGGAGTGAAGCCTAAATAATATGAGGAAAATAATAAAAAATGCTCAAATACCTTTTAATGGTATAATGACGAAGGATAATGATGTCCTCATAGAAGATGGTATTATTAAATATGTGGGGCAACTAAAGGAGAAAGAATCTAAAAATAATGAGATAATAGATGCTTCTAATTATTATTTAATCCCAGGATTTATTGACTGCCACGGAGCCAATGGCTATGATGCATATGAATTGAAGCAAATGGCGATTGACTATGCCAGTAGAGGTGTTACCGGTTTTTATGTGACCATTGGACCTGAAAGCAATCAAGAATATTTTAGGATGTTTGAAGAATGTAGAAAGGCTTTTGGTTCCGATTATTTAGGAGCTTGTTTTTTAGGAATTCATCTTGAAGGACCATTCTTAAGTTTAGAAAAAAAAGGTGCTATGGATGAAAAAAAGCTTAGACAGGTAGTAACTCCCGAAGAAGTAGAAGAATTAATTGATGCAGGGGCTGATGTTATAAAGATAATAACAATATCTCCGGAATTAGAGGGAGCTTATGAGGCAATAAATAAATTTGCAGAAGCAGGAATAGTAGTTTCATTGGGTCATTCTATGGCAACTTATAAACAGGCCATGAGAGGTATCGAAGAAGGGGCTACTCAGGTAACTCATATGTATAATGCAATGAGAGCGTATGAACATAGAGAACCAGGCATCATGGGGGCGGCAATTCTTAGTGATGATATATATTGTGAACTTATAATGGATTGTGTCCATGTTAGCGAAGAAGCAATGAAAATATTAATTAAATCAAAAGGGACAGACAAAATTATGGCAGTATCTGATGGAGATATTAAGTTTGGGCATGATTCTTCTGACAGGGAAACTGAAGATTATATAATAAAGGACGGAGCAATTTATCTAAAAAACGGAGTACTGTATGGCAGCACAAGAGATGTGGCGGATCATTTCAAAACAATAATTGTCAAATTAGGGTTAGGTATACCTGATGCTGTAAAAATGACTTCTACAAATTGCGGAACACATATGAAGATAAAAAAAGGTAAAATTGAGAAAGGATTCGACGCTGATTTTAATTTTGTGGACAGTTCTTTTAAAGTCCGTAAAACCTTTATATCCGGACAAGAAATAATTTTATAACAGAAGATAAATTTTTAAAAATCTCCTGCTTAGAACTTTGCCTTTAGCTCTAAGCAGGAGATTTTATAATCCGTAGGGAAATTATAATTTCCTTGCTGTAGATTTTCCGTAAAATGAGTTTCAATAGGAGTTTTTTTATCCTATGGCAAACAAAAATTCCGCTTCACAAACTATTTGCCCGTCAACTTCTGCTTTACCCTTTCCTACGCCTATTGATCCTCTCAGTTTGGAAATTTCTACTGTCATTAATAGTGTATCTCCGGGGACAACTTTTTTTCTAAATTTAACTTTATTTAATCCTGCAAGAAACGGGGTCTTTCCTTTAAAATTTTCTTGGCTTAATATAACTACAGCTCCTGTTTGAGCCATTGCCTCTATTATGAGTACACCGGGCATTACAGGATATTCAGGAAAATGGCCTTGAAAAAAATATTCATTAATGGTAATATTTTTATATCCAATTCCTTTCACACCCTCCTCTATTATTTCTACTTTGTCGACAAGCAGAAAAGGATATCTGTGAGGGATGATATTTTTTATTTCAGTTACATTCAATACATTTTTCATTAAGAACACCTCATTATACTATATTTTGGAAAAAGAGAAAGAAAAATATTGATATTATATCTCCACTGATATAAAATATCTATAATATCCTTTAAAGGTTTATATGTAAACTTAACAATTAAATTATATTATAAAATATATCTTAATTCAAATATTTAAATTAAACATAAATTGGAGGTGCATATTTTGAATACTTTGTATCCCGTTGGAATTTCGGGAGTAGGAAGCTATGTGCCTGAAACGACACTTACAAATTTTGATTTGGAAAAGATGGTGGATACATCTGATGAATGGATAAGGACAAGAACTGGAATTGAATCGAGAAGAATCGCCGATAAAAGCATGGCAACATCTGATTTGTGTACTTTTGCCGCTCAAAAGGCAATGAAAGATGCGGGTGTTGAACCTGAAGATGTTGATCTTGTAATTATAGCAACAGTTACGTCTGATATGGCATATCCTTCCACGGCATGTTTAGTCCAGAAAAATTTGGGGCTGAAAAATGCAGCTGCCTTTGACATTTCTGTAGGTTGTTCAGGATTTTTATATGGACTTGCTATAGGTTCAAATTTTATTAAGACAGGAGCTTGTAAAACTGTATTGGTTATTGGAGCTGAAATACTTTCAAGAGTTCTTAATTGGACTGACAGAAGTACGTGTGTTCTTTTTGGAGATGGAGCAGGAGCATGTATTCTTCAAAGATGTGAAGAAGGCAAGGGAATTCTTGCTTATAATTTAGGGGCAGACGGAGCAAATGGCCATTTCTTGACTCAGCCTGCAGGCGGTTCAAGGATGCCCGCAAGTATTGAAACTGTTCAGAAAAAACTTCATACAGTACATATGAATGGAGGAGAAGTGTTTAAATTTGCGGTGAGATCTATGGAAAAAGTTGCTCTTGATACGTTAAATGATGCAGAAATGTCCTTAGATGATATTGATTTTCTTATTCCTCATCAAGCTAATATAAGGATTATAGAGTCTGTTGCCAAAAGACTTAAGGTACCAAAAGAAAAGGTGTTTATAAACTTAAATAAATATGGCAATATGTCTTCCGCATCAATTCCTGTAGCCATTGATGAAGCTGTATCCAAAGGATTAATTAAGAAGGATGACATAGTTCTTTTGGTTGCTTTTGGAGCGGGACTTACTTGGGCTTCCGTAATTTTAAAATGGTCTAAATAAAAGGGGTGTTTATTTTGTTTAATACGAGAGTATGTGAAATTTTAAATATAAAATATCCTATTATACAGGGAGGAATGGCATGGGTTGCTACTCATAGTTTAGCAGGAGCGGTATCAAACGGAGGAGGACTTGGAATCATAGCGGCAGGGAACGCACCTAAGGATGTAATTCGTGAAGAGATAAGAAAAACTAAGGAAATAACGGACAAGCCATTTGGAGTTAATATAATGCTTATGTCTCCTTCTGCCGAGGATATAATAGAATTGGTTTGTGAAGAAAGAGTTCCTGTTGTGACCACCGGAGCAGGAAATCCGGGAAAATATATAAGAAAATTTAAAGAATATGGAATAAAAGTTTTACCTGTAGTTCCTTCGGTGGCTTTAGCTAAAAGGCTGGAAAAAGAGGGAGTAGATGCACTGATAGCGGAAGGTACGGAAGCAGGTGGGCATATTGGAGAACAGACTACTATGTGTCTTGTTCCCCAAGTAATAGATGCAGTAGATATTCCGGTAATTGCGGCGGGAGGAATAGCTGACGGAAGGGGATTTCTGGCAGCTTTAAGTTTAGGTGCCGAAGGTATCCAAATGGGAACAAGATTTGTATGTTCTACAGAATGCAGTACCCATGAAAATTATAAAGAAGCAATACTGAAAGCCAAGGACAGAGATGCTATAGTTACGGGAAGAAGTACAGGATATCCTGTAAGAGTATTGAAAAATAAATTTGCAAAGGAATATTTAAAACTTGAAAAAGAAGGGGTTCCCTTTGAAAAATTGGAAAATTTAGGCGTAGGTAGACTTAGAAAAGCAGTGGTTGATGGAGATATTCCAAACGGTTCTTTAATGGCCGGACAAATAGCGGGAATGATACATGATATAAAACCATGTCAAGGGATAATTGAAGACATAGTTAGAGAAGCTGAAGAACAGCTAAATATGTTATTAAAGAGAAATGGGGAGGAATAAAAGATGGGGAAAGCTGCTTTTATATTTCCCGGGCAAGGAGCACAATATGTAGGAATGGGAAAAGATTTTTATGAAAGATTTTCTGTTTCCAGGGAAGTCTTTGACGAGGCAGATGAATCTCTCAATATGGGTTTAAGTTCTCTGTGTTTTGAGGGAGACGAAGATGAATTAAAAAAAACCGAAAATACTCAACCTGCTATTCTTACAACCAGCATTGCAATATTAAGAGCTGTAGAGAAAATGGGGATTGACTGTGATTATACAGCAGGTTTAAGCTTAGGAGAATATTCTTCTTTAGTAAAAGCCGAATCTATTAGTTTCTCAGATGCAGTAAAAGTTGTTAAAAAAAGAGGAAAGTATATGCAGGAAGCAGTTCCGGAAGGAAAGGGAGGCATGGCTGCAATATTGGGATTAGATAAAGAAGGTGTTCTTAAAGCAATTGAAGAATCAAGGCAGTATGGAGTAGTTGAAGTAGCTAATTATAACAGTCCTGAACAAATAGTTATTTCGGGAGAAATTCGCCCTTTGAATGTGGCGTGTGATAAGGCAAAAAAACTTGGAGCTAAAAAAGCTGTTATTTTGCGTGTAAGTGCACCTTTTCATTGCAAATTGCTGGAACCTGCCGGAGAAAAGTTAAAAGATGAATTAAAAAATATAGATATTTTCCCATTGAAAAAAGAAGTCATTGCTAATGTGGATGCAAAACCTGTTAAAAGAGAATCTATAATTCCAAATCTTATAAAACAGGTAAGCAGTCCGGTTTTGTGGACTGATACCATATCTTTTATGTTAAAAGAAGGAACAGATACTTTTGTAGAGATGGGACCTGGGAAAAGCTTGACAGGCTTTGTAAAGAGAATAGCAAAGTATGAAAATGTAGAGGTAAATGCTTATAATGTCAGTAATATAGAGGAATATAACGAATTGTGTGATTTTTTTAACAAAAGGAGGTATTAGTTTGACTATTAATGGCAGAAATGCTGTAGTTACAGGAGGTACAAGAGGAATCGGAAGATCGATAGCTTTGGGACTTGCACGAAATGGCGTAAATGTGGCAATAACATATATCTCTAATGATGATAAAGCAAAGGAGGTGATAGATGAGATAAAGAAATTTGAAGTGAAAGGAATAGCTGTAAAAGCGGATATTTCAGAAGAGAAAGATGTAAAAAATATGGTTGAATTGGTACTAAAACAATTTGACTCTGTAGACATATTGATAAACAACGCAGGAATTACAAAAGATGGTCTTTTAGTGAGGATGAAATCGGAGGATTGGGATTCAGTTATCAATACTAACCTGAGAGGAACATATCTTGTTACAAAGGCGGTGTCAAAGAGCATGATACGACAAAAGTCTGGAATAATTGTAAATATTGCGTCTGTAGTTGGATTGACGGGTAATGCCGGACAAAGTAATTACAGTGCTTCTAAAGCCGGTATTATAGGTTTTACAAAAACTGTTGCGAAAGAATTGGGAGGCAGAGGAATAAGGGTTAATGCTGTCGCACCGGGATTTGTAAAAACGGATATGACTGAAATTTTAAAAGATGATGTGAAGAAAAAGATGATTGATTCAATACCTCTGAAAAGATGTGCCGAACCGGAAGACATTGCTAATGCAGTTTTGTTTCTGTGCAGTAGGGAAGCCAGCTATATTACCGGTCAGGTAATAAATGTGGATGGCGGAATGGTAATGTAAAAGCATAATTGATATGAAGGAGGAAATTTATATGAATGTATTTGAAAAAATAAGGAATATTATTGCGGAACAACTTGAAATAGATGATTCGGAAGAAATAACCCTTGAAACTTCTATTATGGGAGATTTAGATGCAGACTCCTTGGATGCCGTTGAAGTAATGATGGGAATTGAAGATGAATTTGACATTGAGATTCCCGATGAAGATGCGGAAAAGTTTAAGAATATAGGAGATATTGTTAATTACGTGCAATCCAAAATAGCTTAAGGTTTAGGGGGGAATTTAGTTGAGAAGAGTAGTTATAACCGGTATTGGCCCTATAACTCCTATAGGCATAGGAAAAGAGAAATATTGGAATTCTTTAATAGAAGGGAAATCCGGTATTGGAAAAATTACATGTTTTGATGCTGAAGATTTTTCTGTTAAAATTGCAGGACAGGTAGATGATTTCTGTCCTGAAGACTACATGGATAAGAAGCAGGCCAAAAAAATGGACAGATTTGCCCAATTTGCAGTAGCAGGGACTGAGATTGCCATAAAAGACAGCGAAATGAATTTGGACAAAATTGATAAAAAAAGGGTTGGAATTATAATAGGTTCAGGGGTAGGAGGAATACAAACCTTTGAGAAAGAGCATACAAAATTGTTGGAAAAAGGTCCAAAAAGGATTAGTCCTTTTTTTATACCTATGATGATTTCTAACATGGCTCCGGGACAGGTATCAATGTTTTTTGGGTTCAAAGGACCTTCCCTTGATATTACTACAGCGTGTTCTTCCGGGACTCATGCAATAGGAGAGTCCTTTAGAATGATACAGAACGGTACAGCCGACATTATTATAACCGGCGGAAGTGAAGCATCCGTATGCCCTATGGCGGTAGCAGGGTTTTCTTCTATGAGAGCATTGTCCACAAGAAATGAAGAACCTGAAAGAGCAAGCAGGCCTTTTGACAAGAACAGAGACGGTTTTGTTGTAGGAGAAGGAGCAGGATTAATTGTACTGGAGGAACTGGAGCATGCGTTGAAAAGAGATGCTCATATATATGGAGAAATAGTAGGATATGGAATTACTTCAGATGCTTATCATATTACAGAACCGGAACCTGATGGAGAAGGGGCGGCAGATGCAATGAGACTGGCATTGGAGGACGGAAAAGTTGATTACAAATCCGTAGACTATATTAATGCTCATGGCACCAGTACTTATTATAATGACAAGTTGGAAACTTTAGCCATAAAGAAGGTATTTAAAGAGCATGCTCATGAAATCTCAATAAGTTCAACAAAATCTATGACAGGACATCTTTTGGGAGCAGCGGGAGGAATTGAAGCAATAGCTACTGTTTTGACTGTAGAAATGGGAATAATTCACCCCACCGTTAATTATGAGTTTCCTGATGAAGAATGTGATCTTGACTATACTCCCAATAAAAGCAAAATTAGAGATGTAAAATATGCCCTATCTAATTCTTTTGGTTTTGGTGGTCATAATGGATCAATACTTATAAAAAAATTTGAATAATTTATGCTGCCTCCCAATTGAATTCGGGAGGCATTTTTGTGATATAATATATGTTATGTGTTTTAAGTATCAGTATGGAGTGATTTTATGGATATTAAAATACCTCAATATGTGAAATTTATATTAAACAGATTGGAAGAGGAAGGTTATGAATCATATCTGGTAGGAGGGTGCATAAGAGATATTCTTATGGATAAGGTTCCTCAAGATTTTGATATAACTACTAACGCTCTTCCCGAACAAATTCAGAGTGTTTTTAATAACATAAAAACTATAGATGTAGGGAAAAAATTCGGTACTATAATAGTTTTGTCGGAAGGACACCGGGTGGAAGTTACCACGTTTAGAGTGGAGGGGAGTTATTCCGATGGCAGAAGACCTGATTGGGTAAATTTTTGTACTGATATTAAAAAAGATCTTTCAAGAAGAGATTTCACAATAAATGCATTAGCATATAATAAAACAGAAGGAATAGTTGATCCCTTTCACGGAATGGAGGATTTGAATAATGAAATTATACAAACTGTGGGGGATCCTGAAGAGAGGTTTAAAGAAGATTATCTTAGAATATTAAGAGCTATAAGATTTTCTTGTGAGCTGAAATTTAAAATAGAAAGAAAAACTTATTTATCCGGGAAGAAAAACGCGGATAAAATTCGAGATATTAGCATGGAAAGGATACAGAAGGAATTTTTCAAAATGCTTCTTTCAGAGACTCCTTCAACCGGAATAAGGTTAATGGAAGAAATGGGAGTTCTTAAAATAATAATCCCCGAGATTATTCCTGCCATAGGATTTGACCAAAAAAATCCTCACCATGATAAAGATGTATATAACCACATTCTTTGCGTATTGGATAATACTCCTTCTGTACTCAGCATACGTTTGGCCGCACTTTTCCATGATATTGGGAAACCTTATACTTTTACTGTTGATGAAAAAGGAATAGGCCATTTTTATAATCACGATAAAAAGGGAGCGGAAATAACTGAAGAAATATTGGAAAGATTTAAATGTTCAAAAGAACTTACAGAAGAGGTAAGAGAGTTAGTAGAATTACATATGAAACACGGCAGAAATTTTGGAGATAAAGGATTAAAAAGACTTATAAGAAGAATGGGGAAAGAAAAAATATTTTCTTTATTTACCCTTCAAAAGGCAGATAAAAAGTGCAGCAGCGGAGATTATGAATTTGAACATATTATTCAAATGGAGAATCGTACCAAAGAAATAATTAAAAATAAAGAGGCGTTTCAATTAAAGGATTTAGATATAGATGGAAGAGATTTAATTAATTTAGGATATAGAGAAGGAAAAGTCATAGGAGAGATATTAAATTATTTATTGGAAGAAGTTATGGGGAATTCAAAATTGAATAAGAAGAAAAGTTTAATAGAATTGGTTAATAGAAGATATCCCCTGAAATAGAAAAGTTTTGTTTCAAAAAATATTTGTTAATATAATTGGCTTGTGCTATGATAATAATGTTATATTTCTACATGGGAGGTAGAATTGATGGGTAGATTGTTTGGAACTGATGGAGTAAGAGGAATAGCTAACAAGGATTTAACACCGGAACTTGCCTTTAATATTGGAAGAGCAGGGGCGTATTTTTTGTCTAACGGCAAAAAGGGTAATATTGTTGTTGGAAGAGATACGAGAAAATCCGGAGATATGTTGGAGCAAGCCTTGACAGCTGGGATATTGTCAGTCGGGCTGAATGTTATATCCGTAGGAATAGTCCCCACTCCTTGTGTTGCTTATCTTACAAGAAAGTATAATGCTTTAAGCGGAGTAGTTATTTCGGCATCCCATAACCCGGTAGAATACAATGGGATCAAATTTTTTAATGAAAAGGGATATAAACTTGATGATAGTATAGAAGAGAAAATAGAAAGCATAATTTTAGATAGGGGTGTCATAGATTTAAGGCCGATTGCAGGAGATATAGGAGAAAAAATAGTATCTGAGAATGGAGCAAGAGATTATATAGACCATTTGAAAAAAACAATAGATACTGATTTGAATGGGCTTAAAATTGCCATTGACTGCGGAAACGGAGCAGTATACGATATTGCCCTTAAACTTTTTACAGAATTAAACGGAGATGTGGTAGTCATAAATCGTGAGCCAAACGGAGTCAATATTAACGTGAATTGTGGGTCTACTAATCCTGCTATGATTAAAAAATTGGTTTTGAAAACAAAAGCTGATATAGGGCTTTCTTATGATGGAGATGCAGACAGATTGATAGCTGTAGATGAAAAAGGAAATATTGTAGATGGAGATCATATATTAGCTATATGCGGAACACGGCTTAAAGAGGAAGGAAAATTAAAAAATAACGGGATAGTAGGAACGGTTATGACAAATATGGGCTTGGATGTTTATTTAAAGAGCAAAGGAATAAATATTGTGAAAACTAAGGTTGGAGATAGGTATGTAATAGAGGAGATGTTGAAAGATGGGTATGTTCTTGGAGGAGAACAATCGGGTCATATAATATTTCTTGAATATAATACTACGGGAGACGGCCTTCTTACATCGCTGCAGTTAATTGATACCGTGAAAAAGACAAATAAAAGATTATCCGAGTTGAATAATTTGATGGTTAATTATCCTCAGGTGTTAGTTAATGCAAAGGTGAAAAATGAGAATAAGAATAGATACCTTGAAGATGAGGTTATAAAAGAAAGGATAAGAAATCTTGAGTTTGAATTTAACGGAGAGGGAAGAGTTGTCATCAGACCTTCAGGAACGGAACCTTTAGTCAGAGTAATGATAGAAGGAAAGGATCAGAATAAAATTGATAAAATGGCAACAGAATTAGCCGATTTGATTGAAAAAAGACTGGGAGAAAAAGTTTGGGGATGCCAATACAACTAATTAAAAGGGAAGGTGAAAATAATGTGTGGAATAATAGGATATATAGGAGATAAGGAAGCTCAGCCCATATTGATTCAGGGGTTAAAAAGATTAGAATACAGAGGATATGATTCTGCCGGAATTGCAGTTATTGATAAAGGGAAAATAGACGTATTTAAATGTAAAGGCAGAATAGCAAACTTGGAAGAAAAAATCAAATTTAGCAAGATACATGGGAATGTAGGGATTGCTCATACAAGATGGGCAACTCACGGAGAACCTTCAGATATCAATGCTCATCCACATTTGAACCAAAAAGGAAATATTGCGGTGGTTCATAATGGGATTATAGAAAACTATCTGGAATTAAGGAAGAAATTAGCAGAAAAAGGATATACTTTTTTATCCGAAACTGATACGGAAGTTATACCGTCATTGATTGATTATTATTACAATGGGGATTTGAAAGAAGCTGTACTTACTGCTTTGAAAGAACTGAAAGGCTCTTTTGCTTTAGCTATCATGTCAAAGGATAATCCGGATGAAATAATAGCTGTGAGAAGGGACAGCCCATTAGTCATAGGAATAGGGAAAGGTGAAAACTTTATAGCTTCAGATATAACTGCTGTTATTAATTGGACTAAAGACGTTATAATAATAGAGAACAGTGAAGTGGCAGTAGTTAAGAAAGATTCTCTGCAGCTGATGGATTTTGACGGAAATTTAATTGAAAGAGAACCCTTTGAAGTGACATGGAATGTCGGAGAATCTCAAAAGGGCGGATATGAGCATTTTATGCTTAAAGAGATATCGGAGCAACCAAAGGCTCTTAAAGAT
Source organism: Acidilutibacter cellobiosedens (assembly GCF_004103715.1). NCBI lineage: Bacteria > Bacillati > Bacillota > Tissierellia > Tissierellales > Acidilutibacteraceae > Acidilutibacter > Acidilutibacter cellobiosedens. The sequence goes on along the minus strand of NZ_CP035282.1, from coordinate 2,875,869 downwards.
ACTATATCTCCGAGAATAGATGAAAGCGGAAATATAAAACTTGATGAATTTCCTACAAATTTTGATAATGTAAATAAAATTTATATTATAGCTTGTGGGACAGCCTATCATGCAGGATTAGTAGGGAAAAATCTTATAGAGAAATATGCAAAGATTCCTGTGTCGGTGGATATTGCTTCCGAGTTCAGATACAACAATCCGTTTATCGATAAAAATACTTTTATGATAATTATAAGCCAATCTGGAGAAACAGCAGATACATTGGCTGCCTTAAGACTTGGAAGAAAGAAAGGGGCAAAGATTCTTTCCATATGCAATGTAGTAGGAAGTTCTATTCCACGGGAATCCGATTATTGTGTGTATACATGGGCAGGTCCTGAGATTGCGGTAGCATCTACAAAGGCATATACTACTCAGGTAGCTGTTTTGGCTATGATTTCTCTTTATATAGGAAAATTAAGAAAAACCATCTCAGATGATGAATATACAAAAGTATTAAATGAAATAAAATCTTTTCCTCAAAAAGCTGAAAGTGTTTTGAAAATGGAATCTGAAATTGAAAGTATATCATCTTATATTGTGAATCAAAAAGATGTATTTTATATAGGAAGAAGTATAGATTATTATGTGGCAATGGAAGGTAGTTTGAAACTTAAGGAAATATCATACATACATTCTGAAGCCATAGCAGCGGGAGAATTAAAGCATGGTACCTTAGCGTTAGTTGAGGATGGAGTTCCCGTTATAGCATTGGCTACTCAGAATAGATTGTTTGATAAAACATTAAGCAATATAAAAGAAGTAAAAGCAAGAGGAGGATATGTAATAGCTATAGCTAAAAAGGGAAATAAGGAAATAGAAAAAGAAGCGGATGTCGTGTTATATATTCCGGAAATAATAGATGAGCTGACGGCTCCACTATCGGGAATATTGCTTCAACTGTTAGCTTATTATGCAGCAAAGAAAAAAGGCTGTGATATAGATAAACCAAGAAATTTGGCAAAATCCGTAACTGTAGAATAAAATTATAAGGCTGTAGTATTTTACTCTATAATAATGAACTTTGTGAAACCTCGCAGTAGATACAGAATAATTTCTGATTTGTTGCGGGTGTATAACCAAAAAAAACTCGTGTCACAAATAAAAAAGTTGTGTTAAATGTATAACCAAAAAAAACTCGTGTCACAAATAAAAAAGTTGTGTTAAAAATAAAAAAGTCATGTTAAAAGTCATGGTGAAAATAGGGTAGAAAACCTTATTGGAGCCATGATTTTTGTTTTAGGATGAGTAGGGTTAAGGGGTAAGGTATAAGGTTAAAAGTATTGATTTTATTGGATTTGAATAGAGTATTGATGAAAGATATTGATTAAAACTTTTCCCTTTTCTCTTGATACTTATCCCTATTTATGACACGACTTTTTTATCTAAAATGAGAGTAAAAATAGGAAATTATTAGGAGAAAAGAACAAGGAAAGTGGGTGATTTTTGACATGACTTTTTTATCTGGAAGAAAATAGGTAAATATGGTTAAGGATAGATGGGACAAGGGGTTGAGGGGTGTTGGGTTTTGACATGAGTTTTTTATGTGTATACATAGTTAGGATTAAGTTTTATTCTAAAAAGGGTTAAGGGATAAGGGGCAAAATAAAAAAGTTGTGTCAAAGATAAAAAACTTGTGTTAAAAATAAAAAAGTCGTGTTAAAAATGAAAAAGTTGTGTTAGATAGTTCAATGCATAATAGATAAAAATATAAAATCCCATTGACCAAGGAAGAAAATGAACTTCCAAAGAAAATTAAATATTTCTTGATACAAGAATAGAAATGCAATTATGTTACTTGCCTTTAAATAAATAAGTCATAAACCTTGGATTCTAACAGACTTTTATTCCTGCTTTATATCGTATTATCTTATTTCTATTTTTATAAAGAACAATAATTTAAAATAGAAAAGTAATTTCATAAGTGGCAAAATTGTATTTAAATAAAAATAGAGTTATGTTATATTAAGGTCATAACAAGTAGTATATTACGGATAGCAAAGTTATTATAAATCTATTACAATGTCTAAGCCTTAGAATTGAAAAAATGATAAAAACCAAAATAGCGAAAGAATTAGAAGGATGTGTGATTATGTTCAGAGAAATGAGAAGGAAGAAACAGTTGTTATCCAAAGAAGAGACAATTGAGATTCTAAAGTCATGTACTTCTGGAGTTTTAGGTGTAATTGGCGACGATGGTTACCCGTATACCGTTCCAGTAAGTTACGCTTTAAAAGACGACAAAATATTCATTCATAGCGCAAAAGAGGGGCATAAGATTGACAGTATAAAAAGGAATGATAAGGTGTCATTTTGTGTAATAGAAAAAGATGAAGTAATACAAAAAACTTTTACTACTCATTTTAGAAGTGTTTCTATCTTTGGTAGAGCAAGGATTCTTACAGACGACTCTGAGAAACGATATGCTCTCGAAAGTTTAATTGAAAAATATTCGCCTGACCATATTGAAGAAGGACAGCAGGAAATCGAAAGAGCATGGGATAGAGTATGTTTAATTGAAGTCAAAATCGAATATATGACAGGTAAAGCGGCTATAGAAATTGTCAATGGTAAGAAGTAAATCAGTTCGCTTTATTCTTTTAATTTATAATAGTAATTGCAATTAAGGATTAGTAGACCGTGTGAAAACCTATTCTTCCGCAGTAGGCTCTTTGGGTTTATATAAATCTGTATTATCAAGAATTGGACATAATATTGCGTCAGTAACTATTATGGGGGTATGAAGGTGGAAGATTATAATGTTGTGAAAAATGATTTCAATGAAATATCAGAACTTGATGACCCAAAATGGAATCATAATAACTGTTATTTCAAACAACTCATGAAACTTATTCCAGATAATGTTAATACTTGCCTTGACATCGGCTGCGATAAAGGTGAACTCTTATTTATGCTGTCCAAAAAATCTAAAAGGGGGATATGTTATGATTGGTTTGCTTAATCTTGGTAGCCTAGTGCTTGGAGTAATTGCCTGGATACTTCCTGTTGTCAATCTTATGCGATATAAGAATCATGGCAACAGGAATTGGGTTTTTCTTTCTATTATGAGCATCAGCGCTTGTGCTATTTCACTATGTTTCCAGATTCTTTATGGCTACCATCTAGTAAAGATTGAGGACTGGTCTGCTCTTATGGACACTACTGGTGCTGCGGCATTTGCCGCTATTATTCTTCTCACTGTTACTATCATATTAAATGCAATTACTCTGATTGCATATCGAGACAAAACGTCAAAGTAGGAGGATAGGGTGTTTTTGTTTGCATATAACTTGAAATGAAAAGAAGAACAAATAGATAGAAAGGGAAATTTATAATGAAACAAAACAAATACGATGATGACACCTTTTTTAATAAATATAGTAATATGGATAGGTCGAAAAATGGTCTTGAAGGTGCGGGGGAGTGGCATGAACTGAAAAATATGCTGCCTGACTTCAAAGATAAAAGGGTTTTGGATTTAGGCTGCGGGTTTGGATGGCATTGTCGCTATGCTGTAGAGAACGGTGCCAGGTCAGTAATTGGAATTGATATTTCACAAAAAATGTTAAGTGAAGCAAAGAGTAAAACAAAGTGTGGAAATATCGAGTATATCTGTATGCCAATAGAAGACATAGATTTTCCTGAAGAATCCTTTGATGTTGTTATCAGTTCCCTGGCGCTTCACTATATTAAATCCTTTGAGGATGTTTTAGATAGAGTATATAAATGCCTTTCAAGGGGTGGAGATTTTATATTTTCTGTAGAGCATCCCATTTTTACTGCCCAAGGCCCTCAGGATTGGTATTATGATGATAAGGGCAATATTCTGCATTGGCCAGTTGACCATTATTTCACAGAAGGCATTCGCAATGCTAAATTTCTAGGTGAGGAAGTTATTAAATATCATCGGACACTTACTACATACTTAAACAGTCTCATAAAAATAGGCTTTGAAATAACAGGTGTTGTCGAACCAAAGCCTGCAGAAAATATGCTCAACACAGTACCTGGGATGCGGGATGAACTGCGCCGGCCGATGATGCTGCTTGTGTCAGCAAGAAAGAAGTTATATTAGAACAAAATGAAGGCGGAGGTGGAGTGCTGCGATGGTAGAAAATATTTTGAATCAAATCACCAGAGAATTGGAAGGCATACCAGGCATTATAGGTATAGTTTTAGGAGGCTCAAGAGCAAGAGGTACCAATCATGAAAAGTCCGACATAGATATCGGAATATACTATGACGAAACAGAGGGCTTTGATATCAGAGAATTAGGCAAGGTTGCTTCAAAACTAGATGATGAGCATAGAGAAAATTTAATTACACAAATAGGTGGATGGGGACCTTGGGTAAATGCGGGCGGATGGCTTGTTGTTAAAGGATATCATGTAGACTTTATATTACGTGACATAAAAAGGGTGTCTCAGGTTGTTGATGATTGTTTGTCAGGAAAAGTATCTGCTCATTACCAAACTGGTCATCCCCATGCATATTTAAATGTAATGTATATGGGCGAAATTTCCGTTTGCAAAATACTTGTTGACCCTAGGGGTAAAATTTCAGAATTAAAATCCAGAACCAAGCCATATCCTCAAACTTTAAAAGATGCAATAGTTCAATATTTTATGTTTGAGGCCTCCTTTTCCTTAATGTTTGCTGAGGATAATGTCGATAAGGATGACATTTATTATGTATGTGGACATTGTTTCAGAAGTATTTCTTGCTTAAATCAAGTTTTATTTGCTTTGAATGAAGAATACTGCATTAATGAGAAAAAAGCGGTCAGAACGATTGATGGCTTTATTATAAAGCCCAGGGATTATAAAAATAGAATAGATAAGATTATTACATTACTTTCCGCTGATAGAGATACTACAAGAGAAGGGATAAATATGCTTAAGGAACTTATTTCTGAAACAGAAATCCTTCTTGTTAAGTAATAAAATCATTTTGTATAGAACTTATATTACGAACTACAAGCGAGAAATTAAGAAGGAGGAACTTATAATGAAAGCAGAGATTAACCTTATTACAATTTGGACAGACGAAATTGACAGGATGAGAAATTTTTATAATCAAGTCCTTGGATTTAGAATTAAAAATGACCTTGGCAATTATGTTGAATTTGAAAATAATGGAGTAAGATTTGCTATATGTATGAGAAATGTTATGTATTCATATAGTGATGAGTATAGGAAAAAAGTAGTTGGTCAGGCTTTTGAATTGGCTTTTCCATGTGAAAATCCTGATGAAGTAGATGAAGCATTTGAAAAGTTGGTTACGATGGGAGCAACTCCTGTTCATCAACCTCAAAATATGCCCTGGAATCAAAGAACAGCATTATTTGCAGACCCAGATGGCAATATACATGAAATTTTTTCAGAGATTATTTAGGTCAAAACTTTCTATAGAAATATGTATTAAGAGGTTATACATACTTGTGTGGGAGTAATAATTTGGAAAAGCATGAGTTTGGAATAATAGATTCTTTTGAAGAAAACAAATGGTATAGTGACTATGAACCTGAAAAATATAATTGTATTTCTGTCAACGACGATTTAGTTGAAGAATTAATTATAAAGTATAATGAAGAATTAATGGCAATAAAGACATATTTTCAGGTTACAACCCAGCCAGGTACTGGATTAGATTATTGCGGTGTGACGCTTATCCCTCCAGAATCCCTCAAACAATTCAGGGATATTATTATAAAGGCAAATAATCACTTCAAGGCAAAAGAACTTCAACTTCTCACTGAAAAAATAACTGAGGCTATAACAGGAAACAAGTATTTAATTCACTATGGAATATAACAACATTGTTCTCCAAAACCCTTAATCCTCAAAACTTATCCCCATTTGAGGGCATTTCAGGTGCATTACGGAAACTTAAAGTATGTTATGGGAATTTATAAACAGATATGAAAATTAAGCGTAAAATGTGGTATAATATATATAGGTATTTGAAAGCCAAGGTGTGCAAACACCTTGACCCTAAAACTATTAATAAATAGGGCTATTAGGATTTTTTTAAGTGCTTTGGAGATTTAGCAGTCTTTCCAAGGCATTTTTTATAACAGTCTGTAAAGTTCAAACTTATTCATTTGTAAAAATTTTTTCTAGGTGAATTTTAAGTCCACCAAAAGTATGTGATACTGCGCAATCATCGCCTTTGCAAATAGCAGGTGAAAATATTATGGAGTATGTAAAGATTATAAAATATTAGGGGTCAATTGTAACTGATTCATTATCTAAACAAGATTTTAACATCTTTATATAGCCATACAGCATTTTTATTACTTCAAGGAATTTCTCATCTAAAATTTTGTATTGTTCTTCACTTATATAGTTGTTCTGATATGCGGTAAGTAAATGGTTTCTCGTTTCGCCACAACTGCCAAGAGCAGCGTTGGCATGGAATAATTCCCGCTTTATAAACAGTTGGGTATTTCCTTCGGCTATGTTTGCGGAAATACTTCGACTGCTTCTAATGATTTGGTCAGTAAGCCGATACTGCTCATGGCTTGGAAATGCTTTAACCAATGCTTCTATTTCTTGTTCAAGAGCGTTTGCCTTCTGCCAAACTTTAAGTGTCTTAAAATCCCTTATGACTAAAACATTGCTCATTTAGATTCATCCTTTCAAATATTAGATTTTTCCACATTTTACGGATTGTTAAGCGTAAGTCAAATTTTTATACTAGAATTTTTTATAAAATTATTTCAAATAGTTAAAAGGCTTAAGGAGTTTTATAATGCATAATTAGTCCTTAACATTTGCACTTAGGATTAATATCCTAACATGATTTTTGACGCTTAAAAGTATATTAAAGCATTGTTATATCAATGAATTGGGGGGATTTACTAAATACATATATAATTTAGAGAAGGGTAAAGTGATAAGGAGGAAGAGGATATAGGATATAAAGAAAAACAAAAATACTTGACTTTGTAATAGATGATTTACTATAAAGAATTGTCTTTAATAATAAGGTATTTTAATGAATTGACATTATATACCTCCGTTAAAATAAATTCCTACGCTTACCTGGTTAACAGGTAAGCAATTTTTTTATTGTAGAAATACTTGAAATTATAAAAAATGGTTTATTAGGATAGCAAAGAACATAAAGGAGCCTGACACTTTAAGAAGGACCTTTTTAAAACAAAATTAGAATTAGAAAAGGAGTGCTGCATATGAATAACAATATAATTATTGGTGTTGATGTATAATACAAATAAACTCCACTCCATAATAATAAACTTCGCTCTATAAAAATATAGTTCGTTCCAAAATCCCGTAGCAGATGCAGGAGAAATCTTCATTTGCTGCGGGGTTTGTTTTCTGTAAGAAAGGGTTAAGGGGTAAGTAATAAGGCTAAAGGTATTGATTTTAAAGGAATTGAAAACGATATGTTGATTGAAATAACACTGAAATAAGACAATAGAAAATGCAACCTTATACCTTTTTCCTTTCACCTTATCCCTATTTGGAACCGACTTTATTTTAAAAATTACTACAAGAATTAAGGAATAAATGTTATTAAATGGAATGAAAATATGGAATTTTTGAACCGACTTTATTATATGGAAAGAATTAGGAAAATGGGCATAAGGCGAGAAGGGATAAGGGTTTGAGGGATTTCGGTTTGGAGCGGAGTTTATTTTAAATATACATAGTTAGGGGTAAGGATTTTTAGGGAAAAGGAATAAGGAAAATGTTTTAGAAATAATAAAGTTGACTCTATGATAATAAAGTTGGTTCTAAAATTGTTTATGCTAATCTAAAAATAGGTCAGCTGGCTCATTGAAAATTAGGTCACTTTCTTAAGAAAATATGGTATCCTTTCAGTATAAACTGGGAGGAGGAAGAGAAGGAAGTGATAAAATTGAATCAAAAACAAAAAATCATACTTAAACATATTGACGGTATGAGCAATCGAAGCATTGCCAGTGAGCTTCACATGAGCAAGGATACTGTAAATAAATATGTAAATGAGTATGAAAATCAAAAGCAAGAACTTTTAGCAAAAAATCCTGAAACAGATACAAAAGAATTAATTCAAGCAATTGTTGAAAAACCAAAATACAATTCTGAAAACAGAGGGCCAAACAAGGTAACATCTGAGATGATTGAAGTAATTGAAGAATGCTTAAAGGTTAATGAATGGAAGCGTGCTAACGGTATGTCAAAGCAGCAAATGAGAAAAATTGATATTCATGAATACTTGTTAAAGAAAAATTTTAATATTAGTTATTCATCAGTTAAAAGATTAGTTAAAACAATCGAGGATAGGCATCGTGAAGCTTTCATAAGACAAGAATATGTTCTTGGAGATGTATGTGAATTTGACTGGGGTACGGCAAAATTAGATATAGGGGGAGAAGGATATAAAGCTTATCAAATGGCAGTTTTTACTCCTGCTAAAAGCGGAATCAGATATTCAATGCTTTTTAAATCTCAAGATACTCCAGCATTTCAACAATCACATGCAGAATTTTTCTCATTTTGCAAAGGTAATTTTAGAACAATGGTCTATGATAATATGAGGGTTGCAGTTAAGAAATTTGTTGGATTGTTCGAAAAAGAGCCAACAAAAGCATTGACAGAATTATCAATATACTATGGATTCAACTTTAGGTTCACGAATATTGCAAAAGGCAATGAAAAGGGCCACGTTGAGAGAAGTGTAGAATATGTTAGAAGAAAAGTATTCAGTGAGCCGGGTAATGACAAATTCGACACTCTTGCAGAAGCAAACAAGTTTCTTTTTGAAGAATGTATGAAGCTTAATAATAAAGAAACATCTAACGGATTGGTGCCGATGGAAATCTTTAAAGAAGAGCAAAAACACTTGTTTCCTAACTTACCTAAGTTTGAAAGCAGTATTTATTCAGAAAACCGTGTTGACAAATATTCGACCGTAACGGTAAGTCAAAATCATTATTCTGTGCCGGATACATTAGTTGGTAAAATGGTAAAAGTGAAGATGTTTACAGATAAGATAATTATCTACTACGATAACAGCATTGTAGCTAAACATGACCGCAGTTTTAAACTGCATGACTGGAAAATTGAGATTCATCATTATCTTAGAACTCTACATAAAAAACCAGGTGCCCTCAAAGGAAGCACAGCACTGCTCCAAACGGACACCCAGATCAAATATATCTATGAACAGTATTATACCAAAGATGCCAAGACATTTCTACAAGTTTTAGAAATTATTTATGAAAAAGGAATCCATGCTGTGACAGAAGCTTTAAGGGAACTTGAAAAACTGTCACCAATGGATATGAGTGCTGATAAGGTTAAGGTGATTTGTGAAAGTAGAAAGGAAAAAGAAATTTGCGTTACTGTTCCATTAAATGATCATCTAACTGAAAAATCAAGGAGCACATTATCGATTTATGATAAACTTGCAGCACTCCAATCAAGAAAGCTTAACAAGGAGGCTGTATAGTATGAAGGTTAAATTAAATGAAGAGATTAAAGAATACTGTAATATATTGAAACTTAAAGGAATTAAAACTCACTATGAAGAAGTAATATCTGAAGCGGCTGATTATGAGGATTTTCTTCATAAGCTTTTAACTTATGAGATGGAAGAAAAGGATAAGCGTTCCATTGAATGTCGTATTCGAAATGCACATTTGCCTTACAGGCAATATATTGAAGATATTGAAATTGACTGTCTCCCAGTAGATATGCAGAAAAGACTTCCTGAGTTAGCAACACTTGATTTTATCGAAAAAGGCAAAAATATCATAATGACCGGTAACCCGGGAACCGGAAAAACTATGGTTAGTATTGCTTTAGCATTAAAGGCTTGCATGGCAGGTTATAAGGTTCTGTTCACGACAATTCCACTACTGGTTACTACATTGAAGGAAAGCAATAGCGCTAAGACCTTGAGATATTTTGAGAATAGATTTGAAAAATATGACCTTGTAGTGGCAGATGAACTTGGGTACACCTCGTTTGACCGGGAAGGGACAGATCTGCTGTTTAATAATCTTTCTTTAAGGGCAGCAAGGAAATCAACAATAATTACTTCTAACCTTTCATTTGAGCGTTGGATTGAGGTTTTCGGTGATCCGACAGTTACAAGTGCGATGATAGATAGACTTACTTACAAGGCAATTCTTGTCGACATGGAGGGTGATTCTTATCGGCTAAGAGAAACATTAAGAGAAAATGGTGCATCTATTAAATCTTTAACAGCTTAAAGTATTTGTGCCTTTGTACACAAATTTTAGAGGCACATTTATTTACAAGAAAGTGACCTAAAATTAAATGGTCTTTTGACCTAATTTTCGGTTGACAAATACACCAGTCTAAAAACTTCTAAGTTTATCATTATAACCACTCCTCGCAAGAGATTTTCGGGTATTATATAGGTGAGTTCATAGAAAATCAAAAAATCAGTGCAAAAATTTTATTTAACGAATTAAGTATAACTTTATACAAAGGTAATAAAATATTACATAAATGCATAAAATATTGACACAAAACCAATATTGGTGTAATATAATATTACAAAAAGGAGGGATTAAAGATGTCAAAGGATATTCCTATTGGATTAAAAATAAAGGCTATTAGAGAGGCAAGGAGATTAAGCCAGATTGAGGCAGTAGAAAGACTTGCTGAAAAGGGGATTAACATGAGCAGGGAAACATTGAGCAAAATAGAAAACGGCAACAGGACTGTATCGGCTGTGGAGTTAAATGCCATATGCAAAGTTCTGAATATAGATATAAACATTCTTTTTGAAGATGAAGAAGACGACGATTTAGTTACACTATTCAGGAAGAAAAATTTTTCGGAAAAAACCGTTAAAGAAGTTGAGAAACTCCAGGATATAATAAAGATGTTCATTTACCAAAAGAAAATATACGATGGAGAGTTTAAACCACAAAAGAGAAAGCCACTGTGGGAGGAGTGTTAAGATTGCAAAAGAATAATTTAAATCTCCCAGGAGAATCCTTCAGACTGCAAATCAAAGATTTGGCAGAAGAAGTAAGAATAAAATTTGCGAGGAAAGGGCTTTCTGATATATTTGATATTCTAACAGAGGCTGCATTCCTAATAAGAAAACCATTGGATACAGATGAATTATCAGGATTTAGTACCTATTTTGAGAGACAGTTTATTGTCTATTTAAACAGCAATTTTACTTTGGGGCATGAGCGCTATACTGGTGCCCATGAACTATACCATCTTATTTATAATGCTGATATCCTGAAAAAAGAAAAAATCCTTTTGGATGACGAAAAGCATAAAGCAGAAGATGCGAAAGCGGATGTATTTGCTTCCGAATTTTTAATGCCTGAGGACTATGTGAAAGAAGTATTTTATAAAATTGTTAATGTAGATAAAGATAGTGTTTTACCAAGGCATATCATTAGAATGCACAATTATTTTAAAGTAAGTTATAAGGCGATGTTAAAAAGGCTTATCCAACTTAATTTATGTTCTATTGACAAGTATGAGGAACTAGTAGACATCTGTTCACTGGGAAATACGGAACAACTCCAATCTTTAACCAGACGGGAAGGCTACAGTATAGACTTGATAACTCCATCAAAAGAAACATATGTACCAAAGGAATATATCGAGTTTATAAAAACCAACTACGAAAGAGGGAATATTTCATACAAGAACATGAAAACCAGCCTTGAATTTATCGGACTGGCTCCTGAACAATTCGGATATGAGTATCCCTTGGAAGAGGACTATTAACATGAGATATTCAGGAGCCATATCTGATGCTGATATCCTGATTAATTTAGCCAGGGTTAACAGATTGGACATTTTAGAACTTTTATTTAAAGAAATCATCATTCCTCAATTTGTATATGACATTGAAATAAAGAAAAATGCAGGAAGATATTATGGTTTGATTAACGAAGCAATTCATAAGGACGGGAGTATATTTAAGATTGTAGATAGGAAGAAAGACATATCTATAAACATACTTGCTAGAGACATCATCGAAGATAAGAAAAAGGTAATCGGTCCAGGAGAAAGTTAATGCGCAGGATATGCCCAGGCGTTGAGAATTCCAATAATAATATCAGATAATTACACTGAATTTAAGTGGCTGGATGAGTTTATTACCCTTACACACAATAATATTCTGGCTTTATGTGTGTATTTTGGTGAGATTACAAAAAACGAAGCAGAAGATATTTTTAATAATATTAATAGCAAATTGACTCATCCAACTAAGGACTCATTTGAAGAGCAGTATAGAAAGGCTTTTATAAGATTTGAGAGAAATGGCTGGAAAGGATATTTAGGCATATGAAAACAGGGATATGGGTTAAAGGGATAAGGTTAGATGGAAGTATTATTGTTAGAATGTAATTGTGTTCTTCTTTAATATGCGCTACAATAGCGTTAGTGACACAGGCGGAGAGCATATTCTCTTTATACAGCCAGATTCGTTTTGGCAGTAATTAAGGAGAATGTGCTTTTTTATTTTTTGAAAGATAAAGTTTAAGGCAAGAGGTGAAAGTTATGAAAGCAGATTTTAAACAAAAGAGTTTTATTGAAGGATATTTTAATAGAATCTTTAAGGGCTTATCCTTTGAAGAATTCGGTTTAGACTTGCCAGCAGTCAAAGAAGTTGTTGAAGTGGAGCAGATAGAAAATTATAAAAAGCCGTTGCTCATGCTTCTGCTCGAAGATGAAACAATACTTCATATTGAATTTATTAATGATAAAATTAAACCCAATATTGAAAGTATGATGATATATGACGCAAATATCTGTATAAAGTATGGTATTCAAGTGACTACCGTTATTTTATATTCTGGAAGCGAACAAAAGGGAAAATTGAAGACAGATAGTGGTTCAATACATTATGAGGCTCAAATCATATGTCTTTCAGAATTTAATGGGGAAGAAATATATAGTGAAATTGAGGGAAAAATTCATTCAGGTAGTATGCTCAGTCATATAGATAAATCGAAACTTATATTTTTGCCATTTATGTATCATTCATTGCCATTAGGAGAAGCATTATCAAAGGTTTTATCACTTATAGAAGCATTAAATGAAGAGGAAGAACAACTGGCTTACATGACAGTAATAACCGAAATTGTTTCAAGATTTACTGGAAACAAAGGGATTGGTGTTGTAAAGGAATATCTCATGGATACAGAGGTAGGGGTAAGGATTAAGGATGAAGGAATTAAGGAGGGTATGCAGAACTCATTGTTAATAATCCTTTTACATAAATTTAATTCCTTACCTGACAATCTATACTTTGCTATTACAAATCAACAAAATGAGAATATTTTAATGGAGTGGCTTAGGAAGGTTTCAGGTATCAATACCATAGACGAACTTGAGAGAATGGTGTTTAGTAGAGATAGAATAAAGGAATAAATCCTCCTTTATCCTTATTGTCCTTAAACCTCCTATTTCCTAAACCCCTATAATATTATGTATATTAGTTGATAAGGGGAAAGGCTTAAGTTTCAAGGCTTTGAAGTGTTTTAAGGCGACAAAGATTTTAGTAGACTTTATTACAAATGCATGAAATTTTATAAATTTGGACCTGACAAATTTTTTTGTGTGCGCTACAATTACCTTATAAATTTATATAACAGAGGGGATGATTATCGATGAAAAAGAAAATAAATATTATGCTTAATATAGTGATACCAACCGCAGTAGCATATATAGTATTTTTCCTGCTTTACTATTTATTCGAAAAAACATTTTTCGAATACAGATGGCTGGGAATAATACCGTTTCTAATAGTCACAGGATTTGTTATTTTAGATAATAGAAAAGAGTGGAAGATGTTAAAACAACAGGGATAAGGGAAACCTTATCTCTGTTTTATTAGGAGGATAAGTGGATATGGTTCATTTAATAGTTACTATGATTTTTTGCATTACCCTTGTCAGTATTGCTGCCATCTGGTTTATGGGTAGAAAGAAATAGTGTCTTCCTATTTCAAAAAGTGCACTTTTTGAAACTATTCAATAAGACCTGAAATAGCATTTCAAAAAGTTAAATTTATATTTTGAAATATATTTCAAAAGTGTAGTGACATTTTGAAATAGTTTTTTATTTTCTTTTTAAAAAGGACGGTGAGAAATATAAATAGAAGAATTTATGGGTATATAAGGGTTAGTTCTAAAGACCAAAATGAAGCACGCCAAATAGAAGAGATGAAAAAGCATAGAGTAGATGAGCGATTTATTTTTATTGATAAGGAAAGCGGAAAGAATTTTGAGAGGAAAGAATATCAACTAATAAAGAGAGTGTTAAATCAGGGGGATTTACTGATAGTTGAGGCAATTGACAGATTTGGTAGAAATTATAGGGAAATTTTAAAAGAGTGGAGAGAAATAACAGAGGAAATTAAAGCAGATATTAAAGTGTTAGACATGCCCCTATTAGATACTACTCAATATAAGGATACCTTAGGCAACTTCGTAAGCGATTTAGTGCTTCAGGTTCTAAGTTTTGTCGCAGAACGGGAAAGGGATAATATAAGGAAAAGACAAAGCCAAGGAATAGCCGTAGCAAAGGCAAAAGGGGTTAAATTTGGGAGACCTAAACATAATATCGATGATAATTTTGAAAAAGTGTATAAGCGATGGAAGTCAGGAGAAATAACAGCCGTTAAAGCGATGGAATTGTGTATGATGAAGAGAAATACATTTTATAGACGGGTTAAGGAATATGAAAAAGTTTATAATGAAATTTAAGAAGATAATTAATAATAAGCCGAGAAATATCTCGGCTTATTAAACTCAATACAAAATTCTTAGACAAACCTATTTGAAAAGTAAGCATAATAATTATTATTGTTTTGCCAACTCTATAAGGGCCTGCCTATTTTCATTAATTATAGCGTCCATAATACTTTCGATTTCTTTTTGATTGCTGTCAATCGATTGTTCAATTATTTTTGTTGTTTCTTTCATTAAAAGATTCTACCTCTTTACATATGATTTTTGTTATATTATACCACAAAAATAGTATGAATTTAACCAGTAAATATTACAGGAAGCGCAAAAAAGTCTTTAAAAATATGTGCTATATTAAAATATTAAAAGGCAATTGCCATTGCTTTATACATTGAACGGCTTTAGTAGATTTATACTACTAAAGCCGTTCAATGTAATAATCAAAATGTTCTACTTGAAGTAAGATGTCTAAAAAAATCACTCCAAAAGTTGATATGCAGAATACTGCTTATATAATATCTCAAAATCAGTATTGAGTGGAGTGATTTATTAATGATAGGTGTTACAATTTTCGGTAATTTTACTGTATTACAAACTTTTATGCTTAATGATATACAAATTGATAGAGGCTTTGATGAACGATTGGACATATTTTATAGAGTAAATCTTTGTATAGGAAAAAACGAAGATTATATTAATAACACATTTATTGAATGTTATTTTAGAAGCATTACTGATTTGAAAAAATGTTTGAATTTAGATTAATTAACTTAATCTTAGACATTTTAGACGAAAAATTCACTGTGTCTCTCATATTTGCATAATTTTAATTTACTATGTAAATCGGCAAGTTTTGTGGAAAAAATATGAAATTTGTCTTATAATTATTAATGAAAATATTTCGATGTTTTATGTAATAGTTTTAATATCTGTAACTACTTAGATAGACCCATTGATTAAAAAACCTATTGGGGGAGATAGAGGTGTATATATATAAAATAATAATTGAAAATTTCAGGAGTATTAAAAAACTAGAATGGAAACCAAATAAAAATGTTAATGTGATAATTGGGCCTAACGGTTGTGGAAAATCAACATTGGCAACTGCTTTAGATTATTTACTCAATCCGTATATTCAATGGTACAATAGAACATTATCTGACATTGACTATTATGATAGAAACACGTCAAACACTATTTTGATTGAAGTGTGGTTTAAAGATTTGGATGACTTTATTGAGGATGATGGAGAGTTATATTTTGAACATGTTGATGAAAATGATAATATTAGTGAAAATGGAAAAGAATTAGTTTTGATTACAAGGTTTAAGGCTGGACCTGATAAAAAGCCAATACATAGTATCTTTTCAAATGGAAAAGAGCATTCTTTCAAACAAGTACATAAAGGTATAATCAATTTTAAATACATAGAATCAGAGAGAGACCCGCTTAAGGAACTATCTTTTGTTAGAAATTCAGTATTATCAAAATTTATACATCATGATAACTTAAATGTCTTAATTCAAAGCATAATAGAAGAATTTAATAATACTACTACTGCTTGCTTAATGAAAGACCCAGATTTTAAGTTAGCATTAGAAAATTTAGGTAATAACTTCGCTAACTTTAATTTGATTTCAGATGATGAAGTGGCTATAAGTCTAGAAGCCACTGAATTAAGTGAAAGTAAAACATTGCAAGCCTTTAGTCTTGTTTTTAAAAATAAGAATACGGAAAAGTATATACCAATTAAATATCAATCAAAAGGTATAAAAAATTTAATGCTGCTAATTGCTTTAGGAGAAATGTTAAAGGAAACAGGAATATTATTTTTAGAAGAGCCAGAGCAAAACCTTGAACCATTTATGCAGCGGAAAATAATACAAAACATTACTGATACAATAAAAGGTCAAATTTTCTTAACGACTCATTCAATTGAAGTAGCAAAAATGCATGAGTTTGAAAACATCTTTTTGATGAGAGATGGTGAAATTAGACCTCTTCCTTCATTAGAGTATGTTGATAATAAATTTAAGAAAAAAATTGAACAGTATGCAAAAATAGATTTAATCTCAGGATTATTTTCTAAAGGTGTTCTATTAGTTGAAGGAGAAGCAGACTTATCTGGACTCTCTATATTTTCAAAAAAGTATAAGAAAGGCTTGGAATATAATGGAGTAGATTTGATAATGGGAGGAGGAAAAGATGAAATTTATAAATATGCGAAATTCTTTAGTGAATGTAATATTCCTTGTATATGCTTGGTTGATAACGATGCTGATATTGAACGTTTACTAAATAATTTTATGAAAAATCAGGTAAAATGCTTAATTCTGATTTTGCCCAAAGATTATGAAACAGCAATAATAAGTATGCAAGTTTTTCAGGATTGTTGGAAGGAACTATTTGAAGAAATACATGAATTCAAAAAATATAAAGATGATTATTTGAAACCGTTCAGACCAGGAAGTTCAAAAAGTTATATTCTTAAAGATAAATATAATAATAATTTACAAGAGATTGAGCAATCGAAAAGTTTAGAACAATTAATTAATTTGTTAAGTGATAATGAAATTAAAGAATTTCAAAGAGAGTTTTTACATATTAATCTTGCAGGTATACCTAATGCTAAATATGTTGCTTCATACTTGGTAAGTGAAGCAGAGGAAAAAGAAATTGAAGATTTTCTCGCTGTGGAATTTAAAAACATGTTTAATCTTATAGGTGTATATGTTGATAGCAATTTTGTTTGTGAAGATTCTAAAAGATGTGTAATTCATAAAGCAGTTAATCCTTTATTTTCATATGCTGATATTTGCGAAAAATGTGCGTATATTAGAAAAGGATATAATAATGTTCTAAATGTGCGAGGCGAATAAAATGATTAAACCTAATCCAGAACAAGAAAGTATTATTAATTATTTTACTCAAAATAATACCAATAAGAGAATATTACTGGTCGAAGCACCACCTGGTACTGGAAAAACTTTTACAGCAGTAGCAACAGCAATGAATTACGTACGTTTTAATATTAGGAATAATCCTCGTTACAGTAAAAAAGTTTTAATATTAACATTTTCAAAAAATGCAAGAGCACAAATAGAGAAACAGTTAGATATATTAAGTTCTGATGATATTAATTGGGGGAAATATATAGAGATAACAAATTTTCATTCATTTTTTCAGAAGTATGTATGGGCGTATAGTAAATATTTGGGGCTGAAAGAAAATTTAATTATTATGTCGCCTAAGCAAAGGAGAGAAATACTTCAGGGAAAATTTTCAACAATACCAGGGTATGACATAAATAATAAAGACCAATATGACTGGGCTGAGACTTTGCTTGAAGGGGATTTTACACCTTTAACTCGCTATGGAAATGTCAAAGCCTCTGTAAAAAAACTTATTCCTTATAAGGAAGATATCAAAAATATAATTAAAGAAGTTAATAAAGAAGGGTACATAGGTTTTTCAGATATAGCCTATTATATGATGGAATTATTAAATAAGTCGCAGACGTTATTAAGTGTAATTCAAAACAAATATAATCTTATTATACTAGATGAATACCAAGATTCATCAGATTTACAAGACAAAATAGTAAAAAAATTAATAGGTAAAAAAATAAAGCCATATTTTTTGCTGATTCTAAACAAATGATTTATGAGTGGAGAGGTGCATCTTCTGAAAGATTAAATAATTTACTAAATGATTATAAAGGCGAAATTGAACAAAAAGAACTCATTGAAGTAATGAGGTTTAAGAATCGAAATGATATAGAAAATATACTTAAGGACGCCAGAGAAGGAAAGCATAATATTAGCGATTATACTTCTTCTGAAAACATTAAGTATGTACAAGTCAAAGTAGAAGATAAAAATATGTTTATACCACAAATGTTTGCTGTAAAATAAAATTACCCAATATTGCAAAGTAGAATTCCCCACTTTTGCAGAGGTAATTTCCCCAATATTGCAAATGCCATTGCAGACATCTGACCAATATATTATCCTTGTAATTGATTAGATTGCAAGGAGGAAATGGAGATGCTAACAATGGCACAAATATATGATATCAGAAAACTTTACTTTGAGGAAGGGAAAAATATATCTCAAATATCCCGTGAAACCGGTTATGACAGAAAAACAATAAGGGAGTATATTAATAAAAATGATTGGAACAAGCCTGTTCCTGCAGTTAAAACAAATATGGAATTTTCTAAACTTGATCCTTACAAGTCAATTATTACCCAATGGCTGGAGAATGATAAGAAAGCAAAAAAGAAACAACGTCATACAGCCACCAGGGTCTATAACAGACTGAAAGAAGAAATCGAAGGTTTTGACTGTTCTTACCGGACAGTAGCGGCTTTTGTAACATTAAAGAAAAAGGAAATTTTTCATACCGAAAAAGAAGGATATTTGCCGTTGGAGCACCCTGCGGGTGAAGCACAGGTTGATTTCGGGGATGCACAGTTTTATGAAAATGGCGTACTTCATGACGGAAAATATCTGAATGTATCTTTCCCATACAGTAATCAGGGATATCTTCAGTTATTCTATGGAGAAAATATTGAATGTTTGTTGGAAGGATTGAAAGCAATATTCGAATATATAGGAGGTGTTCCAACCCGGTTATGGTTTGACAATACGAAGACGATTGTAACCAAAATACTGAAAGAAGGAAGCCGTAACCTGACTGAAAAATTCATGAGATTTCGGGAACATTACGGTTTTGATACTGTATTCTGTAATCCTGAGGCAGGGCATGAAAAGGGGAATGTTGAATCAAAAGTAGGATACCACAGGAGAAATATGTTAGTCCCCATTCCGAGATTTCAGGAATTAAGGAAATATAACGAGGAATTACTTGTCAAATGTAATGAAGACGGAAACAGGGAGCATTACAGGAAAGCAGATTTTATCAGTAAATTGTTTGAAGAAGATAAAAAGAATTTTTTACCGCTGCCTGCAACAGAGTTTGATACAGCAGGATATCATATAGTACATACAAACGGATATGGGCGATTTTATTTAAACAATGGATTACATGAATATTCCGTTTCACCAAAATACGCAAATACCCGTGTTGTAATCAAAATTACATCTTTATATGTGATACCTATGGATGAAAATCAAAACGAAATTGTTCGGCACAAAAGATTATACGGAGATCATAAACAGCAAAGCATGAAGTGGCTTCCCTATCTGAGGCAGCTTGCCAAACGTCCTGGGGCACTAAAATATAGTGGTATCTATAACATTATGCCGGAAGATATGAAGAAATACCTGGATAAATGTAAAAGAAGCGAGAGAGGGAAGATACTATCCGTAATAGCTTCATTAACAGAGAAAAATGGTTTTGAGAATGCAGCACAAACAGTAACCCAAGTACTATGTTATGATGCAGTGGATGTAGACAGCCTGATAAGCATGCACAGGCATTTATGCAGTGAGATAAGGGAATTACCTCCGATGAAAACAGAAAGCAGAATACCCCGACTGAAACCTACGAAAACAGATTTATCAAAGTATGATAAGGCATTGAAAAAATGGGGTAAAAGGACATGTTAGATAAAGAAATCAGAGAATGCTGTAAACGTCTCAGATTAAGTCAAAACCTGGCAGAACAGGCACAGACAACGGAAGGGGAAAATCATCAGGAATTTTTACTTAAACTACTGCAGGAAGAAATAGAACACAGAAAAACAGCAAGAATAGATAAACTAATAAGCAAGGCAGGATTCTATAGTATAAAAACATTTAACGGATTCAAGTTTGATGAAATAAGCCTGCCTCCAGGTGTTACACCGGAGTATTTAAAGGAGTTAAAGTTTTGTGAAAGCAAAACAAATATCATAATGTACGGAAATGTAGGTACAGGGAAAACTCACTTATCCATAGCATTAGGAGTAGAAGCTTGTAAAAAAGGGATGGAAACCCGTTTTTACCGTACGGCAGCATTAGTTAACAGACTGTCGGAAGCAAAGAAAGAAGGAACCTTAAGCAGTTTTATGAAAAAGATTATGAAAGCGGAACTGATTATATGTGATGAATGGGGATATGTACCCCTTGATGTAACAGGAGCCCGGCTGTTGTTTGAACTTATATCCGAATGCTATGAACAAAGAACACTGATTATAAACACTAATATTGAATTTTCAAGATGGATAAATGTTTTTTATGATAAAGATATGACAGCCGCAATACTGGATAGAGTTTTACACCACTGTCACCTGCTGCTTTTCCCCGGGGAGAGCAACAGGATGAGAGAATCAAGTATTTCGGCTTAGTAACCGCAGAATAAAAAGTTGAAAGATGGCTGCAATGATCAAAAATTCCCCACCTATGGGGTGAGGAAAAAAATTTGCAAAAGTGAGGAATTTCCTCTTGCAAAAAACACTTGTTACCAGTATATAGCCCTCTTTATATTATATACAGTTCACAAATAGGAATTTTATAATACTAAGGAGGGCTCATTTTATGTTTCTAAAACCGGAAGAAATTTATACAAAATTCAATGAAGAAAATATTCAAGTTATAATTCCCAAAAAATTACTATTTACTTTATTACAGCAGGTAGATAGACTTCGTGAAATATTAGGTAATGAAGAAGAGATAGTCAATAACTTTGCAATATATGAATATATAGGCAATGCCGAGATGTTAATGGTTAAACTGTATATTCTTATAGCCGAACCTTACAATAAAAAAGAAGTTATTATTGAAACAAGTATTGCAGAATTCCTGGTCTTAAGGGATTTGGTGTTTTGCAATTATTTATTACCGCATCTGAGAGAAGAATTGCGGCCTTCCATCCGCAAGACATACAAGGATTTTTATGATTATATTGAGAGCATTTTAAAAATGTTAGAACGGGATGAAGAAAAGGCATACTGGGATTATATTAAGAATTACAGAATAAAAGGTTGCATTCTTCATTAGGTAATAGGTAAAAGGCATTAGCAGGAAATAAATTCTGCTGATGCTTTTTTCTTATAGGAAATTTTATTACTAAAAAGTCAACCTTTAAAATTCGTAAAAATTTTTTTTACATGCTGTATCTTTTTTTACACTTTTGGTGTATAATATAATAGGAGGTGTAAAAAATGAGTATGGAATTATTATTTGAAAATAGAAAACTAATTGGCAAAAATATATTGAGTATCATTAAAGACAACGGATATACGAAGTCTTCCTTCTCAAGACTTACCAATATTTCAAGACCTACTTTAGATAAATTAATCAAAGGAGAAGTCGACAGCCTTGCGACATTTAAAACTCATGTTCGAAAAATCTTGGAAACACAGGGCATGGATGGAGAACAATTACTTAACTATGTTCCAAAGTATAATACAAAAAAGGAACTTGTTTTTGCTCTGTCTGACAATGCTCCAGAGAATCATGTCCTGAAACCTAATGCTCAAGAGATGTTTGGTATTCTAGAAGATATAGTTCATATGTGCGAACTGTATTACAATTAAGAAGGTGCAGATTATGTCGGAATTAATAACGAGTAATAATCTTGAGCAGGTTATTGAAAAAAATAACCTGATTAAAGATGATATATTAAGATTAACAAATGATTTTACAGTCAGATTTAATAAGTCGAGGGTAACGGGACAGGATAAACTGTCTTTTTCGGTATTAAAAGAGAAGCATTTAATCCAGATTCCTATTGATGATGAGTATTGGGGCGGGGCTATTATTACAAAGGGAAGTATTAAAATACCAGTTATCAATACAGCACAGCCCCGTGTCTACCAATATTTTGTTGCATGGCATGAAATATATCATTTGTTCTATGACCTCAGTTTAATGGATGAGACCCATAATATTGCTGTTGATATGGATTTGAATGAGAGAAGAGCAGATTATTTTGCTGCAAAAATGATTTTTGGCAATGTGTACGACTACTACTATTCACTAGATGATGAAAATTTTATTGACAGAGTTATAAAATGCATGGATGTATATAAGGCACCATATAAGGCAGTACTGATAGAACTATTTGAAGAAGCCGTTACAAAATATAATGATTTGGATTTAAAAGAAAAAATTCTTGAGCATTTTGATAATAAACCTGATGACTTAGTGCAAAAATTTATAGATTTGGAATTGGATGCAGAGTTAGTAAAACCCTCATTTGTTGTAAGTTTGGGGGGGTTAGAGAAAAAGATACAAAATGCTATGAAAGAAAACCCAGATGTTTCCCATCATAAGGATAATTATCAGTTTCTACTCAAACTAAAGAGTAAAATTAAAAAAGGAGTGGAGGGGCTTGTCAAATGAAAGGAGAAGGCATAAATGATTTAAAAAAATACCTTTCCACGGGCAAGTCTCTCAAAGTTTGCATCTTAGATAACAACTCTGTTGAATTTTTGACTTGGGTACATGGGAGCATCAGCCCTGAAAAGATATTTAGCCAGTATGATATTATTTTTATTCCTCAATGGGTATGGGTTGAGGTCTGTGATAGTGATAATAGAAAAAGTTACATAAATGATTTAGAACATTACTTGAAGGTCCAAATTATAGATGAAGTTGATTATTTAATATTAGTGGATTACAAAGAAGTAGAATTATACTATCTGTTTTTGTATTGCTGCTACAATGTGAGCAGACTAATTAGTTTTATCAAGAAAAACATCTTAAAAAACAGACCTGTAGAAGACTTGGACCCCTATGAAGAATGGCTAAACATATTTTATGAAGAGGGTCTAGACCAGAGGAAACTTTCAAACGGCAGAATTCAAAGGAAAAATGCAGGAGAGATATCTATTTCTGTTCTAAGTTATATTCTTTCCTATTATTACAGTGAAAGTATTGATATTATTACTATCTTTAGCAGTGACAGAGATACATATGAATTTATTTCTAAGGCCAAGGAAATACTTTATGGAGATGAGCGATTTAAAAATAGAAATAATACTTCCATAACATTTAAGTCGAATGATTTTCTGATTTATGAATGGACAAGGCTTGGATATATAAATGAAAATAATATTGATGCCTTTGTGGACAGTTACAGGCAGACGAGAAGAATAAAATTTACGAGAAAAAAACAGGATAATTCAATTGAGGAGCAAGACAAATTAATAGATAATGCAGCATTTTTAGAAATGTTAAAGGACAGCACGATACATTTAATTTTTTGAATATACTGAACTATAGTAAAAAAGGTTTTAGTAGATTTTAAGCCTACCAAAACCTTTTTCTTATTTTTTAATATTTCTTATCCTTTTTAAAGTATGATTGGACTTTTATGGTAAAAGAAAGAAGCATAATAAGGAATATGCCTTGTAGGGAGCCTGCAATAAAGCGGATAAACATATTTTCTGCAATAATGGTAAATGGCAACAAAAACATGCTCATGAGTATTACCAATTTTATAGTCAAAAAAACACTATACCTCATAAAATGCCTCCTTATGTTGGTTGCACAGAATTTTATCCGACTACTGCATATTATTTCAAGTCAGATTTTACGTTTAAAATAAAGTCGGTCCATGATATAATGAGAATAGGTTTAAAGGAAATGGACTAAGTGCCATTGACACAGTCACCCTAGAGGTGTCCAACTGATGTCGATGGCATTTTTTATTTATTCAGAATAGGAGAATAAGGGATAAGAAGTAAAGATTCTGGGATTTTAACAAAGTTAATCAATTTTTTTAACTTATCCACCTTAACCTTTAACTCCTAAACTCTGGAGGTATCTGCATGGCTAAACGGAAAATAGATTGGGATGAAAATAAATTAAAAAAATGGATACAGGAAGGCAGAGGACAGGGGGAAGGCAAGGATTACAAGCCCTGGCTTACTGTACAGGACTTTCCCAGCAAAGGAAGGGTTACACGTGTATTTGGATGGAAAACAAAAAGAATTCATCATTTTTTTACGGATTCGGAAGCACGGTATTTTTATCTGTTGGAATGGGAGGATGATGTTTTAGATATCAGGGAACATTACCCCTTATTTGATTGTGAAGAAGTAATGCAAAACAAGGCTGGCTTAAATTTTAATTTATTTAAAGACAAAGATACAGGAACGCCATACATTTTATCTACATCATTTTTTATAACCTTGAAAAAACCAAACGATAAAATAGTATATGTTGCCAGAAGTCTTAAAGCAGACTATGAACTTGAGCGCAAAACAGCATTAGAAAGGTTGGAAATAGAGAGGAGATACTGGCAGAGCCAAAATATTGATTGGGGAATAGTAACACAAAAAGAGATTCCAGTGGTTAAGGCAAAGAACATCGAATGGATTCACTCATCCTTGTATCCTTCCGATGAAAGAGGACTTACAGATGAAGAGGTTGACTATTACTGTAATGCTTTTATTGACAAATTGGAAGGAAGTAATACATCGATTAGAAATTTCACTGTGCAGTTTGACAGGCTGTTTAATTTGGACACAGGTACAGGGATATACATATTTAAGCGCTTAATTGCCCTTAAAAAGATAATGGTGGACATGAATAAAAAAATCGACCTTAATAATTCGACCCGGAGTATAGAAATCATAAATCCCAGTTTAACAGAAAGGGTGAGAGTTCTATGATAGCGGTAAATACATTAATCAAATGGGAACATGATAATGATAAAGAAAACGTGGGAAGGATTTTATGGCTTGATAGGCAGCAAAACATTGCATATGTTATAAACATATATTCAAATGAAAGTCCTTTCCTAAGGTATATTTCTGATATTGAAGAGGGCATTAAGCAGGGGAATGCAAACATATTGGATAGCGACCCGTTTGTTAAGGTTATTGATGAAGGAGAATTATCAGAGAAATCAAAAGAAATACGTGATAAAGCATGGGAAGTAATTAAGGAACTGGTTGTGCTTGAACCTGTTATTTTTTATAAGAAAGAACGGAGAAAACTCGTATTAAAGGCATCGGCAATTTATAATTTGCATGCCAAAACTATTTCAAATTACCTAAAACGATTCTGGAAGAGAGGGAAAACAAAGAACGCCTTGCTTCCGGACTACTATTTATGCGGAGGCCCGGGAAAAGAAAGGCGGGCAGGAGACAAAAAGCGTGGGCGCAGAAGAAAAAATGCTGAACTGGTGGGTGAGGGAATCAATGTAGATGAAGAAATAAAAAGGATATTCAATGTCACTATCAATAAATACTATCATACAAGCGCCAAAAATTCTCTTAAACTTGCATATGAACTGATGAGAAAGGAATTCTTCAGTGATGAATTTAAGATAGAAAACGGAATAAGAGTTCCTGTAATAAAAACTATAGGTGAGGTTCCTACATATGCCCAATTCCGTTACTGGTATTATAAGAATATCAATTTCAAAAAGCAAATTTCATCCAGACAAAGCAGCAAAAAATATGAGCAGCAGTATAGACCCCTTTTAGGCAATACAACTTCCGAAGCAATTGCGCCAGGAAGTATCTATCAGATTGATGCAACTGTAGGCGACATTTACCTTGTGAGCCGGTATAACAGGAACTGGATAATTGGAAGACCGGTGATTTACGCAGTTTTAGATGTTTTCAGCAGAATGGTTGTTGGTATTTATGTTGGCTTAGAGGGTCCGAGTTGGATAGGGGCCATGATGGCTCTTGTAAATGCAGCGTCCGACAAAGTTGCCTTTTGCAAAGAGTATGGAATAGATATTGAAGAAAAGGACTGGCCTGTCCATCACTTGCCAGAGTCCATTTTGGCAGACAGAGGGGAACTTGAAGGAAAAAATGTTGAAAACCTTATTAATGCTCTGCATGTAAAGATACAGAATACTCCGCCATATCGGGCAGACTGGAAAGCAATTGTTGAACAGCATTTCAGAATTACTAATTTAAGGGTAAGACCGCTTTTGCCTGGTACTGTTGACCCTGATGTGAGAGAGCGTGGCGACAGGGATTACAGGTTGGATGCCAAATTGGATATATACCAGTTTACACAGATAATCATAAAATGTGCCTTGTACCATAATAACCAGTATCATCTTAAAAACTATGACAGGGAAGAGATGATGGTTGCTGATGAAGTAGAATGCATTCCACGGGAAATATGGAACTGGGGGATTGCGAACCGTGCGGGAAAATTGCGAAGTGTACCAGAGGATATCGTTAAACTAAATCTAATGCCTTCAGATGCGGCAACTGTAACAGCAAAGGGAATAAAATTCAAAGGATTGTATTATGCTTCACCAAAAACTCTCAAGGAGAGATGGTTTGAAAAGGCGCGAAATAAAGGAACATGGAAGATTGATGTTTCCTATGACCCCCGCAATATGAACTTTATTTATGTCAAAGAGCAAAATGGTATGGACTTCGAGAAATGTTTTCTTCTGGAACACCAGGATAGGTATCAAGATAAAAATCTTGAGGAAATTCAATACCTTCTTGAAGATGAGAAACTTAGAATAAAAATTGCAGAAGATAAGGAACTGCAGGCAAAGGTTGATTTAATTACTGAAATTGAAAGTATTGCAAAAGAGGCAGAAAAATCTTTTAAAGAAGAAAAATCAAATGAAAGCGATTCGAAACGTAAAAAAGGGATTAGAAACAACAGAAAATTAGAAAAGATGTTAAACAGGGAGAAAGAAGCCTTTGAACTGGATAAAAAAGAAACAGGAAGTAATGCAGAAGTTATACCGTTTAGCAGGGCAGAACAGGAGGAAGAGGTGGACGAGAATGATACGATAAGCCTTTTGATAAGAAAACAAAAGGAGGCTTTGAAGAAAATCCATGAATAAAGTAATAATACCTAACGGTGCTAATGCTGTAGTTGCAGAATACAAGGAACAGTTGATACCTGAATATAGCGGGAATCCATTTATTGAAGCACTACCACCGGTTTATTCTAAGGAAGAGGTAGTGGATAAACTATCTCTATATCCCCACTATAATCCAGAGGAAAGACGATTGGAAGGCCACTACCGTATTCATATGGTGCAGCGGTTGTTTCAGTGTTTTCAGCCGTTGAGTATTCATATTGACCTTGAAAGCAGGATAAGCAGAGTCATAAGGCAGGGATACCTGGCACGTAACCCATTTAAACCTTCCTATGCTGAAAGTCTACAAAACGGATATAAGGCAATACAAAGCATGAAATGGGAGTTAAGCAGTAACGCATCCTTCAGGACTACTGCATCGGGATTTACTATTATAGGTGTAAGTGGAATGGGTAAAACAACTGCTATCAACCGTGTATTATCTCTTTATCCCCAGATAATTGTACATTCAGAATATAATAATACCAATTTTAGTATGTACCAACTGGTTTGGCTTAAGTTGGACTGCCCTTTTGATGGTTCTTTGAAAGGCTTGTGTATTGAGTTCTTCCATAAGGTAGATGACCTGTTGGGTACAGACTATCATAAGAAATTCGGGGTAGGTAGGAATACAGTAGACACTATGCTCTCCGTTATGTCTCAGATAGCCAGAAATACAGCGTTAGGAGTATTAGTAATTGACGAGATTCAACATCTGAGCAGTGCAAAAAGCGGAGGGGATGAAAAGATGCTTAACTTTTTTGTCACCCTTGTAAATACTATCGGAGTGCCTACTGTACTTATTGGTACAACAAAAGCATTATCAGTTTTGCAATCTGAATTCCGTCAGGCAAGGCGTGGAAGCGGACAAGGGGATATGATTTGGGAGAGGTTGAGCAAAGATAAAAGTTGGGAACTGATTATCAATGCATTTTGGGACTATCAATGGACCAAAAAGGAAGTACCGCTAACACCTGAATTAAGTGATGTTCTCTATGAAGAGTCACAAGGCATTATAGACATTGCGGTAAAACTTTATGCGATGTCACAAATACGGGCTATTCTTTCAGGGAAAGAGGTTATCACAGCAAATCTGATTAGGCAGGTTGCAAAAGATAATTTAAAATTGGTTCGTCCTATGCTGGAAGCATTAAAATCAGGAAATATTAAAGAAATCGCAAAATATGAAGATATTTGCACTGTAGACATTGATTTTATGGGATTTGTGGACAAAAGCAAACAGTCAGTATATTGGGACATGAGGATGAAAATGCTTCAAAAGCAGCAAAAGAAAAAAGAAGAGGAAGTCAATCTTTCAAAGAAGGAACAGGCAATTCTTAAATTGCTGGACTTAAATATTGATGCCAAAAAGGCTCAAAAAGCAGTTGAGAAGGTACTTGATAATGAAGAAGGGCTTGAAGTTTCTGAGATTGTAATAAAGGCTGTACAGATGATAGCAACCAATGGTAAATCAAAACAAGAGGAAAAAAGTAAAGCAAAGAATATGGATGAAAATGATATAAGGTTTATTGTGGAAGAGGGCAGGAGAAATAAAAAATCAGCCTATGAATCATTAAAAGAAAAAGGGCTTATTAAGCAGGTAGAAAAAGACTTTTTCAAGGCGGTGTAGCGCATATGATGACGTTTTTTCCTGTGCCTTATGAGGATGAAGTATTATACAGCGTCCTTGCAAGATACCATGTGCGGAGTGGAAATATAAGTTATAAGGCGACAATAAGAGACCTATTTGGGTCAACTTTCGTAACAGCGGTGATGGACTTGCCTTCCAATATACATAACCTCGTCAATAATATGCCCCTTAATTCCAGGTATACTGAAGAATATCTTATTAAAAGGCATACACTTCTTCCATTCTATTCTGCTTTCTTACCTCCTGAGCGTGCAGAACAAGTTTTTCAATCAATGAAAGGGGAAAATGGAGGAAGCATATACAGCCGGACTGGAATTATGGCCAGTTCTATAGTATTAAACCAGTATTTTAAGTTTTGTCCTATCTGCGCTAAAGAAGATAAGTTTCAGTACGGAGAGTTATACTGGCATAGAGTTCATCAAATACCAGGGGTACTAGTATGCCTAAAACATTATGTTCCTTTATATAATAGCCTGGTACTGGTCAGGGGATATAACAAATACCAATATAAGGCTGCTAGCGAAGAGAACTGTGTAAAGCCAGATATTGATGTGATATACGCTGCTGATGTTTTTGAAAAACTGGTTAGGCTTGCAGAGGATGCTCAGATTTTACTTAACAGTGATTTTGAAAAGAGAAATATAGAATGGTATAAAGAGCAGTATCTTGCAAAGATGATAGAAATGGGATTTGCAACTTCAAACGGAAAAGTGCATCAAAAGGAGTTTATAAAAGAGTTTGTTAATTATTACGGTGAAGAATTTTTAGAAATTGTTCAGTCTAGGGTTGATGTCGATAACGATTCAAATTGGCTGATGGATATGTTAAGGAAGAAAAACAAGACTGCTCATCCTATCAGACATTTGCTTTTGTCCCGTTTTCTTGGAATTTCTCTTCCTGATTTATTTTATAAAAAGATGGAATATAAACCATTTGGGGATGGACCGTGGCCTTGTTTGAATGCAGCGGCAGACCATTATCTGAAACCAGTTGTTTTTGATTTAAAGGTCTCACACAGTACAGATTCAAAATGTCCTGTTGGGACTTTTTCCTGTGCTTGCGGTTTTGTTTATACCAGAAGTGGGCCAGATGAGTCTGAGGATGCAAGATATAGATTCGGAAGGATAAAAAAGTTTGGACAAGTATGGGAGGAGAAACTCAAAGAATTATTAGACCGAAAGTTGAGTTTAAGAGAAACAGCAAGGTTATTAGGGGTAGACCCTATTACAGTTAAGAAGTATGCTAAGAAACTTGGATTAACGACTTACTGGGGAAAGCGGAGTGAGGCTGATGTTGTATATGATAATGAAAAAAGCAGTTATTCTTCAAAGAACTTGGATGATAAGGATTACTACAGAAAAAGGTGGAATGAATTAAGAAAGCAATATCCAGAGATGGGAAAAACGCAATTACGGCAGGTTGATAAGGCTTTATTTGCCTGGCTTTATAGAAATGACAGGGAATGGCTAAACCAGAACTCACCTGATAAAAAAGTGTCTAATACTGTAAAAAGCAGAGTTGATTGGAATCAAAGAGATAATGAGATATTGTCTCAGATAAAAGAAATAGTTGATAAGATGCTGAATTCGGACGAAAAGCCTGAAAGGATTACTATTAGTCTAATTGGTAGTAAATTAGGTATAAGAGGCTTGCTTGGAAAGCATTTAGATAAACTTCCAAAGACAAAAGCATACCTGGATTCTGTTAAGGAGACCAATCATGACTTCAGGTTAAGAAGGTTTCGCTGGGCAGTTAAGGAATTAGAGAAAGAAGGAGAGGAACTGCAAATGTGGAAGATAATCAGGAAGGCGGGGATTAGGGAGGAATATAAATTTGAATTAAGTAAAATATTTGTTGAGTAAATAGTTACAAAAGCGACAAACATGATTATATACTTTATAGATGTGCTAATATTTTAGTTGATAGAATTATAAAATCTTCAAGGAAAATAAGGGCTAATGTCGAAATATTAATTATAAAGATGTACAAGATAAAATGATAAACTTTCTTTGAAAAGAAGGTGATTTAAGAATGCATAACTATGAAAAACTATTAAATAAAATTAGAAATAATGAAGTAGTTCTTTGGGTTGGAGCAGGATTCTCAAAATACGCAGGAGTGCCGATGGGAGCAGAATTAGTACAAAAAATTAAATCAAGTGCGACACAAAGTGAAAAGGAACTACTAAGTCATTATAACACTTTACCAGAAGTAGCAGAAGAATTTGTCAAAATGCGTAATAATAAAAAAACAGAGTTATTTTCAATAATCAAAAATGCTTTGCAAGTAGACATTAATGTTTCAGATTTATATGTACATAATTCATTAAAAAACATACCCCAAATACAAACAATTATTACAACAAATTTTGATGATTTATTTGAAAGAGCATATGGAAATGATATAGAGGTAATTATTAGAGATGAGTCTATTGCTACAGCATTTTCATCGATTAATTCTGATAAAGTTAAGTTATTTAAAATACATTCTGATTTTACTAATCCAGATTTAATCATAATAACAAAATCGGATTATTTAAAGTTTTTTGATAGTGATATATTTAGGCCATTATGGACAGAGATAAAATCTATTATTGCAAAGAAATCGATTTTTTTTGTGGGATATTCTTTGGAAGACCCTAATATCCAATTTATTTTTGATAAGATAATTGATAAGTTGGGACAATTTGGTAATGAATGTTTTTTAGCAATACCACAATTACCTGAATATAAACAGGCTTATTTAGCAACAAAAAATATATCCTATATACCGATGTCTGCGGAAGAAATTATTCCTAAATTGGAAAAGGATATTAAAGACAAATTAATTGAAGATTGTAGTAAAGGTTTAGTACAATTTCAAAAAGTTAAAAAAGTTTTTGAAAAAGAAGGAGTAAAATTAGATTTCCAAATTTTCGGACAGTATCCATATTTATCTTCCATAGGTTTATTAAATGGTAATTCAGATAATGTTAATATGAACTTAAGCATTAGATTTGAAAGTAATAAAAAAGACGAAGAGTATATTGATATAATGAAAAAATTATATGAATTTTTGAATGGTAAAAGTTTTGAACCTATTACTATACCTGGTGAATTTATTAAAGAAATAGATAGTAAAATTAATGGCTATAGCATAAATTCGGTTCCACAATGTTTACAGATAACTAATAGTTTACATTTAATACCTCATCCAGAGGAAGAGTATGTAGGACACCTATATTTTCAAGACGTAGATGAACCTGAAAATGTCATATTTAAAAGATATGTTTCTAAGTTTTTAATACAAACTGAAATAAATCATAAAAGTTTTAGAATAATATTCAAGTTTTTACTAAAAAGTATAGACGAGCATCATTGCATAATTGAAGATAAAAAAATTAATATTCAATGGTTAAAACCATCAGATATATATGAAGGAAGTAAGGTTTCAAAGTTGCTTTTAAAGTGGTTTAATGGAGAAAAAGTATCACTATATAGAGCAGATGATTACAGTATTCATTTTGATTTGCCTGACATATCGATTGAAAAAGATAATTTGAAAGAATTTATTGAATCGTTTAAACTGCAAGAATTTGCTTACTCGAACCTCATAAAAATACAAAAATATTTTCATGTTAATTTTAACGTGCCAGATAAAATATCATATGATGATATCGATATAATTAATAGGCTAGGTAATATCATTCAAAACAATGGTAAATTGTATATTGAGGAATTGCCAGTTGAAGATGAAAAGATAATTGCTTTATATAATAAAGAAAATAGCGATGCATTTGAATTTGATATAGAAGGTGAAGAGGAAGAAACTATAGAACTCTTTGGAACTGAATTAACATTAGGTCGCCCACATATTCATTGTGATGACGCTTATATAGAGACTAAAAATATAGTGTTAGATGAAAAAGAAAAGAACTTCACAGTAATAAAAAGTAAATCAGGAAACCTATTTATTGAGTATAAACAAAATAAATAAATATTACTTAAACAGATAAGAAACTTTACATTTACTACGAAGAATTGATGAGGGCTTTATTTTGCATAGTGGACTTTCAAGTTACAGTTGTTTATATAGAATAACGGATATAAAATGCTTATTTCCTTATCCCAAGTCTTCTTGACCTTAACTATGTATAATTCAAATAAAGTTGAC
The DNA here is from genome assembly GCF_004103715.1 of Acidilutibacter cellobiosedens. NCBI lineage: Bacteria > Bacillati > Bacillota > Tissierellia > Tissierellales > Acidilutibacteraceae > Acidilutibacter > Acidilutibacter cellobiosedens. The sequence continues at coordinate 2,842,567 of NZ_CP035282.1, read as the reverse complement.
TCCATTAAAATAAAGTTCGCTCCATAAAAATAAAGTCCGTTCCAAAATCCCGTAGCAGATGCAGGAGAAATCTTCATTTGCTGCGGGGTTTGTTTTCTGTAAGAAAGGGTTAAGGGGTAAGTAATAAGGCTAAAGGTATTGATTTTAAAGGAATTGAAAACGATATGTTGATTGAAATAACACTGAAATAAGACAATAGAAAATGCAACCTTATACCTTTTTCCTTTCACCTTATCCCTATTTGGAACCGACTTTATTTTAAAAATTACTACAAGAATTAAGGAATAAATGTTATTAAATGGAATGAAAATATGGAATTTTTGAACCGACTTTATTATATGGAAAGAATTAGGAAAATGGGCATAAGGCGAGAAGGGATAAGGGTTTGAGGGATTTCGGTTTGGAGCGGAGTTTATTTTAAATATACATTTACTCTATAATAATGAACTTTGTGAAACCTCGCAGTAGATACAGAATAATTTCTGATTTGTTGCGGGGTTTTTATCAAAATTTGCGGAGTATCACTTAAGCCAACTATGCTTTATCCTGGTACTATTTTATATCAAGATTATGATAAGTTTAATAAACTATATGGAACTAGAAAAATTGAAACAGTATTTTGGAATAAAGTTCATGCATACCCTATGCATTTATCTTATGATCAAGCAAAATATCTTTCTTTATTAGTTGAAAGGCTTCTTAACAATTATGAAAAGTATGATGTTTGTAGAAAAACAACTATTGGATATAATAACATATCTGAAAAAGAATACTTGAGCCTCCTTTTAAAGGGAGACGATTATTATAACTTGAGATTTATTATTGATGATAATGTTTTTAAAATGATTCGGGAAATAGAACAATAATAATTCCAGTGTATGAAATAGATAGTATTGAGATAATACTATACTAATTAATTAGGAGATGATAGATTTGTTGTATAAGCTTTCGGATTATATTAAGGAAAGTACAGAAACTGGAGTAGGATTAGCATTAAAGTATACTGATGAAAAATATTTATTTTTCTTACCGGGTAAAAAGTATGAGAATATGAAAAATAATATTTTTTATGCAGGGATTGGAGGTCATTTAGAGGAAGGGGAGGATTTTGTTACTTGTGCGAAACGAGAAGTTAAGGAAGAATTAGAGGCTGATATACAACTAATTTCATCTGAAAAAACGTGGTATATGCATAGTGATGGTAAAATAGAGAATGTTGAAGTGGAGGATAATGTAAAACCTCTTGCGTTATATGATATGATTCATGCAGAAGGAACTCCAAAAGCAGGACAATTGTATAAAATAATAATATTTAATGCAAGATTAAGTACAGAGCCTAAAAACCTTCAAAAATATGAAGTTGGAGGAGTGATTGCTTTAACTAGAGAGCAAGTGGTTAAAAATGTTAGTTATAAGCCTACATTGAGAGAATTAGTAAATAATGGAGCTGATATAGTAGCTGGGTGTAAAAATTTAGATTTTGATAATATATATCTTTACCCCATTGGTACAGCAAAGGCATTAGGGTATATTTTGCAAAAATAAAATTTAGCATTGAAAGGAATGTAGTTTTGTTTTTTAACTCTGCACTGTTGATATGGATTTATAATAAACTTTTATAATATATATAATAAAATGATTAAACTTTATTACAAAGTTACATCAATATAATCCCAACGCATCAAAGGAATATGAATTCAGTGGCAAAAGAGGACTATATAAGACCCAAAAAGGATATTGCTTAAATGCTGATGTAAACGGAGCATTGAATATACTAAAAAAAAGTAGCGTTGTGTGCATAAAAGCACTATACGGTAGTGGCGAAGTGGATACGCCTGTTAGAATAAGGATAGCTTAGACTATAAATCTTCTGTACGAAGCCCCCACTTCTTATAAGTGGGGTGTAGTTCACTAATAATGCATAAAGGGGATATTGCCGATGTATACAATTAAAGTATATAATTTGTGAGAATTAGCAATACCCATAATTATAATATGAAATGTTAGGTTGCAGATGTCAGAGATTCGAAAGCTATGTAAGATTTCTATGATGCTAATCAGTATTTAGGTTAAATAAGTATAATTTTGGAGGGGCAGGTATGACAGATTATATTGGAGATTTAAGGAAACTAATAGGCACAAGACCAATAATTATGTGCGGAGCAAATGTTATTTTACTGAATGATCAAGGTCAAATTTTGTTACATCATCGTATCGACAGAGATTGGTGGGGATTACCAGGTGGAGCGATGGAGTTAGGTGAAAGCTTTGAACAAACGGCTAAGCGTGAAGTATTGGAAGAAGTAGGACTAATATGTAGAGATCTAAAACTTTTTAATGTTTATTCAGGAGAGAAATTATACTATAAATATCCGGACGGGAATGAAGTTTATAATGTTACTGCTACATATATATGTAAAGATTTTTCTGGAGAAATAGTAGTTGATCCGAGTGAAGGTAGAGATGCACGATTTTTCCCGTTGGATAAAATACCATCAAATTTGAGTTCTTCAATTGAAGAAATTGTGGAGGAATTCCTTTCAAAGTATCTGGCTGGAAGTTAGAATTGTCATTCCGTCGGTATGATTTAAGTTGAGCAGCAGTTCCCGTAGTTCTACAATACCGTCGGGGTCTAGTCCATTAATAGGTTCGTCTAAAATGAGAATATCAGGGGTTTTCAACAGTGCCATTCCCAATTTCAATCTTTGGGTCATGCCCAATGAGAAATTTTTTGCCAGTATGTTTTTATAATCCTGTAATCCGACAGTTTTCAGGGTTTGTTTAATCCGGCTGTCATTGTGAATTCCCAACAGGAATGCTTGCGCTTTCATGTTTTCAAATGCGCTCAAATTAAGAAACAATGATGGAGAGTTAATAACTGCAGAAACCTTGCTTTTGTGAGTATTAACTTTTCCAACGGAAACCGTTCCGTTATATCTTTGAATAAGTCCTGTCAGAATACGAAACAGGGTCGTTTTACCGGAACCGTTTTTACCAATCAAGCCGTAAATCTCACCTTTCTTAATATAAATTGAAACGTCACGTAAAACCGTGTTTCCGTTGTATTCTTTTTTGATATGCTCTGCTGTTAAAATGTAGTCATTCAAATTATTTTCCTCCAATCAATAGGGTTTGGGTGTAATTCTAAAATCCATGAAGCAATAGAGAATAAGCACAATAACGGCAATGGCTAAAATCGTGATTAAAATGCCTTTCAGCAACGATTTTATCATTCCTTTTTTCCACCTCCTTGACAGTTTCTTTACCGCTTCGGCTTCGTTCAAATTTTGCTTCGCATCGTTAATGGGTAATTTATCGTCCATTGCTTTCAACTCGGCTTTACAGCTATCACAATAAGCAAGATGTTCTTCAACTAATTTTTTGCTATCGTTACTGCAAACGCCATCGTGGTACAACGGCAGTAAATCTCTTATGATTTCACAAGATATTTTCATTTCATTGCCTCCTGTAATTGTTTTTTTGCTCTGTAAAAAATCAGTCTTGCCCAACTATCGGTTTTCTCAAATAATTCACCGATTTGAGAAAATGGCAGTTCTCCAAACACCCGTAAAGTAAAGACCTCTTTGTATGGCTCATTCAGATTATGAAGGAGAACGTGTAACCGCCTTGCCGTGTCTTTATCAAGGTAATCTCTTTCTAAATCCGATGTTGTATCCGGGAAATCCACATCTATATCAGGGCTTATCCACTTTTGCTTATTGGAAAGCGAGAAATAAGTATTTTTAGCTATCTGACAAAGCCATACATATAATTTACAGCTTCCGTTGAATTGATTTATATGCCGCATAGCCTTGAAAAAAGTTTCCTGTGTAACTTCTTCCGCAATGGCCCCGTTCCGGCATATGGTCAGCACATATTTATATACGTCGGAAAAGTATTCTGTATATATTTTTTCGAAGTCCCTCACTTTCTCACCTCCCGTCTATAAAGACTTAGATTATATAAAAACGTTTCAAATTTTTTTATTTTCTTTCCATCTTATATTTTCAGATTTACTTGTTTCTTTAGGTACCAGCCATATATGTTCAAAGTGAACCACATCGGAGATACAGTGTTCCTCACAAATTTTTTGTATATGTCATTTGAAAAGTGTCGAAAAAAAAGAGCGAACTTGCCGCCCTTAAATTCCTGTGATTTTTTGGAGTTGTACAGAACAAAAATTTCTGATACATTTTAATGAATAATTCTGTGTGATGCATTAAGAAAATCAACTTAATAATTATCTATTTTGGTTCTATGCTCAATAATATCCGCTGCTTTCCCGACGCCGTCTTCTGCACACAGTTTTTCTCCAATATGTTTAGCATTAGCAATTATTTCTTGGCTATTAATAGCTTGTAAAATAGCCGCAGAAAGGCATTTTGCATCTAATTTTTTTCGTGGTATCGGTTTTGGTCCAACTCCTAATTGATGAACACGATTGCCCCAATAGGGCTGATCTCCTCCAAACGGTACTACAATCGTTGGAACACCCATCCGCAATCCGGTGGCCGTCGTTCCAGCTCCGCCGTGATGAACAACAGCAGCAACATGTTGAAAGAGCCATTCATGGAGAACAAATCCGACTTGATGGATATAGTCGGGTAAATGCTGTTCCTGCAAATTGCCCCATCCGGCAGAAAGAATAGCGCGTTGATTCGTTATTCGAAGACTCTCCAATACAATATCAAGAATTTGTTGAAATGAACCACCGACCATACTGCCAAAGCCAATATAAATTGGCCGGCTTCCTGTTTTCAAAAAGTTAACAAGTGTCTTGTCTGGCTTCCAATCAGTTTTTGAATCACGGACCCAATATCCAGTGATGTGTTTATCGTCATCCCATTCATCAGGTTTTGGTGCAACAATCGGGCTATATGCGTAAAGGGTAGGAATTGGCTTTCCATGTAAATTTCGATAGGGAAAAGAGAAAGGACGTATTTTTGTAAGCCCTAAATTTTTCCGCCAATCGTTTAGCAACCTTCGCGTAGCATGAGTCCAAAGAAAATCCCCGCAGGCAAATGTAAATCTATTATAGACAGGACCAAGAGGTAAACCAGGCGCTGTCATTGCCGGAAATTCTCCTGTCGGGTCTGCCGGAAAAAAGAATACACGAAAGCAAGGGATATTCAAGCTGTCCGCTACATGCCATGCCACAGCACCAAGCAACGAATACAGTATTGCATCCATACCTTTGCAGGCAGAAACCACATCGGAAAGGAACTCGTCTTTTATGGGATTTAATAATGTATCAAGATTATAGAAGTATTGAAATGGGGACACTTGTTCCCCGATCAACAATCGAATTACATCGACAGCATCCCCGGCCAGTGGTGCATATTCAAAGCCTTCTGACCTGATATATTCTTCAAACTTGTGAAATGCTGCTATTCGCACATGATGTCCCCGGCTTTGAAGCCGTTTTCCAAGGGCAATAAAGGGGTTAATATCCCCTTGAGAACCGATAGTTATAATTCCATATTTCATTTTAACTCACATCCTTTCGCTTTGCTCAGGTACAAATTGTAATGAAAACATATGTCAATACGGATTATCCTTGTAAATTGTAACTTTTGATGAGATATGAAAGTACCGAGAGATTCTTTGTGAGCAAGATTACTGTTGCAATAGTTGATTTGAATATGGTCCATGGCATCCTTTTAAACCATTTCGCTGTTTTTTTCAAGTTTTGCGTACATTTTTTCTTGTTGCTTTGTAGTAAATTGAAAGTAGATTTCTGTATTTGAAACGGACTTATGACCAAGCCACCACTGGAGTTCCTTTATGTCCATATCTGATTCGGCCAGGTGAACTGCCGCAGTATGTTTCAGGGTATGAAAGTGATGTTTGCTTTTATCGTCGATTTTAGCAAGCATACAATATTTTTTCATTAAGTAATCAAGAGTTTGCCTCGAAATGGGTTTATTTTTTTGGCTTTTGAAAAGCACTTCGGAGTTAGACGATATATTCGCTTCACTTATATATTTGTCTAAAGCTGCTTTTGTTTTACTATCAAGCCGTATTGTATTATTGCAGCTACCTTTAAGCCTTTTACAGTAAAGTTCCCCTTTCCCAGCATTATAGTCTTGCAGTCTTATTAGGGCTATTTCCGATGCTCTCAGTGCACACCTGTATGCAATCCTAAATATTGCCAAATTTCTTGTGTTATGAATGTTTTTTAAGTTGCTGATTTCCATGAAAAGGTTTCTTGTTTCTTGTTGTGTCAGATATTTTATTCGTCTATTGTAATTTTGCTCCATTGTTTTCCTCCTAAGCATAAAATGGTACAAAATAAATATTTTGTTTAATAAATTATAACATAATATATCTTAAAAACCAACTTTTAATAATTTTTTTACAAATTCAAACAATATATATAACATAATATAAAATAAATGTAATATTAAGTCATATATTGGCGTATTAATAATTCCATATTAAAAAAATTTGCCGATAATTTAAACAAAATATTTATATTGTTTTAATAAATAATATAGCTTTAAAAATTAATTGTCAAAAAACAAAGGCTGAGAATTATTAGACAATTTAAAACTTACTTAGGAGGAATGAAAATTATGGGCAAGAAGTTTAAAATTAAGTATAAATTATTGGTATCATTTATACTTATAGCTTTATTTATTGTAATAATCGGTTGTGTGGGAATTAATAGTATTTATCAGGACAATTTAAGACTTGCAATGATAATATTGACGGGCTTTGGAATTATTCTTTGTATTATACTCGGTTTTATGCTAAATAAAGATATTGTGGCTCCTATGATTCTCACCTCTAAACATTTAAAGATTGTTTCAAATGGAGATTTTACATATCATGTGCCTAAAAAGTATTTGGACAGAAAGGATGAAGTAGGCGATATAGCAAATTCTGTGGAAACGATGCAAAAAGGGTTAATCAGAATAATTAAAGATATTGTGGATACCTCAGGGAATTTAAGTTCGCTAAGTGAGGAACTTTCTTCATCTGTAGAAGAGATTGCAGCAAAGATTGAGACAATAAACGGTTCCACCTCGGAAATAGTAAAAGGTGTTCAAGATTCCAGCTCTTCGGCACAAGAGATAACTGCGTCCGTAGAAGAAGTGAATGCAAGTATTTCACAGCTTTCAGACAGAGCAGTTGAAGGAAATAATCATGCGAGTGACATAAAAGAAAAGGCTTTAAATGTTCAGAAAGAGGCTAAGAAATCCGTAGATAGTACGAAACAAATGAATGAAGAGAAAAAGAAAGCTATTTTAAAAGCAATAGAAGATGGAAGGGTAGTAGATAAAATAAAAATAATGGCAGATACTATTTCAAGTATCTCATCAAAGACTAACCTTCTTGCATTGAATGCATCTATAGAAGCAGCAAGAGCTGGAGAACATGGAAAAGGGTTTGCGGTAGTAGCGGAAGAGATAGGGAAGCTTGCGGAACAGTCTGCACAATCGGTATCGGATATATATGATACTGTGGAAATAGTTAAGAATGCTTTTATTAACTTATCTAACAATGGAAGTGAAATATTAAAATTCATGGAAGAAAACATAAATTTGCATTTAAATTCTTTTGCAGAAACAGGAAGACAATATTATGAAGATGCGGGTTTCTTAAGTGAAATATCAGAAGAAGTTGCTTCTATGACTGAAGAAATTAATGCAACGGTAGAACAAGTAAGTGAAGCTATCCAAGTTATGGCAAATACATCTCAAAAAGTATCGGAGGATACACACGAAATAGAAGACAGTATAAGTGATTCTTCCCAAGGAGTTGAAGAGGTTGCTCAAGTTGCTCAAGAGCAAGCGGAACTTGCACAGAAACTTAATGAAATGGTTAGAAAATTTAAAATGGATTAAAAATTTCAAAATATAAGAGATCAAAAGGACAGTTTTTTTAAAAAACTGTCCTTTTAGGCTGTATATAAAGTTTTTTCTGAGATAATTACAATAAAATTAATTCTTATAACCCATAGGAAAACATATTTTACCTTAATTTATATTTTCCATGGAATGGATTTCAAAAAAGGCCTATTTAACATATTGGTATTTCAATAGAAACCTTTTTTATTAAAAAAATATTGACATATAGGTAGAATTAATGTTTATAATAGAATCAATATAAGAAAAGCTTCTATCAAAGAATTATGAGGAAGCCTTTCTTGAAACCCACTTAACGGGAAATTTATATTAAGGAAATCTTGATTTCCCTATGGGTTATAAGAAAAGCTTCTATCGAAAAATTATATTATAAGAAAGCTTTTCTTGAAACTCATTTACGGAAAGTTCTTTTTAATCAGTATTTTATAAGTGGGAACTTTCTTATTCGTTATAAAAAATATTATTAATATTAGGAGAGAAAAAGAGTTGAAAATAAATTGGAATAGAAATTATACTACAATATCCGTGTATTCTTTTATAGTAATCTGTTGTAGTATTATATTTTACCTTATAATATCACGGATAAGTTCGCTTAGAGTTCATGTATCAAATGCTGTATCAGTGCTTCAGCCGTTTATTATAGGTTTGACGATCGGCTACCTTTTGAATTTTATATTAAAATTTTATGAAAAAAAAGTATTAACCCTTGGAACTTTAAATAAACTGAAACAAAAAAATAAAAGAAGGATAGGTATTTTGCTTACCTATGTTACTACTCTATTGATGTTATATTTATTTATGAATTTTATACTGCCTCAGTTGTCTGCCAGCATTGTAGGTTTAATAAACAATATTCCTTATTATATTGACAAAGGAGACGAGTTATTAAATAATTTAGTCTCACGCTTAAATATAAGAGAGGAATATTTAGATTTCGCAGTTGAAAAATGGAATGAATTTGTAAATTATATTAATAATGTTTCCGACGATTTGGTTCCTATGTTGGGCAATTTATTTAAAACAGCAATATCCGGTATTTGGAATATAATTTTAGGATTGATTATCTCCATTTATGTTTTAATTGATAAGGAAAGGTTTTTTGCTTTAGGGAAAAAAATAGTTTATTCCTTATTTTCAAAAACGGGAGCAATGGAAATCTTAAAGTTATTTTATAGAAGCAATAATATATTTAACAGATTTATAGGCGGAAAGATATTAGATGCATTTATTATAGGAATAATAACATTTATTGTTTTAACAATATTTAAAATGCCTTATGCTGTGTTGATTTCATTTACGGTAGGGATTACAAATGTTATTCCGTTTTTTGGCCCATTTCTTGGGGCTATTCCATCTTTTATAATAATATTTTTTGTTTCGCCAATAAAAGCGCTATGGTTTTTACTTATTATATTAATAATACAACAAACAGATGCCAATCTTATAGAACCTAAAATTTTGGGGGATTCTCTTGGAATATCGGCTTTTTGGATTTTGTTTTCCATTTTGGTAATGGGAAAGGCATTTGGAATAGTAGGAATGATTATAGGAGTTCCTTTATTTACAATAATTTATTCTATAATTAAGGATATTATTGAAGAAAGATTAAAGAAAAAAGATATGCCCACTGAAACATCGCATTACTTATAATTTTTATTTACGGAGGTGTATCGTTGATGATGCTGTTCCTTTATTTGTGGGAATTATGAAAAAGAGGAAGTTTGAGTTTTTATTGGGAATGAACAGGATTGTAAGGCCTTTATATGAAGGACTCAAAGATTATAAAGAGATTGAGGAATATAGTGAAGGTTCGTATTTTATAAATAAGAATTTTAAACCCTTTATATTAAATGATTTAAATTTTAGAGATATAAGGGGAGTGGATAGTAAAGACGTAGTAGATTTTGTGTTGAATGCTCGCATAAATGGATTCAACCAAATTCAGACGAGAGAAAGCATTAAAAACACATTAATCCAAAGAGAAGAGGAAGAAGATTTTATCATTGGGGAAAGAAACGGTAAAATTGTAGCTCAGGCGTGTATCCAGACTTATACTCCTAAGATTAATCAAATCGGAGGTGTTTATACAGTTCAGGATGAAAGAAATAAGGGATATTGTAAAGCAATTGTATCGGAAATATGCAGAAGGATAGTTGAGAGGGGAAAATTGCCGACTCTTTCTGTTGTAAAGAACAATTTACCTGCTGTCAAAGCTTACACTTCATTGGGATTTAAAAATTATGATGACTATCTCCTTGTTAGGTACAAGCAATCGGTTATATAAAAAATTTAATATGCCTGAAAAAAGCAGCAATATAAATATAAATTATAAAAGGTTTAAATTTTATGGCTTATGTATGATTTATATTGATGAAGGGATGAAAAGGAGAAAACTAATATGTTTGATTATAAAACCCTTGAAAATACAAATATTGAAATGCTTTATAAGGGATTTTTAGGGGCATTTTCCGATTATCAAGTTGAAATAGATTTGTCGCTTTTTGATTTTTGCCAATTGTTGCAAAGAAGAGGTTATGTTCCTGGGATTTCGATAGGTGCGTTTAAAGATGAGGAACTGGCAGGTTTTGTTTTGAATGGGCTGAGAAACTGGAGAGGAGAGCAAACTGTCTATGATATAGGAACAGGTGTTATAAGAGAATATAGAAAACAAGGGATAACGAATAATATGCTTCTAAAGGTTAAAGAGTTGTTTAACAAAAAAGATGTGAGCCGATACCTTCTTGAAGTAATCCAATCAAATACGTCAGCAGTACGGATTTATAAAAAACAAGGATTTAAGATTATAAGAAATTTGTTGTGTTTTGAATTGGATAATAAGGATGAGTATGATCATAGTATGGCTTATAAGGTTGAACATGTCAATAGAATTAAATCTAACGAATGGAAATTGATGACGAGTTTTTGGGATTTTATACCATCATGGCAGAATTCTATAGATTCAATCAATGCTGTTTCCGATACATTCGTGTATTCCGTTGTTCGTGTTAATAACACAAAGATAGGTTATGGAATTGTTAGTAAAAAGACAGGAGATATTCCTCAAATAGCAGTAGACAAGAATTATAGACATAAGGGGATTGGAAGAAGTATCATTACGGATTTATTAAAAAATACGGAATCACAAAAAATTAGAATTTTTAATATAGATGAAGATTCTGAATCCATGACCAACTTTATATTTAAATCGGGATTTAAATATAAAGTTGGTCAATATGAAATGGCTTTGAAATTGTAATATTTTAGTCCATATAAGTTATACAATTTAATTTGATGATAATATAAGTTCTTGAAAGATAAAATATCGGAGGGAGTTATATGGAGGATTTCTATGAAACAAAACGTCTTGTATTAAAAATATTAGATAAATCTTATGCAGAATTAGTGTTGGATTATTACATAAGAAACGAATCGTTTTTAGAGGAATGGGAACCTGTAAAAACCCAAGAATTTTACACAAAGAGATATCAAGAAGAACAACTGGAAGGGGAATTAACTAATATAAGGAGAGGAAATTGCCTTAGATTCTGGATTTTTAAGAAGGAAGACAAAAATAGAATAATTGGTTCCGTTAGTTTTAATAATATCGTGAAGGGTTCTTTTTTATCCTGTCATCTTGGATATAAATTAGATAAAGATGAGATTAATCAAGGTTATATTACTGAAGCAATTCAAAAAGCAATTGAAATCATATTTAACGAAAAAGGTCTACATAGAATTGAAGCTAATATTATGCCTAAAAACAAGCGTTCATTAAGGGTAATTCAAAAATTAGGGTTTTACAATGAAGGCATAGCGTATAAATATCTGAGAATAAATGGGAAATGGGAAGATCATATTCATATGGTTTTGTTAAATGGTAAGGTGTAATATTAATTTGAGTAGATTAATGGAGGAACTAATATGCTTAAATATACTATTTGTTTTATAAGACAGGGAGACAATATATTATTGATTAATAGAGAAAAACCAAGTTGGATGGGTAGTTGGAATGGTGTCGGAGGAAAATTGGAGAAGGGAGAAACACCTGAAGAGTGTATATTAAGGGAAGTTCTTGAAGAAACGTCTATAAGACTTCAAAATGTAGAGTATAAAGGAGTGGTGACCTGGGTAAAGGATGGAATCTTTAGCGGAGGTATGTATGCTTTTGTGGCGGATATCCCTAAAAATTTTTCTTATATAACACCAAGAAAAGTAAGGGAAGGGATTCTTGACTGGAAAAATATATCATGGATTCTTGACTCTAAAAATACGGGAGTTGCGTTAAATCTTCCTATGTTTTTGCCTAAGATGCTAAATGAAAATAATAAATATGAACATATATGTGTTTTTGAAGAGGATAGACTATTAAAAGTTAAGTCAATTTCATTAAACAGTAATTATGGATATGGACAAGCAAACTAATTTTTAAACTTAATTGGAGTGTGTGTTTATGAGACTTCATAGGCTTTTGGGAATTATTATGCTTCTTGATGCAAGAGGGGTAATGAAATCGGCTGATTTGGCTAAAATACTTGAAACGTCGGAAAGAAATACGGAAATGGAACAACAGATTAAAAATACCATTATTAAACTTGAAAATAGTGTATCGGAAGAACACAGAAAAGAGATTATTAATGCTAAGGAGAAATTTTTTGTTGATTCAGATCCCTGGTGGGGCAGGGAAAGCGGAAATAAAAATGTGGACATAATTAAAAAGTCTGTAATTGATCTTAGAAAGTTAAAGATAACGTATAGAAAATATGATGGGGAAACATCAGAAAGAATTATAAGACCTTATGGGATAGTGATAAAAAATCTTCAATGGTATGTAGTAGCTTTTTGTGAGACCAAAAAGGATATTAGAACGTTTAAGTGTAATAGGATAGAAAGTATTGAAGTAATAAATGAAAATTTTATTATGCCTTGTGGTTTTTCTTTAGAAAATTTCTGGGAAAAGAACAAAGAGCAGTTTGTAAATCAGTCATTATCTAATGAAGTTTATAATGCATATCCTGTAAAAATTAAATTTTTTGAAAAAATGGAAGCTTTGCTCAAAGGTTTTTTTATACTTTCTCAGAATGAAATAGAGGGATATGAAATTTGTGATGTAGATATGATAAGCTTTGAAACTGCTTGTAATATGCTTTTTACTTTGAGTGATAGGCTGGAAGTTATAGAACCTGTAGAGGTGAGAGAATATATAATCCTAAAAGCTCAAAAAATTTTAAATTTATATAAACCATAATAAATTCCTGACATACAGATGGCAAGAATTATTTGATATAATTGGGTTACTAAATGAATGGAGGGAGATATTATGGAAGGAAAAGCAGTGAAAATCAATGGTTTTAAAGCTGTAGGGCTTACTTATTTTGGAGATAATAGTAATGGAGAAATCCCAAAACTCTGGGATGTATTTAATAAAAGATACAATTATATAAAAAGAAAGAGCCAATCTATGCTGTGTTATGGCATATGTGATGAAGTGGATTCTGAAGGAAAATTTCATTATACCGCTTGTGCAGAAGTAGATAGTTTTGAAGATATACCGGAAGGAATGGAAGGAAAAGTCGTTCCTGAAGGTAAGTATGTCGTATATACTTATTGCGGAGACTTAAAAAATTTAGGTGAATTTTATAACAGCATATTTACAAAATGGATGCCGGATTCAGGCCATGAGATGGATTGCAGACCTCAACTTGAACTGTACGACCATAGATTTATGGAAAATGGAGAATTTGACATATATATGCCAATAAAATAAAATTACTTTAATTTCAAATTATATTAAATAAAAAATTGAAAGGTTCAATGAAAATTAACTTATGGTTATAAATTTTCATTGAACCTTTTTTATAATCCATAGGGAAGCCATATTTGATTTAAAAATATATGTGCATAAAAATAATAAATATTTGAGTTATTATAAATATATTGGTATTCCTTGAAGCAAATCAATGGGAAAGGTCGAAGAATTAATAGAATAAAGTAAAAATATATAATAAGTTTTTATATTTAATAGTAAAGATTTATGTGACATATGACAAAATAATGAATTACTTGACATGAAAAATATTACGTTATAATATTTTATTGGTAATATAAATTTTTTTAAGGAATTGTGCAAATTTATGGAATTAAAAGACGAAATATATTTATATTATTTTGAAAATTCATATATAGAATGAACTCTATTATTGTACTAAGTTACGTGTTGATCGAATTGTTAATTTGAGAATTATTCATAAATCAGGGTGAGGTTGGTGTATATGGTTAAAAATAAAAGAGACATCGTGACATGTGAATATGGAGATATATTGGCTGAAAATATCGTAGATAATGTAGGGCAGCTTCTTATAAAGGAGTCTACAATAATTGATAAAAATATTAAAATGAAATTAATGGAGATGGGAGTTCAATATATATATGTTTATAAAAATCAAGAAAGTGAAAAAGAAGAAAAAATAATGAAAATCAATGATATATACGAGAAGGACAGGGTTATAATTAAAAAGACCTTTGAAAGATTATCACAGGGGAAAATGCTTGAGACAAGAGAGGCAAATGAAATTTCGGACGGATTATTTGAGAAAATAGTTAATGAGCCATTTATTAATAATTATCTTACTGACCTATATGAAAGGGACAGTTATACATATATTCATAGTTTAAATGTAGGATATTATTGTATGGTGTTGGGAAAATATTTGAAATTTTCTCATTACAATATGGGCGAAATTATTAAAGCCGGAGTTCTTCACGATATTGGTAAGATAAAAATTCCCTTAAAGCTATTAAATAAAAAAGAAAAGCTTTCAAAAGAAGAATTTGAAATAATTAAGCTCCATCCCCTTTTAGGATATGATATTGTTAAAAATGCAGACAGCATTTCGGAAGACGTAAAATTAGCAGTGCTAATGCATCATGAAAAGGAAAATGGAAGTGGATATCCAAATGGCCTAAAAGGGCAAGATATACCCCTTTATGCAAAAATCTGTGCTATCGCGGATATATATGATGCCTTAACCACAAATAGAGCATATAAGAAAAAAATTACTCCTACCCATGCTTTTAAAATTCTTAGATCAATGGCAGGCGATCATTTAAATGTTGAACTTTTGCTTATATTTTTGGAAAATGCATATAGATGCTATTTTTAGTGATAAAATAGATTAACTTTTTATATGATCGATGATATAATATAAGTTATGTGATATGTATAAATTAGCCAATAAGGATAAATGAAAACCTAATATTTATAAAATGATTTGTTGAAATGGATAAGTTCAACAATTTTTCTTAAATGGTAATTAAAATCTTTATTGAAATAATTTAAGATTGGAGGATTATAAATGAAATCACTAAAAGGTACAAAAACTGCTGAAAATTTGATGAAGTCATTTGCCGGAGAAGCTCAGGCCAGAACTCGATATACTTATTATGCATCTACAGCTAAAAAGGAAGGATATGTCCAGATTTCTAATATTTTTATGGAAACGGCAGAAAATGAAAAGGAACATGCTAAAAGATTTTTTAAATTTCTAAATGAAGATTTTAAAGGAGAATCGATAGAAATCAAAGAAGCTTCCTATCCTGTCAACTTAGGAAATACTAAAGAAAATTTATTGTCCGCGGCTAACGGAGAACACGAAGAATGGTCTCAATTATATTCTGAGTTCGGAAAAGTTGCAGCCGAAGAGGGATTTCCAGAAATATCTTATGTTTATGAGAAAATTGCAGAAGTCGAGAAACATCACGAAGAGAGATACAGGAAACTTTTAAGCAATTTAGAGAATAATTCTGTATTTAAGAAAGAAACAGTGAGAAGATGGAAATGTAATAACTGCGGATATATATACGAAGGCACGTCTGCTCCTGAAAAATGTCCTGCCTGTGCTCATCCTCAAGGATATTTTGAGTTATTAGCTGAGAATTATTAATTGTAAAATATAACAGGATATTATGTTGCTGACCTCATATTATTTGGATAATTTATATATGAGGTCTTTTTGCATAATTTGATTTATTTTTTATTGTGTCCTTATAAGATAAGTGGTACTATTAGTATAACTTTAAATTAAATAGAAGAGGTGTAGTGATGACTTTTAAAATTGTTGCCGATAGCAGTTGCGATCTAAACGAGGAATTGAAGAAAGAAATGAATATTTCTTTAGTGCCGTTGAAAATAGATATAGGAGAGAAATACTTCATAGACGATGAGAATTTGAATATTGAAAATTTTCTTTATACTATGGGGAATAGTAAAACCGGTATCCGTACCTCAAGCCCATCTCCGGCTGACTTTATGAAGGCATATGAAGGAGGGGATGAGATCTTTGTGGTTACACTTTCGTCTCAATTGAGTAGTACTTATAATAATGCAGTACTTGCTAAAAAACTTACCCTTGAAAGTACAAAGAAATTTATCCATATATTTGATTCTTTGAGTGCATCCATAGGTGAAACATTAGTCAGTATGAAAATATTTGAATTGATACAAAAAAAATATGATAAATATGAAATAGTAAGAGCAGCTGAAGAATATATAAAGGAAATGAAAACTTATTTTATATTAGAAAATCTTGATAACTTAATTAAAGCTGGAAGACTTCATAAAATAGCAGGTCGCATTGCATCTCTGTTGTCGTTTAAACCTATTATGGGTTCAGATGGTTCTGGAAATGTTAAGCTATTTGATAATGTGAGGGGAGCTAAAAGAGCATTTAACAGACTTGTTGAAATAATAGGAGAAAATGGATATAAATTTGAAAATAAAATTTTGGGGATTGCCCATTGTGATGCATTAGAAAAAGCAGAAGCTCTTAAAGCAATGATAGAAAAGAAATATAATTTTAAAGAGATAATAATATTGAGAACAGGTGGATTAAGCAGTGCTTATGCTGATAAGGGAGGAATAGTTTTAGCATTTTAATAATGGATATGGCGAATGTCACCTCTATTTCAAATAGATTCTAAAGGAAAATTATAATTTTGGGTATTATAAGATTAAAATAGGTTGAAGGGGAGATTTAACATTGAATAATATAGGTGCCTTTTTTGATATAGATGGTACTTTGTATAGAAATTCTTTAATGATACAGCATTTCAAAAAATTAATTAAATATGAAATTATAGATCCCTCTGTATGGTATAACCATGTAAAGCATACATATACCGAATGGGAAAAAAGATACGGGAATTTTGAAGATTATCTTGAGGAATTGGCTGATTTTTATTTGAAAGGACTTAAGGGTATAAATAAAAATTACATAGATTTTGTATCAAGTCAGGTTATAAAATTAAATGGAGAAAATGTCTATAAATATACCAGACACAAAATTGAATGGCATAAGCAAAAAGGACATAAAGTATTTTTTATATCGGGAAGTCCTGATTTTTTAGTAGAAAAAATGGCATTAAAATATGGAATTACGGAATGCAGAGGAAGCAGATATATAGTAGATGAAAATAATAATTTTACCGGGGAAATTATAAAAATGTGGGACTCGGAAAATAAGCAAAACATTATTGATGAATTTGTAAGAAAATATGAAGTGGATCTTGATAAAAGCTACTCCTATGGAGACACAACGGGTGATTTGTCCATGCTTAGAATGGTAGGAAATCCGACAGCGGTTAACCCAAATTGGGATTTGCTTCAAGTACTTAAGAAGGATAAAGATTTATATAAGAAAATTTCCATTGTAGTTGAAAGGAAAGATATAATATATAAAGTAAGTCCAAATGTGGAAACTGTTTTTATATAGAAATTTTTTTGTAATATAGACTGTTAGAAAAGCAGGTGTTAATATGAAGAAGAAAGTTATAGTAGGGATGAGTGGAGGAGTGGATAGTTCCGTTACAGCTTATTTACTTCTCAAAGCAGGATATGATGTAATAGGAGTTACTATGACGGTTATTCCTCATGATGAGGTATATGATGAACGAGAAGGAGGATGTTGTTCTATTTCTTCAGTATATGATGCTAAAAGGGTAGCCGAGCAACTTAATATTCCTCATTATGTCATGAATTTTAAAGGAATATTTGAGAGAAAAGTAATAGATTATTTTATTAATGAATATCTGGAGGGAAGAACTCCAAATCCATGTATATCATGCAATAAATATATAAAGTTCGATGAATTCTTAAGAAAAGCTCAAGGGCTTGGGGCAGATTATATAGCTACAGGACATTATGCTAAGATAGAAAAAGACGAAAAAACCAACAGATTTCTTTTGAAAAAATCTGTGGATCCTAAAAAAGACCAGACCTATTTTTTATATACAATGACTCAATATCAATTGGAACATACTCTTATGCCCTTGGGATATTATAATAAAGATGAAGTAAGAAAGATAGCGGAGAATATCGGGCTGAAGGTCTATAATAAGCCGGACAGTGAAGAAATATGTTTTATTCCCGATAATGATTATGGAAAGTTTTTAGAAAATAGGATTCCTGAAAAGATTACGGAAGGGTACTTTGTGGATACTAAGGGAAATATATTGGGAAAACATAAGGGAATTGTTCATTACACCATAGGGCAGAGAAAAGGACTGGGAATCGCGTTGGGCAAGAGGGTATTTGTTAAAGAGATAATTCCTGATAAGAATTTAGTTGTCTTGGGAAATGAGGAGGATATATTCAAAGAAAGGTTATATGCAGATGAGCTAAATATCATTCCGGTGGAAGAGCTGACAAAGAAGGAAAATATTACCGCTAAAGTAAGATCAACAATGAAAGAAGGGGAAGGAACAGTTACTCCTCATAATGATGGGGTAATATTGGAATTTCAGTGTCCTCAGAGGGCAATTACAAAGGGACAATCGGTTGTATTTTACAAAAAAGATTTAGTATTAGGCGGAGGCATTATAAAGCAGGTGTTTTAAATATGGATTTTTCCAACACCTAACAGGTGTTGGAAAAATCCATATGTTTTGATATAAATATTAATTTTTCTTTTATATATTCTTTGTATTCTTCTTCAGATATTTTCCCACTGATTTTTAAATCATTAAGAATCACTATTAGGTCTATACATAGTTTTTCAATATCATTTTCTATTTTTCCCATGATATCACCCCAATTGTATTTTCATAATTATAAATTAGACAAATAATCTTAAAATCCTCCTTTTGTGCAAAAAATACATTTACCACTTTAATAAGTGAAATTAAAAGAATTTACTACGTAGAAATATAAAGGGCTGATTAGTTTTACGAAAAATTAAGAAATATTAAAAAATATTATTTTTTATCTATTTTATTAATATATATTCATTTATACCCATTATATAATTAAATTTTCATTAAATTAATATATTTAAAAGAAAAATTGATAAATATTAACAAGAAAAAGTTACAGATCATAATATTTTTAATATTTATATTAATATAAAATAATAAAAAATAAATAAAAATCAGAATTATTTATACTTTAAGAATATTAGTTTATGTGAATGAATAATAAATTAGTGATGCGCTTGATTGTAGTGGGATATTCAAAAAAACCTAATAAATATTATAAATACGGCAAACAAAATATTTTTATCAGATAAGAATATATATGTGTATATTAGTATAAATATACTTTTATTATTTTAAATTTAAATGTACTATATCTACGTTGCCCGTTGACACCCATGAAAGTCGGATGATATAATACATTTAATTATAATTAATTATTATTAAGTATAATTAATAAAAGGGGGTATATTTTAATGAAAAGAAAGATTTGTTTAATTCTTTGTTTGGTTCTGGTTTTATCGGCAGTGTTGTCAGGGTGTGGTAAAAAAGAAGAACCCGCTCCTGTAACGGGCGGAGAAGATGAAACGGAAGAAACTGTTGTCAATCCGGCAAAAACAAGAGACGGCGCATCAGATACTTTAATAATAGGGACCCATGAAACAAAAGGCGATTTTGTTCCCGGAATTGCAGGGGAAGTATATGACGGGTATGTTACATCTTTAATTTTTGATGCACTTATTTCCAATGACAAGGAGGGAAATCCTACCTCTCATTTGGCTAAAAATTGGGATATTTCCGAAGATCATAAAACTTATACCTTTCATTTGGTAGAGGGAGTTAAGTTTACCGACGGTACTCCATTGACAGCTAAGGATGTGGAATTTACTTATACGTTTTTATGTGACCCTTCTTACGACGGGCCCAGGTCTTCATATGTGGAGGATTTGGTAGGATATGACGAATACCATAATGGAAGCGCTACCAATGTGGCAGGAATAAAGGTTATTGATGATCATAACATTTCATTTACATTTAAAACCGCAATGATTACACATATTTGGGATTTAATAATAGGGATTATGCCTTCCCATATTTATGCTTACGAAAAGGGAAATATTCAACCTATAAAGGATAAGATGAACACTCCTATAGGTTCGGGAAGTTTTATCCTTGCGAAATACGAACCGAAACAATATGTAGAATTTACGGCAAATGAGAATTATTTTCTCGGAGCACCCAAGATTAAAAAATTGATTTTGAAATTTACGACTGCTGAAACTCAGATGCAGGAGTTGGAAAAGGGAACCATTGACGTTCAGTTAGCCGTTCCTCCAAAAGAAGAAAATAAAAATATGGTAGACGATGCAGAATTTTTAAATATTCACAGTTTTCCTGACAACGGATATGGTTACATGGGATTTAACTTAAGAGATGAAAGACTTTCCGATAAGAGAGTTCGTCAGGCTTTGACCTATGGATTCAACAGGCAGCAGTTTGTTGACGTTTATTATCAGGGGTATGCCGAGGTTTCAAATGTACCTGTTTCTCAGGTTTCATGGGCTTATACCGAAGATATAAACAAATATGAATATGATCCGGAAAAGGCAAAGGCTCTTCTTGACGAAGCAGGATGGAAACCGGGGGCAGACGGCATCAGGGAAAAAGACGGCAAGCGTCTTGAATTTGTATGGGATACCTATACGGACAGTAAATACGTTGAAACTTTAATACCTATGCTTAAAGCCGATTGGGAGAAGATCGGAGTTAAGGTTGAACCTAATTTAATGGAATTTGCCGCTCTTACGGAAAAAGTATATGATAAGCAGGATTTTGAAATGTTCAATATGGCTTGGTCTTTAAGTATAGATCCGGATTCAAAGGAAGTATTTCATAGCTCGGCAGATGTTCTCGGCGGATTTAATTCAGGGGGATTCCGCAATGAGGAAAATGATAAACTTATAGATGAAGGAAGAATGGAATTTGACCAAGAGAAAAGGGCAGAAATATATCATAAATGGGTAGAACTTATAAATGAAGAACTCCCATATATGTTCATGACACAAAATTTAGTTTGGGATGTGGTGAATAATCGAGTTAAGAATTTCAACACTTCTCCATACGAAGATTTTACTTACCCAGTGACCATTTTAAATGTTGAATTGTAACAATAGCTGTTTTGATAATATAAAGTGATATAAACCCGGTCGGTAAATACCGGGTTTATATCATAGAAGAACAACTTTATTTCATTAAAGGAGGGAAATTATGCTAAAATATATACTGAGAAGGTTACTACATCTGATTCCCGTAATATTTATCATATCGGTTTTGATATTTGGAATTATTAAAATGGCTCCCGGAGATCCGGTAGGGTCAAGGCTGGATCCTAAAGCTACGGCTGAGCAGAAAGCGGCTGAGCGCGCCAGATTAGGTTTGGATAAACCTATACCGGTTCAGTATTTTAATTGGCTGAGGCGATCTGTAAAAGGCGATTTCGGGGATTCTTACATGTATAAACAGCCTGTAAGCAAAGTAGTGCCCGGATTTATAAAAAACAGTTTTATTTTAAATATTGTAACTTACTTTTTGGCATTTGCCATATCCATACCAATCGGTATAGTGTGTGCGGTTAAACAGTATTCGACTACGGACAATTTTTGGACTGTGTTTTCTATTATAGGGATATCTATGCCGTCATTTTTTTTCGGTTTACTCTTGATATATATTTTTTCGGTCAAATTAAATATGTTTCCTATAAACGGCATGATAACGCCGGGGAAAAACGCCATAGGATTGGCAAGAGCAAAGGATATTATATATCATATGGTTCTTCCGGCAGTAGTTCTGACATTCGGAAGTATGGCAAGCTTAATAAGGTATACAAGGACAAGTATGCTGGAAGTTATTAATCAGGATTATATTCGTACCGCAAGATCTAAGGGATTAACGGAAAAAATAGTTATATATAAACATGCTTTCAGAAATGCCTTAATACCTATAGTAACCATAGTGGGATTTTCTATTCCGGGATTATTTTCGGGGGCCGTAATACTTGAAAGAATATTTGTATGGCCTGGAATAGGAAATGTTATGATGGATGCTATCAGTGCCAGGGATTATAACATGATGATGGCTTTAAATATGTTTTTTGCACTCCTTACTCTTCTTGGCAATCTTTTGGCGGATATAGGCTATGCCTTGGTAGATCCAAGAATTAAGGTCGATTAAGGGGGGAACATGATGACTGATAAAGATGCAGATGTTAAAATGGAAAATGATATTGATGGTGATATTACCGACGATGAAAATAAAAGAAAGCAGGAAATTATTACTCCTTGGAAGCTGGTTTTTAGGAAGTTCATAAAGAATAAGGTAGCCATGGTGGGGCTGTTTATATTTTTAATTTTGGTGTTGTCCGCTTTACTTGCTCCTGTTTTGACTCCTTATGACCCTTATACTATGGATTTTACTCAAATAAATAAGCCGCCTTCCAGAGAACATCTTATGGGAACTGACGAGGTAGGAAGAGATTATCTGACAAGGATATTGTATGGCGGCAGAGTATCTATGAAAGTTGGACTTTTTGCCGTTGGAATAGAAATAGTAATAGGCGCATTAGTCGGAGGAGTAGCGGGATTTTATGGAGGATGGATAGATAATTTATTGATGAGAATTGATGAAATATTCATGTCGTTCCCTTTTCTGCCTTTAGCCATTACTATATCGGCAGTAGTTGGAACCAGCGTTAAGCCGGAACAAAAAATGTATATAGTTATGGTTATTATAGGAGTATTGAGTTGGCCAGGACTTGCCAGAATGATAAGAGGCCAGATACTTTCGTTAAGAGAACAGGAATTTGTTCAGGCTGCAAGAGCTTTGGGGATCAGGGACAGTAAAATCATATGGAGACATTTAATACCCAATACGGTTGGTTATATAATTGTCAGCGCCACAATGGGGATGGCGGCAGCAATAATGAGTGAGGCGGCTTTGTCCTTCTTAGGACTTGGCGTAACTCCTCCCGTACCTACTTGGGGAAATCTTGTTCAAAATGCAAGGGATATATATGTATTGAAAAATCGTGTATGGTTGTGGTTACCGCCGGGAATTGCTATTTTTTTAGCGGTTATGGGAATCAATTTGTTTGGCGACGGATTAAGAGATGCCATTGATCCTAAGTCTAAATAAGGGGGATAGAGGTATGGATAAACTATTGAAAGTAAAAGATTTAAAGACTTATTTTTATACTGACGATGGAGTAGTGAAAGCCGTAGATGGTGTGGATTTTGATGTCGAATCGGGGAAGACCATAGGAATAGTAGGAGAGTCAGGCTGTGGCAAAAGCATTACGGCTATGTCTATATTGCGTTTAATACCAAGTCCTCCCGGAAAAATTGTCAATGGACGGATAACATTTAATGGGGAAGATCTTTTAGAAGTTTCCGAAAATAAAATCAGAGATATTCGCGGAAATGATATTTCAATGATATTTCAAGAGCCTATGACGTCGCTGAATCCTGTATTTACCGTAGGATTTCAAATATCCGAAGTTCTGATGCTTCACCAGCATATGACTGAGGAAGAAGCCAGAAAAAGGACTATTGAGATGATAAAAATTGTAGGGATTCCCAGAGCTGAAAAGATAGTTGATGAGTATCCCCATCAGCTTTCAGGAGGAATGAGGCAGAGAGTAATGATAGCCATGGCTTTGGCTTGTCAGCCTAAGCTATTAATCGCAGATGAACCGACTACCGCATTGGATGTTACTATACAGGCCCAGATTCTCGAATTGATGAATGATTTAAAGAGCAGGTTGAATACTTCTATTATGCTTATCACTCATGATTTAGGAGTTATAGCCGAAATGGCTGACCATGTTATAGTAATGTATGCCGGAAAGGTCGTTGAAGATGCTCCCGTATATGAATTGTTTGATAATCCCAAACATCCTTATACAATAGGCCTCATGACCTCCATTCCGTCTCTGATTGAAGAGGGAAAAAGGCTTGAAAACATAAAGGGTTCTGTTCCGAATCCGTTATATCTTCCGAGGGGCTGTTATTTTAACCCGAGATGTAAATGGGCAACAGATGAATGTAAAAAATCTCAGCCGGCTTTAAGAGAATTGAGTTCAAATCATAAGGTTAGCTGTTTTAGGGCTGAGGAGGTGACAAAATGATCGAGAATGCACTTCTTGAAGTGGATAATTTAAAAAAATATTTTCCTATATATAAAGGAATTTTTAGAAAAAAAGTAGGAGATGTAAAAGCAGTTGACAATATTTCATTTTATATAAAAGAAGGAGAAACCTTAGGGTTGGTAGGAGAGTCGGGCTGCGGAAAGTCTACGACTGGCAGAACAATTTTAAGGCTACTGGATGCCAATGAAGGGAAGGTATATTATAAAGGAAAAGATGTTCTAAATGCTTCCAAGGATGAAATGATGAAATTAAGGAGAGAGATGCAGATAGTATTTCAAGATCCCTACAGTTCTCTTAATCCGAGGATGACAGTGTCTCAAATAGTCGGAGAATCATTAGTCGAACATGGATTGTACAAAAAGGGGAAGAAATTAGATGATTATATAACAGAAGTTATTGTATCATGTGGATTGGCTAAATATCATTTAAACAGATATCCTCATGAATTTTCCGGAGGACAGAGGCAAAGAATAGGGGTAGCAAGAGCTTTGGCCCTTAATCCTTCTTTTATAGTTGCCGACGAACCGGTTTCTGCCCTTGATGTTTCGATTCAATCTCAGATTATAAATCTTTTGACGGATTTGCAGAAAGACAGAGGGCTTTCATACTTGTTTATTTCTCATGACTTAGGGGTTGTTAAATATATAAGCCATAGAGTCGGAGTAATGTATTTGGGTTCTTTAGTTGAAATGGCAAATAAAAAGGACCTGTTCAATGATCCTAAGCATCCTTATACTCAAGCATTGCTTTCCGCGATACCTGTACCCAATCCTAAGACAAAAATTAAAAGAATAATCTTGGAAGGGGATATTCCAAGTCCGGCTAATCCTCCTTCGGGTTGCAAATTTCATACAAGATGTATTTATGCAAAAGATATATGTAAGGAAGAAATTCCTGAATTTAGAAATCTGGGAGGAGAACACTTTGTGGCGTGCCACTTTGCCAAATAAAAAAACTATAAAAGAACAGGAAAGGGATTTGAAAAGAGAAATTGACAGAAAAAATGCTGAAGAACCATACAAATTCACTAAGAAAGATATTTTAGCAATGATAATAGCAGCTTTTCAGATAATATTTCCTATAGTAGTATTAGGCGCTATTGTATTTGGTTTATTTATTCTGTTTTTTACCAAAGTATTTTTAAAATAAATTGCAAATATTTTGAATAAAATCATTAAAACTACAGTTTTAGAATAACAAAGCTGTAGTTTTTTATGGAAACCAAACACAAAAAATAATATTGACAATTTAATGTGAAATGTTATAATGAAAAAGGTAATCTATACAGATAAGCGGGAATGGCGGAATTGGCAGACGCGCTAGACTTAGGATCTAGTGTCATTGACGTGGGGGTTCAAGTCCTCTTTCCCGCACCAAGATGAAACCAGTGGTTACTCCAGTGGCTTTTTTATTTTTGACATTTGACAGTTCAAATATTTACTTTTTATGATATAATTTTATAAGATAGTGTATATTAGCTTTGAAGAGTCAAATATTAAGTTAGGAGGGAAAACATGAATTTTAACGTAGAAAAAAAGGAGAATAATATAGTTACTTTTAAAGCCGAAATTGAAGAGGATAAATTTGAAAGAGCTATAGATAGAGCATACTTAAAGATTAGAAATAAATTTAATGTGGCCGGATTTAGAAAGGGAAAAGCTCCAAAAAAAATTATTGAGCTAAATTACGGAGAAAGCATATTCTATGAAGAGGCGTTGAATATATTATTACCAGAAGCTTATGAGGAAGCAGTTAAAGAGTTAGAATTGGAACCTGTAGATCAACCTCAAGTGGATATTGAACAATTGGAAAAAGGTAAACCTGTTATACTAAAACTTGATGTGACCGTAAAACCCGAAGTAAAGCTTGGAGACTATAAAAGTATAGAAATAGAAAAGGCAAAGTATAATGTTACTGAAGAAGATGTAAAAAAAGAAATTGAAAATATGCAGGATATGAATTCCAGGCTTATTGATGCTGATGATAAAGAAGCGGAAAATGGAGATATATTAACAATAAATTTTGAAGGATATATGGATGGAGAAAAATTTGAAGGTGGAACGGCTGAAAATCAAAATTTGGAATTGGGTTCAAAAAAATTTATCCCTGGTTTTGAAGAACAGCTTATAGGGAAAAAAGTAGGAGAAAAAGTGGATGTTAATGTAAAATTTCCCGATGATTATTTTGAAGAAAAATTAAGATCTAAAGATGCACTCTTTAAAGTTGAGATAAAGGAAATTAAGATTAAAGAAAAACCAAAATTAGATGATGAATTTGCAAAAGATGTAAGTGAGTTTGATACTTTAGATGAACTTAAATCGAGTATAAAAGAGAAACTTGAGAAGGAAGCAAAAGATAAAGAGAAAGTTGAAAATGAAACAAAAGCTATTGAAAAATTGATGGAGATTTCAGAAGTTGAAATTCCTGAAGTTATGATTGACAGACAAATAGATGATGAAGTATCGGAATTTGATTATAGGCTGAAAATGCAAGGATTGTCTCTTGATAAATATTTTGAATTTGCAAATACTTCTTTGGAAAAATTAAAAGAGCAATTTAAAGAAAGATCTGGTAACAAAGTTAAGTCTGACCTTGTATTGGGTGAATTGGCAAAACAGGAAAATATTCAGGCTACAGAAGAAGAGATAGATAAAGAAATAGAAAAAATTGCTGCGGAATATAATCCAAAAGATACAGAAAAGTTTAAAGAAGACGTAAAAAAGGGAGATTTAGAATGGATTAAATCGGGTATAATTAAAGATAAGGCAATTGAATTGCTTATTAAAAATGTAAAATTCGTATAATGTTATGAGAGGGGTGTTTTGATGGCTTTAATTCCAATGGTAGTAGAACAAACTAATAGGGGTGAAAGATCTTACGATATATATTCAAGATTATTAAAGGAAAGGATTATCTTTCTTGGAGATGAAATAAATGATGTTACTGCAAATTTAGTTGTAGCACAGTTATTGTTTCTTGAAGCGGAAGATCCCGACAAAGATATTCAACTTTATTTAAATACTCCTGGTGGTGTTATTACATCTGGTTTTGCAATTTATGATACTATGCAGTATATAAAGCCCAATGTTTCTACTATATGCGTAGGAATGGCTGCAAGCATGGGAGCGTTTTTACTTGCCGCAGGTGCAAAGGGAAAAAGATTTGCTCTTCCGAATTCGGAGATTATGATTCATCAACCCTCAGGAGGAACTCAAGGGCAGGCAGAAGATATTAAAATTCGAGCAGAAAGAATAATTAAAATGAGGGAGAGAATAAATAAGATATTAAGTGATAGAACCGGAAAATCCTATGAACAAGTATCGAAAGATACTGATAGAGATTTTTTTATGAATGCAGACGAAGCTAAAAAATATGGTATAATAGATGAAGTGATTGAGTTTAAAAAATAACTTTAAGTGAGGTGTCACAATGGCAAAATATGATGACAAGCAGCTTAGGTGTTCTTTTTGCGGAAAGCCTCAGGACCAGGTGAGGAGACTTATTGCAGGACCTAATGTATATATATGTGATGAGTGTGTTGAACTTTGCCAGGAGATTATAAATGAGGAATTTGAAGATTCCTTTGATTATGAAGTAAAAGAACTTCCTAAACCTTATAAAATAAAAGAAACTCTTGATGAATATGTTATAAAACAAGAGAGGGCCAAAAAGGCCTTAGCTGTAGCGGTGTATAATCATTATAAACGTATTAACAGAAAATCAAATAAAAATAATGATATTGAATTACAAAAAAGTAATATTATTATGATTGGGCCTACTGGTTCAGGAAAAACTCTTCTTGCTCAAACTCTTGCCAAAATATTAAATGTACCTTTTGCTATTGCGGATGCAACTTCTTTAACAGAAGCAGGTTATGTAGGAGAAGATGTTGAAAACATCATACTAAAATTAATTCAAGCGGCGGATTATGATATTGAAAGAGCGGAAAAGGGTATAGTTTATATAGATGAAATTGATAAAATAGCAAGAAAAACGGAAAACCCGTCGATTACAAGGGATGTAAGCGGAGAGGGAGTACAACAGGCACTTTTGAAAATATTGGAAGGAACTGTAGCTAATGTACCTCCTCAAGGAGGAAGAAAGCATCCCCATCAAGAATTCATTCAAGTTGACACAACTAATATTTTGTTTATAGTTGGAGGAGCATTTGATGGATTGGAGAAGATTATCCAGAACAGAACCGGAAAGTCTTCCATGGGATTCGGAGCAAAAATTGAAAGTAAAACCAATTTGAGCGTAGGAGATATACTTAAATATATTCGACCTGAAGATTTAATTAAATATGGTTTAATTCCTGAATTTGTGGGGAGACTTCCTGTCGTTGTTACATTAGAGGAATTGGATAAACCATCTCTTGTTAAAATCCTTACTGAACCTAAAAATGCTTTGGTAAAACAATATAAAGAATTATTTGCAATGGATGATGTGGAGCTTGAGTTTGAGAAAGATGCTTTAGATCTTATATCCCAAAAAGCCATTGAAAGAAAAACCGGAGCAAGAGGACTCAGAAGCATTATAGAAGAAACAATGTTGGATATAATGTATGAAATACCTTCAAGGGATGATATAGAGAAATGTGTTATAACTAAGGAAACAATTATGAATGGTGGAGAACCTACTCTTGTGATTTCTGATAGAAAGAAAAAAGCAAGACAGAAAAAATCTGGGGAAAGAGAGACTGCATCATAATGAAAAAGGCTCACATGTTGGTGAGTCTTTTTCATTAATTTTTTCATAATATTAATTTAATAAGATAAACTATATTTAGTTATGTACATAAAGGAGTGAAAAAATGAAGTTAAACCCATATAGTATTTTAAAAAGAACCATACCTATCATAGCTTTAAGAGGAGTATCTGTTTTTCCCTATATGATTATTCATTTTGATGTAGGCAGAGATAAGTCTGTGAATGCACTGGAAAAGGCAATGGTAGATGATTCTCTAATTTTACTATGTTCTCAGAAGGATCCCAAAATAGATGAACCTGGGATAGATGATTTTTATCATATAGGGACTGTCTCGAAAATTAAACAAATGCTTAAACTTCCGGGAGGGAGTATAAGAGTTCTTATAGAAGGATTGAACAGAGGACGGATAGTAGATTTTACAGAAACGGATAAATATTTTGAAGCCGAAATAGAAGAGCTTACTTATGATCCGGAGAAAATAGGAAAAGATAAGGAAACGGAAGCCATAATGAGATTGGTACTGGATGATTTTCAGGAATATACTAACTTAAGCAACAGAATATCTCAGGATGTAATTGTTACTGTTGCCGAAATAGAAGATCCGGGAAGGTTTGCGGATATTATAGCTTCTTATATATATTTAAAGCCTGAATACGATCAGAAAATATTGGAAGCATTTGATTTTTATGAAAGATTGGAAATACTTCATAAAATGCTTCAGGAAGAAATAGAAATATTGAGAATTAAAGTTGATATCAATCAAAGAGTTAAGAAACAGATCACGCAAGTGCAAAAGGAATATTATTTGAGGGAAGAGATGAAAGCAATTCAAAAGGAGTTGGGTGAAGAAGACGAAGTATCTGAGGAAGTGGAATCATACAAGAATAAAATTAAAAAAGTAAAGATGCCTAAAGAAGTAAGAGATAAGGCAATAACTGAAGCAGAGAGATTATATAAGCTTTCTCCAGGTTCACCTGAAACGGGAGTTATAAGAACTTATCTTGATTGGATTATAGAACTTCCCTGGGATAAAGAAACTAAAGATAAGGTAGATCTAAAAAAGGCAAGAGAAATATTAAATAAGGATCATTATGGACTGACGGATGTAAAGGAAAGAATATTGGAATATATAGCTATAAGAAAGTTATCCGGAAATATGAAAGGACCTATACTGTGCTTTGTAGGACCTCCTGGGGTTGGGAAAACTTCTATAGCTAAGTCCATAGCCAAGTCTTTAAATAGAAACTTTGTAAGAATGTCCTTGGGAGGGATTCAAGATGAAGCAGAAATACGAGGACATAGAAGAACTTATGTAGGAGCGATGCCCGGAAGGATTATAAGTTTAATTAAAAAGGCAGGTTCAAAAAATCCTGTATTTTTATTTGATGAGATAGATAAATTAAATAGAGATTTCAGAGGAGATCCGGCAAGTGCATTGCTGGAAGTCCTGGATCCCGAACAAAATAATTCCTTTACAGATCACTTTTTGGAAGTACCTTTTGACATGTCAAAGGTGTTCTTTATAACTACTGCCAATACTACTATGACTATACCGGATGCACTCCTCGATAGAATGGAAGTTATAAGAATATCGGGGTATACGGAAGAAGAAAAATTAAAAATTGCGGAAGGCTATCTTCTTCCCAAGCAAATTAAAGAAAATGGTTTGAAAATGAAAAATTTATATATCTCCGAGACAGCATTAAAAACTATAATCAGCAATTACACCAGAGAAGCGGGAGTTAGAAATTTGGAGAGAAATATAGCCAATATTTGCAGAAAGTCGGCTAAAAGAATAGTTGAAGAAAATATCAACAGGGTGAGAATAAATAACGGGAATTTGCATAACTACTTAGGAGTAGAAAAATACAAGCACGAAGTAGTAAAAGAAAAGAATCAAGTAGGAATAGCAACAGGCCTTGCATGGACAGTATTCGGAGGGGAAATACTCTTTATAGAAGTAAATTGTATGAAAGGTACAGGTAAACTCCAACTTACGGGACAGCTCGGAGATGTAATGAAAGAATCCGCCATGGCGGGGATAAGTTATATAAGAGGGAATTTTTCTGATTTTGGTATAGACGAACAGTTTTATAAAGATACGGATATTCATATTCACGTGCCGGAAGGTGCAATACCTAAAGATGGTCCGTCGGCAGGTATTACTATGGCTACGGCAGTTATATCGGCTCTTTCCGGAAAGCCTATAAGAAGGGATACGGCCATGACAGGAGAAATAACATTAAGGGGCAGAGTCCTTCCTATAGGAGGAATTAAAGAAAAAGTCCTTGCGGCAAGTGAAGCGGGGATTAAAAGGATAATTCTTCCTTATGAAAATAAAAAGGATATGGAAGAAGTCCCCAAGAACATAAAGAAAAGGACTCAATTTATATTTGTGAGAAGTATGGATGAGGTGCTAAAATATTCTTTGCTGAATAAGGATGATAAAAATGAAAATAAATAAGTCTGAAATTACTGCATTAGCAGTTAATGAAAAACAATATCCGAAAGATAATAAATTTGAAATAGCATTTGCAGGAAGATCCAACGTAGGGAAATCGTCTCTAATAAATACATTGACAAATAGAAAAAGTTTAGCAAAGACAAGCAACAAACCTGGGAAGACCAGAACTATAAATTTTTATAATATAAATGATCAATTTCGACTGGTAGATTTACCCGGATATGGTTATGCTCAAGTGTCTAAGGGAGAAAAAGAAAAATGGAGCAAAATGATTGATGATTATCTTCACAACAGAGAAAACCTTGTGGAAGTAATTCTTCTTTTAGATATACGTCATGAACCTGGGGAGCATGATTTAACCATGTATAAGTGGATTAAATCCTATGGGTTTAACGGCATAGCTGTATGTACCAAATCCGATAAGCTATCTAAAAGTCAGATTACAAAACAGATTTCTGTAATAAAGAAGAAATTGGGAATTGCTGATGAAAACTTGATAATTCCATATTCTGCAGAAAAGAGAATGAATATTGAACTTATATGGGAAATAATAGAAGAAATACTTGAAGTAAATGAAAAGCAGCAATTAAAATAATTGCTGCTCTTTTATTATTCTTCTTTTTCAAAAAGATCCTTTGTAGCGCCACAGACTGGGCATACCCAATCATCAGGAAGTTTTTCAAAGGGGGTTCCCGGAGCTATACCTCCGTCGGGATCTCCTACTTTAGGATCATAAACATAACCGCACGGACCACAAACATATCTATCCATTTTATCACTCTCCTCATAAATTTGTCATAATGAGTTAAACATAATAAATAATACCCGCTTATTGCTTATTTTAAACCACTTTTGTTTATACAATATTGTAATGGTTTTGTAACCCATTTATGATATTTTAATTATATAATATTTTTAAGAAATTTGATATGGAAGGAGAGATATAGTTTTATAAATTAAGTAAAAAACATTAGGTTGAAGGACAAAAATATGGGTAACTATTAAATAGTTTAAATAAAATCATAAAACGTAAAATATATATTAGATGGATGTGATTTAGTTGTCCTTTATATTTAATGGTTATGTGTGCAGTGATTTGTATATTATTAAAGATTTTTTACAAAACGTGTTGAATGAATTGAGCAGAATAATTTCGGATGAAACGGTAATGTTCGATGTTAAGCTGATATTAAATGAGCTTGTAACTAACGGAGCCATACACGGAAATGATTATGACAGAAATAAATGTGTTAAACTCCATCTGGAGGTGATGGAGAAAGTAATAAAGATTGAAGTATCAGATGAAGGAGAAGGTTTTATTTTTGACTGCAATAAATATAATCCTTTAGATTTAAAATGCAGTGGAAGAGGACTGATAATTGCCAATGGCTTAAGTGATGAGTTTTATGTTAATAAAAATAAGATTATAGCTATTAAATACTTGTAATACCAAGGGGGGTTATTTATGAGAAAAAAAATATTAAAAGTAGTGTCTTTTATGCTGATGATTTCTCTGATGTTGCCTTTAGCAGTATTTGGAGAAGAACAATATGATAAAAAACTTCAAGATGCAATATTAAGATCTAAAGAGCTGTTTAATATTACAGATACTTATGATAAATTTGATTATAATGTAAGCTCTTCGGGAGAAAAAGTTACATTCTATCTAAATTGGACTAATTCCAAGGAGGACTCTAAGGGAGTAAATGTGACTATTGATGCTGAAGGAACGGTTCTTAATTACAATAAATATAACTCCGAGAATACATCAGATAACAAACTGCCTAAACTTTCAAAGGAAGACGGATTGAAAATTGCTCAGGAATTTTTGAAAAAAGTCAATCCTAAAGTAGTTGAGTCTGTAAAATATGACAATGAAAATACATCTTTGAATCCTGGATCAAATGAATATGATTATGAATTCATAAGGATTGTAAACGGAATTCCTTATAGTGATGATAATGCAACCATATATGTAGATAAAAATACAGGAGAAGTTACAAATTACAATTTCAATTGGGACAGTAGCTTGAAGTTTCCGGATAGCAAAAATATTATATCTTTAGATGAGGCAAAGAGCACATTTAAAGATAAAAAAGGAATAAATTTGGTGTATAAATATACCTATGAAAAGGATAAGCCAAACTATTATTTAGCATACTCTTATATAGGAGAATCTAAGGGAGTAGATGCACTGACGGGAGAATTGATGCCATACGATTATTACAGACTATATGGAGGAGCAGAGGAAAAAAGTATGGCAGATGCAGGCGGTAACGGAGAGAATTTATCTCCCGACGAGATTAAAGCCGTTGAAAGTATATCTTCAATTATAAATGGTGATGAAGCCGTAGATAAAGCAAGAAAAATGTTAAATATAGGTGAAGAATTTGAAGTTGTTGATAAGTCTTTAAATTCCTATTGGAAAAACGAAGGCGAATATGTATGGATGATTAGTTTTAATAAAAAATCCGAGAATAACAATTATGAAACTTATGAGGTGTCTGTTGATGCTAAAACGGGAGAACTGATAAGTTTTTATTACGGGGATCCAAATGCGAGTACAGGTTCCGTAAAATATTCGGATAAAGAACTGTTAAAGAACGCTCAGGATTTTATCCAAAAATTCAATCCTTCAAAGTATAAAGAAGTGGAATTGATGGAGCAGGGAAATGTACAAAAGAATGATATTTATAGATATTTTAATTTTGTAAGAAAATCAGGTGAAGCTTATGTCGACGGAGATGATATAAGTGTAGGAATTAATGGTGTGAACGGAAAGATAACATCGTATAATATTGATTGGTATAAAGGAGAATTTCCGTCTCAAGATAAGATAATATCTTCAGACAAAGCTTACGACGTTCTGTATAGTAATATAGGGATGGAACTTAGATATGTGACTGTATATGATTATACGACTCCTAAATATACTAAGTCCGTAAAATTATGCTATACGTTAAAGCAGGATAAACCTGTAAATATCAGTGCGACTACGGGACAGCTTTTGGATAGTAACGGGAACGTTTATAAAGAAAAGGTAGCCCCTGTTTATAAGGATATTGATGATAGCAATGCAAAGGTTCAGATTCAGACTTTAGCTGATTATGGCATATATTTTTCATCGGATGAGTTTAAACCGAAAGAAAATATTATCCAGAAGGATTTCCTATATTTAATTTGTAAAGCGGCTTATCCTTATTTTGAGCCGGACTCTAAGGATTTTGATAATTCTCTTTATAAATATTTAACGGTTCAAGGAATAGTAAAAGAAGGGGAAAGAGATCCGGAGAGAGTCGTTACAAAGGAAGAAGGAGTCAAATTTATTATAAGAGCTCTGGGATATAGCAAAGTCGCAGATCTGGAAGGAATATACAAAGAAATATTTAAGGATACAAAGGATATAGATCCAAAATTATTAGGATATGTAAATATTGCATATGGATTAAAAATCATTCAAGGTTCTGATGGTAAATTCAATCCTAAGAGCAATTTGACCAGAGAAAGTGCGGCCATAATGATTTACAATTATCTATTTAAATAGAATTTGAAAAAATCTGCTTTGAAATTAATTTCAAAGCAGATTTTTTATTGCTTTAAAGATAAATTAAAGCAGAAAAACAATATGGACAAGAAGATATAAATTTAGTATTATAGATAAAAAGGAAAACAATTTCATAATAGCTTATGATAAGGTGAAAAAAATGAAAAAGTTTAAGCATACGGTTTTTATTGCAGTATGTATAGCGATAGGCGCTCTGTTTCATATAAACTATTATTCTCAAGGGTTCATCATAACTCTTTCGATTATAATACTTCCTGTCCTTTTATATTATTATGAGGATGTCAATCCTATAGGGGTAGGTTTTGCATCGGGGATAGTTTCTCCCGTTTTTAGAAGCATAGTTCTTTATATAACAATTAAGGATATACATCAAATATATATAATGGTAATGCCTGATGTATTTTTTTATTTTTCATATGGTATATTTTTTTATTTATTTTATTATAGAAAAACAGAAAAAAATCTTACAAGTTTTATAACAGCCTCTTTTTCCTGTGACTTTCTTTCAAACGTGGTAGAAATGAGTATAAGGACCGGAATAGTTGATATGGATATAGAGATTATCAAGGGGCTTATATTAATAGCATTGTTAAGGTCCGCTGCTGTTCTGGGAATAGTAATAGGAATAAAGAGATACCAGTCATTTCTTATAAAAGATGAACATGAATTCAGATACAGAAGATTGATGATGCTTACTGCCAGTTTTAAAAGTGAGATTTACTTTATGAATAAAAATATGGCAGAGATTGAGGAGGTAATGAAAAAATCATATTTTGCTTATAAGACAATTTCGGAGAACAATTATCCTGAAGAACTTAAAAATTTATCTTTAGACATTGCTAAAAATGTCCACGAAATAAAAAAGGATTATATAAGAGTTATAAAAGGATTGGAAGAAATGTCTGAAGATAAATCAGATGTATCTTGTATGAACATTAAAGATATAATAAAAATTTTAGAGATCGATATGAAAGAATATATAGCAAGAAATAAATTGGATATAATTTTAAATTTTAATGTCAAAGTAAATTTTGATGTTAAGGATCATTTTTATCTTATGTCCGTATTCATGAATTTAATAAATAACGGAATCGAAGCCATGGAAAATAAAAAACGAGGCATATTGAAAGTGTTAATAGATGAATATACGAATGATTATGTATTTTATATTTCAGATAACGGTATGGGAATAAAGAAAGATAATTTGGATTATATATATAATCCGGGATTTTCCACGAAGTTTGATAAGGATACAGGCAATATAGAAAGAGGAATAGGTCTTGCATTGGTAAAAGATCTTGTGGAAAATAAATTTAAAGGAAAGATTTCTGTAAAATCTGAACTGAATAAGGGGACTGTTTTTACCATAAATATACCCAAAGAAGTTTTCGGGAGGGATTTGTTTTGAAATATTATATTGTAGATGATGATATAAATATTGTAAAAATACTTGCCAACATTATAGAAGAAAACAATTTGGGAGAGGTAGTCGGTTCTTCCAATGACGGAGATACGGCTTTAAAGGAAATTATCATTATAAATCCTGATATTGTTTTGGTCGATTTGCTTATGCCTAAATTAGATGGAAATAGTTTAGTAAAAGAAATAAAAAAAATTAAACCGGAAATAAATTTTATAATGATATCTCAAGTTTCAGATACGGACCTTATAACAGAAGCCTATAATTTGGGAATAGAATTCTTTATAAACAAACCTATAAATATAATTGAGGTTGAAAAAGTTGCAAATAAAGTAGCCCAAAAAATTGAGTTGGAAAGGATGTTGAAAAGAATAAAGAGGGTATTTAAGGATTCGGATTCTCATGAAGAAACTGAAAGAGAAAACAAAATCAACAAGATAAAAAATGCTCTTAGTATGGTCGGAATGCTGGGAGAAAAAGGGACAAGCGATATTATTAAAATTTGTATGTATATTATAGAGTCCGAAAAATCCTATGAAGATTTTAATTTAGATAATCTATGCTCATATATAAGCAAGGACAAACCCAAAACAGTAAAACAAAGGATAAGAAGAGCAATTAAAATAGGGTTGTCTAATATTGCCAGCGAAGGATTAGAAGATTATTCTAATGAAATTTTTCAAACATATTTCAATACGTTGTTTGATTTTGAAAATGTAAAGGCAGAAATGGATTTTTTACGAGGGAAAAGAAATATAGGGGGAAAGGTCAACATCGATAAATTTTTTGAAGGGTTACTTTTCTTATGTGAAAAGCCCTATTAGAAGTTCAGATAAATAATACAATAATGTTAAAATAGGAGGAATTTTTATTCCTTCTATTTTTTTATAACTTTCTTATAATTCAGCCGGATACATCAAATGCAAGTAAAACTCTGTAGGGGTAAAGACAAAGGATTAATTATAAAATAGTATATGAAATTAAATTTTAAAAATATATATTGAAAATAAATTAAATTTCTGATATATTAATAATAAAGAATTATTTCACGATATTTAATTTTAAAAATTAAATGATCAAAATTTAAGGAGGGAGATAAGTTATGCCTATAGTTTTTAGCAGAGTGGAAGAAAGGTTGATACACGGACAAGTTAGCACCGCCTGGGCACAGGCTATAAATTTTGATACTTTTGTTGTAGTGGATAACGATTCGGCAAAAAATGAAATGCTTAAAGACTTATTGGAGATGGCTTGCCCGAGAGGTAAGAAACTATGCGTTTTTGATGAAAACGATGCCATCGAACAGATAAATAACATCTCGAGGAAAATGTTTATAATAGCTAAAAGTCCTATAACTTTTTTAAACCTAATAAAAAACGGAGTGAAAATTACCAATCTCAATATTGGAAGCATTCATTTCAAACCCGGCAAAAAAGAAATCTTTAAGACAGTGTATGTTTCTGAGGAAGAGTTAGATGCTTTACGTGAAATAACTGATATGGGAATTGTATGTGAAATACAAAAACTGCCGACAGAGTCAAAAAAGAATATTTTAGATTTAATTTAAACAGTGTCAGAAGATATAAAAAACAAAAATTTAATTTTAAAGGGGGTTTTTTTATGTCATTAGCAACTTCAATCGTAATTGCATTAATTATGGCGCTTCTCTTAACGGAAAATTTGGGATATGGACATATCCAAATTAGCCGTCCGGTATTTGCGGGTCCAATAATTGGTCTTTTAATGGGTGATTTACGAACAGGATTAATAGTAGGAGGAACGGTAGAGCTAATGTTTATGGGTGTATTCCCGGTAGGTGGAAGTGTTCCTCCCAATGCACAATTTGCAGGAATGATGTCAACTGTTTTGGCCATAGCAAGCGGCGGAAATGCAGAGGTAGGTGTAACATTGGCGTTTCCCATAGGCGTATTTGCACAATTTATATTATTACTGGATTATAATATAAATCTGTTTATTGCACATAGAGCAGACAAAAAAATAATGGATGGCAATGTTGATGCTGTTAAAACACATCAAATGCTTTGCCTAATTTGTATGTTTGGTTGTTGGGCGCTTTCGTCTTTCTTAGGTATATATTTAGGAAGTGCATGGGTTGAAAGGCTATATAATATTTTACCGGAATTTATAAGAACAGGTCTCAGTGTAGCGGGAGGTATAATGCCAGCAATGGGTATGGCAATGCTTCTAAAAATGATGAATTTGAAGAGGTATTGGTGTTTTTTAGCAATAGGATATGTGATGACGGCTTATTTAGAGATGAACGTCATATCCATAGCTATATTCAGTATTGGTGTTGCAGTGGCCATCTATACTCTTGGCAAAGAAGAGGAATCCCAGGAAATCGGTGGAGAGATTAAAGAAGACAGTTCACAAAGGATTCTGACAAAGCAGGATTTAAAATCCATATACCGTCGTTCGTACTTTACCGGTGCATGTTTAAATTATGAAAGATATTTGGGATTAGGATATTGTTATGCAATTTTACCTGCTTTAAAGAAATTATATAAAGGTGAAGACCTTA
The DNA here is from genome assembly GCF_004103715.1 of Acidilutibacter cellobiosedens. Classification (NCBI taxonomy): domain Bacteria; kingdom Bacillati; phylum Bacillota; class Tissierellia; order Tissierellales; family Acidilutibacteraceae; genus Acidilutibacter; species Acidilutibacter cellobiosedens. The sequence continues at coordinate 2,803,548 of NZ_CP035282.1, read as the reverse complement.
AAGAGGCAACTATACGTAATACTGAATTTTATAATTCACATCCTTTTATGCATAATGTAATCATGGGCGTAACTATCGCATTAGAAGAGCAAAGAGCTTTGGGGGCACCTATCGAAGCACAGTCCATTTCAGCTACTAAAGCAGCCCTAATGGGACCTACAGCAGGGTTTGGCGATTCTTTCTTTAAGGGGGTTGTAGTCACTATCACCGGTGCTTTTGCTGCAGCTTTAGCAATTGAAGGAAACCCGATTGCTCCTTTAGTATTTATTATTCCCAATTTAATAGTTTGTATTTTAGTAAGATACTATGGTACCATGATGGGCTATAAATTTGGAACTAAATTCATACTTAAAATGAAAAATAGTAATATTATACAAAAATTTGTTGAGGGTTCTACTATTGTTGGTATGATGGTTACAGCCGGTTTAATTACCAACTATGTAAAGGTTAATCTATCACCGGTGTTTAAGTTTGCAGAGAAAGAAATTGTGTTAAATGATGTAATTAACTCTGTAATACCAAAATTATTACCTTATTGTACAGTATTTCTATTTTATTATATTATAAAAAAATATCCCAAGAATGGTTTGTATATAACATTGGCTTTGTCATTTGCCATGGGAATATTTGGAGTATTATTGAATATATTATAGTTCCAATTGACGGATATCTCAAGGCAAATTTGATTGTAGATTTTATAAATCAGTGTTTATAGAAGATAACTGTAAATGCTAAAATTGGAGGGACAGAATATGAGTTTTATGTTTAAACCGCTAGCGTATGACGATATGAGTGCTGTAAATAAAATAGATTTACCGAGAGAAGTAAAGGAGTCTTTGGTGGTTGGCAATGATAAGGTAGGAATATCCATTGCAAAACATTGTATTGAAAATATGAAAAACAATGGATATTCTTTAGCCATCGATGGATATGTAAGTGCAGAGTTTGATGTAGTATTAAAAGGAATTAGAGAATACTGCAAAAAGAGAAATATTAAATTAACTACTATTAATATAAAAGATTACTATAAATCAGAATCGGAAATTGACGAGTTAACAAAGAAAAGCCTACCGCTAAATTATGATGATGATCCGGTCCTGCTATTTGGTAAACTTTTCGAAGGAAGCATGGATGATTTAATGGATCAAGATAAATTAAATTCATTATGTGGGGTGTTAAAGAAAAAGAATGAAGGTATAACAGCAGTATACGGACTGGGAAGCGCCATAAAAAACATCCGCAATCTTTGTGATGCGGTAGCCTACATTGATGTCACACCAAAAGTTGCAGCTATCCGCGCCAGAGAAAAGAGATTTGCCAATATAGGTGATAAAAACCCTCGTGAATTCAATTTACTTATGAGAAGGAATTATTTCGTTGATTTTGAAATTGTATTTAAATTGCGTGAAGAATTACTTAATGAATATGGTATTGATTTTTATATTCTTGGAAATGACGATAATAATTATATGTTAATGGATGGTTCAAGTTTAGAAACCGTTTTGGAAACTTTAGTCCATTATCCTTTCAGGGCAAAACCGGTTTATCTGGAGGGAATCTGGGGAGGCGAATATATACGTAAGATTAGGAATATTCCCCAGGATATTTCTTCTAATATAGCTTGGATTTTTGAATTTATACCAATGGAAACAAGTATAGTTGTAGATATAGACGGTAATTATGTTGACATTCCTTTCTATACATTTGTACAGAAAAAAGGGCTGTCAATGATGGGACAAAAATGTTTTGATGAATTTGACGGATATTTTCCGATCAGATTTAATTATGACGATACGTGGCATAGCGATGGAAATATGTCTATTCAAGTTCACCCGGATGAAGATTTTGTTATGGATAATTATAATGAGTTAGGACGTCAAGATGAAGCGTATTATGTTATTGCTACAGGGCATGGAGCTAAAACATACGCTGGATTTAAGGGAGATGGCAAGGAACTTGTAGAACTTGCTAAAAAATCAGAAAGAGATCATCAAGACATAGACTATCAGAAATACGTAAATTCAGTTGAGTCTGTTCCGGGGAAGCAAATTATGATACCGGCCGGTACCATTCATGCTTCCGGTAGAAATCAGTTTATTTTAGAATTAGGCAGCTTAACACTTGGATCATATACTTATAAAATTTATGATTATAATCGTAAGGACAAAGAAGGACAATTTCGTCCTATTCATACCAAGAATGCAGAAAAGGTATTACATTTTGAACGGGATTCAGAATGGGTAAGGCAAAATATAGTCATAGAACCCATATTAATTTCAGAATCCCAAGATTATAAAGAATATATCGTTGGAAGAACAGATTTGATGTACTATCAGACTAATCGTATAGAGTTGAATACACATGGAAAGTATGAAGGTAATAATAGCGGACAGTTTACTGTCATAACATTAGTGGATGGAGAAGAAATTGAGGTTTATTCAAAAAGTAATCCTGAATTCCGTTTTACACAAAAATATCTGGAAATTGTTACGATACCTGCAACAATTGATGATTATATTATTGAAGCAAAAGGATACCAGCCTGTAGTTATCCACAAAACATTTTTACGTGATAACTATACTCATTACAAAAATGAAAAATATAAAAATCGTTAGGAGAAGCAAAAATGAAACCATTAAAATTGAAACCCGTTTATATGAAGTGTATATGGGCGGGCAATAGGCTGCAAAAAATAAGGAATTTGAATGAACATGGTTTTGGTATTTCCAGAGAAGTATGTGCATATAAGAATTCGGAGAATTCAATTGCCGAAGGCGGATTTGCAGGGAAGAATATTAAAGAGATTATTGAAAATCATCATGAAGAAATAATGGGAGATGATCCGAATACACAATTAATACGCGTAGCGTATATTGACGCAGCGGAAGACCTTTCAATACAGGTGCATCCTAATGAAGAGTATGCTCAAAAAATAAATGATTATGAGAAGTCGGAATCATGGTACGTCTTAGAAGCAGATGAGGGAGCATACATTACAGCCGGTGTTAATATAGGAGATAAAGCCATATTGCGTAAAGCGGCTGAAGATGGGACTTTAGAGAATTATGTCAACCGAGTACCTGTAAAACAGGGAGATTTTGTATTAATTCCTGCCGGTCTTTTGCACGCTTGCGGTAAAAATATGTTAGTGGTTGAAATAGGAAGTTTTGGTGGCATTACTTACCGTATATACGATTATGGCCGCCCTCGCCCGTTAGATTTAGAGAAAGGCTTTGAGGCATTAGACATTAATGCTAAATATGAAATTAAGCATTTTCCTTTAACTCAAATTCAAAGCAATAATTGCCATGTAGGGGTTGAACATATATTATTTCACGCAGATGTGATTGACATAGAAAATGAAATGGATATTTTGAGTAATGGACAATATTACATTCTTACATGTGTTAAAGGGAACTGCGTATTACAATGTGAAGACGAACTATATAATTTATCATATACAGAAACAATATTTGTGCCGGCTTCTTCAGGTAATATAAAAATAAAAGGAAGATGCCGCATTCTTAAAATTTACTATCCACGACGATGAATCCATAACACATTATAATAAGCAATTACATTTGGAGGGGTATAAATGATAGGATTATTAGTGACTTCCCATGGAGATTTATGCCAAGGGATGCTGAATAGCTTAGCAATGATTGCAGGAGAAAATCATAATGTTTTTGTTTTAAAATTTGATGACTACAACAATTATAAAGAGGAACTGACAAAGAAGCTGAATACATTGACTTCCCACTATAATGGGGTATTAATATTTACCGATATTATGGGAGGAACACCTTTTAATGAAAGTTATAAATATATCCGGGAAAATAATAAAAGCAATATCAAGATTATAACCGGCGTAAATCTTCCCATGATTATAGAGACAACATTAGCTTTAAGCCGTGAGGAGAATCTGAATAATCTTGTTAATATAGCAATAGAAGCAGGTAGGGACTCAATTAATTGTGTATGTTAGTATTATGGTATAATGAATATGGTAACCCTGTAAAATTTATCATAAAGCCAGACAATAAAATTAAGTGTGTGGATAATGATAGAATACTAATTAATTAGTAAAATGGAAGGAGATATACCGTTGCAAAGCCTAAGATTAATAGAAAGAAATTATGATATGATGACGGATACCGAAAAAGTTATCGCAAATTATATTTTGAAGGATACAGATAAATTTGTAAAGGCAAATATACATGCAATGGCAAAAACTTTAAATGTTTCATCGGCATCTATATCAAGATTTGTTCGTAAGTATTGTAAATTATCTTTTGGTGAATTAAAAATTGAGGTTGCTTCCGGTAATGACAACGACGCTTATGATAATGCTAATAAAATTTTTAATTGGGCGGATTCATTTAACGAAATGCCCAATAATATAATAAGCAGCATATCAAAAACATGTAAGGATGTCATAGGTGTTAACGGTATCAGGCCATTTAAACAGGCTATAGAGTGGATAAATGCTGCCAATACTGTATTCTTCTTTGGAGTAGGATCATCCGGTATCGTAGTAATGGATTTTATGCAAAAGTTGATACGCTTAGAAAAACGTTGTGTATATAGTATTGATAGTAATTTTGGAGTACTGAATTCAAGAATTGCAACTAAAGAAGATGTAATAATAGCAATATCTTTTAGCGGCAAAACTAAGGCGGTAAATTTAGCTGTCAAAGAAGCCAAGAAAAACGGGGCAAAATGTATAGCGATAACGAGAAATTTCAAGAGTGAGCTTGAAACTTTAGCAGATTTAAAGCTTTTAGTTCCAAGCACAGAACTTAATGCAACGAGATTAGCTCCGATTTTTTCCAGATATGGGCAACTGTTTATAGTAGATATTTTGTTTTTAGGATTAGCTAAGCAAAAGACCGATTCCGTAGATGAATTTATGGATCAGTATTATGATTTATTATCAAAGTTAAAGTAATGTTGAGTAAGTAATAACTGCCCCTATACAAGGACAATGTTCTTGTATAGGGGCAGTTATTATGAGAAATATAAAATTCATTTAAAAATTTCGAATATTCTTGAAGCATTATGAAGTTTTTTGAATATTGAATATTATAATAAAAAAAATTCCATTTTATTTTAATATTTAAGGAGGAATGAATAAAATGCAAAAGAGAGCCTTATCATTATTGTTATTATTTGTAATGATTTTTTCTGTAATTACTACGGGATGTTCTAAGAACGAAAAAGAGAAGACGGAGAATGAAAACGTTATAAAAGTAGGCTGGATGGGATCCCTGACGGGAGATCAAGCAGTATGGGGACAATGTGAATTGAACGCGGTAAAGATGATATTTGATGATATTAATAAAAAGGGAGGAGTTCTGGGTAAGAAATTGGAAGTTATAGGATATGACACAAAAGGTGATGCTCAGGAAGCTGTAAACGTTGCCAAAAGGCTTACGGGACAGGACAAGGTGGTTGCAATATTAGGGCCTAATACAAGCGGTACTGCTATACCCATTTCTCCCGTACTTGAACAGGCAAAAGTTGCGGATATTGCTACAGTTGCAACGAATCCAAAGGTCACCGTTGTTGATGGAAAAGTTAAGCCCTATAATTTCAGAGTTTGTTTCATAGATCCATATCAGGGAGCGGTAGCGGCAGGGTTTGCAGCAGACGAGCTGAAAGCAAAAAATGCGGCTATACTTTATGACGTGTCCGATGACTATTCTCAAGGATTAAGTGAATTTTTTGAGGAAACCTTTGTTAAAAAGGGAGGAAAAATTGTTGCCAAGGAAGCCTTTAAAACCGGAGATGTTGATTTTAGACCTCAATTGAGCAAGATAAAATCTGCAAATCCTGACGTAATATTTATGCCATTTGTTTATAAAGAAGTTGCTCTATCTTCAAATCAGGCCAGAGAATTGGGAATAACAGCCACTCTTATGGGCGGAGACACTTGGCCTTCGGAACAACTTATAACTATGGCCAAGGATGCGGTAGAAGGTTCATATATAGTTAATCAGGTAAATTATGATGACCCTGACGTGCAGGATTTAAAAAATGAGTACAAGGAAAAATACAACAAAAATATGGAGATCAACGGATATTTGGTTCACGATGCTATAATGATGCTTGTTGACGCTATGGAAAGGGCAGGAGAAGCAGATTCCGAAAAAATTGCCAAAGCTCTTGAAACTACGGATATAGTCGGAATAACCGGTAAAATAAAGGTTGGTAAAGATACGCATAATCCGGAGGGAAAAGAAGCAGCAATAGTTAAGTTAGTCAATGGAGAATACGTATTCCAGAAAAAATATTCCGCTGCGCAATAAAAACTTAAATTTATTGGGAGAGAAGATAATTTTTAAAGGAGAGAAGATTTATGACTCAATTTTTGCAACAACTTATTAACGGATTATCCATCGGAAGTGTATATGCATTAATGGCTGTCGGATATTCTTTAGTCTATAGTATTATGAAATTCAGCAATTTTGCTCATGGCGGAGTTATAATGTTCGGAGCTTATTTTGGGTACTTTTTTTTAACAAAATACAATCTTCCTTTTGCTTTGGCATTTTTATTTGCAGCTCTGTGTACCGCAATAGTTGCGGTAATAATCGAAAGAACCGCATATAAACCGTTGAGAGACAGAAAAGCCCCGTTTCTGTATTTTATTATTTGTGCCATGGGGGCATCCATATTCATGGAAAATATTATAATAGCAATACCGTCCATAGGTCCTACTTTTAGGACCTATCCTCCTGTACTTGATAAAACGCCTTTTACTTTGGGAAGTATTTCTATCGGAAGGTTAGATGCTCTTATGTTTGTCATATCTGCCATATGCCTGCTACTTCTCGTTTACCTTATAGATCATACGAAGATCGGGAAAGCGATTCAAGCTACATCTTACAATATAAAAGCAAGTGCCCTTATGGGAATAAATACGGATTTCATCATAATTGCCATATTTGCATTAGGGGGTTTTTTTGCAGGAATAGCAGGAGTATTGTTTGGTATGAAATACACGGTTTATCCTCAGATAGGGGTTATTACAAATAAATCCTTTATAGCGGCAGTTTTCGGGGGACTGGGAAGCCTTCCGGGAGCCGTTATAGGTTCCGTTTTACTTGGAATAATCGAAACCTTTACATCGGGATATATATCATCTCAGTATAGAGATTTAATAGCATTTGTACTATTAATAGGGGTTTTGGTTGTAAAACCTTCTGGGCTTATGGGTAAAACTACTGAGGATAAAGCATAGAAAGGAGATTTTCTAATGGATATGTATTATATAGAAGGAATTTTGATATTATCGGGAATAAATCTGATGACTGTATTGGGATTATCTCTTTTGACAGGATTTACGGGGATGTTCTCCTTTGGACATGCTGGGTTTATGGCAATAGGAGGATATGCGACAGCCATGATGACCGTAAAATACGGCTGGCCTTTTATACCTGCCTTGCTGATTGGGGGATTGTCGGCCGCTGTAGTTAGTATTTTCATAGGGAGATTGACTCTTAATCTTAAAGGAGATTATTTTTGTATAGCGACATTGGGATTTGGAGAAGCCGTAAGACTGATTCTTGATAATGTTCAATATTTCGGCGGTGCAAGAGGCTGGCCCGGAATTCCTAATTATACGAACTTGACCAATGTTCTTGTTATAAATATAATCGGAATATTTCTACTTGCAAATTTAATTCGGTCAAAATACGGAAGAAATATGATTGCTATAAGGGAAGAGGAGCTGGCGTCCCAAACAGTCGGCATAAATGTTTTTAAATATAAACTCATTTCATTGATGATAAGCGCTGCTTATGCAGGTATTGCAGGAGGACTTATGGGTCATTATATGACGTTTTTGCAACCTAAAATGTTCAGTCTTGTAAAGTCCACTGAACTCACAATAATAGTTATATTCGGAGGCCTCGGAAGTATATCCGGAAGTGTACTTGGAACCCTTATATTAACTGCTTTACCTGAAATTTTAAGGGCATTTTCAAGTTGGAGGCTTGTTTTTTACGGATTAGCCGTAATCGTTATTATGATAACAAGGCCCGAAGGCCTTATGGGCGGATATGAATTTACTCCTTCAAGTATGAAAAAACTGTTTTCGAGGATAGGCAAACATAAAAAGAACCCTGCTGAAGATACTGAAGGAGGGAAATAATAAAATGGCTATGTTGGAATTTAAGAATGTCACAAAGCGTTTCGGCGGACTTACGGCGGTAGGAAATGTGGATTTTACCGTAGACGATGACAATATCGTAGGGCTTATAGGTCCTAACGGTGCCGGCAAGACAACCATATTTAATCTTATAACGGGAGTCTACAAGGTTACCGAGGGAAATATAATATTTCAGGGAAATGAAATTACAAATAAAGAGCCTTATTTAATAGCCCAATGCGGTATTACCAGGACTTTTCAAAACATCAGGCTTTTTAAAAAGCTTACTGTTTATGAAAATGTTCTTACGGCTTGTCATTATAACGGAAATTATAATATTGTCGAAACTTTTTTGAGACTTCCTAAATGCAGAAAAGAGGAAAGAAAGTTAAAAGGCCAAACAGAAGAACTTCTTGAAATAATGGGGCTTATGGACAGAAAAGAAATGATAGCCGATAATCTTCCTTATGGGCTTCAGAGAAGGTTGGAGATAGCAAGAGCACTGGCATTAAATCCTCAGCTTTTATTGTTGGATGAACCGGCTGCCGGCATGAACCCTGACGAAACGGAACAGTTGATGAGCCTGATATCATATATACGGGAAAAATTCGGAGTATCTGTTTTGATTATAGATCATCATATGGATCTTGTTATGGGTATATGCGAAAAAATAGTGGTTCTAAACTTCGGCTGCAAATTAGCTGAAGGAACTCCTTCGGAAATACAGGGAAATTCTAAAGTAGTCGAAGCCTATTTGGGAGTGGAGGGATAGAAATGCTGAAAGTAGACAATTTACATGTATATTATGGAGGGATACACGCCTTGAAAGGAGTGTCCATAGATATAAATTCCGGTGAGATTGTAACTATAATCGGAGCCAATGGAGCCGGAAAATCGACTTTGCTTAATGCCGTATCCGGATTTTTAAAGTATAAAGAAGGGAAGATAACATATAAAGGTGAAAATCTTCCGTCTAATCCGAGCAAAGTGGTAAAAGACGGCATATGTCAGGTACCGGAAGGAAGACTTGTGTTTGCCAATTTGTCCGTGAAAGATAATCTGTATTTAGGAGCCTATTTGAGAAATGATAATAAAAAAATAAAAGAGGATTTGGAGAAGGTATATACTCTTTTTCCAAGATTAAAGGAAAGAGAAAACCAGATTGCGGGTACCTTGAGCGGCGGAGAACAGCAGATGCTTGCCATGGGAAGAGGACTTATGAGCAATCCTGATCTTATGCTTCTTGATGAACCTTCTTTGGGATTAGCGCCTCTTTTGGTTCAGACAGTATTTGATATAATAGTGGATATAAGAAAGATGGGCAAGACCATACTATTGGTGGAACAAAATGCATACAAAGCCCTTTCCGTTGCCGACAGGGCTTATGTCCTGGAACAAGGGAAGATAACGATGAAGGGTTCAGCGAAAGAAATTGCCGAAAATCCAAATATTAAATCGGCTTATCTGGGAACGGCAAAACAGAAAATATAAAAAATACTTTTAGAGCCCCTGCAATTTTAATTAAAATTGCAGGGGCTTTTCCTGATATATTTCATATTTTTCCATAAATTCTACATAATTTTTACATAAAATATATTTACTTATATATATAATAACGATATAATTTAAATCAAATAGAAATATATGCTTTTATTATGATAAAAAGGTAAATATTGATATTAAAAAAGCAATACATAAATAATCCGGCAAACCCTTTAGAACAAATCCTACAGAAAGTTGTCAGGATAATAGCAAGTCATCTCTTAAGATCAGACATAAGAATTCCAATACTCAATCCAAAATTTATTCCATAATGTATCCTGCGTTTATTAAATAAAAAATTTTAAATAGATATTTATTATCAATTATAGTCATTTTATTTATTTACTTTTTAAAAAGGCGGTGGTGATTATGTTTGTTTTTCATGCAATTCAGAAGAATATTTCAAGGCACAGAAAAAAGAGTTTTCTGTCTGTTCTGATTTCATGCATGATTGTTTTATTTCTGCTGTTGTACATGGGAAATATAGAAAAAAATCAAGCCCAGCTTTTAAGGCTCGGAAGGACCATTCCCGTTACGGGGAGCATATGCAATATGGATGGCAGTCAGGATGTGGGGCTTCAGATTGATTTCGGGATGCTAAAAAAGATGCGCAACACGGGACTTGTAAAAGACGAAGTGACTGCGATGGAAATATGGGCTGCTTTACCCGGTACATACAGCGAATCGGCTATGGGAATTTTATTCAGGTTTGAAGGCACCAATTCTTTTTCTATATTTTCATCATTCGCACCTGAGGATGTTTCATATATTGATAACTACGATGAAAGTTTTTTAAAGGGAAGTGAAGCCGTATGTATTGTAAGGGACAGGTTTATGAGGGAGCAGAATATCAAATTGGGAGACGAATTGGAAGTTGAGGCCTATGCACCGAAATATGATGATGAAGGACAAATCATAGACGATTTTGAAAAAATAGGCCTTGTGAAGATGAAGGTGATCGGAAGCTATAAGTCCAAAACCCAGAGCCGCAATGAAGCGCCCTATATTATAAGCTCGGACAAATTTGTGGAAAGCATCTATGAAGGAACAAATGTTAAGAGCTATGCAAGCGCCGCAAGGTTTACCCTCAGGGATTCTCTCAAAATCAACGAATTTAAAGATGAAATGGAGAAAATCGGATTTTTACCTACCAATATGCGTTCAGGTTTTTCACGGGTGGGAAAAGCCCTGACCATAAACGACGAAACATTCATCATGTCGGCAACTCAGCTTACGGAAAGCCTGAACATGCTAAAAAGTTTTGCACCGCTGATTTTTATAATCGTTGCCGCAATCGGCTTTATATCGTCTTATTTATTGATGCAGAGCAGGCAGCATGAATTTGCCATTATGCGTTCCTTAGGGACAAGTAAAGAAAAATGTTTTCGGATAATCTTTTTGGAAAGCATGATATTGGCACTTTTAGGCAGTATCATAGGAGCTTTTGTATCGGGTTTTATTGTAAACCTTATGTTTAAAACTACTGTAACTGTTTTAGCAGTATTCCTGATTTTTTACATGATGGGGACAGCAATTGCACTGCTTTTACTGAACAGATTCAGCGTAATGGCGGTATTATCCAAAACGGACTAAAGGGAGGTATGGTGAAATTGAGTATATTAAAAGCAAAGGAAGTAAGCTATATATATAAAAGCAAATATCAGACGGTTAAAGCGGTTTCCGACGTTTCATGCACCTTTGATACGGGGAAAGTCTATGCCATAGTAGGCCATTCCGGGAGTGGAAAGACCACATTTCTTTCCCTTTTGGCAGGCCTTGATCTGCCCACGAAGGGAGAAATCTATTTGGAGGACAAACCCATGAGCACATTGGACAGGGATAAATACAGGAGAAATACGGCGTCTGTTGTATATCAGTCCTTTAACCTGTTTCCCCTTTTGACGGCTCTCGAAAATGTGGCTTATCCCATGGAGCTTAAAGGAGTTCCCACAAAAGAAGCCAAAGAAAAAGCAAAAGAGCTGATTTCAAAAGTAGGGCTCGAAGAAAGAATATATAATCAGCTTCCTCTTATGATGAGCGGAGGAGAGCAGCAGAGAGTTGCAATAGCGAGAGCCCTTGCAGTGGGAGGGAAAATCCTCCTTGCCGACGAACCTACGGGAAACCTTGATACCGCAAACGGAAACATAGTAGTGGAACTGCTGGGGAAATTGGCTCATGACGAAGGATACGCAGTGATTATCATAACCCACGATATGAGCATAGCCGACAGGGCAGACGTTGTTTACACCATGAAAGACGGGAAGCTGGCAACAAAAGGGGGAAGTTTTAATGGAACAACAAGTTAAACAGTCTAAGCCACTGATTCTGCCTTTTAAGACTCCGTTGGGGTTTTATTTCTATGAAACAAATAGGAATGAAATAGTGGCAGTAAATGAACAATTATATAAGTATATTGATGCCGTAATGCAGGATAATGAGCAGGAGATCCACCAGTTTGGGGAGGAAGTTGTCCGTCAGTATGGTGATTTGAAGGACTGCGGATATCTTTGTACAAATCATGTGAAAGAAATAAAACATCCTGCAACGGATGAATTGGAACTTTTTTTGGAACGAAAAATTGACAGCATTACTCTCCAAGTGACACAGAAATGTAATTTACGCTGTTCATATTGCGTATATTCCGAGAACAGTTATCCCAGCCAGAGAAGTCATTCGGAGAAAATGATGTCTTTTGAAACGGCAAAAAAAGCAGTGGATTTTTATTTCATGCATTCTATGGATACAAAGCAGCCTAATATCAGCTTTTATGGCGGCGAGCCTTTTTTAAATGAAGAGTTGATCAAACAGGTAGTTGACTATGCAAGAAGAGTGTTTGAAGGGCGGAATATTACTTTTACTACGACAACCAATGCTACATTGTTAACCGACGACCTTATAGATTACCTTGCTGAAAACAAATTCAATCTTATGATCAGCTTGGACGGCCCGAAATCAATACATAATCAGAATCGGGTTTTTGCTGCTAATAAGAAAGGTTCCTATGATACGGTAATAAGGAATATCAAAAAAATATGGGAGAATCATCCGGAATTTGCGAAAACCGTATCTATAAATATGGTAATCAATCCGGAGAACAGCTATGAAGAAATAAACAAATTATTTAATGACAGGTATATAAGGAAAATGAGATGCCTTCATTCGATTGTGGAAAAAGATGAGGGAGAGACGGTGAACTATTCGGATGAGTATGTGAATGAAAGCCTTTACAATCAATTTTTGGGTATTTTGTCTACAGTCGGGCGATTCAAGAAAGCCGGAGTCGGAAAGACAACAATTGATGAAATTGAAAATATGGAGCATGAAATACAAAAAATAAGGTATGGAGTATTGGGGGATGTGGCGGCGCCGGGAGGCCCGTGTATCCCCGGCAAAATGAGGCTGTTTATAAACTGCAAAGGTGAATTTTACCCATGCGAGAGGGTAAACGAAATATCGGAGTGTATGAATATCGGCTCTTTGGATAGGGGTTTAGATAAGGATAAGATCAATTCCTTGCTTAATATCGGAAAACTGACGGAAGATGAGTGCAGAAATTGCTGGGCGTTTACCCAGTGTATTCTCTGCGGAAAGAAAGCCGACAAAGATGGGAAGTTATCGGCGGAAAAGAAAAGAAAATATTGTCAGGAATCAAAAAGAATGGCTTTCTCGAAAATAAAGAATAAGGTTCTGCTCTTTGAGTTAAAGAGGCATTTGTCGGGAGAAGGGAATTCATTGAACGATGTAAATATATTCCGGGAGGTGAAATGATTATGGGAAAATCGGCGATATGTGCTGTTCCCTTTTCGGCGGAAGATATACCTGTTATCATAAATCTGACGAATTTTATGCCTGAATATGTCGTTGATTCCGTCATTGCCCCAGGAGGATTGGGCTTGGAAGGGAAAGATATCGGTGCTGCTGAAAACAGGTGTGAATTAGGATATACGGTTACTTCAAATCTGAATGACAGTATAAAATCATGTGATACAGTACTTATATTATCAAAAGATAAATCCGGCCATTTATATGATTATGGGATAAAGGCAGTGGAAGAAGCAATCAGGCAGAGAAAGGATATCATATGCCTGCTGGATCTGGACAGAGAAACAATGAATCGGTATAAAGAAATATGTCATGAAGAAAACATCGGCTTCCGCTGTATCATTGAGGACAAACTTCCCCGGGTTTCATACAGGGACATTTCGGAGCCCTTGTATCATCCCTATGCACCTGTTGTTTTTATCGGGGAACTGGCAGAAAATGTTCAGGGATACGAGGTATTTTACAATTTGGTTAAACTGTGCCAAGATAAGGGTCTTAGAGTGTCCGCCATAGGTCCGGAAAGGGCAAACGGTTTGTTCGGTTTCCACACAATTGATTTTTCGGATATGAGAGGTGAGTTGGGCAGCCGTGTCTATAGGGTAAATAAATATGTAAGGAATATTGAAGAGCAGGAAAATCCGGGCATCATCATCATCAAATTGCCAAAACCGATGATGAAGTTTGATGAAGATGTCAGGTATGATTTCGGATTATCCGCTTATATGGTTTCTCAGGCTGTTCCGGCGAGTTTTTTTATTGCCTGCAGTCCATACGGATTTTTCTCAGAGAAGTTTTGGGAGCCGATGAGCGGCAGTTTTCAGGCAAAGTTCGGATATGAAATAGATGCGGTTCATATCAGCAATAAGATGATAGACAGTACGGATGAGATGGATAAAAATAAACTTTGTTTTGTTCATATGTCCGGCCGGAAAGTTCAGGAAGTTATTGAAGAAGTGTCTGATGAGTCTTCGTTTATATTAGGCAATCTTACCGAACCGAAATATATGGAACGTGTCTTTAAAGAAATAGAAAACAGCTTAATTCATGTACCGTACGGGCTGATTGTATAGGGGGAGAGTTTATGGAGAGAAAAGAAATTGTCCGAGGACTGAAAAAAATTTTTTCAACATATTTCAATATAAATGAAGAATTCAGGGAAGAAAACTTTGATAAAATCTTAACTGGGTATTTTTCCTTTGGTTATTCAGACCTTGTATACCTCTATATTTTAATTGAAGACAAATTTAATATTGCCATTGATAGTAGACAGTTGGGAGGGTACAGATTTAATACCATTAATGACATTACTAAAATAATTATGGAGTCAGTATTAACATAGAATTTCATATTAATGCATCTCAAAATTAATAAAAAAGAGGTGATTAGATTGAAAAAAATCAAGAAAATAAATCCTATATCTGCACAGTCAGTGTACTCTTTCTATTGCCCATGTGATGGACGTTGTGAAGTAGTATGTTTATGCAACATTTCAAGTAAGGGAAAGTCTAATCTTATTAATTCACTGAATGAAAATACTCCGCACAGAACAACGGGAGTATAAAAGTTAATAATAGATAATAGAAAGTAATTATTTATGAGATGCATTGATTGAAATACGAGAGCCGTTTGCGGTAGCGTAAACGGACTCTCCTTCATTAATGAAAAATGAAAGCGGAAGGTGAAAATATGCTGTTAAAAAACAGTTTAAAACAAATGGGAAGGACGAAGGCAAGAACAATTGTTTTTCTTTTGCTTACGGTACTGACGGTTATGTTTTTGTCTCTGGGTATCAACCTTTGGCAGACATGTAATGGAAACCTGGAAAAGTACAAAAAAGTTTTTACCACTGTGGGGGTAGTCAATCAAAAGGAAAATTCCGTGGAGTTAAAGCAGAGTTGGAATTCTGCAAGAAAGGAATATACTTATTGGGATGAACCTATATATGATTATATTTTGCCGATTTCACTCCTTGATTTCAAAGGGGCTGGTTACATAATTAAACCCGAGCAGAGGCCTTACTACGGAGCTTATTCTCCCGGTATAAAAGTTTGGTCTGCAAAGGAAGAAGAATACGTTGAAGGTAAAACGAGCGGTATTGTGGAAATAACACCATATGAAGATTGTATTCCTTCAGATCTTGTAAGAGTGAAAGTTAAAAGGGTACTTTATGGTACATCCGATTTGGAAGGGATCGACATTTGGTTTTTCGATGAATTTAACGATAATCCGGGATTGATGGAGAAAGGAAAAACATATATAACATTTGTTGAACAAATTCCTAATGAACATAAGGATTCTTATATGAAAATATCTTATGGATTTGTTCCGTACAATCTTACCGTTTCAACTCAAAGAAACAAAAAAGGCGAAACAGTCGTTGAGGAAGATGTGCCTTCTGAAAATTGGGAAGAGGTTACGGACAACTTTTATGAAACTGGGGGGGAAAAGAAATGGGAAAATTTCGGGAATGCAAAAGACAGATTCTTTAAGCATACCTTTCCAGTTGTACCTACAAACAAGACAGAGTTTCTGATGGAGTTTAACCAAGGAAATGCATCTATTTGTGACGGACGGGATATCACAAAGGAAGAGTACGAAAAAGGTGATAAGATATGTATTATACCCCAGAAATTTGCCCAGATAAACGGATTAAAAGTAGGTGATAATCTCAATCTTAAACTGTATTATGCGGATTATGAAAAATCGGCAAGCCAGACATTTTCAGCAGGTGTTACTGTACTGAACTTTGGGATTCTTAATGCCCAAGGAGAAGTATATCCTGTATTTGAGGATAGCAATTATAAAATTGTAGGATTTTACAGCAATACCGTCAATCCTGAAGCAGAACCCACAGGGTATGAACTGGGAAGGAATGCGGTGGTTATCCCTTCGAAATCCGTGAAAAACAGCGACGAAAACAACATTGTAGGCTACGGCCCCATGAAGGGATACAACACATCTTTTCAGATACCAAACGGGACGACGAAAGAATACATGGAAAAATTCAAAGCTTTAGGTATCAGCAATTTGGAGGTGGAATTTTATGACGGAGGGTATGAAAAGCTGTCTTCAGGGATGCAGAATTTGAAAACAGTAGCGGTAGTTTTGGTAGCCGTAAGCGGGGCGACGACGCTGGCAATACTGTTTTTCTTCGTATTTTTGTTCATTTCGAAGCAGAAGAAGCGTACGGCAATAGAACGTTCTCTCGGTATGAACAGGAAGGAATGTACACTGTCCATGCTCTACGGTATTCTTATAATTATATCCATAGGGGCAGTTACAGGAAGTTTTGCCGGATTTAAGACGGCAGATTTTATTATGTCGAAGTCGACAAACATGGAAACGGAATTGTACAGCACGGCTTTCAGCAATTGGGTAAACAATTCCGATAAGATGGCGAATTTAAGTGAAATCAGTGTATCGGCAAATCCCATGACACCGGTTGTAGTATGCCTCGGGGTGGTTATTGTATCTTTTGTTATTTCATTGGTATTCATTAAAAATAATTTAAAAGCGGAACCTCTTGAACTTTTAAGTAAGAGCGAGGAGTAGGTATGTTATGGCAGAAGGCAAACTGAAAATAGCGGTTATAGATGACGGAATAAATATGGGGCTGATACATAGGATGAGAGATAAAAAAAATGAAATTACTTGTCTCCAGGCATGGAAGGGTACTTGTGTTGCCCAGTATACAACTCCGCTGCAGATGATTAATCACGGAACGGTATGTACCTTGATTTTACTGGAGAGCCTGGAGACAGAAAAAATTTTAAATGATGTCCAAATTGTAAGTATCTCGGTTTTGGACATGGAGAAGCGGAATAATCTCCGGAAACTGAGCGGAGCAATTCAATGGAGCATTGACAATAAAGTGAACTTGATTAGTTTGAGTATCGGTTTGAAACAGTTCGTTTCCGCGGACAGGATAATTGAAGTATCAAAAAAAGCCGAAAAGAACAATACAATTATAGTTGCCGCCGGGGCAAATGACGGCATCGTCACTTATCCCGCATGTTTGCCTTCCGTGATAGGGGTAAAGACAGCTGATTCGGCTTCAGAGGAAGAAACATTTTATATCAGTCCGGCAGACGGCATAGATGTCCGGGAATATGTTCCCGAATTAAATGTGCTGAAAAAGCTGGAACGGGATTTCGGCTATTATTTGTCATCGGCCAACAGTATTATCGCACCGGTTGTTGCCGCACAGATCGCAGAAATTATTTTGAGGGAAGAAAAAATTGCCGATATCAAGCTTATAAAAAAGCTCCTGGCAAAGAAAAAAAAATTAAAGGTTATAAGTGACAGTTACGGTTGTTTTTTATCAAGAACCTTACCGGAAACAAAGGATATAGAGGAAATGCAGATACCGATAATAGCTGTTGAATATGATCCTTTAAATAAAAAAAATATTGAAAAATTGTCAAGGGTGCTGCAGCGGAAATTCATAAAAAATGAGTACAACTGTGTATGTATCAGCGATATGATTTCGGAAAACCGTTTCGAAGAAAACCGTTTTAGATTGCCGGCAGAAAATACAAAAGAATGGTTATGCTTTTATGAAAGTTTTTTAAACGCAAATATCATCATCATGTTGGTTGATGAAAAATGGCTGAATTTTTTTGTATCTTCCCGTTTTATCGATGGAGTTGTTTCGGAAAAGGAAAGACACTTTGACTGCCCATTCTGTCATTTGGAATCAACAAATGATGATTTGGCATCTCAAGAAATTTTTGAATGGGTTATCGGATTATTCAATGCTTAAGATTGATATGAGAGGCAGAGTGAAATTTTATATGAAAAGCGAAAAATTCGATTTTGGGCTGCTCAAAAGAATATTAAAGTATCTGGAACCGTTTAAAAAAAGGTTATGGCTTATTATAGCCGGTTTTGGCCTGTCCACCTTAGTCGGCTTTTTCCAGCCCCTTACCATCCGAAACATTACGGATAACGGTATGTCACAAAAAAATTTGCGGGTTATTATATATTCCGTGTTTGTTTTATTCGGTTTGGTTTTTGTGAATCAGCTTATTGAGGTGATGCAGACAAAGCTTTTTACGGATATTCATAACGAATCGGAGTTTCTGCTTTCACATCAGGCTTTCAATAAGCTCCTTCATCTTAAAACTGAATATTTCAGCGATAAGAACAATTCCGAAATTATAAACAGTCTACAAATGGATGTAGATAATGTATCATCCGTAACAAGCCGTTTCATAGCAGTCAATATCAGTTATATATTTAGGGTAATCAGCGGTATAGCGGGATTGGTTATTATCAGCTGGAAGTTAACCCTTGTTGTTCTGGCAATGGCGCCGATCAAATACTTTACCGTGCTGAAGCTTTCCAAACGAAAAGAAAAGAAAACGGAGAAATTGATTGAGATATACCGTGATTTTTCCGCATGGTTTGACGACAATATCGGCGGCGTGAAAGAAATAAAGCTATGGAACCTTTATGACCGGCGTTACAGAACTTTTGAAAAAAAGCAGAAGGATATTCTGAAGATTAATAAAGAAAGCACGATGCTGGATACTTGGAATGTATTTTATGAGGTTATGCTTGAATGGTCGGTGACGGGGATTCTATATATTCTCGGCGGGATTCTGATTGTCAACGGTTCCCTTACAATCGGAGGAGTGTTTGCATTTCTTTCATATAGCAGCTATGTTACCGGCCCGATTTCTTCAATACTCAACATCAGGTATTTTTTCTCGAAGATTTTTCCGTCTGCAAAAAGACTTTTTTCGTTTCTTGATATGGAAGAAGAGGTAGATCCCGAAAACGGTAGGGAAGTTGAGAAAGAAAATCAAATGATTCAATTCAAAAATGTATCTTTTTCCTATGAGGAGAACAGGGAAGTCTTAAAAGATATCAGCTTTACTTTTTCAAAGGGAGAGAAGATCGCCATCATCGGAGCAAACGGAAGCGGTAAGACAACTATATTGAATCTCTTATTGCGTTTTATTGAACCTACAAAGGGTGAAATATACATTGGTGACAAAAATATAAACCAAATCAGCATAGATAAATACCGCTCACTGTTTTCTGTTGTCAGTCAGGAGCCTTATCTCTTTCATGATACTATTATGAACAATATCAATCTTGACGGCAGTGCAGATGAAGAAAAGGTGGAAAGGGCCTGCCGGCAGAGCGGAGCAAATGAGTTTATCGATAAATTACCCAAGAAGGAAAACAGCAAAATCGGGAAAAACGGAGCAAGGCTTTCCGGCGGAGAAAAACAGAAACTTGCGGTTGCCAGGGCAATTGTAAAGGATTCGCCCATTGTCATACTTGACGAGGCAACTTCGGGATATGACGTGGAGTCCGATTCATACCTCCATGATGTAATCCTGAATGAACTTAAGGATAAATCCGTGATTATGATAACGCACAGATATGATAATTTGGAAGGTATGGATATCATATATCGCTTATCTGAAGGCAGATTGGTAAGGGTGAATAAATCAGAAAACAGATTTCATATCAGTGCATCTCAAAACTAACCAAGGAGGCGATAAAGTGAAGAAGATTAAGAAAATAAATCAAATATCTGCCCAGTCGGTATATTCCTTTGGATGTGCATGCGATGGGTACTGTTCAACAATGTGTTTATGTCATTCTATTTATTCAACTAATGGTAATCTTGAAAATGAAATGAGTGCAAATAATCCACACAGAACAACTGGAGTATAAAAATAACGGATGATAAGATAAATGGTTTCCATGAGATGTACTGATTTTGAAATATGAGAGCCGTTTGCGGTACCGTAGACGGACTCCCATTCATTAATGAAAAATAAAAGCGGAAGGTGAGAAATATGCTGTTAAAAAACAGTCTGAAACAAATGGGAAGGACGAAGGCAAGAACAATTGTTTTTCTTTTGCTTACGGTACTGACGGTTACGTTTTTGTCCTTAGGTATCAATCTTTGGCGGACATGTAATGATAATATGGAAAAGTACGAAAAGGTTTTTACCACTGTGGGGGTAGTCAATCAAAAGGAAAATTCCGTGGAGTTAAAGCAGAGCTGGAATTCCGCAAGAAAGGAATATACTTATTGGGATGAACCTATATATGATTATATTTTACCCATTTCTCTCCTTGATTTCAAAGGGGCTGGTTACATAATTAAACCCGAGCAGAGGCCATACTACGGCGCTTATTCTCCCGGTATAAAAATCAGGTCTGCCAAGGATGAAGAAGATGTTGAGAGTAAACTTAATTCTATTGTGGAAATAGTAGCCTATGGAGACTGTATTCCTTCAGATCCTGTGAAAGTGAAAGTTAAAAGAGTACTTCATGGGACGTTTGATCTGGAGGGGACTGACATTTGGCTTTGCGACGAATTTAACGATAATCCGGGATTGTTGGAGAAAGGAAAAACATATATAACATTTATTGAACAAATTCCTAATGAACATAAGGATTCTTATATGGAAAGATCTTATGAATTTATTCCGGAAAATCTTACTATTTCAACCCAAAGGAATAAGAAGGGAGAAACGGTTGCGGGGGAAGATATGCTTTCTGAAAAGTGGGAAGAAGTTACTGATAATTTTTATGAAACTGAGAAAGTAAAGAAATGGGAAAACTTAGGAAAGGCAGAAGACAGATTTTTCGAAGATACCTTTCCCGTTGTTCCTACAAACAAGACGGAGTTTCTGATGGAGTTTAACCAAGGAAGTGCATCTATTTGTGACGGACGTGATATCACAAAGGAAGAGTACGAAGAAGGTGATAAGGTATGTATTATACATTGGAAATTTGCTCAAATAAACAATTTAAAAGTAGGAGATAATTTAAATCTTAAACTGTATTATGCAGATTATGAAAAATCGGCAAGTCAGATATTTAGGGCAAATGGTACTGTGTCGGATTTCGGGCTTCTCAATGCCCAAGGAGAAGAATATCCGGTCTTTGAGGACAGCAATTATAAAATTGTAGGATTTTACAGCAATACCGCCAATACGGAAGCAGAACCCACAGGGTATGAACTGGGAAGGAATGCGGTGGTTATCCCTTCAAAATCCGTGAAAAACAGCGACGAAAACAACATTGTAGGCTACGGCCCCATGAAGGGATACAACACATGTTTTCAGATACCCAACGGGACGACAAAGGAATACATGGAGAAATTCAAAGCTTTAGGCATCAGCAATTTGGAGGTGGAATTTTATGACGGAGGGTATGAAAAGCTGTCTTCAGGAATGCAGAATCTGAAAACGGTAGCCGTAGTTTTGGTAGCGGTAAGCGGGGCGACGACACTGGCGATACTGTTTTTCTTCGTATTTTTGTTCATTTCGAAGCAGAAGAAGCGTACGGCAATAGAACGTTCTCTCGGTATGAACAGGAAGGAATGTACACTGTCCATGCTCTACGGTATTCTTATAATTATATCCATAGGGGCAGTTACAGGAAGTTTTGCCGGATTTAAGACGGCAGATTTTATTATGTCGAAGTCGACAAACATGGAAACGGAATTGTACAGCACGGCTTTCAGCAATTGGGTAAACAATTCCGATAAGATGGCGAATTTAAGTGAAATCAACGTATCGGCAAATCCCATGACGCCGGTTGTAGTATGCCTCGGGGTGGTTATTGTATCTTTTGTTATTTCATTAATATTCATTAAAAATAATTTAAAAGCGGAACCCCTTGAACTTTTAAGTAAAAGCGAAGAATAAAAAAGGACGTTGTTTAATATAAAAAACATAAAATCCAATAGTTATTTTAAATATACCTAAGATTTTAATCGAAAAAGGAATAAATCTTAGGTATATTTGTGTTTGTTTTATTGTTTTGTTGATTTTTTTGTGATTTGTGGTAAAATTAATTCTGTTGATAAATTCTTAAAATATTAGGAAGTGGTAAAAAGTATGAAGGAAACGAGAAACGATGTAAGAAATGTCGCCATAGTTGCCCATGTGGATCATGGAAAAACTACATTAGTCGATGCTCTACTCAAACAAAGCGGAATATTCAGAGCAAACCAAGTGGTAAGAGAGAGGGTAATGGATTCTAATGACATTGAAAGAGAAAGAGGAATAACTATACTGTCCAAAAATACAGCCATTTATTATAAGGACATTAAAATAAATATTGTGGATACTCCCGGACATGCGGATTTCGGCGGAGAAGTGGAAAGAATATTAAAGATGGTAAATGGAATAGTACTTCTTGTAGATGCTTTTGAAGGACCAATGCCTCAAACCAAGTTTGTGTTAAAAAAAGCTTTAGACCTTAAATTACCGGTAATAGTATGTATCAATAAAATTGACAGACCTGATGCAAGGCCTAAGGAAGTAGTAGATGAAGTTTTGGATTTATTTATTGATCTGGGAGCAGATGAAAATCAGTGTGATTATCCTGTTGTATTTGCTTCGGCTAAAACAGGCTCTTCGACTCTTGACCTTAATGAAGAAAAAAAGGATATGACGGATTTGTTTGAAACCATAATCAGGTATATTCCCGCACCGGTCGGAGACTATGATGGACCTCTTCAGGTATTAATATCCACTATAGATTATAATGATTATGTAGGGAGAATAGGGATAGGCAAAATTGACAGAGGTAACATCAGAGTAAATCAAGATGCAGTTATAGTAAATTATGAAGATAAGGATAAGAGAAGAAAAGTCAGGATAACTAAAATATATGAATTTGAAGGACTGGAAAGGGTAGAAGTAGAGGAAGCAAAGATGGGCAGTATTGTTGCCGTAACGGGAGTCGAAGGAATACACATAGGTGATACCATATGTGATGTGGATAATCCGGAACCTCTTCCCTTTGTAAAAATTTCCGAGCCCACCATATCAATGACTTTTTCCGTAAATGACAGTCCCTTCGCAGGGCAGGAAGGAAAATTTGTTACCTCGAGACATTTGAGAAACAGGCTTTTTAAAGAAATACAGACGGATATGAGTTTAAGAGTCGAAGAAACGGATTCTACAGATGCCTTTAAGGTTTCGGGAAGAGGAGAACTTCATTTATCGGTGCTGATTGAGACCATGAGAAGAGAGGGATACGAGTTTCAAGTATCCAAACCGGAAGTTTTGTTTAAAACCATAAACGGAAAGAAGAATGAACCTATAGAAAATGTAACAATTGATGTTCCTGAGGATTTTATAGGAATAGTCATAGAGAAGCTGGGAAGAAGAAAGGGAGAACTTGTTAATATGAAGGAATCCAACGGAGGATATGCGAGGTTGGAGTTTTTCATTCCGGCAAGAGGGCTTATAGGTTATAGACAGGAGTTTATGACCGATACCAAAGGCAATGGAATAATGAATTCCGTGTTTAAGGGATATGAACCATATAAGGGAGATATTCCCAGAAGAAGTCAGGGATCCCTTATTGCATGTGAAACCGGAGAAGCTACGGGATACGGTTTATATTCTGCTCAGGAAAGGGGAGTTTTGTTTTTACAGCCGGCTGAGAAAGTTTATGAAGGAATGGTCGTAGGCGCGAATCCTAAGGGAAACGATATAGAAGTTAATGTTTGCAGAAAAAAACAACAAACCAATATAAGATCGTCTAATTCAGATGATGCATTAAAATTGTCTCCTCCGGATATTATGTCTTTGGAAGAAGCTTTGGAATTTATAGAAGATGATGAACTCATAGAAATAACTCCGAAAAGTTTAAGAATAAGAAAAAGAATATTAAACAGTTCATTAAGGTATAAATCTCAAAAAAATAAAAAATAAGGAACATTTTTTAATGTTCCTTATTTTTTATAACCCATAGGTAAATCATAATATACCTTAATGTAAGCTTTCCATAAATGGGTTTAAAAAAAGGCTTCCTCAATATATTATTTTTTTAACAAAAGCCTTTTTTTATATTTTGGTTGGGTATATACTAAATATTGCCATGAATAAAAGCGAGAGGGAGGGGATGATGTGGAAAACTTTATATCTACAGTAATATCTATAATAATATGGATATTAAAAAATATATTATGGATTAATATTTTGCTGGCTATATTGGTAGTTTTTTTTGAAAGAAGAGATCCAAAGTCAACTTGGTTATGGTTGATGATATTTTTCTTTCTTCCTGGTATTGGATTTATATTTTATTTGCTTGCTGGGCAGGATTTAAAAAAGAGAAATATGTTTAAGTTAAAGGAAGAGGAGGATAAATATATCAGAGATCTTGTGAGAAATCAGGAAAGGAATATTCAAAGGAATCAGCTAAATTTTGATGATCCTGAAATTAAGGAGCATCAGGATTTAATTCAATATCATCTTGCTGCCAGCGAATCTATTTATTTTCAGAATAATAAAGTGGAAGTATATTTTAGCGGGCAAGATAAATTTAAGGCACTGATAGATAGTTTGGAAAAGGCAGAAGAATTTATTCATATGGAATATTATATTATAAGAAATGATAATATCGGTAAAAAGATAATGAAGATTCTTACCGATAAGGCGAAAGCCGGAGTTGAAGTGAAACTTCTGTACGACGGAATGGGAGGAAGACATCTTCCTAAGGATTTCGGGAAAGAATTAGTTGATGGGGGAGGAAAAATAGGAGTATTTTTTCCGTCTTTTGGTTTGTTTAATTTGAGAATTAATTATAGGAATCACAGGAAAATTTGTGTTATCGACGGAAAAGAAGCTTTTATAGGAGGATTTAATATCGGAGATGAATATCTGGGGCTTTCAAAGAGATTTGGATTTTGGAGGGATACTCATTTAAAAATAGAGGGAGAAGCTATTACAGGACTTGAATGGAGATTCTTACTTGATTGGAGATTTGCTTCTAAAGAAGAATTCCAGTTTGACAGGAAATATTTTCCTGAGTTAGAACCAAAGGGGAAAACCAGTATCCAAATAGTATCAAGCGGCCCTGATTCTAAATGGAGCAGTATTAAAGACGGATATTTTAAAATGATTAGTAATGCAAGGCAAAAAGTTTATATTCAGACTCCCTATTTTATTCCAGATGATAGTATATTGGAATCTTTAAAAATTGCCGCATTGTCTGGGATAGATGTAAGAATTATAATTCCGTCGAAACCAGACCATCCCTTTGTGTATTGGGCAAGTTTATCATATATGGGGGAGCTTTTAAAAGCAGGAGTAAGATTTTATATATACAATAACGGTTTTATTCATAGTAAAGTAGTTATTTCGGATGATGTACTCTCCTCTGTAGGTAGTGCAAATTTAGACATAAGAAGTTTCGAGCTGAATTTTGAAGTAAATGCATTTATGTACGATGAAGAAATAAATAAAAAAATAACAGATAAATTTATTGATGATTTGAATTTTTGTAAGGAAATAACCATGGAAGAATACGAGAAAAGATCCTTTATCATAAAATTTAAGGAATCCATATCGAGATTACTTTCACCTATTTTGTAACATAAAATAACCGCCTTTGGAAATAATAAATAATGAGGTGGTGACTATGAAAAAAGGTTTTATTGTTTTAATTTTAATGATTATAATTGTTAGTTCTACTTCTTGTCAAGTTAGGCAAAATCAAAAACCTACAACTTATGAAAAAAGCGATAAAGCTTCTGAAGGTTTATATAGAATTGTTGAGAATATTAATGATATAATAATAGATGTAGAAAAAGCAGGAAAACTTTCAGCAACTTTTAATGAAAGTACAAGTTTGATTGAAGCAGATATACTTAAGGAGAAGGAAAAAAAGAAGGAAGAGATAAAAAAAGCCTGGGAAGAGATAAATTCCAAAATAAAGGATAGCCATGAATCTTGGAACAAGTATGAAAAAGAAATAATGGAACGTGGAGCTACGAGTGAATATATTTTAAAATTTAAAAATAGTCTCAATGGCCTTACCGTTGCTGTAGAAAACAGAGAAAATAAGGATATAATTAATTATGGGAGTAAGGCGCTGTTTGATTTTTCTCCTTTTTTAGAGCTTTATAAAGATGAATTCAGAGGAGAAACATCAAGAATAAAGTATTATGTGTATCAAAGCTATCTTGCGGGAGAAAATAATGAATTGGAAAAGGCAAAGGATCTTCTGGATATGACTGAAGAATATACTGCGGGTTTAAGACAAAAAATTGAGGATGATCAAAAAAAAATGAAGATATTTGAAAAATTAGTACTGTCTCTTCAGGATATGAAAGAGGCAATAAATGTTGGAAATAATAATTTGCTTAAGATTAAAAGAGATATAATATTACAAAATATCAAGGATATAGAAGAATAAAAATTAGAAATTGTAAGGGGGATTTTAAACTATGAACAAGGAAGCAGTAAAGAATTACTTTATTATTAATGGAGAAATAATATCTACCGATGATATGAGAGTATTTGATACTATAAAAATTTCTCCCATATATGAAGTTATCAGAATAATGGACGGAATACCCCTTTTTTTTGAGGAGCATGTGAAAAGAATGAGAAGATCTGCGGAAATAGTGGGCAAAACTATATTCAGAAAAGATCAGGAAATAATAGGGGACATTAAGAAGCTAATAGAAGCGAATAATGTAAAGAATTTAAATGTAAAACTTCTTTCGGCCTATGAAGAAGGAAAGAAGGAGACATTTTTAGCGTATTTTATTGAAAGTTACTACCCTGATGAAAAGGTATATAGAGAAGGAATACATACAATACTTTATCATTATGAAAGAAAAAATCCTAATGCTAAGGTGTTGAATGTTTCATTCAAAGATGAAGTTAATAAAAAGATAAAAGAAATGAATGCATTTGAAGCTCTTCTGGTAAATAAAGAAGGATATATTACCGAAGGAAGCAGGTCTAATATGTTCTTTGTAAGAGGGGAAAAAGTGTTTACAGCTCCTAAAGGAGAGGTTCTTCTGGGAGTCACGAGAAAACATATAATAAATGTTTGTAAAGAATTAAATATTGATGTCGTGGAAGAAAATATCAATATAAAGGATTTAGATAAAATAGACGGAGGCTTTATGTCCGGTACTTCAGTAAATGTACTGCCTATATCTTCTATAGATGATAAGAAATATAGTTCCGCAGACAATAATTTAATAAAGGCCATACAAGATGGATATTTAAATTTAGTTAAGAATTACATTGAAGAGAAGAAATCCCTTTGTAAATAATATAAAACAGTGTTATAATATAGCATAACATATAAATTCTATTAAATTAAAGGATGAAATGCCATGAATAAGAATAGAAGGAATAATGTATCTTTAGTATTGGTTATAGCTTTTTTTTTAATATTTATATTTATTAATAAAGATTTAAAAGACTTTCCTGAAGTAATAATTGCTGCTAATACTAAATATTTGATTGTGGCCGTATTGCTGATGTTTGGAAACTGGGCTTTAGACGGAATTATATTAAATGTTTTAACTAACAAGATTTATGGCAAGGTAAAATTTTTAAAATCTTTTAGATTTTCGTTAGTTGGGCAGTATTATAGTGCTATTACTCCATTTTCTGCGGGAGGACAACCAGCGCAGATATATTTGATGTCTAAGGATTCCATACCGGTATCAAAGAGTTCTCTTATATTATTTAATAAATTCGTAATATACCAAGCAGCAGTAACGCTTTACTATTTAATAATGTTTATTTTCAAATTTAATTTTGTATCCGTTAATGCAAAATCAGTGTTGCCTTTTGCAATATTTGGATTATTCTTATATGTAGTAGTACTGATAGGTATAACTTTATTATTTTATAAGCCAAGTTGGATAAAACCCATAGTTTTAACTTTATATAAATTTTTAAGTAAGATCAAAATTATGAAAAATTTAGAGAAATATAAATACAAGATAGAAAAGTTCGTGGAAGAATATGAAATTAGTGCGGAAAAAATTAAAAGAAACAGAAATAATAATTTGGGGCTTTTCTTACTTTCAACAATTCAGATAACTTTTGATTTAAGTGTAACTTATTTTGTTTATTTATC
Organism: Acidilutibacter cellobiosedens; assembly: GCF_004103715.1. Lineage (NCBI taxonomy): Bacteria > Bacillati > Bacillota > Tissierellia > Tissierellales > Acidilutibacteraceae > Acidilutibacter > Acidilutibacter cellobiosedens. Next base: position 2,775,149 of record NZ_CP035282.1, on the reverse strand, counting down.
CATGCACCTTAGAAAAGCAGCATATCTGGATGTTATAGCCGTTCAGTCTATTGTATATTTGGTGGCGGTTTTTATGCCGACTCCGGGGAGTATAGGTGCTTCGGAAGGAGGGTATTACCTCTTGTTTAAGCCAATATTTACCAAGAACTTAATATTACATTCCTTAATTCTATGGAGAGCTATAAACTATTATTTGAAAATTTTAATTACAGGATTTGTTACTTTTATAGATCATTTAATTAGGAGAAGAAAAAAAATTGTAATATAAAAATATCCTCAGCTTAGGCTAAGGATATTTCTTTGGTTAAATCTGCTATTTTAATTATTGTTTCAACAGCCTTATTCATGGCAAATACAGGTACATATTCAAATTTTCCATGAAAATTATGTCCGCCGGTAAAGATGTTAGGACAAGGCAATCCCTTAAAGGACAACATTGCTCCGTCTGTACCACCCCTAATAGGAATAATGGAGGGAGTTACAGATACTTCTTTCATGGCATTTTTTGCTATGTCAACAACATACATCACAGGTTCTATTTTTTCTTTCATATTATAGTATTGATCTTTATATTCCATAACAATAATATTACCATATTTTTCATTCATAAAATCAACTATTTTTTTAAATAAATTCTTCTTCTGTTCGAATTTTTCCCTATTATGGTCTCTGATGATATAATTAATGACCGTTTGTTCCACATTTCCATTTATTTTGGTAATATGGTAAAACCCTTCATATTTTTCGGTATACTCCGGTCTTTCGCTTACAGGCAGAAGGGAATTCAATTCCATGGCTATAATCATTGAATTAACCATTTTATTTTTAGCAGAACCGGGATGAACATTTCTGCCATTTATAATTATTTTTACTTCTGCCCCGTTAAAGTTTTCATACTCCAATTCTCCTATTTTTCCTCCATCAACGGTATAGGCAAAATCAGCCCCGAATTTTTTTACATCGAAATAATCTGCACCTCTTCCTATTTCTTCATCGGGAGTGAACCCTATTTTAATTTCGCCATGAGGAATTTTGGGATTTTCAATTAAAAATTCCATTGCTGTTACGATTTCAGCAATTCCTGCTTTATCGTCAGCACCTAATAAAGTAGTTCCGTCAGTTGTGATGATATCCTTTCCTATGTAATCTTTTATTTCAGGGAAATCTTCAGGAGAAAGGATAATATTTAAATCCTTATTTAGCAGGATATTATTGCCGTCATAATTTTTTATTATTTTTGGTTTTACATTTTTCCCCGACATGTCCGGGCTGGTATCCATATGAGCAATAAATCCTATGGTTGGAACAGTTTTATCAATATTTGATGGCAGAGTTGCATATAGATATCCTTTGTCATCGAACACAACAGAAGAAAGGCCTAAATCCTTCAATTCTTGTTCTAAATATTTTCCAAACTCTAATTGTTCTTTAGAACTTGGAACTGTTTTAGATTCTTCATTAGAAGTAGTTTCATAACTTACATATTTTAAAAATCTATTTAATATTTTCGACATTTTTCCACCTCCGCTCCTTTTGACATTATTATACTACATTTTTATAAAAAATAAAAAATAACATTTATAATTAACTAAAATTAGATATTATAATAATTCTTAAACATTATTGTAGATAAAAGGAAAAAAATTAATATGGAATATTATTATTAAACTGATATAATTAAAAAAGGAATAAGATTAGAAGGAGGGTAGATAGATGAAAAAAAGTAAAAATATTGTCACTTTGATAATGTTTTTAGCTTTAATTCTTAATTTTTTCGTATTGAGCTTGACAAGTGCAGAAAATATTAAACAGAAGGATATTTTAAAGAGTAAATTGGTAGTAGAGGGCAATGAAGAAGGGGAACGACTTTCTATAGTAAATTCTAAGGGAATATTTATTCCTGTTGAGATACTGAAGAAGTATTTTGATAACGATATTTCAATAAAGGAAGAAGAGAACAGGTTACATATAGTTATACAAAAACCTGCTTTTACTTTGGAAAATTTTACGCTTTCTAATAGAATAAAGGACGGAGTATCATTAAATTTTCCAATCCAAAATATAGATGGTGTAAATTACATAAATATTAAGGGTATAGAAAAAATATTGGGAATAAGCTCTTCTTATATAAAGGATTCAAATATTCTGATTTTAGACAAAATAAAGGACAAGCAAATGATAGGGAAAACTGTTAATAAGACAAAATTAAAGTCCCCTTACAATAAATTTTTCTTTTATATTCCAACTATAAGATATATAAATAAAGGAGAAAAGGTATTTATTTTTGATGAAAAGGGAAATGATTACAAAGTTAGGACAAAGCAAGGAGAAGTTGGCTTTATAAAAAAAGATGAACTTCAATTAGGATGGGAAGTTTACAATAATGATTTAAAACTTAATACTCTAAGAGAAAACTATTCTCCCAAAGGGAAAATAAATATTGTATGGGATCAGATAACAGATATGACTCCAGATACTGGTGATGAAGATAAAATAGACGGACTGGATGTTATAGTCCCTACTTGGTTTTCCGTGATAAATGACAAAGGATATATTTTGAATAAAGGAGATTATAAATATGTGGAAAATGCTCATAACAAGGGCTATAAAGTTTGGGCATTAATAGACAATAATTTTGATAAGGAGTTAACCAGCAAAATATTAAAAAGTTCTGATGCTAAGAAAAATATTATAAATCAGTTATTGATATATTCGAGCATATACAATTTGGATGGCATAAATATTGATTTTGAAAATGTGTATTATGAAGATAAGGATAGGTTCACAAATTTTATTTCTGAACTTACGCAAACTTTAAAACAGCAAAATATTTCAGTTTCCATAGATATAACTGTTCCATCTGCAAGTCCTACATGGTCTAAATTTTATGACAGGCAAAAATTGGGCAAAATTGTAGACTATTGCATGTTAATGGCTTACGATGAAACTCCCGGAGATAGTAAATTAAGCGGTCCGGTAGCATCTATTAATTGGGTAACCAAAGGCATAACAGATACTATTAAGTCCGGAATTCCAGGAGAAAAGCTTATATTGGGAATTCCATTTTATACAAGGCAATGGGAGGAAGCAAAAGATACAAAAGGCAATATAAGTGTAAAATCAAAAACACTTTCTATGAAGGCTGTAAATAAAATAATTATGGAGAATGACTGCAAACCTGTTTGGTTAAGTAATTATGGTCAGAATTATATAGAATATGCAAAGGCTGGGAAGAGATATAGGATTTGGATAGAGGATAAAAAATCTGTAAAGCTAAAATCTGACCTTGTAGCAAAATATAATTTAAAAGGAATTTCTTCTTGGAGAAAAGGCTTTGAAGAGCCAGACATTTGGGAGGTAATTAATTATACTGTTAAAGGAGAAAAAATTGCAAGTAGCAATTAATATTCTGGAAGGGAATGGAGATTTATGAATAATATAATTACTTTAGAAAATTTGAAAGTGGAAATAGAGAAAAAGAGAGAGGAACTTAACAATTTGATGGTATGTGAAATAGATAAATATAAGATTCTTGATTTTAGTCAAAAATTAGACAAGTTAATATTTCAGTATTATAAATTTAGAGAAAATGAAAAGAGTAATTGAGCAGAGTTTGGAGCTCTGCTTCAATTCTAAATGTAAGATTTTGTTATGTTATAATTATAATAATAAGGAAAATATTATAATCAATATAATTATTCCTGCAATTGTTCCTATTACATAACGAAGTGTTTTTTTCTTTATAAAGAAAAATTTCATATTACCCACCCCTTATTTTTCTTGTAGTATAATTTATTTATTAAAAATCATTTATATGCCATGTTTTCTTTTTTTATATTTTAAATGTATCTTTTTAGTGGTATTATATACTTAAGATAACTTTAAAAAGGGGGATGTTTAATGACAATAAAAATATTGAGTGATAGTGCATGTGATCTGCCAGAGGAAATATTAGATGAATATAACATAGAGATATTACCTATTGTGGTAAATAAAGGAGAAAAAGAATTTTTAGACAGAGCAACGTTAATGCCTAAAGAAATGTATGATGATATGCGTAATGGAGCGGTTTATAAGACTGCCCAAATTCCGCCTCATATGTTTGAAGAAAAGTTTGAAGAAATTGCAAAGAAAAAAGAAAGCGCAATATATATAGCATTTTCTTCTGGCCTTTCCGGAACATATCAAACTGCTGTAATAGTAAGAGATACAATGAAAGGAAAGTATCCTGAGCTGGACCTTGACATAGTGGATTCTAAGTCGGCCTCCTTAGGATTTGGACTTATTGTACATAAGGCGGCTCAGATGGCGAAAGAAGGCAAGGTCAAGGCAGAAATACTCAAAACTATAGAGTTTTATGTGAAGCATATCGAACACATATTTACTGTTGATGACATAGAGTATCTTTTTAGAGGAGGAAGAGTCAGGAGATCTCAGGCATTCATAGGAGGATTACTAAATATTAAACCTATATTGGTCTTTAATGATGGGAAAATTGTTCCATTTGAAAAAATTAGGGGAAGAAACAAAGTAATGAAAAGAATGTTGGAGATAATGGAGGAAAGAGGAAAAAGTGCGGATCTTAAAAATCAGGTTATAGGGATTAACCATGGTGATGATATTAATGGAGCAATGCAGCTAAAGAAAATGATTGAAGAAGAGTTTGGCTGCAAAGAGTTTATAATTAATATGTTGTGCTGTTCTATAGGTGCACATTCGGGACCAGGGACATTGTCTGTGTTCTTTTTAAATGAAAAACCGGATAAAGTGATTGAGTTATAAGAATATTTGATAGAGAAGATTATATAATTATAATAATAGAAAAATAATTCAATATCAGTTTTTATGATTTTGCCATTAAACTTCCGCAAAACCTCATACCGTTGTGGCTGAGAATGTAAGGATTTTCAATGAGGAGAGTTATATGTTTTCCTAATTGAACTTTTATACGAAGTTTTTATTCTTGGGGTATGGGAGATTCACATAAGTGATAATTTGGAGGAAGGGTTAATGGTTTTATTTTGTGGTAAAATATATTCATAAAGAATGAGGATTTTTCTGTTTGATGAAATTGTGTTTAGACGGGAGGAGATATTATTATTTCTTTAATTAAATATGGAAGGATGTATTATAATCATAATAAATGGGATAGAAATGAAATTATGGATTATAGTGATAAATGTTTTAGAAATATACTTAAATATGCCTATAGGAACAGCACTTTTTATAGAAGGTATTATGCGAGTTATGGTATAAAGTTTGAACATTTAAACACTATTGATCCAAAGGATATTCCTTATATGGATAAGGAAAAAGTCAGAAATAATTTTTTTGATATTCCAACTCTTAAGATAAAAAAGAGATATTTAAATGATGCATTAAAAAGGAATGAACTCTTGCTCAAGGTGGGTAACTATTATTTGGTTCATACTTCCGGAAGTACGGGAAGGCCATGTAGTTTTTTATATGGGAAAAGAGCTTTAAACAAAATTGAATCCAATTTTGTTAGATTGAGTATAGGGGGAAAGAACTCCATAAGAATGACTGATTTTCCCATAAGAACTCTTTATATAGCAAGTGTAGGTAGCGGATATGCATGTACTGCTTTAGCTCTGGAAGGTATAAAGAAATATAAATCAAGGAGTGTAGTAGTTAGTGCTCTTGAACCTTTAGAAAAATGGCAAAGAATTGTCGGCGATTTTAAACCGAATTATATTGGCGGTTACCCTTCTTGTATAAAAATTGCAGCTCATCTTCAAGAAGAAGGGAAAATAAAATTAAGGCCCAAGAAAATTATTACCGGCGGAGAGCCTTTGACGAAAGAAACTTCAAAATATTTCTCAGAATTGTTTAATGCGGATATAATAGATTATTACGGATGTACGGAATCCATTATTATTGGAGCAGGAGCAAGCTATTATGACGGAATGTATTTATTTGACGATATGAACTATATAGAGGTCGATAAAGATAATAAACTTGTTATTACTCCATTTTATAATAATACCTTTCCTCTAATTAGATATAGATTAAATGATATAGTTGAGGATTTTAACTATGATGGAGAAGGGGTTCTTCCTTACACTCATATAAATAGAATTATAGGAAGAGAAGAGGAAGTAATGTGGTTTAAAAACAGTAGTGGGAATTTTGATTTTCTTCACCCGCTATTTTTAGATGATATAGATGTGAAAGGCATAAAGTATTATCAATTTATACAGAAGAGCGATACGTTTTTTAGCTTAAAATGTGTAAAGTTCTCAAATTCAGATGAGGAAGAATTAATAAAAAATTTAAAGGGCTTATTAGATAATTTTCTTAAGAAAAAAAATATGGAAAATGTAAAGTATGATATTTCTTTTGAGAAAAGCTTAGCCATAAATCCTCATACTGGGAAAACAACTATGGTAATTAAGAAATTAAAATAAATTTTTATATTTATTATGATTTTTATCATATAAAATATGTGAATTATTCTAACTTATATAAGATGGGAGAATTCTTGCTAAGAAAATTAAATAAAATATGGAGATGAGTTATTGTTATGTATTGCGGAGAAAAAGTGCGCTTAAGAGAATACCATGATGAAATTATCATGGGCATATTAAGAGAGGATTATGGAAAAATAATTAACAAAAAATAAATTAAAATGCTGGACAAATATAATAAATGAGTGTATAATAAGTAATGTTATTTGGTTTTGCACCTTTAGCTCAGTTGGTAGAGCAACTGACTCTTAATCAGTGGGCCCAGGGTTCGAGTCCCTGAAGGTGCACCAGAAGGAACACCTTGCAACCAGTGGGTTGTGAGGTTTTTTTATTTTTATTTAGCAACCCTCAATATGGTATCTTCGTGCCACTCTGATTTTTTCCTTTCATTCCATACTCCCAACAGAGATTATTACACGCTCCAATAGAAATCCCTTTATATTATTATTTCAGGATGTATCTCTCCAATTATCATAGGAATTAGTTTGTAAATATTATGAATTAAAATCATCATAGGACATTCTAATAACAACATAAATATAAGGTGAGATGATTGATCGAAGGATAATAGCAATTCAGATATTTTTGGAAAGCGAAGAAAGGGAGGCTAACCATGAATGACAAAGAGAAAATCAGAATATTGGATGATGAAATAAAAAGGCTTAGAGATGAGGTTATAACGTGGAAAACACGATATGAGGAATTGAAAAATTGTGTAGAAATAATCAATGCCGAAAGGCTGGAAGAAGCCAAAAGGCAGAGAGAATTCCTATATTCTCTTTTAAGTAAGAAAGAGGAGGAATAGAAGGCATGGAAAATAGTTGCATTATATTGATAAGCACTTACTGAATAAAATAGTAAGTGCTTTTATATTGCCGTTTGCCATTATATGGGTTATGAATATTTAAAGAAAAATTCTTCACACTATATAAAGAAATCATTATTTTGAATAATGTGAAGGATGAAGAAAATGAAACGACTGAATAAATATTTAATCTTATTCGTAATCGGAGGGATATCCTATTTTTTTATTGAAATCTTATGGAGAGGGCACTCCCATATTACAATGTTTATTTTAGGCGGCTTATGTTTTGTATCAGTAGGTTTAATAAACGAATACTATTTCAAACTTAAAAAATCTTTATTAATACAGCAGAGTGTATCTTGTTTGGTTATAACAACATTAGAATTAATATTTGGATTAATTTTGAATGTAAGGTTGAGATTAAATGTTTGGGATTATAGTAATTTAAAATTTAATTTGATGGGTCAAATATGTTTAGAATATAGTGTTTTATGGTTTTTTCTTTCTTTACCAGCTATAATTTTTTACGATTATTTAAGGCATTGGTTGTTTGGAGAGGAAAAACCACATTATAAATTTATTTAGATTTTAATACAGATAAAAAAGAATCGGGGACAAACCCCGCTAAATGGTATATAAGTTTAATATCTTCTAAACATATCGCAATTACAGAAAATGATTACTAATATGAGGAAGAAGAATAACAAAGAACTATCTATGCCACAACGTCTTTCATCTCTACTTAGTATATCATCCATATAATAAGCACCTCCTATTATAAGAGTAAAGCCTCTTAGAATAGAGTATGAAAAATATCGGCATAGTGTTAATAAATATTTTTCTAAAATAAGAATATTTTAGAAAAATATTTATGATAATCGCTAATACTTAAAACTATTTGTGCATTTACACATAAAATAAACTTTCTAATATTTCTATTGATAATTCATTGAAGTTTTTTATTATTAAATCTGCCTTAGACAGATCTTGATTCCCCGAATTAGGATTTTTATATCCTATACATTTCATGTTTGCAGCCTTTGCAGCTTCTACTCCCGCATTGGAATCTTCTATTACTATGCAATCGGTATAAGATGCATTCATCTCATTTGCGGCTTTGAGAAAAATTTCAGGAGCGGGTTTTCCGTTTTTTACTTCTTCGCCGTTTATAAATATTTTAAAATATTTTTCCAATTGAAATTTTGTTATTATTGCATCGACGCTTCTTCGATTATTAGATGAAGCCAATCCTAAGGAATAATCTTTATATACATTTTTAATAAAACTTTCAACATTATCTACCATTTGAATATCATTTATATTTTCTATGAAATTCTCTTTATACATTTCTATTAGCTTTTCTACAGAAACGGGGATGTTAAGCTTATATTTTAATTCACTCCAGCAGTCATAATCAGTTACTCCAATGTATTTAGAATGTTCTTCCACGCTAACTTTTTTGCCGAATTTTCCTAAGAGCTTATTAAATACTTCGAAATGCAAAGGTTCGCTGTCTACAATGACTCCATCCATATCGAATATTATAGTTTTCAACATATCATCTCCTTTATTTTAACAAATATCCCACCTTAACTATTATATCTTATTGGAGGATTTATTTCATTGGAAAATTATAATATTAAAAATATAAAGTCTATTTTTTGATATAAAATAAGTTGGAAAGATTTAAGATTATAAATGCTAATATAATATATGAATAAAAAATCGATAAATGTATGAATATGCCAATGCGCTTTTGCTTAGGAGCAATTTATGATATAATCGTGAAGGGTACATATTGAAAATTGAAAGGACAGATAAAATGGCAAAAAATAAAGGAATATTTTTTATAGTGATTGCATCATTTTTATTAGGCTCTATACCGTTATTTGCTAAAGTTGCTTTTAAAGGAGGACTTAATTCATTTACTACTCTGACGTTGAGATTTTTGGGGGCAGCAGTTATTTTATTTATCTATATAAAAAAGCATGGGTATAGTTTAAAGATAAACAGAAAACAGTTTTTATTTATCATGCTTATGGGATCGGCAGGATATTTTTTAACTTCAGCCTTTTTATTTAATTCTTATAAGTATATTTCTACGGGACTTGCTACGATACTTAGCTTTGTATACCCAATTGTAGTCAATCTGTTCTCCATAGTTATTTATAAAGAAAAGGTGAATTTCAGGAAAGGATTAGCTTTAGTATTATCTATAATAGGGATATATTTATTAGTGGAAAACAAAAGTGGAGTAATGAATATAAAAGGAGTTTTATTAGCATTGAGTGGAGGGTTTGCCTATGCTTTTTATATTTTAATGGGCGCTAATAAGGATCTGAAGGATATAAATTCATTTATCCTTATTTTTTATGTAACATTAGTGGCATCTTTATGTGCTTTTACTTTTAGTACAATAACAGGCCAATTTCATTTGTATATAAATTTATACTCAGTAGTAGGCGCTCTGTTTTTATCTTTAGCCTGTACTGCAATACCCCTTATATTATTTTTAATGGCTGTAAGATGTATTGGACCTTCGGAGGCTTCAATTCTTAATACTCTTGAGCCCCTTGTGAGTATTATAATAGGTGCGATAATACTAAAAGAAAAAATAGGGTTGGGAATGGTAATAGGAACTTTTTTGGTGATATTGTCAATAATAATTATTGCTATGATGGATAAAGAGAAGAATTCGGAGAAAATGAATAATGATATATAAATATTGTCAATAATAATTTATATGAAAACAATGTGTAGGAGTGATTTTATGAAAAAAAGAATTATTATTTTATGGACAATGATTTTTATGATTGGTATTACTGCCGGCTGCAGCATTGATAGCAATAAAGATAATTCAAATATAGATGCAGAAAATATTCAAGAAGAAACAATATACATACCGGATTACTATCCTTTCAAGAAGAATACAGTTATGTATTATTCGGGAGAAGGGAATGAATATGCCGAAAAAAAATCTTATTTTGAGTATATTGGCAATAACAGAGCACAGCAGAAAATATTGAATCCGGGAACCAATATGGTAAGTATTCTTGAATATAAGGATGGAGAATTAAAAGAAATATATTCGGAAGAGGAATTTTATAATATAGAAAATTTATTGAATGTAGATGAAGAAAAAAATACAGTTATATTGAAGGAACCGTTAAATGTAGGAGCTTCATGGACTCTTCCGGATGGAACTAAAAGAACCATTACAGGTTCCAATGTAGCAATAGAAACACCTTTAAGGGAATTTAAAGCTTTGGAAGTAACTACTCAAATGGGAGAAGATAAAGTTGAGAAGGATTATTATGCTAAAGGAATAGGCCTTGTTGCAAGCATATATAATGATGGAGAAACAGAGATAAAAACTCTTCTTGAAAAAATTGAAGAGAACGCTCCCTTAGTTCAAAATATGAGATTTTATTATATTCTGAACTCAGGAGAAAAAATTGTATATACTCAAAATGATATTGGATTTAAGACGAATGAAGGGATAGAAAAACTATTTGAAAATGGATTTAAGAATCCTCCTTCAGAGAAATTAATATCTCCTATTTCTCAAAACACAGCAATAAATAAAATAAATTTTGATAAAAAAAATAGAACAGTAAAAGTTGATTTTTCCAATGAATTAACTGAAGAAATGAATGCCGGAAGTAATTTTGAAGCTCAAATAATTAAAAGTATAGTAAATACATTCGGAGATTATTATGATGCAGATAAGATATATATTTCAACAGAAGGTGTTCCTTACAGTACAGGTCACTTTCAACTTAGAGAAGGAGAATTCTTTTCGGTTGAGGAAAAGGACGTAGAAGAATTCAAATAAAAGATCCTTAAAGCCTTTTTAAGGCTTTAAGGATCTTTTATAATTAATATTCCTACTTTTCTTCTTTCTTTTCTTTCTTTTCACCTTTTGCTTTTTTATTGTCTCTTTTATCTTTATCTTTTGACATTGATTTCCCTCCTTTCATGAAATTGTATAACCTTCATTAATAGTATTCCTTTTTTTGAAAAATTTAGTATAAAAAATTAAATTTAAGCAAAAAATCATAAATTTTCTAATTCATTTACAAATCGGGAAGGGTATACTTTTTTTTCACTTTTGTTTGAATAGGTTAAAAGCATAAGATTATTTTTTGTTCTGGTCATTCCCACATAAAATAACCTTCTTTCTTCTTCCATTAGCTGAATTTTGCCGTTTTCAAAGGCGTCTATACTATTGGAAGAAGGGAAATCGCCCTCAATTAAATCTATCATGAATACTCTGTCATATTCCAAACCTTTTGCACTGTGGATAGTTGAAAGATTTACTCCTTTGGTATTATATTTTGATTGAAATGTTAAATACTCTAAATATTTCAATCTTCTTAGAAGCTCTTCTAAATTTTCTGTTTTTGCAGAGATTAATTTTAAATAATAAAGTATAGTTTTTAATGAATCAAAGGTGTATCCAAATTTTAGAGCATTTTCTTTCAAATATATTTCATATTCTAAGCTCTTTTCTATAAATGTTATTGCTTCATGAGGTGCCATATTTTTAAGCCTGTTAAAATCGATTTTTATTTCCATTATTTTTTGACGATAATCTCTGCTCAAATCATTTATTTCCAATATTCTATCGAATACTGATTTATCATAATTGAGAGTTTTTATATAATCCACATAATTTTTATATATAAAGCCTTTCATTTTAAAATATATTTTTTCAAAGGAGTTTAAATCTTCAGGATTATTAGCTACATTTAAAAATGAGATGATATCTTTTATTATCCAATGATTAAAAAATTTAACATTTACATCTCTCATATGAAAGGGAATCTTGTTATTCTCTAAATATTCTATAACACCGATAGAAGATATATTATTTCTATACAATATGGCAGCATTTGAATAATCAGCAAATTTTTTCAGTTCTTTTATTATATATTCATACTGTTCTGTTATTGTATTAAGCTTCACTATATTTATAGGAGATACATAATTATTTTTTGTAAATATATTTTTGTTGTATCTTAATTTATTTTGCCTTATAAATTTATTGCATACAGAGACAATATTTCGGGATGATCGATAATTTTCTTCCATGTAGAATATTGAAAGGTCTTTAAATTCCCTTTTAAGATCAAACAGGCCTTGAGGGAAAGCGCCTCTGAATCCGTAAATGGATTGGTCATCATCTGCCACTATAAACAGATTATTTTTAGGTTTTGCTATAAGTTTAATTATTTCCAACTGAATTTTAGACGTGTCTTGTCCCTCGTCTACTTGGATGAAATCATATTTATTTCTCCATTTTGAAAGAAGGTAAGAATCCCTCTTAAGAAAATCGAGAGTTAAAACAAGCATATCATCAAAATCTATCATTTTCTTCTCTTTTTTAAAATTTTCGTATGACATATAAATCTCTTTGAAGTGGTTTATTTCAACCTTGTTTTCTTTTAAATAATCATCAACACCAATCATCATATTTTTTATATATCCTATGCCGTTGTTTATTCCTTCTAACTTTTCATCCGCGGCCCATTCACCGTTTATATCATAATATAGATTTCTTAATATAGTGATTTTATTTATAGAATTACTGTTTCCTTCTATAAGAGTATAGGGTATTCCATGTCTATTAGTATATTCCCTCAATATGCTATAGGAAAAACTGTGAATTGTTGAAAAAGTTATGGGAATAGAGGAAGTGTTTTTAAAATTATTGACAAACCTTTTTTTCATTTCTTTGGCAGAAGCCCGGCTAAAAGTGATGGAAAGTATCTTTTCCGGCAGAATTTTATGTTTTGATATTAAATTATATGTTCTATGTAAAAGGACAGTTGTTTTTCCGGAACCCGGAGCAGCCAATATAATAGCGGGACCCTTTCCGTGATTTATGGCTTTTGTTTGTTGATCATTAAAATTTATTTTCATTAGTACACCTGCTTACAATCAGATTTTAACGTTGAATTAACATATATATTATATATTAATAATAGCATACAAGATATAGATATCCAATTTTAAGATAAAATTTACTTAAAGGTATAAAAATTGTTTGCAAAAAAGTTAATAATATCTTAAAATAATATAACACAAGGTATTAACAAAATTGAAAGTGGGTGATGGAAATGAAAAAAAAATTTAAATCTTTTGATAAAAGATTACTTCATTGGTTTAATGATACAATAAAATGCAAAGTTTTAGATAGATTTATGTATAGGATAACTAACCTGGGGGGAGGAATATTTACTACAATTATTCTTCTTGCAATGATTGTATTTGGAAAAGAAAAAATAAGGGTTGCAGGGATCGAGGGGCTTACATCTCTTTCTGTCAGCCAAATATTTGTTCAAGTGTTGAAAAAATCTTTGCAAAGGGAAAGACCGTATAATATATTGAAAAACATAAATACCTTTGGAATTAATTTAAGGGACTATTCTTTTCCTTCGGGACATACTACAGCAAGTTTTTCAATTGCTACAACAATGACTCTTAATTTTCCAAGTATTTCTGTTATATTAGTAATTTTAGCACTTACAATTGGAATTTCGAGAATGTACTTGGGAGTCCATTATCCTACAGATGTTATTGCAGGAATTGTAATAGGGATTTCTTCGGCAGTTATAATTCATTTTCAGTTTATTGAATTAGTTGAAAAATTTTCTTATATTATTTATAACTAACCCATGAAAATCCTGTTAATCTTTCAAGTGTGAACACTCTTTGTTAAATTTTCCTTAAATCTGATATATGATGATAAAAAGATAGTATTAAATAAATTAATTGTTTTATTCATATTTAGTTGACAAAACTTAAATTAAGAGTTATATTTATATTAATATATGAACAATTGCTCATATGTCCATATTAACATATAACAGATGGAAGGGATGGCTGCTATGATAGAGAAGGAATTTTTGTTAGAAGGATTGAATTGTACCCATTGTGCAGGAGAAATTGAAGAAGATGCCAATAAGATAAAAGGTGTTAAAAAAGCAAATATAAATTTTGTTACTAAAAAACTAAAAGTTGAAATAGATGAAATACCAAGGGCTGAAACTGTTTCAGATGAGGTCAGATCCATTGTGAAGAGAATAGAACCTGATGTAATTATACATGAAATTGGTGGTATGACAACGGATGAAATTAAAGATGATTTAAAGACAGAAGAGGAAGAGAAAAATGATAATATAAAATTTGTAATAGGAGTAATTGTTTTTTTAGCTGCCGTAATTTTTAAATTTGAATACAGGATTGAATTTATATTATTTTTTATAAGTTATATAATAATTGGCGGAGAAGTACTGATTAATGCATTTAAAAATATTCTTAAGGGCAAGGTATTCGATGAAAATTTCTTAATGTCTATTGCTACCATAGGGGCGTTTATAATAGGAGAATATCCTGAAGCAGTATCTGTAATGCTTTTTTACGAAATAGGAGAATATTTTCAAGGAAAAGCTGTTGATCATTCAAGAAAATCTATAAGCACCTTGTTGGATATTAGACCGGATTATGCGAATATAGAAACGAATGAAGGAATAAAAAAGGTTGATCCAAATAAAATTGAAATAGGGCAGTATATAATTGTTAAGCCCGGAGAAAAAGTTCCTTTGGACGGAATAGTGGTGGAAGGAAATTCTTTCGTGGATACATCCAATATTACAGGGGAAAGTGTCCCAAGGAGTATACAACCCGGAGATAATATTTTGAGCGGATTTGTGAATAAGGAAGGGTTATTGAAAGTAAGAACTATTAAAAAATTTGGGGAATCTACTGTATCAAAGATATTGGACCTGGTTGAAAATTCTTCAAAACAGAAAGCTAATATTGAAAAATTTATTACAAGGTTTTCTAAATATTATACTTCTGTAGTAGTTTTTTCGGCCATAGCTTTAGCTTTTATTCCTCCTTTGTTTTTTCATCAAGATTTAAGTACTTGGGTATATAGAGCCTTGATATTTCTTGTTGCGTCCTGTCCATGCGCTCTGGTAGTATCCATACCCTTAGGATTTTTTGGAGGAATAGGAGGAGCTTCTAAATCAGGCATTCTTGTTAAAGGGGGAAATTACTTAGAAGGTTTAAGTATGGCGGATACTATAGTATTTGACAAGACGGGAACTTTGACTAAGGGGATATTTGAGGTTACTGAAGTTGAAGGAGTTAAGGGCTACTCTGAAGATGATATATTAAAGTTGGCAGCCTATGGAGAAATATTTTCCAACCATCCTATTGCTAAATCTATCGTTAAACAATATGGGAAAGAAATAGATAAAAGTCAAATTTCCAATTATAGAGAGATACCGGGAAAAGGAATAGAAGTTACCGTGGAGGGAAGTAAAGTTCTTCTCGGAAATGTGAAACTCCTTCAAGAGCATGGATTGAAAGTAGCTGATAAATCGAGTATAGGTACTGTAGTATACGTAAGTAAGGACGAAGAGTATATAGGCAATATAGTAATTTCCGATGAAATAAGAGATGAATCAAAGGAAACTATTAAGAAATTAAAAGCTTTAGGAATACGAAAAACAATAATGCTTTCAGGAGATAAAAAGACTACAGCCGAACAGGTAGGAAAAGAAATAGGAATAGACGAAATTTATGGAGAATTGCTACCTCAGGAAAAAGTTGAGATGATGGATCGAATCTTGAAAAATAAGAAGGGCAAGAAAAAAGTAATATTTGTAGGAGACGGGGTAAATGATGCTCCCGTAATTGCAAGAGCAGATGTGGGGATATCCATGGGAGGAATGGGTTCGGATGCGGCTGTTGAGGCTTCCGATGTGGTTATCATGGATGATGAAATAAGTAAGGTTAAAACGGCAATAAATATTTCCCACAATACGAATAGAATAGTGAGAGAAAATGTAGTTTTTGCATTGGGAGTAAAAATGGTCGTATTGATATTAGGTGCATTGGGGATAGCAAACATGTGGAGTGCGGTATTTGCAGACGTAGGAGTTGCGTTGATTTCAGTGTTTAATTCTATAAGAGCATTAAAAGTGGAAGAATAATTCTTCTGTTTTTTTTAATATACATTAGTGTATGTTTTCCGTAAAATGAGTTTCAAAAAAGCTTTCCTTAATTTATTAATATTTCAATGGAAGCTTTTTTATTATTATGATAGAATTAAAACGAGAGGGGATGAACAGGGTTATAATAATGGAAATATGGATTATAAAATAAAATTTGTAGGAGGGTTTATTATATGGATAGAGAAGATATAAATACTCTGGGATTTGGAACGAAAGCTATTCACGGAGGTCATAAAAAGGATTCTCAGTATGGTTCTTTGGCTACGCCTATATTTCAAACGTCTACATTTGTATTTGATTCTGCTGAGCAGGGAGGGAAAAGGTTTGCCTTAGAAGAATCGGGCTACATATATACAAGGTTGGGAAATCCAACGGTTGCCGAGGCGGAAGAAAAGATAGCTTTATTGGAAGGAGGAGAGGCTGGAGCGGCGACTTCTTCAGGCATGGGAGCGGTGGCAGCATCTTTATGGACTGCTTTAAAAGCGGGAGATCATGTAGTTGCTTCCGATACTCTCTACGGATGTACTTTTTCGCTTTTAAACCATGGACTTACCAGATTCGGAGTAGATGTTACATTTGTAGATATAAGTAATCTTGAAGAACTGGAATCTGCCATGAGGCCTAATACTAAAGTTGTTTATTTAGAAACTCCTGCAAATCCCACTTTAAAAATTACCGATATTGAAGCCGTATCTAAAATAGCTCATAAGGTTAAGGGATGTTTGGTATTTGTTGACAATACCTTCAGCACTCCTTATATACAAAAGCCCTTAGAACTCGGAGCAGATGTGGTTATTCATTCGGCTACAAAGTATTTAAATGGACATGGAGATGTAATTGCAGGTTTTGCAGTAGGTAGGAAGAAGTTTATAGAAGAAGTTAAGATGTTTGGAATAAAGGATATGACCGGTTCGGTTATGAGCCCCTTTGATGCATATTTAATAATAAGAGGAATGAAAACATTGGAAATAAGAATGGAAAAGCACTGTGATAATGCTATAAAAGTAGCGAAATTTTTGGAGACTCACCCTGCCGTTAAGAAAGTTTATTATCCAGGTCTTGAGAGCTTCGAATACTATGAATTAGCAAAGAAACAGATGAAATTGCCGGGAGCCATAATTTCCTTTGAATTGAAAGGCGGAATTGAGGAAGGAAAAACGGTCATGAATAATGTAAAACTTGCGAAACTTGCCGTAAGCTTAGGAGATCCTGAAACATTGATTCAGCATCCCGCATCTATGACCCATTCGCCTTATACTCCCGAGGAGAGGGCAGAAGCCGGAATCAGTGACGGACTGGTCAGATTATCGGTTGGGCTTGAAACAGCGGAAGATATAATTGCAGATTTAAAAGAAGCTTTAGATTTGGTGATAAAATAGTATAGAACATTAAAGATCCTTATTGATGAGATTTACAATAAGGATCTTTTTTTATACTTCATAGAAAAAAATTCTACTTTGTCTTAAAGATTTTATTGCAAAAAAAATTGTTTAATTTTGTTCAATAAAATGTACAATATGTTAATATAGTTTTTTTAGGCTATGAAATAATGTATATATTGATTTAATAAAGAAAGGAATGATATAAATGCTGGAAACAAAGATTATAGAGAGCAGGGCTCATGAGATGATAGCTGTATATGAATATAAAAATAAAGATGTCAGGGGAGATTACGTTCTTCTTTTTAACCATGGCTTTGTCGGCAACAAGATAACACCCCATAGAATGGCTGTAAATTTGTCCAGAAAAATTTTAGACATGGGGATAACAACGGTACGATTTGATTGTGTAGGAGCGGGGGACAGTGAAGGAGATTATGAATATATGACCATTAATGGAGAAGTTGAAGATACTCTCAATGTAGTTGAAGTTTTAAAAAAGGATTTTAATATGAAGAAATTGTTTATGATGGGTTACAGTATGGGAGGAGCAATTGCGGCATTGTCTGCTGCAGAAGTAAATCCAGATGCATTGATATTATGGTCTCCTGTCTCCAATCCGTTTTGGAATTTTTATCATTTGATTGGACATGAAAAATTTATGAAAGGGATTAATGGGAATGATGTTGATGTGGAAGGGGATATGGTTAGCCGGAAATTTTTTGAAGATATTATTAAAATAGATCCCATAAGAAAAATAAAAAATTTTGAAAATCCGGTTAGAATAATACACGGAAGTAAGGATAACGATATACTGCCCATAAATTCCATAGCATATAAATCTGTACTTAGAGATGTAAAAGTTAAATTTATAGATGAGGCAGATCACTGCTATTCTTCAGCAAAGTTTCAATCACAACTGATAGAAGAAACATCTAAGTTTATCATAGAACTGTTAAAGTAACTTATAATATTTCTTACAAAAAATTGTTCAATTTTGTTCAATAAAGCGTCCAATATGTTAATATAGTTTTTTTTAATATTATGAAATAATATTTACGAAAACGTTATAAATATAAACTTTATAAGTATAGAAGGAGGTGAATTTATATACTATTTATCAGGAAAAGGGTTGGACAAGTTGTTATCAGCAAAGTTTTAAAAAATTATATTAACAAAATTAAGTAATCTGGGGAGGCAATAATATGTTGAAAAATACGAAAATATCAGATGCAGAATTGTATGAAATAGTTTGTGAAGAGTTGGAAAGACAAGAAAACAATATTGAAATGATTGCATCTGAAAGTACTGTACCATTAGAAATCATGGAGTTAAGCGGTTCTATATTTACTAATAAAACTTTGGAAGGATATCCGGGTAACCGATTCCAGGCAGGATCTGAAATAGCGGATAAATTAGAGATATTGGCAGATGAAAGGGCAAAAAAATTATTTGATGCAGAGCATGTTAATATTCAGCCATATTCTGGTTCAACGGCAAATTATTGTGTTTATTCATCTATATTAAAACCGGGAGACAAAGTTCTGAGTATGAGACTTGACCAGGGAGGCCATTTAACTCATGGAAGTCCTGCAAATTTTTTGTCTAAAGTTTATGATTATGATTTTTATGGTGTAAATAAAGATACTGAATTAATAGATTTGGATGAGGTCAGGGAGAAGGCATTAAAAGATAGACCAAAGTTAATTATAGCAGGGGGAAGTTCGTATCCAAGACTTATAGATTACAAGTCGTTTTCTGAAATTGCTAAAGAAGTTGGAGCATATTTCATGGTAGATATGGCTCATGTTGCAGGGTTAGTTGCGGCAAAAGTTATACCCAGTCCGGTACCTTATGCAGATTTTGTAACAACTTCAACTACAAAAACATTTGGCGGTCCAAGGGCAGGTATGGTTTTGTGTAAGAATGAATATGCGAAATTGTTGGACAAAGGTGTATTTCCAGGGTGTTTGGGTTCTATGCATCTTACTACTATGGCGGCTAAAGCATGGCTGTTTAAACATGCTGCAACAGATGAATTTAAAAATATAATGTCAAGTATATTGGTTAACGGAAGAAAATTAGCGGAAGAATTAGAAAAACGAGGTTTTAGGATTGTAACCGGAGGAACGGATAATCATATTGTCATGGTTGATTTAAGAAAGAAAAATATAACCGGAAAATTGTTTCAAAATGCACTTGATTCAATAGGCATAACCGTTAATAAAAATCAAATTCCGAACGATCCTCAATCACCGTTTGTTACAAGCGGAGTTAGAATAGGAGTTACTTCAATTACTCAAAGAGGATTGAGGGGAAAAGAAATAGAAAAAATTGCAGAGATAATGGAAAGAGTCGCAGATGCCCCTGAAGATACCACAAATTTGGATAAATGCAGAAGAGATGCTCATGAATTAATATCAAGATTTCCTTTATATCCCGAAAATTCTTTTAATGATTAAAAAGTTCAGATCAAATTTCATATAAATGAATATTTATTTTAATTTTATTGAGGATATATAATATAGTTTCTTAAGTATGAAAAATAGGGAGGATTTATATGAGCGATATATTGAATAGAATAAATGGTGTAGTGTGGAGTATGCCATTAGTTATATTGGTTTTAATAAGCGGGTTATATTATTCTATAAAGTTAGGTTTTCCTCAAATACTTCATATAAAAGATATGGTAAAAGCGGCAGGTAGTGCCAATAAGTCTGAGAAGGGATTAAATTCTGTGCAATCATTTATATTCACGGCGGCCAGAACTGTAGGAGTAGGAAATATTGCCGGTATGGCTACAGGTATATATTTCGGGGGCCCTGGTGCGATATTTTGGTTATGGATACTTGCAATATTCGGATCTTCAATTTCTATGATTGAAGGTATACTTGCCCAAACTTATAAAGTAGAAGTTAACGGCGAATTCAAGGGCGGTCCTGCCTACTATATGGAAAATGGAATGAAGAATGCCAAATTAGGAAAAACATTTGCAGTAGCTTACGCAGTTATAACCGTAATAGGTGTAACATTTTTGATGCCTTCCGTTCAAACATATAATATAGTACAAGGACTTAACCAAGCATTTGGCTTTAATGTAGTAATAGCAGGGGTTATATTCTCTGCGATTATGGGGATAGTAATTTTTGGCGGTTTGAAAAGAATCGGCAATGTGGCACAGAGATTGTCACCAATTATGGCAATATTGTATTTTTTAATGTCGGTAGTAATTATTATTTTTAACATAGATAAGTTTCCCGGTGTAATTATGTTAATTATAAGATCTGCTTTTGGAATGGATTCGGTATTTGGGGCTATGTTTGGTGCTGCAGTAAGCTGGGGTATTAAAAGAGGTGTATATGCTAATGAAGTAGGAATCGGAACCTCTGCTATTACTTCAGCTTCAGCGGAAGTGGATCATCCCGTTACTCAAGGAATGATAGGAGGCTTATCCGTATTTATGGGTTCATTCTTTGTATGTACTACATCTGCAGTAATGATATTAATAACAAACAGTTATAATACAATCGGAAGTAATGGTAAGTTGGTAGTTGAGCATCTGCCTGAAATAGCATATGGAAACCCATTTGTAACAAATGCAATTAATACTTCTTTACCTGGCTTAGGTGAAAAATTTATTGCGATATCCATATTATGTTTCGCTTTTGTAGCACTTACGGCTTATTATCTGTATACCGAAAGTAATTTGATATATCTCATTGGAGGCAATAAATTAGGTATTTTTATACAGAGAATATTTTTTATAGGCTCCGTTTTTATAGGTTCTGTAATATCGGCTGATACCGTATGGACTATGGGAGATATTGCGAATGCTTTAATGGCTTGGATAAATGTTATAGCTATATTGTTCCTCGGGAATACTGCCGTAAAAATTTACAAAGATTATAATGAACAGAAAAAGATGAAAATAACTCCTGTATTTGACGGCGATAAGTTAGGTCTTAAAAATGTTAGTGATGCATGGTCTCCAAGGTATAATAAAAAATAGTTGTAATTTAACATATACATTATAAATACCCCTAATTTTAAAATAGTCGGCAACCCTGTTTTAATAATATAAAATTAATGGAGCTGCCGGCTATGATTATATTATATGGAATTAAAAGGTATAAGAAACTTAGTAAATTGAACTCACAAGACACTCAACAGACAAATCAAAAATGGTATAATTAAAATAGCAGATTACTTTTAAATATAAGATAGAAAAAAGGAGGAATAAAATCTGTGCAAGGTAATATACAGTCTTTTGAGTGGGGACAAGTAGAATGGATATATGAACCGGATTTTAATAGATCATTAAATACTATGAGTATAGGTATTACAACTATTTTTCCTAATAGGCGTCAAAACAAGCATATGCATTATGGAAATGAGCAGGTAATATATGTATTATCGGGGGAGGGCTTTCAGACAATTGGGGATAAAACGGGAAAAATGAAACCGGGAGATATTTATCATATGGATGCAGGGATTATCCATGAAACCATTAATTTAGGCGATGAACCCATAAGACAATTACTTGTATGTATTCCGGTGCATTATGAGCAAAATGTACAGATTGGGAACAAGGGATTAGCGTTAGCAAAAGAAATGGGCAAAATTGACAGCCAAGTAAAAATCAATAATGAAATAAACTATATATATGAAGCGATTGTTAACCCTCTGAAAATACCGGTAACTATCTTTGACATGAATGGAAACATAATCATTCAGGGAAGGAATTATTCTGAATTTTGTAAGCATAAATGTTTAATAGACCAAGACGTGAATAATTGCCCTATGTATAAAATAAAAGATGAATATGGGCCTCCTCATTATGCGGATTTGTCGGCATTTATTTGTCCTTACGGGCTGACTATATTTGATATTCCTATTATTTTTAACAATAGAGCTATAGGAATAATAAAGGGAGGGCATATAAGAACATCTAAGGATTATAATATTAAGAGAGTAACTTCTTCTCATACATTAGAAGAATTAATTCCGGTTGTTCCGAAAGGTACGCAAAATGCTGTAATGCAGCAATTTAAAAAACTAAGCAAAACTATAGAGAATCATTATATTCTTAAAGATGCGGAAATTGAATTGGGTAAGAAAGAAGATATTATTCAGGATATAGTAAAAAATGAAACTATTCTTGAAGAATCTTTAAAATCCACAGAAGAAAAGGTATTAAATATCCAGATCAGCAATCATTTTCTGTTTAATACCTTAAACTCTTTGGCAGGACTTGCTGTGAAAGGAGACTCATTAAAGGTTTATCAATCAATTATAGATCTTTCAAAGCTGCTTAGGTATACTACCGGAGATCAAAACCATTTTGTTCAATTTGAAATTGAAATGGAGCATTTGAAGAATTATTTGAACATAAAAAAGCTAAGTTATGGTAATAAATTGGAAGTAAATTTTGATATTTCAGAAGATATAAATAATAAAAATATTCCTTTCAATTGTCTGCAACCTATTGTGGAAAATAGCTTTGTTCATGGATTTAAAGATATGAAAAAGGATATGAAAATAGAAATTAGCGGAAGAACGGATAGGGGTAAAATAATAATCAGGATAATTGACAATGGAGCTGGAATAGATGGAGAACATTTAAATGAACTTAAAGACAAAATAAAGGCAAATGATAAATATGGCAAGATAAGCGGTCTTATGATGGTATATTCCAAGCTGAAATTTCTTTATGAAGATAAATTTGAATTCATAATAGAAAGCACACCAAAAAGAGGCACATATGTAAAAATGGTTTTACCAGAGTATATATCATAAATTGTAAATCAAAAAATTTACTTTAGGGGGAATAAAAATGAGAAATGCTGTTATTGCAGATGATGAGGAATTATCTGTTGAATTGGTAGAGTATTTGATCAAACGTTATGAATTACCTCTAAAAGTTATTGGAAGAAGTTCGGCAGGTGATGAATCTTTAGACATGATTACAAAATTAAAGCCGGATATTGTCTTTATAGATATTAATATGCCGGTTTTAAGTGGTTTGGAAGTAATGGAAAAAGTGAGGATGTCTGAAAATAGCAGTGCAGTCGATTTTGTTGTTATTACCGGATACAGTTATTTTCAATATGCACAGCTATCTTTGAGATTAGGAGCAAAGGATATATTGTTAAAACCTGTTGAACCCGAACAATTTGTGGAGACTATGGAAAGAGTCTTAGGCTATAGATATTCAGATAATCAGATATTTAACAAAATAGTTGAATATATAAATTATAATTATCAAGAAAATATTGAGCTAAAGGAATGTGCAGAGAAATATCATACAAGTCCTAATTATATTGCAAGAATGTTTAAAAAATATTATGGTATAAGTTTTATAACATATTTGAATAGCCTCAGAATAAAGAAAGCACAGGAGTTGTTAAGAAATACGGATTTGTCAATCAAGGAAATAGCGTATAAAGTTGGATATAATAACCTCAATTATTTTTATAAAATTTTCAAGAGAAATATGGAAGCTACACCGAAAGACTTTAAAAATGGTATAGCCAAAAGTTAAGATATTTGGTTTTCAAGAGATAGTTATATATGATATATTATATTTGTAATTTAATTTTACAATTTAAGGAGGAACAAAAATGTCATTTAAAACAGATATTGAAATAGCACAAGAAGCAAAGATAAAGGATATCAGAGAGATTGCGGGAAAACTTGGATTAACTGAAGATGATATAGAACTATACGGAAAATATAAAGCAAAAGTAGACTATAAATTGCTTAAAAAAACTCAAGGGAAAAATGCTAAATTAATATTGGTTACGGCAATTAATCCAACTCCGGCGGGAGAAGGGAAAACGACTACATCAATAGGGATTGCGGATGCATTATCAAGATTAGGGAAAAATACGATAGTTGCGTTAAGAGAACCATCCCTTGGCCCTGTATTTGGAATAAAGGGAGGAGCAGCAGGAGGAGGATATGCGCAAGTTGTTCCTATGGAAGATATTAATTTACATTTTACCGGTGATTTCCATGCCATAGGAGCGGCAAATAATTTATTGGCAGCAATGATTGATAATCATATTTATCAAGGAAATGCTTTAGACATTGATCCGAGAAGAATTGTTTGGAGAAGATGTGTTGATATGAACGATAGGCAACTGAGATTTATAGTTGACGGACTTGGCGGGAAAGCAAACGGTATGCCAAGAGAAGATGGATTTGACATAACGGTTGCTTCAGAAGTAATGGCTATATTTTGCCTGTCGAATGATATAAACGATTTGAAGGAAAGACTGTCAAAAATAGTTATAGGATATAACAGAAGTGGACAACCAGTAACGGCAGGGCAACTCAAAGCCCAAGGAGCTATGGCGGCGTTACTTAAAGATGCACTGAAGCCTAATTTAGTTCAGACTTTGGAAGGAACGCCGGCATTTATACACGGAGGTCCCTTTGCTAATATAGCTCATGGTTGTAATTCAATAATGGCTACAAAGATGGCGGTTCATTTTGCTGATTATGCGGTTACGGAGGCAGGATTCGGTGCAGATCTGGGTGCAGAAAAGTTTATGGATATTAAATGCAGAATGTCGGGATTAAGGCCAAATGCTGTAATAATAGTTGCTACGGTAAGGGCGTTAAAATACAACGGAGGAGTTCCGAAAGCAGAATTGAATAATGAAAACTTAGAAGCCCTTGAAAAAGGAATTCCTAATCTGTTAAAACATGTGGAAAATATAACTAAAGTCTTTAAACTTCCTGCAGTAGTTGCATTAAATAAATTCCCTACGGATACGGAAGCTGAAATAAAACTTGTTGAAGATAAATGTAAAGAACTCGGAGTTAATGTTAAACTTTCTGAAGTATGGGCTAAGGGAGGAGAAGGCGGAACGGAAGTTGCTAAAGAAGTATTGAGATTAATAGATGAAGGAAAGAGTAATTTTGAATTTGCTTATGATCTTAAACTGCCTATAAAAGAAAAAATTAAAACTATAGCCCGAAGGATATATGGAGCAGACGATGTTGATTTTACAAACCAAGCAAGTAAGGAAATATCAGAATTGGAGAAGAACGGGTTCGGAGAACTCCCAATATGTATGGCTAAAACTCAGTATTCCTTAACAGATGATCAAACTAAACTGGGAAGGCCGACGGGATTTAATATAACGGTAAGGCAGGTAACTGTTTCTGCGGGAGCAGGATTTATAGTTGCGGTAACGGGATCAATAATGAAGATGCCCGGTCTTCCCAAATTGCCGGCTGCCGAGAAAATAGACGTTGATGAAAATGGAGTAATAAGCGGATTGTTCTAATGTTTTGGAGGGAATTAAAATGAATTTAACGGATAAGAGCTGTGTAGAATTTACGGAAATTTTGGCATCGAAGAGTCCTGTACCGGGAGGCGGAGCTGCATCAGCCTTAGTAGGGGCAGTAGGAACTGCCCTCGGAAGTATGGTTTGCAATTTAACAATAGGGAAAAAAAAGTATGCTGAATTTGAAGGAAAATTAAATGATATATTAAGCAGAGCAGAAAAGCTGCAAGAAGATCTGATGAAGATGGTAAATGAAGATGCAAAATATTTCTTGCCATTGTCAAAGGCTTATAGTATGCCGAAGGATACAGAAGAGCAAATTATATCAAAGGAACAGGCCTTACAGAGAGGCTTAAAAGATGCCTGCAAGATTCCGGTATCGATAATTGAATTATCCTATGAATCGATTAAAATCCATGAAGATTTAGTTGATAATTGTTCAAAATTAGCTATAAGTGATGTAGGCGTGGGAGTTCAATGTTTGAAAGCCGCAATAATCGGAGCAGAGCTAAATGTAATGATTAATATAAAATTGATAAAGGATGAGGACTATATAAATAAAATTAAAGATAAGATAGAGCCTTTAGTCAAAGATGGAATTAAGATATGCGATGATGTTTATAATAAAGTATTAAAATCCATTTTATAGAAAAACAATTTACTAATCATATATGAGGAGAAAAAATATGGGAAAGATAATTAAAGGGAAAATCGTGGCAGATGCATTAAATGAAAAGTTGATTAGTGAGGTGGAAATTTTAAAGAAAAAAGGGATAATCCCTAAACTATTGATAATGAGGGTCGGGTCCAACGGAAGTGATTTGGCCTATGAAAAGGGAGCCTTGAAAAAATGTAAAAAGATTGGGATATTATCTGAAGTTAGAGAATTTCCCGAGACTATACCTCAAGATGAATTTATTTCTGAAATAAAAAAGGCAAACGAAGATAAAGCCATCAATGGTATTTTAATCTTTAGGCCTTTTCCTAAACAGTTAAATGAGAATTTAATAAAATACGAAATTGCACCCGACAAGGATGTGGACTGTTTTAGCCCCGTAAATGTAGCTAAGATAATGGAGAAAGATCCGACAGGGTTTTCTCCATGCACTCCTTCGGCGGTTATAGAAATATTGAAGTACTATAATGTCCCAATGAAAGGGAGAAGAGCCGTGGTTATAGGAAGATCCATGGTAGTGGGTAAACCTGTGGCCATGCTGCTTTTAAATGAAAACGCCACTGTAACCATATGTCATTCCAAAACTGAGGATATGCCTTCGGTTTGTTCTCAAGCTGACATATTGGTTGTGGGTATTGGGAGAGCAAAAGCCGTTAATTCCCAATATATAAAAGAAGGAGCGGCAGTTATAGATGTGGGAATAAATACAGACGAAAATGGTAATTTGTGTGGAGACGTGGATACGGAAGACTGTATTGAAAAATCATCTATGATAACGCCTGTTCCCGGAGGAGTAGGTTCAGTTACTACGTCAATACTTGCAAAGCATGTGATAAAAGCCTGCAGGCAGCAGAATGGCGGGGATTCTATCTATGAGTGAACACAATTATTTATCTCCTCCCGAAATTGCTGAAGCTACAATTCAAAATGGAATAAAGAAGACGGAACTGCCCGTTGTGAAGATGATTGTTTTAGGGATATTGGCAGGAGCTTTTATAGCATTTGCAGCAGAAGGCTCAAATATGGCATCATATAATTTACTAAGCAATATTGAAACCTATGGTCTGGGGAAAGCCCTATCCGGAGCAATTTTTAGCACAGGCCTTATGCTTGTTCTTATTGCAGGAGGAGAGCTTTTTACAGGGAATGCAACTATTATTATAAGCGTGTTGGATAAAAAGGTTTCAATAAAAAATATGTTAAAAAATTGGTTTTTTGTTTATTGCGGGAATTTTATAGGAGCTGTGTTTGTAGCTTATATGATGGTGAAATCCGGATTATTTAACAGCGGAGCAAATGAATTGGGAGGAATGACAATTAAAATAGCTTCATCTAAAGTTGGATTAACATTTGCACAAGGTTTTTATTTGGGAATTATGTGTAATTGGCTGGTATGTCTTGCGGTTTGGATGGCAACAGGAGCTAAGGACATTACAGGAAAAATATTATCCGTATTTTTCACAATTTGGTTATTTGTTACTTCGGGATTTGAACATAGTATTGCTAATATGTATTATATCCCGGCCGGAATTTTAGCAAAAGGAAACGAGAATTGGGTAGGAGCTGCTTTAAATCTTGGAGTTAAAATGAAAGGATTGAATTCTCTCAATTGGAAAAATTTCATAATTAAAAACTTAATTCCCGTGACCTTTGGAAATATCATTGGAGGAGTACTGTTTGTAGGTATGGCATATTGGTATGTTTATATAAGAAATAAAAATTTATCCCATGAAAAATCAAAACAGAAATCGTCCTAAGTAAATATTAATATACAAAAAAATAGACCTATTTTAAAAGGTCTATTTTTTTGCTTTACTTCTACATTTCATTTTTTTGTTGTATAATATTTTAGAAGGTAAATATGATAAACTATAATAGAATTAATTATTCATGTAAGAGGTGCTGATTTAATGAAAGGTCATTTAAGTGATTATGACAGAAGATATAATTATATAATACTTGCCGAACGCTCTTATTTAGATAACAAAATGGGAAAAGCCATTAAATTTTATTTAAAGGCTTTAAATTTTCCGGGAGATAAAGATGAAACTATAGAGATACTTTATAATATTGCGTTTTTATATAGCAAAGTGGGAGAAAGAGAAAAATCCCTGAAGGCATATGAAAGGATAATTAAAGAGGATGAAAAAGAAGCTGGAGCCTATTTTGAAATGGCTTCTATTTATGAAAAAATAGGAAATAAGGAAAAGGCATTAAAATATTATTTTAACGCTGTGAAACTAAATGAGGAATACAACAGGGCATATTTTTATATAGCTAATATATATGACGAGATAGGGAAGAAGGATGAGGCAATAAAATATTATAAGAAGGTTATTGATCTTATACCAAATGATTATGTTGCCTATAATAATTTAGGTTCTATATATGAAGAACTTAATCAGTATGATAAAGCATATGATATGATTAAAGAAAGCATAAAAATAAATCCCGAATATTATAAGGCATTGTTCAACATGGGAGTTATAGAAAAGAAACGAAAGAATTTAAAAAAATCAGTGGAATACTATAATAAATCCATTGAAAAAAACAAAACGTATCCTTATTCTTTTTTAAACAAATCGGTTATTTATATAGAAAGAGGGAATATTAAAGGGGCAATAAAAGTTTTGACAGAAGGGATAAAATACAATCCTCATGCAGAATATTTATATTATAATCGGGCCTGTTGTTATTCAAAGATTAAAAAATTGGATGAAGCTTTAAATGATTTAAAAAAAGCTATAATTTTATATCCGAATTTCATAGACATAATCAAACTTGATAAGGATTTAGAAAATTTATATAAAGATAGCAGATTTATTTCTCTTATTAATAAAAAATTTAGGGTATAGGAAATATGGTTTATTTTTTAAATAATAAGTATAAATTGAAAGGGAGTACATATATATGATAATTTTAAAAACTGAAAATGAAATTGAAAAAATGCAGAAGGCAGGAAGAATATTGGCAAATTGTCATAAAGAAATTAAAAAGATGATTAGGCCGGGAATATCTACTTATGATATTGACAAATTCGCAGAGGAATTTATAAAAAAGAACGGAGCCACGCCGGAGCAAAAAGGATATCAAGGGTATCCCTTTGCTACTTGTACATCTGTAAATGATGAAATATGCCATGGATTTCCCGGGAAAAAGCCGCTCCGAAACGGAGATATTGTTACCGTTGATATGGTAGTTAATTTAAACGGATGGCTTGCCGATTCTGCGTGGAGCTATGCGGTAGGGAATATTTCCGAAGAGGCAAAAAAACTAATGGAAGTGACTGAAAAATCACTTTATATAGGGATAGAAAAGGCTGTAGCAGGGAATAGGATAGGAGATATATCCTATGCAATTCAGTCTTATGTAGAAGCCCAAGGTTTCTCAGTGGTAAGAGATTTTGTAGGACACGGAATAGGAAAGGAAATGCATGAAGAACCACAAGTACCCCATTTTGGACGTCCCGGAAGAGGGCCGAGGATTACAACGGGAATGGTATTTACAATCGAGCCTATGATAAATGTGGGGACTTACCATTGTACTATAGATAACAACAACTGGACTGCACGAACTAAAGATGGAAAGCTTTCTTGTCAGTATGAACACACTATTGCAATAACTGAAAATGGAGTTATTATAATTACCAAACAATAGAAAAATCCCTTTATAGGGATTTTTTTTATTGCTTATTGTTATTGTTGCCATTTCATAAACTTATTTTCCAATATTGCAATTATTTGATACATAAAGGCTGAAATTATTGCAAGTATAAATACGCTCATCATAACTAAATCCAATTTGAATACCTGCCCGCCGTATACTATTAGGTATCCTATACCTGCTTTTGACACTAAGAATTCTCCTACAATTACTCCTATCCATGATAATCCTATGTTTACTTTAAGAGTACTTATAATTGTTGGAATACTTGATGGAAATACCACTTTTTTAAGTATCTGAAATTTTGTAGCCCCAAATGTTTTTAACAGCTTAATTTTATCTTCATCTACATTTTGAAAACTTAAGTAAATATTCATAATGGTTACTACGATAGATACTGTAATGGCTGTTACTATTATTCCTGAATATCCTGCGCCTGCCCATAAAATCATTATAGGGGCAAGAGCAGTTTTAGGAAGACTGTTAAGAATGACCAAATAAGGATCTAATACTCTTGCCATAAAATCCGACCACCATAGACCAATAGCAATTACTACACCTAATATAGTCCCAAATACGAAACCGGCTATGGTCTCCATGACAGATATTCCTACATGGTAGTATAGATCTCCGTTTTTAACGTAATTGATGAATTGAGCCCAAATTTCCGAAGGATAGCTGGTTAAGAAGGTATCTATAATATTTAATCTTGCAAGAATTTCCCAAATTGAAAGGCACAAAATCAGGATTAATAATTGAGTAAATACTATAAGTTTTTTTCTCTTTTTTCTTCTATCCATATATTCCATATGTTCTTTTGATACAGTGCTCATAGTTAGCCTCTCCTCTCTTATACCAAAATTAAGTATTCAATTTATATTATTCATGTAGAAATGAAATGTTCTATGTTTTAATAAAGTCCTTTTTTATAACCGATAAGAAAGTTAAAATTTTAATGTGAACTTTCCGTAGATGTGTTTCAAAAAAAAGTGCCTCCTTAATGTTTTTTTCTAATAAAAACCTTTTCATAATAATGACAACTAAATGTCAGTGACAATATTATGTTATTTGTCGAACTATATCTTTTTATGTAAAAAGGGATTGTTAAAATTAATATATAATTAAAATGTTTTACAAATTTATAAATATAAGAATATATGTGCTAGGAGGAATATGTGTGAATCAAAATCTTAAATTTGGCAAATGTTTAAATCTGGTTTTATCTACTCTCGATATTAATTACAGTAAATTAGCAAGGGCAATAAATGTGGATTCTTCCCTTGTCAGCAGATGGGCTAATGATATAAGAATACCTCCTTACGATTCCAACCATATTGATAATATTGTGGCTTACATATCAGATATCGTAGAAAACGATTCCTATAGACTTGGAAAATTGCAGAATTTATTGTTAGTAATAGGTGGCGATAAATGTGATAAAAATGAGACACTTAAAAAAAGATTAATGAATTTGTTTATTTGTTCTCAGCAGTTTTCTATTGAACAGAATAAGAAAACAAAAATTTTATTATCTAATGGAGGAAACAATTCATTTAAAAACGATTATTGTAAAAGCAAGTTAATGGAAATGGGGCTAAGAGATGAAATTAAAACTAAATCATTGTCTTCTAAGGACAGAGTTATAAATGGAGGGGAAAATGCTATAGAAGAAATATTGGATAAACTAGATAAGGCTTCTAAATTAGATGGTTGGCTAAGTGAACCAATTTTATTCAATTTAGGAGGAAGCATTGACGGTATTTTAAATTCTAAAGAGATAGTTAAAAAATTCAAAAATATCTTAAAGAAGCTTTTGGATAATTCTTGGCAAATAGTATTTAACGTATTTTTGTATGAAGATAATGTAAGAACCATAAAAGTACTCAATTTTGTTAGAGAACTCATTAATTACAGAAATTTTTCTATGTATTATTTTAGGGGAAATAGTCCATCAGACCCTGTGACTGAAATGGTTATTCTACCTAAAATAAGTGCTTTTATTTATTTTAGAAATGATCCTTTTGCACAAATAGATACTTCTTTTTATTTTGAAAGTAATTCAACAATTGAAATGTTTGTTAAAAGTTATTATGAACTGATTATTTATTCTGTTCCTTTAATTACGGCACGTTTGAATAATAAAAATAAATATGATGAAATATATTTTGGTAATGAATTCAAATTTGGCGATAGATTCATGTACGGCGAAATGATTAATGATTTAAATATTTCTATGAATACTTATGAAAAATTTTTGTATGATTTGGAATATACTTGCGAAGAATTCAATTATAGACTGTCTGGTCAT
Organism: Acidilutibacter cellobiosedens; assembly: GCF_004103715.1. NCBI lineage: Bacteria > Bacillati > Bacillota > Tissierellia > Tissierellales > Acidilutibacteraceae > Acidilutibacter > Acidilutibacter cellobiosedens. The sequence goes on along the minus strand of NZ_CP035282.1, from coordinate 2,742,504 downwards.
GAAAAAAAGTTAAAAATGTTTGAATATCAAATAAAATATTATAATTATAAAGATATATATATAAAAGAAGATGTAGAGAAATTTTTAATGGATATGGCTTTCCAAGATAAACCTTTTTTTAAAAATAGTACGTTAAAACCGAATAAAAATTATATAGTTGAGTATTTAAACAATACAATTTTTAATTTAAAAAATTATGATAATTATAAAATAGGATTAATAGATGATAAACCTGAAGAGAATTATCAAGATTATAAATTTTTAATAAAGGGAAGAAATTTTTTGATGATAGATACTAATAATAGATATGATGATTTTAGCAGTGAATTAGCATCAGATTTTTTAATTGATGAACCCATGATAGTACAAGCCCATAAAGATTATTTTAACAACTTGTGGGACAAGTTACCGAGTAATAATAAAAATAAAAAGAATGTTATTGAATGGATTCAAAGTCAGATTGATAAAATTTTTCATATCAATCCATAGATTAACAATTATTAGGTAAAAATTTAAAAATAATATTTTGATGGATTATTTTTAAATGCTATATTGCAATGCAAGGTAGCGTAGTATATAATATAGTTATATAAAGCAAAGGAGAAAATTATGAATATTCAATTAAAAAAGGGTGTTTTGGAACTGTGTGTTCTTTCTATGCTTATAAAAAGAGATTATTACGGATATGAACTTGTGGAACATATAAGTGAATATATTGATATATCAGAAGGTACTATATATCCTCTATTAAAGAGATTAAAAGATGGCGGTTATGTAAATACTTATCTGGCCGAATCCCAGGAGGGGCCTCCCAGAAAGTATTATAGAATTACTGAAGAGGGGAAGGAAACCTTTAATAAGCTTGAAGAAGAATGGAGTCATTTTATAAATGGAGTAAATGAATTAATAAGGGGGAATTTCCATGAATAAAAAAGAATTTATAGGTATATTGAGATCTAACATTAAAGGACTTTCCCAAGAAGAAACAGATGATATTATATATGATTATGAGGAACATTTTCAGATTGGGGAGTCAAAAGGGAAGAGTGAGGAGGAAATATGCGTTGAACTGGGAGATCCAAAGAGCATCGCTAAGATGTATAAAGCTAATTCAACTATAGAGAAAGCTGAAAATGATCCTTCCACTAAAAATTTATTTAAAGCCATTCTTTCTGCTACTGCACTTGGAATATTTAATTTTATTATAGTCTTGGGGCCGACTGTGGTGTCGTTCTTTGTATTGGTATTGCTATATGGAATATCTATAAGTCTTATACTGGGGGGGATGGAAACTATTTTTAATATTACGCTCGGCTCGTTTTTCCCAATAGAAATATATTTGGGAGTAAATCGTATTAGTTATATTTTCTTTGGAATCGGAATTGTTGGCTTGGGATTAATGATTATAATCGGAACATTTTATCTAAGCAAATTGTTTTATAAATTGGCCGTTAAATATTTGAAGTGGAATATTAATGTTATAAAAAAATAGGAGGAATGAAAATGAGTATGAAGAAAATAATTTTAATAATTTTGGGAATTACTCTTGTATCCTTTGGAATATGTTTTTTATCACTCAATTTTTCTGAAGGGAAGAGAGGTCATGATTTTAAAGGCGAGAATATAGATGTTGCTCCAGGCATAATCAATGTTGATGCAGATGGTGTAAAAGTAAACGTAGGTTTATCGGGAGTACATGTTACCGATGATGAAGGGGACAATGTTGTCAATGTAAGTCCTTCTGGAGTTAATTTAAAATCAGGAGATGAAAAGTTAGATTTGAAATCAAACAGTATAGATCATGAAAAGTTTGAAGATATAAAAGGAATTGAAAAGATAGATATTGGAACTTCCTTTGTTGATATAAACCTGATTCCGGAAGACAGAGATAATATAAGGATTCATTTCAACGGAAAGATAAAATCAGGTTCCGGAAATATCCCTTCCATGACATCTGAAAAATCGGGAAGTACCCTTTATATCGATGTAAAAAATAAGGGAACCGATTCTTACTATAGTAATTATAGCAATTATTCAGACTTAAAATTAGATATTTATATTCCAAAGGAATACAATGGGAAATTTGAGATGAATACTTCTTCTGGAGATATAACCGGAGAAAAGATGAATGTTAAGAGCATAAATATTGCTACGAGTTCCGGAGACATAAATTTAAAAAATATAAATTCGGATACTGTGACATTGGAAACATCTTCGGGAGACGGAAATATAAAAAGTGTCAATGCTGATAATATAAAATTTAAGTCAGGTTCGGGTGACATGACCATAGAAGATATGAAAGGGATTTTAAACGCGGCAACGAGTTCCGGGGAGATTTCCGTAAGCTATAAGGAACTGAATGGGGATATTGCCGTTGTCAGCAGCTCGGGGGATGTGAAGGTATACCTCCCAAATAATTCAAAATTCAACCTAAATGCCGTCGGAGCTTCCGGAGAAATAGAATGTAATTTTCCCTTATCTGTAGTAAGTAAAGAAGAACACAGATTAGTAGGAAAAACGGGAGAAGGCAATAATAACATAGATATAACAACGAGTTCCGGAGATATTTCCATATATCCTAAAGAAAAATAATAAAAGTAATGTGATTGTTAAAGGGGAGGCCCTAACACAAGGGGACGGTTCTCTTGTGTCACTCAATGGGTATTTATAAAGTTTTCTATGAGCTGAGATCCGATACTGTTTGATTTGTTGTAAAGGGGAGGCCTTATTGATGAATGGGAAAAGCGTTAAAGTATTTGTAAACTTTATTATGATCTTTATTTTGATATCTGTTTTTTTGACCGGATGTTCTGGTGAAAATGCAGGAATCAGTTATGGGAAAAAGGAACTTACTTCTCAGGAAAAGATGGAAGACTTTGAATACATGTACAACATACTTAAGGAAAATTATCCTTATTTTGAAGTGAACAAAAGAGTTAACGGAGTAGATTGGCTTAAAAATAAAGAAATATATGAATCAAGAATTGAGAACACAAAGAACAATGAAGATTTCATGGAAGAACTGAACAGCATATTAAGTGAATTGCATAACGGGCATACTAATGTCTTATTTAAAAAAAATTTTCCCGATTTTTATAGTGTATATAAAGATATGGATAGTAGAAAGCCATGGTTTAATGTACTTACAAATAAAAAATCCATGGAGTGGTATGGTTTCAGTGAGGACTCTTTGAAGGATGAAAGCTCCGATGGACTTTTCAGCAGTACCAAACCTGCTTTTAAAACAGATAAAATTGTTCCCGACAAAGTAGCATATTTAAAGATCAGATTGATGGATCCCAAAAGAATTGAGGAAGACGGAAAAGAAATAAAAAAGTTTTATAATAAAATAGAAGATTATGACAAATTGATTATTGATATAAGAGGAAACGGTGGAGGTTCGGATTATTATTGGATAGAAAATATAATTAAGCCTTTAACCTTTAAACCTTTATCTGTCAACTACTATATGTTTGAACGAGGAGGAGAATATAATAAGAAAATTTATGATTCAATGGGCTCTGAATTTAGAGATATTTCATCAATTTCACCAGAAATCTTAAATAAGATGCCCCAAGAAGTAAAGACCAAGTTTAAAAATTATGAAATTTCTACAGCTGTAATAAAGCCATATAACAGCATAAACTTTAAGGGGAAGATATATATGCTGATAGATAAAGCGGTTTATTCTTCTTCCGATGGGTTTGCTTCTTTTGCTAAAGCAAGTAAATTTGCGACTCTTATCGGAGAAAGAACGGGGGGAGACGGGATAGGGCCAGATCCCATTATTTTTTCTCTTCCAAACAGCGGGGCTATTGTAAGATATTCAAGTCTTCTGTGTCTCAATCCGGACTATACCATAAACGAAGAAGTTCAGACTGCTCCGGATATAGAAGTAAATCCCGCTGTGGGAAACAGCTATAAAGAAGATCTATGTATTCAGGCAGCAATTAAGGATTAAAAACTAACACAAGGGGACGGTTCTTTTGTGTCGCACAAAAGAACCGTCCCCTTGTGTTTTTCCTTGTTTCATTCAATGGGTATTTATAAAATTTTCTATGAGCTGAGATCCGATACTATTTGATTTGTTGTATTTTCCGCATATTTCTTCTTTTCTAAACCAGCCGGCTGTGACTATTTCATCGCCGTCTTCCTTTATTTCTCCACTTAAATATTCTGCGGTAAATCCTATCATCATGGAGTTGGGAAAAGGCCAAGGCTGATTGCCGAAATATTTAATATTTTTAATTTCTATTCTCGTTTCTTCAAATACTTCTCTCTTAACGCATTGCTCAAAGGTTTCTCCCATTTCAACAAATCCTGCTATAACGCTGTACCTCCCGTTTTCAAAATTTTTATTGTGGGCAAGAAGAAGCTTGTCTTCTTTGGTAACAGCTACGATGATTGCCGGAGACGTTCTGGGCCATGTAGTGAATCCGCACTTTGGACATATCAAGGCTCTTTCGTTTTTATTTTTCTTCCTTTCCATTAAGCTTCCGCATCTTCCGCAATATCTATGATCTTTTTCCCAATTAATCAAAAGAAATACTTTGGCTGCTATTAAATAAAGTTCTTTCTCAACAAGGTAACTTAATTCCCTTAATCCTATGGCTTCTAAATTTTTAAATCCCGAAGGGATATTTTCGCATGTCCCTCCAAAACAATTTATATTGTCAAAGGAACCGATATACATAGGATTTTTGATATTCAATCCCATTTCTGAAATATCTTTTCTGGTAGGTATTTTTATGATTTTTTTTGATTTATTTACTGCAATTTTTCCGTTATTAAATATAAAATACAGATCCTCATCCCTTTCGGGGGAAAGGAGAATTGCAGAGGATTGAAACCGTAAATAGTTTTTCATAAGAAACTCCTTTCATAACCAAATAAATTGATGCATTTTTAGATTATTATATTCTGAGGATTGCCTTCAATCCATTTTGAAATATTTGCGAGGGCTATCTTGGCTCTTCTTTCCATCGCTTCTTCCGATGCAAACCCTATATGGGGAGTGAGAACGGTATTAGGTACATTTAAAAGGCAGTAATCCTTTGGCAAAGGAGGTTCCATATCAAACACGTCGATTCCGGCACCGGCTATTTCTCCTCTTTTAAGTTTGTAAGCCAATGATTTATTGTCTACAATAGGGCCCCGGGAGGTATTGATAAGAATGGAATCGGGTTTCATTAGGTCAAGTTTTTCCTTTGAGATAAGTCCGCGAGTTCTATTATTTAAAGGCAAATGTACTGAAACTATATCACTATTGGATAACAGAGTATCCAGCTCTACGTATTTTGCTCCCAGCTTTTTAACATCTTCTTTTTCACTTCTGTTATAAGCCAAAATATTGCATCCTAAAGCAACGCCTATTTCCGCAACTTTTTTTCCGATAGCGCCTGTACCTATTATTCCCAATGTTTTTCCGAAAATTTCTTTTTGCGTGAACCCCTCTTTTGTTTTATTCTCCTTAGTTTTTTCATCTAAAGGGACGATATTTCTCATTAAACTTATCATTAATCCGATAGCCAATTCCGCAACGGCTTGAGTACTATACCCTGCACAATTACATACGGTAATGTTTTTTTCCTTGCAGGCGTCCAAATCAACATGATCAACTCCGGTGAATGCTACAGAAATCATCTTAAGTTTTTGACAAGATAATATAAGTTCTCTTTTTAAAGGCATATTTGCTATTATCAGAACTTCAGCATCTTCCGCTCTTTTCTTCAAGATATCCATATTATCGGTTTTATCCTCATAAGATATAATTTCATGACCATTATCTGTGAGAGTTTTCCCGATATCTTTGATTTCTTTTTCAGGAATTCCCAAAGGTTCCAATATTACTATTTTCATAAAAACCCTCCTTTTCACTTTTATAACTAATTTAATTATATTACAACATTAGTTTTATATCTACTTTGAAGATATTTTATTTTAAATTTTCAAATGACTTAACAACCCATTCACATATTGACTTTTAAATGAATACTATAAAGTATCTTGTACTGACATAAAGGAGGTAGATGCCGATGGATGAAAATAAGATTGTAAAAATAAGAAATATAAGTATGAACTATCATACTGTAAAAGGTGAAACGAAAGTCATTGATAATATTAATTTAGATATATATAGAGGGGAAATAGTAGTTTTTATTGGACCAAGCGGATGTGGAAAGTCTACTCTTTTGTCAATTATTGCCGGACTTATAAAACCGACTAAAGGGGAAGTATTTATTAACGGGGAAAGACTTTCGGGAAGGACTGAAAAAATAGGGTATATGTTTCAAAGAGATCATCTTTTTGAATGGAGAACAATATTTCAAAATGTGTTAATAGGATTGGAAATTCAGGGGAAAGTAAGTGATGAGGACAAGGAGTTAGCAAAAAAAATGTTGAATGCTTACGGACTTTCGGAATTTAAAAACAGCTATCCAAGGCAATTATCAGGGGGAATGAGACAGAGAGCCGCTCTTATAAGAACTCTGATTGTAAAACCGGAGTTACTTCTATTGGATGAACCTTTTTCAGCTCTCGATTATCAAACAAGGCTGGCTATTGCGGATGAAGTAGGAATAATACTAAAAGAAGAGAAAAAAACAGCATTAATGGTAACTCATGACATATCGGAAGCAATTTCTATTGCTGATAGAGTAGTAGTACTTACTAACAGACCGGCTACAATAAAAGAAATAATCGATATAAAATTAACCTGCCCCGATGGGATAAGAACACCCATGAAATGTAGAGAATCACCGGAATTCAGGCATTATTTCAATTATATATGGCAAAAATTAGATGTACACATTTAATAGAAAAGTTATAAGATGAGACTAAAAAAAGGCTTCCTCAATGTATTAATAATTCGATGGAAGCCTTTTTTATTAAAAATTCAGACCTTCTTTATGAACCCCTACGCTTAAAGCAATTCCTATAGAAATCATATTTACCAAAAGGAAAGTCCCGCCGTAGCTTATAAAGGGAAGCGGAATACCTGTTATAGGCATTAAGCCTATAGTCATACCTATATTTTCCCATATATGAAAGAAAAGCATTGCGGTTATTCCTGTTACCATTAAGGAACCGAACAAATCGGTAGTATTCCTGGCAATCTTTACAAGTCTGTACATCATAATACCGAAAAGTACAATAAGAACCAGCCCACCGACAAGTCCGAGTTCTTCCCCTATAACCGCAAATATCAAATCCGTTTGTTTTTCCGGAATGAATCCGAATTGAGTCTGAACCCCGTTAAACAATCCCCTTCCCAGTATTTTTCCGGACCCCACGGCTATTTTTGATTGCCATGCTTGATATCCGGTATTGCTTGTATCATTTTGCGGATTTAAAAAGTTTAAAATCCTGTTTTTTTGATAGCGCTTTAGGGAAAACCATAATATAGGGAGGCTTATAACTCCCGCGATGATGGTGTATACAAAGTATTTTATATTAAGCCCGGCAATAAAAAGCATTATTATTATGAAAAACACAAATACTAAGGCAGTTCCGAGATCCGGCTGTTTATATATGAGGAATATGGGGACTCCGGCGAACAATAAAATTTTTAATAATGTCCAGAGGTTATTTATATCATTTTTGTTATTATCTATAAATTTTGATATTGATATAATTAATCCGATTTTTACGATTTCCGAAGGCTGAAATCGAAATCCGCCTATGCTTAGCCAACTTCTTGCTCCCCATGATTCATCTCCTGTTCCGAAGATAAGTACCGCAACAAGGAGTATGTTACAAAACACATAAATTGGAATATACAATTTGCCTAATATTCTATAATCCATTATTACCAATATTATAATGCAGCCGATTCCTAATATCATAGAAATAGTTTGTACTTTTATAAAACGGCTGGTTTCAAAACTTTTAGTTGCACTTGCTATCATTACAAGACCGTATATGCATAGAAGTATGACGGTGATGAAGAGAACAAAATCAAATCTTTTTACGATACTTTTTCTAAAATTAAGCATACTCATTACTCCTTCTTCTATTACTAAAAATAATTATACCATATTGTTCTTTGTAAGGTATAGTCAAATTATGCAAAATTAAATCATATATGTTTATGTTATAATATTATTAAGAAAATTTAGAGAGGAATGGATATGAATATAAAAAAATATATAATGGATAAATCAAAAGAACTTAATATTGATATGATAAGATTTACGGATAGCAGTCCTTTAGTTGATATTAAGGATTTTATTATGGAAAGAAAAAATTTAGGATATTCGACGGAATTTGAAGAAAAAGATATAGAGAGAAGGATAAACCCTAAAATTATACTTCTCGATTGTAAAAGTATTATAGCCATTGCTCTCTCATATAATATAAAATATAATGAAAATTTAAATACTGATTTAAAGGGAAAGCTTTCCAGATGCTCATGGGGATTGGATTATCATAAAGTTTTAAATAATAAGATGAAAAAACTTATTGAAGAAATGGAGAAAAAAGTAAAATTTAATTATTCTTATTTTGCAGATACGGGTCCTCTTGTAGACAGAGAAATTGCTAAAAAATCCGGTTTAGGATATTACGGGAAAAATTGTACCATTATCAATGAAAAATTTGGTTCCTTTATTTTTTTAGGATATATTCTGACTGACTTGGATATTGAAGAAGATGGAATAATTGAAGGATATAACTGCGGAGAATGTAATCTGTGTTTAAAAGCTTGTCCTACAGGGGCATTGGAAGCTCCATATAGGTTAAATCCTAAGAAATGCATATCCTATCTTACTCAGACCAAAGGAGATATTCCTTATGAGCAGAGAAAGAAAATGGGGATCAACGTATACGGATGCGACGTTTGTCAATTGGTATGTCCTAAAAATAAATATGCGGAGGAAAGTTCTAATAAGGAATTCCTGCCTTTAAGGACAAAGGGTTATATAGATATAAAAGAACTTTTTAAGATATCCAATAGGGAATTTAAAAATGAATACGGGAATATGGCGGGAAGCTGGGTAGGAAGAAATACTTTGAGGAGAAATGCAATTATAGCCTTGGGGAATATGAAAAAAGGAGAAAATGTTTCTTTCTTGAAAGAGCTTTTGTCTTTAAATAATATCGATTTTAATCTTAGAAAATATATATATTGGAGTCTGCTAAATATAGATAAGAAATTAGGAAAAGAAATTATTGGCGATGGCATAAAGGATAGAATTGATATTGATGAAATAGAAAAATTATTAAGATATTTTAAAATATGATATTTATTAAAAAATATGAGAGTTTGTGATATACTGTTTTTAGAGTATTGAAAACCTTTTTATTTTAAGGAGGAAAAAAGATGGAAAATGTTCATGAACTTAAATTTTTAAAGGAAAAGATTCAACAACTTAAGGATCAAGGTGTTTATAGAAAATTACCGGTACTTCAAGGCCCAAGTGATGCGGAAGTAATGCTTAACGGAAAAAAAGTTATTAATCTTTCTTCCAACAATTATTTGGGGTTTGCAAATCATCCAAGGCTTAAAAAAGCAGCTATTGAGGCTGTTGAAAAATATGGAGCAGGAACCGGAGCCGTAAGGACTATTATAGGAAACATGGATATTCATGAAGAACTTGAAAAAATTCTTGCTGAATTTAAGAGGGAAGAAGCAGCATTTGTTTATCAGTCCGGATTTAATTGTAATGCAGGAACTATTCAAGCCATAACCGAAGAAGGAGATTTAATTGTTTCCGATGAGTTAAATCATGCTTCCATTATTGACGGTTCAAGATTGAGCAAAGCTAAAAAAACTATTTTTAAACATTCGGATATGGACAGCTTGGAAGAGGTACTTAAAACCAATAGGGATAAATACAGGAATATACTTATTATCACTGATGGAGTATTCAGCATGGATGGTGATATTGCTAAACTTCCGGAGATAGTAGAATTAGCTGAAAAATATGAGGCAATGACTTATGTGGATGATGCTCATGGTTCCGGAGTATTGGGAGAAAGCGGAAGAGGAACGGTTGATCATTTTGGACTTCATGGAAGAATTGACTTTTCTATAGGAACTTTGTCTAAGGCTATAGGAGTATTGGGAGGTTATGTAGCAGGAAGCAATACTATGTATGAATGGCTAAATCATAGGGCAAGACCTGTATTGTTCAGTACATCTCTCCCTCCCGCAGCAGTAGGTGCTATCATTGAAGCCATTAAAATGCTTATGGAATCTACCGAATATACAGATAGATTGTGGGATAATGCCAAATACTTCAAAGCAAAACTCGGAAAATTAGGATTTAATACAGGCCATAGCCAAACTCCGATTACTCCTGTAATAATAGGAGAAGAATCGAAGACAATGGAGTTTAGCAGGGAATTATTTAATAACGGAGTATTTGTATCAGGAATAGTATTTCCTACAGTTCCGAGGGGAACCGGAAGAGTAAGATGTATGGTAACGGCCGCTCATACTAAAGAGCAGCTTGATAGGGCGGTAGATGCCTTTGAAAAAGTCGGGAATAAAATGCATATAATTGGGTAATTAAAAAGAGGGGAAATCCCCTCTTTTATTTTTTTCATAAATAGTCTAATATATAATTATAATATATAGAGTAATAAACATATGTGAGGAGGCAAAAATGGTTATAGGTGCTTGTACCTTAAAGTTACAAATATTTGAATCGAACTCCTTAAAGGATAAAAGGCATGTTATTAAAAGCATAATAGGGAAAATTCAATCCAGATTTAATGTATCAATTGCCGAATTAGATTTAAACGATAGCTGGCAGGTCTCAATAATAGGCTTTGCTTGTGTTACGAATAATACAAATCATGCTAATCAAATGGTTTCCAATATAATAAAATTTATAGATGGAGATAGCAGAATGGAAATTATTGATTATAATATTGAAATATTGTAGGTGATAAATATGAATAAAAAATTGACAGATAAAGAAATAAAGACTGTGTTGAATATTTTAGAAAACACATATCCTGAAGCAAAATCCGAACTAAATTTTTCAAATCCTTTTGAGATGCTTATTTCAACAATTCTTTCAGCTCAATGTACGGATAAACAGGTAAACAAAGTTACAGAAAAATTGTTTCAAGAATATAAATGCCCTAAAGATTTTTTATCTCTTTCTGAAGAAGAGCTTGGGGAAAAGATAAAAAGCTGCGGATTTTATAAGAATAAAAGCAAAAATATTTTAGGTACATGTAAGATGTTAGAAGAACAATATAATGGGCAGGTGCCTGATGACAGAGATGAATTGATGAAACTGCCCGGAGTCGGAAGAAAAACAGCTAACGTGGTTATTTCAAATGCTTACAAAAAGGATGCTATAGCTGTGGATACTCATGTTTTTAGAGTATCAAACAGAATAGGCCTGGCGGATAGCAACGATGTATACGAGACGGAAATGCAGTTGATGAATAATATAGATAAGAAAATGTGGTCTAAGGCACACCATCTTCTCATTTTTCATGGCAGAAGAATATGTAAATCGAGAAAGCCTTCTTGTGAAATCTGTCCTATAAATGAATACTGCCTTTATTACAAAGATAATATCAGAGAATAATTTCACATGAGAATGTTCGCTATAGAGAAATTATAAAAAAGAAAGGATTGTTTTCAATGCTAACTTTTGATAAAGGGATGAATGATTTAATATTTTCTTTGGACATAGGAACAAGAACTGTTATAGGTATAGTAGGAAAAATAACGGAAAATGGTAAATTTACCATACTCGCAAATTCCATTATGGAACATAACAGAAGAAATATGTATGACGGACAAATCCATGATATTGAAGGGGTAACTAAAATTGTTACTGAAATTAAAAAGGATTTGGAAAGCAAATTGGGGATTCAGCTAAAAAAAGCCTCTATAGCTGCTGCGGGAAGGTCATTGATATCTCAAAAAGTAAGATTGGATAAAGATATTGATGCTACAATGGAAATAGATAAAAATATGGTTGGAGCGTTGGAACTGGAAAGTATTCAGAGGGCTCAGGAATATATAGACAAGGAGAAAAGCAGAGAAAAATTAAAATATTATTGTGTGGGATATAGTGTAATGAGTTATTACTTAGATGGTGTTTATATGGAAAAGTTGGAGGGACATAAGGGGAGCACTATGGGTGCTGAAATTCTTGCTACTTTTCTTCCTCAAATAGTGGTGGACAGCCTCTATTCAGTAGTAATCAAGGCGGGGCTGGAAGTTGAAAATATAACCTTGGAGCCAATTGCAGCTATTAATGTTGCTATAGCCGAGAGTTTAAGGCTTTTAAATTTAGCTCTTGTGGATATTGGAGCGGGAACATCCGATATTGCCATAACAAGAGACGGCAAGATAATAGCTTATGCCATGATTCCCATAGCCGGAGACGAGATAACCGAGGGTTTATGCAAGACTTATCTTTTAGATTTCAATTCAGGAGAAAAACTGAAAATTGAACTTAACAAGAAAGACAAGCATGAATTCTCTGATGTTGTAGGCGTTACCCATAAGATTTCAACGGAGGAAATAATCGGTTCCATATCAGATACTATAAATTATTTGGCAAAAGAAATAAGTGAAAAGATACTTGAATATAACGGGAAAGCCCCAAGTGCGGTGTTCCTTATTGGGGGAAGCAGTCAGCTCCCTAATTTGAAGGAGAGTATCAGCGGATATTTAAATATTCCCAAGGAAAGAGTAGTTGTTAAAAATGCGGACTCTATAGATAATGTTGAAGGATTAACAGGAAGATTGAAAGGGCCTGACATTATTACTCCAATAGGAATTGCAATGGAAGGAATAAATAATACAAACCAGAATTTCTTAAAAGTTTATTTGAATAGGGAAGAAATAAGAATTTTTAATACGGAAAATATAAAGGTTTCTGATGTACTTATTCTCGTTAATTTTGATCCCAGAGATTTAATTCCCTATATGGGAGAAGAAACTTCTTTTTATGTAAATGGAAACAAGAAAGTTATTAAAGGAGAAGCCGGCGTTCCTTCGATTATATATGTAAATGATAAAATTGCAAATTTGAATACGGTTCTTAGAAATAATGATGAAATAAATATTACCAAAAGTATGAAGGGCAAGAAAAAAGAAGTATATCTTTTTGATTGTATTCCAATGGGAAGAATGGTAACTTTAAATAAAAGGGAGATAAGTTTGATTTCTGATGTAAAAGTTAATGATATACCAATCAAAGAAAATATTAAAATAAAAGATGAGGATAAAATTGAATATAAAGAAATAGGATATCTAAGAGATTTGATTCAGTATATGAATTTAACGGATTCAAATTTAGAGCTTTATGTCAATGGAGAAAAAGCTGATGAAAATTATTTACTGAAAGATAATGACGTAATTTTGACGAAAGATTTTAATTTGGACGATAAAGACAAAAATTCTTCACATAAAAAGATATATCTAAATATCAATGGCAAGAAAGAAGAGTTTGAATATAATAAAAGTGAGTTTGTTTTTGTTGATATTTTTGATTATATAGATTTTGATTTGAAAAACCCCCAGGGAAGATTAATCTTGAAATTAAATAATAAAACTCCCGAATATATGGAAAGATTAAAAGATGGAGATCATATTGAATTATACTGGGAGAAATAAATTTTATCTTCTGTTTTTTCCTTTTAATACATATCATAATTTTAGTAAAAGCAATATAGAAAAGATGGAGGTTTGTCATGGAAAAAACAAAAATAAAAAACATGCTTTTGATTATACTTGGAATTATAGTTATAATATTTGGAATAGAATTTTTTGTTTTATATTCTAAGTTGAATACTAAAACAATATATGAAGGGGTAAAGATTAACAACTATGACGTAGGAAATATGAATGAGGAACAAGCCTTAAAATTTCTTCAGGACAAGTTGGAAAAACAAATAGAAGAAAAAAATATGACTCTGAGATATGAAAATAAGACGTATAAAATCATGTTGAAAGATTTGGAATTTAATTATGATTATAAAAAGGGAGTGGAAGAAGGACACAATATTGGAAGGAGCGGTTCTGTTTTAAAAAGAATTAGGGATATATATGATACTAAAAAACATGGTGCAGAAATAGAGCTTCAATGGACATATAATCCCCAGAAGATAAAAAAAACAGTTGAAGGAATTGCTCAGGCTATAGATATGGAAGGAAAAGATGCCGATATTTCTTTTAACGGAAAAAATTTTTCAATTACGGAAGAAACAACAGGAAGAAAAGTAAATACGGAAAAACTGATTAAAGATATTGAAAACAATATGAATGATTTAAAGGAAATAACCATTGATGTTGAACAATCAGTTCCGACGAAGACCAAAGCTCTTCTGTCAAGGATAAACGGTGTTATCGGGGAATTCTCCACTTCTTTCAAGGGGAGCAGCAGGGATAGAATCGAGAATATTACTATATCTGCCAAATCAATAAATAATAAAGTGATTATGCCTAAAGAATCCGTTTCTTTTAATAATATTACAGGCCCGAGGGACAAAAAATTCGGATATAAGGAGGCAAATGTCATAGTATCGGGAGAGTTTACTCCCGGAGTGGGAGGCGGAGTGTGCCAGATGTCTACAACCCTTTATAATGCTTTGGTCCGTGCCGATATAAATATAATGGAAAGGCATCATCATTCCATACCGGCGACCTATGTAAATTACGGCCATGATGCGGCGGTTTCATATGGATATTTGGATTTGAAATTTCAGAATGAATTTGATTTTCCCATATATATTTATACGAGAGTTTCCGGCAGCAGAGTATATGTATATATTTATGGAGATAGAAATGTTAAAGACTATGATATTGATTTAGTTTCAGATCCGGTTGAAAAAGTTCAGGCTCAAGAAGAGACGGTTGTTGATACTTCATTAAAACCGGGGACTAAACAGCTGGTTCAAAAAGGTAGAAACGGGTACAAGGTGAAAACCTATAAAGTTGTTTCAAAAAATGGGGAAGTAACAAAAAAAGAGCTTATTACTTCAGATTTCTATACACCTAAAAATTATATATACAAAGTAAACCCACAGAAGGAAGATGCATCCAATACCTTTACAGAGGAAGAAAGTTTGGACAGTTCTCATATAGAAGAAGAAATACCGGAGGATCAATAAACTTCACGGATTTGTACAAATGATTAATAAATTAGGAGGAATATAATTAATTGGTTGACAAAACAATGATATACGAAAAAAAAGTTAAATGTCCCGTATGCAATAAAGAATTTATGACGACTAAAGTTAAAACATCTAAACTAAAACTTGTGAAAAGAGACGAGGATTTTTTAAATTATTATAAGGGAGAAGAACATCCCTTAAAATATGAAGTGTTTTTATGTCCGTTTTGCGGATATGCTGCTATGGAGAAGAGATTTGATAAAATAAAGCCTTCCGGGAAGAGTATTATATTGAGAAATGTAACTCCTAAATGGCACAAAAGAGATCTGAAACCAGAAAGATCTTTCGAAGATGCGGTAAATATTTATAAATTAGCTTTATATTGCGGAGAAATTATAAAGAAGAGTAAAGTTGAATTGGGAAATATTTGCTTAAGAATAGGCTGGCTGTATAGAATACAGGGAATTGATAATGAAGAGAAAAGATTTCTAAGATACGGAAGAGATCTATTTGAAGAATCTTATTATAAGGAAGATTTAAGGGAGAACGGCTATGATGAGGTAACTTTATCATATTTAATAGGAGAATTGTCAAGAAGGCTTGGAGAAAATGAAAAGGCATTGAATTGGTTCAATACGGTATTTACCGTTTGCAGAAACAATAAAAATCCTGTTATTGAAGAAATGGCGAGGGATCAATGGAATCTGGTAAGGGAAGGAAGAGCCCAAAAAGCAAATACAACTGATAATGAATGAAAATCAGATTTAAAAAATATTATTCTAAACCATAGTTAAAAAGAATATCCTGGTAATAAAAATTAATGGAGGAGTGTATATGGATAATCCTTTAATATTTATACCGGGACTTTTTGGTTCTATGGGAAACGATGTTATAAGGGGAACAGGAGAGTTCTCCTTTGGATTGGCTTCAAAGATATATGTTCCCTTTATAAAAACCCTTTTAAGCATGGGATATATAGAAAATCAGAGCCTGTTTATAGCTTTTTATGATTGGAAGAATACATGTGAATTCTCAAGTGAAAAATATTTAATTCCGACCATTGAAAAAGCCAAGAGGATCTCCAGCAGCAAGAAGGTAAATTTAATTTGCCATAGTATGGGAGGGCTGGTAGCGAGAGCATATATTCAAGGGAAAAGATATAGAAATGATGTAGATAAAATTATAATGATCGGAACGCCTAATTCAGGTGTTGTTAAATCTTATTATTTTTGGGGAGGAGGTAAGATTCCTTACTTTGATTTGGAAGAAAACCTCTTGTATAAAGGATTTAAAGCAGGACTTGGAATATACTTTAAGATTTTTAAGAAAATGGATTATGTGAATTTGCTAAGGGAGACCTTTCCGGGAGTAAGGGATTTGCTTCCAAGCAATGAGTATGGGAATTATTTGATACTGAAAGGTCAGGAAAAGGATAAATTCATTCCTGTAAGGAATATGAACAGTCAAAATGTTTTTTTAAACGATCTTTCAAAAGAAAGACTTAAAAACTTTGAAACTTATCTGATATCGGGCATTGGAAAAAGGACAAGCAAATATTTAACTGTAGAATATGACAAATACAAAAATGAATGGACTGATGGAAAACCTGAATTTGCATTGGTTACAAATTTGGGAGACGGAACCGTAACTTTAAACAGTTCTTCTGCTTTTTGTGGGGAAAAGATAGAAATTAAAGGAGACCATGGGGATATCCTCTGTGGGTCAAGAGATTATATATCCGATATTCTTGGAAAAAGAAGAGCAGCCGAAATACCGACTGAGAAGATGGAGTGTATATATGTTCTCATTTCTTCAAATATCAATAGGGCAGATATAGCTGCTAATATGGAAGATTCCAAAATTTCAACGCAATTTTTAGAAGAAAATCATTATTTATCATTTCTGTATGCTGATAAAAAAGAAGATTTCAATATTTTTTTAAATCCCATAAAAGAAAAAGATGCCAGAGCTGTTCTTATTTATATTGATAATAAAAATGAAATCAAAATATTATTTAATAAAAACATTAATAAAAAAGTATTTTTAACCAAGGAATCCTTGATTTAGCCCTTTCAATTTGATAAAATTTTATTTGATTAAGAGTATTATTCTACCGGTGATTTTCGGGAAGGAGATGAAAAGATAATTTTTTTAAATAGGAGGAATAGATTATGAAGAAGAACGGCATTAAATCGTTGTTTTTGATTTTTATGACGATAGTATTGATATTTTCCTTTGGAACGGGCTGTACAAAACAAGATGCCGAAAATGAAAAAGGCAACTCGGAAAGTGAAGAGAAAACTAACAAGGAAGTTAATTATCCTTTAGATATAACAGACCAGTTTGGAAATAAAGTTACAATCGAAAAAGAGCCCAAAAGAATTGTGTCTTTAGCTCCAAGCCATACGGAAATTCTTTTTGCATTGGGATTAGGAGAAAAAATAGCCGGAGTTACAGATTTTTGTAATTATCCTAAAGAAGCTTTATCTAAAGAAAAAGTTGGTTCTTACCAAAATATAAACCTTGAAAAAATTATTAGTTTGGAACCTGATTTGGTAATACAGTACGGACAAGGAAATGAGGAAACCAATAATAAGATGAGAGAAGCTAAAATAGCTTT
This sequence comes from Acidilutibacter cellobiosedens, assembly GCF_004103715.1. Lineage (NCBI taxonomy): Bacteria > Bacillati > Bacillota > Tissierellia > Tissierellales > Acidilutibacteraceae > Acidilutibacter > Acidilutibacter cellobiosedens. The sequence goes on along the minus strand of NZ_CP035282.1, from coordinate 2,724,791 downwards.
AGTGTCCTATGAACCGGAAAACGTATCGCAAATTGAGGATACTATTGTTGATATAGGTAAAATAACAAATACTGAAGAAAAAGCCAAGGAGATTGTATCTTCGATGGAAAAAAGAAAAGATGCTGTAGTGGAAAAGGTTAAAAATGCGAAAAAAATAAGTACCTTTTATGAAATATGGTATGACCCTTTGATGGCTGCAGGTCCGGGTTCATTTATGGACGAACTGATAAACTTGGCTGGGGGGAAAAATATCGCGGGAGACGCAGCGGAAGGATATCCTCAATTTGATTTAGAGCAACTTGTTGAAAGAAACCCTGATGTGTATTTGGTTTCAAAGGACAGTAAAGAAAAAACCACTGATTCCATTAGGAAAAGACCTGGGTATGAGGATATAAATGCAGTTAAAAATGACAGAATTTATCTTTTAGATCCGGATATAGTTTCAAGACCTGGTCCGAGAATAATAGATGCCCTTGAATTAATAGCAAAATCAATACATCCGGAACTTTTCAAATAATAAATAAAGCAGGTATATTATGAGACTTAAGATGAATAGAAAGAATTACGGGAAAATTATATTATTAATGTTTATATTACTTATTCTTTTAATTGCTGTTTTTTCCACAATGGGAAGTGCAAATATTAAAGTTGTAGATACTGTGAGGATAATTTTATCAGAAATTCCTGTATTGGGTGATAATATAGATACATCGGATATATCTGATTCTTCCAAAATTATTATTCTCAATATAAGGCTCCCCAGAGTACTTTTGGGAGTTATCGTGGGGGCAGCCCTTTCAATATCGGGAGCGGCGTTTCAGGGAATATTTAAAAATCCCATGGCGGATCCCTATATCATAGGAATATCTTCAGGGGCGGCTCTGGGAGCCGCTATAACCATAGTGGCGAAGATTGATTTTAGTTTGCTGGGAATGTCTTCTGTCTCCATTGGAGCATTTATAGGAGCGATTGCCGCGGCTTTTTTGGTTTATTTTATTTCACGAGTTAAAAATAAAATACCGGTAGATAACCTTCTGCTTTCGGGTGTTGCAGTAGGACAATTTTTTACGGCTGTTATGTCTTTTATAATGGTGATAAATTCCAAGGATATGTCCAAAATTATATTTTGGACTTTAGGGAGCTTTTCCGGCAAGGGTTGGGAACCATTTTTAAAAACTTCTCCTCCGGTTATAATATTTATGATTATTCTTACTTTTTTTGCAAAAGATTTAAATATAATACTTACGGGAGAAGAGGCAGCTCAAAGTTTGGGGGTGGAAGTTGAGAAAACCAAAATTTATATACTTGTTATATGTGCTTTTATAACATCTTCGGTAGTCTCAGTATGTGGTATAATAGGATTTGTAGGGCTTATAATTCCTCATATTGTAAGGCTCATTGTAGGTCCGGATCATAGAATACTTCTGCCCAGCTCGGCTCTTGTAGGAGGAATGTTTATGATATTTGCAGATACGGTAGCGAGAACTGTAATTTCTCCTACTGAAATACCTGTAGGAATTATAACCGCTATGTTTGGAGGGCCGTTTTTTATTTACTTATTGAGAAAAAGGAAAAAAACCGTATAGATTTCAGGAGTGAAAGAAATGACTTATGTTTTGGAAGTTAACAACTTAGAATTTGGATATATGGAAAATAAAAAAGTATTAAATAACGTATCCTTTAATATAGAAAAGGGGAAGTTTGTAAGTATAATCGGACCCAACGGCTGTGGGAAAAGCACTCTCATTAACAATCTGTGCAATATATATAAGCCTGATAGTGGGAAGGTATTGTTGGATGGGAAGAACATAAGGGAATACAAGACAAAGGAATTATCAAGGAAGATATCCCTTGTTCCTCAGAATACATATATTCCTTATGATTTTTCCGTGTTTGATGTAGTTCTTATGGGCAGATATCCTTATATCAGCAGATTTCAAAATGAAAAGGAAAATGATTTGGAAATCGTCAATGAATGTTTGAAACTAACTAATATATTTGAATTGAGAGACAGAAGTATAAACAAAATAAGCGGAGGGGAAAGACAAAGAGTAATTATTGCAAGAACACTGGCTCAAGAATCGGAAATAATATTTTTGGACGAACCTACAAGTCATTTGGATATAAACCATCAAATAGAAATACTTTCTCTTTTAAAAGATTTTAATAAAAATAAAGGAACTACTGTTGTATTGGTAATCCATGATATTAATTTGGCTTTAAGATACAGCGATGATATAATACTTATGGACAAAGGGAAAATATTATCTCAAGGAGTTCCAAAGAACGTCATAACCAGAGAAAACATAAAAAAAGCCTATAATTTAAATTCAATAGTTGAAGAAAACCCTTATACTGACAGCATTTATATAGTACCTCTTCAATTAAATAAGGCTGAAGAGAAAATTAGAAAGAAAAAGATTCATGTAATAGCTGGCGGAGGAACGGGAGGAGAAATATTAAGCAAATTGGAAGAAGCGAATTTTGATATTACTTTGGGAGTTATAAATATAGGAGACAGTGATTGGAAGCTGGCAAAGAGGTTATCAATAAAAGTGATAGAAGAGCAGCCTTTTAATGAAATAGGAGAAATTGCTTTTGAAAAGAATATGAAATCCATAGAAGAATCTGAAATAGTAATATTAAGTGATGTGCCTTATGGAAGAGGAAATTTAAAGAATCTTCAGAGCGCCTATGAAGGATTAAAAATGGGTAAAAAAGTATATTTAATACAAAAGTCCAAAGGCTATAAGAGAATGGACTGGACGGAAAAAGAAGAGGGAGAAAAACTTCTGTTTCAGATGAAAAAAGATGGACTCATCATATTAAATAGTATAGAAGATTTTATTAAGATACCCGGTTGATACCTTTTAGTTCTTATGAATTGATTTATTTTTATTAGGAAATCATTTTCATTTAATTATTATTTAAGATTTGGTTTAAATTTTTACTAATTTTATGCTATACTTTATTTGTTCAAAATTATTAAGGAGGTATATCAATGAGGTATAAGGTAATTGCAATAGACATGGATGGGACTCTTTTAAACAGTAAGGAACGGATATCTGAAAAAAATAAAGATGTTATAAGAAAAGCCGAAAAAAGAGGAATAAAAATAGTTCTTGCTACAGGAAGAATATTTACTTCGGGACTGCATTATGCCAAAGGTTTGGGGATAGATACTCCGATTATATCTTGCAACGGCGGATATGTATCAAATCAGGATGGTTCACAGGTCCTATATAAAAATCCCATTCCCACTGAGATTGGTGAAAAAGTATTTGAGGTTGGGAAAGAGGAAGGCATGTATTACCATTTTTATAATGAGAATACTTTCTTTTCAACGGGTATGACTAAGGCAACTTTAAAATATTATGAGAATAATCAAAGCCTGCAAGGTAAAGATAAAATAAATATTGAAGTAGTCGATAATCCTGTTGAAGTTATAAGAAATAAAAATATCGATATATTTAAAATTACTTTTATTGAGGATGATAAAGATAAATTAATGTCTTTCAGAGAAAAAATATCTCGATTAAACGGAATTGAAATTGCAAGTTCTTGGTATAACAATTTTGAAGTTATGAATGAAGGAGTGTCCAAAGGGACCGCTCTCAGAGAATTATGCAATATCTTAGGAGTAAAAAAAGAAGAAGTTGTGGCAATAGGAGATAATGAAAATGATATATCCATGTTTAGATTTTCGGGATTGTCTGTTGCAATGAAAAATGGAGTGGAAATAGCAAAGAAAAGTGCAGATGTTATAACCGACACAAATGATGAAAACGGAGTAGGAAATGCTATTGAAAGATACGTTCTTAATAATTAGATTTATAATTGAAAATTTAATGTAAAATACAATTTTGGAAAGAAGAGATAGTATGTCTGTACACATAGTGCTTGTGGAACCGGAAATTCCTCAAAATACAGGAAATATTGCAAGAACTTGTGCTCTTACAAAATCAATTCTTCATTTGGTAAGACCTCTTGGGTTTTCCACTGATGATAAACATTTAAAAAGAGCTGGTCTTGATTATTGGAATCTTGTAAATATAAATTATCATGATAGCATTGAAGAACTTTTAGATAAATATGATAGAGAGATGTTTTTCTATGCAACTACTAAGGGAAAGCAAAGATATACGGATATGAAGTATTTTGATAATTGTTTCTTAGTATTTGGCAAGGAGACAAGGGGACTTCCTATGGAGTTGTTGTCTAAAAACTGGGACAGGACTATTAGAATTCCCATGAGATTGGAGATTAAAAGATCTTTAAACTTATCTAATTCGGTAAATATTATTCTTTATGAAGCTTTAAGACAATTGGATTTCCCCGGAATTGGTTAGTAAGGAGAATTTATATGAAAAAATTTTTTATATTGACAAACAACCCAATGGTGAGAGATAGATATTATAAAGAGTTTGAAGTACAATATTTCAGTGTTGATTTATTGGGTATATTAAAATATGCAAGGGATAAGATTCATTTAGGATATAAACTTGGGACTCATCCTCTGTCAGGAAGCGTAAAGCCAAATGAAACTCCATATAAATCTATTATTATGTGCTATGGAGATGCACTTGACTTGGATTCCCTCTCAATTATTGAAAACAGTATTATGACTGCTGAAAAGTTTTTGAAGGGAAAAAGGCCTTGTAAATGGAATGAAAGTGTCCTTAAGGATTTTCAGATAATAGATTTATCCCTTATGAACTCTGCAATAAAGGATAATTTATTTTAAAAATTAATTTTTTTTAACATTGATAGATTTAATTATTATAATGACATATAGTATATGTTGGGAGGGATGTAAGGATGAAAGAAGTTTATGATTTAATAATTATCGGGGCAGGGCCTGCCGGATTATCTGCCGGACTATACGGTGCAAGAGCCAAGCTAAATGTACTTATAGTGGAAAAAGAGAAATCCGGAGGACAAATTGTGATGACAGAAGAAGTTGCTAATTATCCGGGTTCTATAGAAAATGCAAGCGGACCGTCTTTAACCGCCAGAATGGTTCAACAAGCAGATGCATTTGGAGCTGAAAGAACTCTTGATACGATAACGGAAGTTCAAATTGATGGAAAGATAAAGGTACTTAAGGGAGAAAAAAGGAATTATAAAGCAAAGGCAGTAATAATAGCAACAGGTGCAAAATCCAAACCGATTGGATGCCCTGGAGAAAAAGAATTCACGGGGAAAGGGGTATCATATTGTGCTACTTGCGATGCCGACTTTTTTACGGATCTGGAGGTATTTGTAGTAGGAGGAGGAGATGCGGCTGTAGAAGAAGCTATGTATCTTACTAAGTTTGCAAGAAAAGTAACAATAATTCACAGAAGAGATAAATTAAGGGCGGCTAAATCAATTCAGGAAAAGGCTTTTAAGAATCCCAAGATTCAGTTTTTGTGGAATGCAGCTGTTAAAGAAATAAAAGGCGATGGAGTAGTACAGTCTATGATTGTAAAAAATACAATAACGGGAGAGGAAAAAGAAATATTTGCAGATGAAGACGATGGTACTTTCGGCATATTTGTGTTTATTGGATACAATCCTGTAACTCAGCTCTTTGAAGGAATATTGGACATGGAAAGAGGTTATATAAAAACCGATGAAAATATGAAAACGAATATTCCCGGAGTATTTGCGGCGGGAGACTGCAGGGTGAAGTCATTGAGGCAAGTAGTTACCGCAACATCCGATGGGGCAATAGCAGCTGTTGAAGCTGAAAAATATATTGCGGATACATTTGATGTTTAAATATAATAAAGAGGAGGAATAAATAATGTTAAGTCTTGACAAAACTAATTTTGAAGAAGAAGTATTAAAGTCAAAGGGTTATGCATTGGTAGATTTTTGGTCTCAAGGTTGTGAACCATGTAAGGCATTAAAACCTCATGTTGAAGAAATGGAAAAAACATATGGTGATAAGATTAAATTTTGTGAATTGGATATAACGAAAGCAAGAAGAGTCGCTATAGGGCAAAAGGTTTTGGGATTACCTGTAATAGCTATATATAAAGACGGAGAAAAAATTGATGAAAAGATAAAAGATGATGCTACCGTAAAATCTGTAGAAGAGATGATCAAAAAATATATTTAATTCAAATTGTTTTTAATTCCTTCATGGAATTAAAATATATATTTAAACAACTAAGGAGGTGAAGAAATATATGAAGCTTGATCTGGGTTATATATTTATTAAAGATGTTCAGTTTGGCAAGGAAACTAAAGTGGAAAATGGAGTATTATATGTTAATAAGGAAGAACTGATATCTTTAATAAAAGAAGACGAGCATATAGAAGATGTAAAAGTTGAACTTGCAAGACCGGGAGAAAGCATAAGAATTACACCGGTAAAAGATGTCATTGAACCGAGAGTTAAAGTAGAAGGTGCAGGAGGAATTTTTCCGGGAGTAATTTCAAAGGTGGAAACCGTCGGAAGTGGCAGAACAAATGTGTTAAAAGGCTGCGCTATAGTTACAACAGGAAAGATAGTAGGATTTCAGGAAGGCATTATTGACATGACCGGCGTAGGAGCAGAATATACTCCTTTTTCAAAGCTTAATAATATAGTATTGGCATTTCAACCTAAAGAAGGGCTGAAACAACATGAATATGAACATGCCCTGAGAATTGCAGGTTTGAAAGCCGCAACTTATGTAGGGAAATCAGCTTCCCAATTAGTTCCCGATAAGGTAGAAAGTTTTGAGACATTACCTCTATTGGAGGGCATAAAAGCATATCCTGATTTACCTAAAGTAGTTTATGTTTTAATGCTTCAAAGTCAAGGATTGCTTCATGATACTTATGTTTATGGTGTAGATGCAAAGCGTATGGTTCCTACGATAGTGTATCCTACAGAATTGATGGATGGGGCTATAATCAGCGGGAATTGTGTTTCTGCCTGCGATAAAAATACTACCTACCATCATTTAAACAATCCTGTAATTGAGGATTTGTTTAAAAAACATGGAAAGGAACTTAACTTTGTAGGAGTAATAATAACCAATGAAAATGTTTATTTGGCAGATAAAGAGAGATCTTCTAATTGGACAGCAAAATTAGCTGAGTATTTGGGAGCAGACGGAGCAATTGTTTCCCAAGAAGGATTTGGAAATCCCGATACTGATCTTATTATGAATTGCAAGAAGATAGAAAATAAGGGAATTAAAACAGTAATAATTACCGATGAATATGCCGGAAGAGACGGAGCAAGCCAGTCATTGGCAGATGCAGACGTATCGGCCAATGCTGTAGTAACGGGAGGCAATGCAAATGAACTTATTACACTACCTCCAATGGAAAAAGTCATAGGGGATATAAGACAGGTTGAAGCCATAGCCGGAGGATTTGTAGGTAATTTAAATAAAGACGGTTCCGTAGTAGTAGAACTTCAAGCTATTACTGGTGCTACTAATGAAATGGGCTTTAATAAAATGTCGGTAAAAGGATATTAATAATATGTAGAAGAAAGGAAGTGAGAACATGTCAATGTTGGAAGGGAAAAAGGTTATAATCATCGGAGACAGAGACGGTATACCGGGTCCCGCAATAGAAGAATGTCTAAAGGGAACAGGATGCGAAGTTGTATTCTCATCAACAGAATGCTTTGTCTGAACTGCAGCAGGAGCAATGGATCTTGAGAATCAGAAGAGGGTTAAAGAATTAGCTGAAAAATACGGTCCGGAAAATACAGTAGTTATAATCGGCGGTGCAGAAGCAGAAGCTGCCGGATTAGCTGCCGAAACCGTTACAGCTGGTGATCCTACTTATGCAGGTCCATTGGCAGGAGTCCAGTTGGGACTCAGAGTTTATCATGCAGTAGAACCGGAATTTAAAAAGGAAGTTAATCCCGAAGTTTATGACGAGCAAATAGGAATGATGGAAATGGTTTTAGACGTAGATGAAATAAGGAAAGAAGTTAAAACTATAAGAGATGAATATACAATATTTAAAGATTAGTGCCCCCGTGGACAAAGGAGAGGGTGAGAATAATGGGAAAGATTAAAGTTGTTCACTATATAAATCAGTTTTTTGCAGGTATAGGAGGAGAAGAAAAAGCTGATTATAAACCGGAAATAAGAAAAGGGTTTGTAGGTCCCGGTATGGCTTTGAATGCTGGCTTTAAGGGAGAAGTTGAGATAGTGGCCACAATTATATGCGGCGACAGTTATTTCAACGAAAACATTGAAGAAGCAAAGGCTGAAATAATTAAGATGGTAAAAAGCTATAATCCGGATATGTTTATAGCAGGACCGGCTTTCAATGCAGGAAGATACGGAGTTGCCTGCGGCACAATAGCAGATGCTGTATATAAAGAACTTGGAATACCTGTTTTAACCGGAATGTATGTAGAAAATCCCGGAGCAGATATGTTTAAGAAAAGTATATATATAGTATCAACTAAAAATAGCGCTGCAGGAATGAGAGACGCAGTAAAGAAAATGGTTCCTTTGGCACTTAAGCTTGCCAAGGGAGAAGAAATAGGAATGCCGGAAGAAGAAGAATATATACCGCGGGGAATCAGGAAAAACTATTTTGCAGAAGAACGAGGTTCTGCAAGAGCAGTAGATATGATGATTAAAAAATTAAAGGGAGAGGAATTCACAACAGAATTTCCTATGCCGAAATTTGACAGAGTTAAGCCGAATCCTCCTATAAAGGATATTGCTCACGCTAAAATTGCATTGGTTACATCGGGAGGAATAGTTCCAAAGGGAAATCCCGATCATATTGAATCTTCCAGTGCATCTAAATATGGGAAGTATGATATCGAGGGAGTAAATGATCTAACCTCTGAAACATATCAGACAGCTCATGGCGGGTATGATCCTGTATATGCCAATGACGATCCTGACAGGGTTCTGCCTGTGGATATAATGAGGGATTTGGAAAGAGAAGGTAAAATAGGAAGCTTGCATAGATATTATTATGCTACTGTCGGAAATGGAACAGCAGTAGCCAATGCAAAAAAATATGCGGCGAATATTGCAAAAGATTTGGTGGCAGATAAAGTAGATGCAGTTATATTAACCTCCACTTGAGGCACCTGTACACGTTGCGGTGCAACAATGGTGAAGGAAATTGAAAGAGCAGGAATTCCTGTTGTTCATATGTGTACTATAGTTCCTATATCTTTAACTGTAGGAGCTAACAGAATAGTACCTACAGTTGCAATTCCTCATCCTCTTGGGAATCCGAGTCTGGACAAAAAAGAGGAGAAAGAATTGAGAAGAAAGCTTGTAGAAAGAGCTTTGAAGGCTTTATCAACAGAAGTAGAAGAACAGACTGTTTTTGAAGAATAATATATTTGTTTTTAAATGGGTGGTAGAATTATCACCCATTTAAAAACTATAATTCTTATAACCCATAGGAAAATCCAATTTTCATTAATATATATTTGACCTTAAGTGGGTTTCAACAAAGGCTTCATTAGTTTATTGATGTTTCGATAAAAGCCTTTTTAATAATTTTCGTAATATAATTTTTGGAGGTGTAATAATATGAATTATCCTGTAGTTAAAGGAGCCGGGTATGTCTTGATTCATACTCCAGATATGGTTATACACAATGGTACAACGCAGACAACAGAAAGGATTATAAATCCAAATTCAGATTATCTGAAAGAGCTGCCAAATCATCTTCGCAGCTTTGAAGACGTTGTTAGTTATCCTCCTAACCAAACATATATTGGAAATATCACTCCGGAGGACTTAAAAAATTATGGAGAACCGTGGTATGATAAAAAAGTGAAAGAAGCAAATAAGATAGGAAAATTTGGAGAAATAATGCCGGAAGATGAATTTATAGGCTTTATGAAGATAGTTGATACCTTTGATCTTGTAAAGCTCACCGATAATTTCAGCAACAGTGCCAAAGAAAAACTTTTGAAGCATCATTTTATAAAAGAAGAGTTGGTTTCAAAAATTAAAAAAGGAGAAGAAAAAACTGAAATAGAGAGATTAATAAACGAGCAAGGGGCAGAAGGACTTTTCTTCAATAATGAACTTGTAGGCTGTATAAAGAGAGCTCATGATATTGACATCAATCTAAGTGCTCATGTAATGTTTGAAAACATTGCGGTTAAAGCTTCAGGAGCGATAGCAGCATTAAATCTGATTGACAAGAATAATATCAATCCTGAAGACGTTGAGTATATAATTGAATGTTCGGAAGAGGCTTGCGGTGATATGAATCAAAGAGGAGGAGGAAATTTTGCCAAATCCATAGCCGAAGTAGCAGAATTTATAAATGCTACGGGCTCAGATACGAGAGGCTTTTGTGCAGGTCCTACCCATTCCATAATAGAGGCTGCTGCTTTAGTCCAATCAAAGATATATAAGAACGTGGTTGTGGTTGGCGGAGGTTCAACCGCTAAACTGGGGATGAACGGGAAAGATCATGTGAAAAAGGGATTACCCATATTGGAGGATGTGTTGGGAGGTTTTGCAATTCTCATAGGAGAAAATGACGGAGTAAATCCCGTACTGAGAACGGATTTAGTCGGGAGACATACCGTAGGAACAGGTTCTTCGCCTCAGGCAGTAATTACTTCCTTGGTAACCGCACCTCTGGATAGAGGAAATCTGAAGATTACGGATATAGATAAATATTCGGTAGAAATGCAAAATCCGGATATAACGAAACCTGCGGGAGCAGGAGATGTGCCGAAAGCTAATTATAAGATGATAGCGGCATTGGGAGTTAAGAGAAATGATATTCAAAGGACGGAAATAAATTCTTTCATTGAGAAACACGGAATGGAAGGATGGGCACCAACTCAAGGTCATATTCCTTCGGGCGTGCCATATGTGGGACTTGCAAGAGAAGGCATCCTTGCGGGGGACATTAACAGAGTCATGATAGTAGGTAAGGGAAGTCTTTTCCTTGGAAGAATGACTAATTTATTCGACGGAGTATCTATAGTTATAGAGAAAAATCATGGAATTGAAAAGGAAGACAAGGAAGTTTCCCAGGAAAATATTAAAAAACTTATAGCAGAAGCTATGAGAGATTTTGCATCTCATTTAATAGATGATTAGAGGTGATAAAATGTCAGACAATGTAAATAAAATGATAGGTGAGATTTTTAACGACATGGCAGATATTTTGGAAGGCAGAAGTACAGGCAAAAAGGTAAGAGTAGGAATAACAACTTTTGGCAGTGAACATGGAGTTGAAAATGTAGTCAAAGGTGCGGAGATGGCACAGAAATCAGATAAAACCGTGGAAGTAATATTGATAGGACCAAAAGTGGACAGTTCTTTAATTCAAGAAGCAGTAAAAGATGAAGAAGAAGGATATAAAAAAATGGAAGAACTTCTTGACAGCGGAAAAATAGATTGTGCAGTTACCATGCATTATAGTTTTCCGGTTGGGGTATCGACTGTAGGAAGAACTGTAAGCCCGGGAACGGGAAAAGAAATATTTATAGCCACAACCACAGGAACCTCATCATCTCATAGGGTTGAAGCTATGATTAAAAATGGAATATTGGGTATAATAGCGGCTAAATCCATGGGAATTGAAGATCCCAAAGTAGGCATATTAAATGTAGATGGGGCAAATCAAGTTGAGAGGGCATTAGAAAGGCTGAATTCCAACGGATATAAAATTAATTTTGCCGAATCCATGAGAGCCGACGGAGGATGTATCATGAGAGGAAATGATCTTCTTACAGGTTCGGCTGATGTAATTGTTACCGATACTTTGACGGGAAATATTCTTTCAAAATTATTTTCGTCATTTACAACGGGAGGCAGCTATGAATCTTTGGGTTACGGATATGGGCCGAGTATAGGAGAAGGGTATGACAGGAAGATACTTATAATATCAAGAGCATCAGGAGCTCCAGTAGTTAAAAATGCCATATTGTACGGAAAAAATATAATAGACGGAGAAATTCGAAAGAAACAAGAAGAAGAATTTTCAAGAGCTAACAATGCAGGATTGAAAGAAATTTTAAAAGATGTGACAAAGGATACAAAAAAAGAAGACAAAAATGAGTATGAAGAAGTTCAAGCTCCATTGAAAGAAGTAGTTACAGGGTCTATTGCGGGGATAGATATTATGGAGTTGGAAAATGCAGTAAAAGTTTTGTGGAAAAACGGAGTTTATGCAGAAAGCGGAATGGGATGTACGGGACCTATATTAATGGTTAATGAGGAGAAACTGCCGAAGGCTGTGAATATTTTGTCAAAGGAAGGATATATATCAAGAGAATCAAATATTCAATGTTAATTGTTTTTCCGAAACTTCTGAAAACATTTTTGCTAAAATATATGGATAGAGAGCAGGAATTATAAAAGATATGTAGAATAGAAATATGAGTTAATATATTTAGAGGGGGAGTTAAGATGAGGAAAATTGTATCGATTTTAATTATCTCGGTACTTGTCTTAGGTATTGTAGGATGTTCTAAAGATGGTGGAAATTCAGATTTAAAGGTAAGCATGGTTACTGATGTAGGCGGAGTAAATGATGAATCTTTTAACCAATCGGCGTGGGAAGGTTTACAGAAAGCAGGAAAAGAATTGGGTGTGAAAGTATCTTATCAGGAATCTCATCAAGATGCGGATTTTCAACCTAATATTGAGGCAGCTACAGATGCAGGAAACAATCTGATAATCGGTATCGGTTATAAGTTGTCGGATGCTATTAAAGAGGCTGCTGAGAAGAATTCAGAGATAAAATATGCTATTGTAGATTTTTCTTATGATGATACTCCAGGCGGTACTCCCGATAATGTAGTTGGGATAGTATTTAAACAAGAACAGCCGTCATTCTTAGTAGGGTACATAGCAGGAAAAATGACAAAGACGAACAAAGTCGGTTTTGTAGGCGGTATGGAAGGAGATGTAATATGGGCTTTTGATTACGGTTATCAGGCAGGAGTTAAATATGCAAATAAGGATGCGGAAGTTTTGAGACAATATGCGGAATCCTATACTGATGCGGCAAAAGGGAAGGCCATAGCGACATCAATGTATCAGCAGGGAGCGGATATAGTGTTTCATGCGGCAGGAGGAGTTGGAGACGGTGTTATAGAAGCGGCCAAAGAACAGGACCAGTATGCAATAGGTGTTGACAAGGACCAGAATTTCAAGGCTCCGGATAATGTTATTACATCTGCTATGAAGAGAGTTGATGTCGGAGTATATAATGTAGTTAAAGATTTAAAGGAAGGTAAGTTCCCAGGAGGGACTACCGTAGTTTATGGGTTGAAAGAAGGAGCCGTAGATATTGCTCCGACTTCGGATAAACACGTTCCAAAGGAAATACTTGACGAAGTTGAGCAATTGAAAAAAGATATAATAGATGGGAAAATTGTAGTTCCGTATAATGAAGATACTTACAAGGAGTTTATAAAAACCTTACAATAAAAATTGATAGGCGGCTCAGGCAAATGCCTGGGCTGTTTGATATTAAAGATAGGAGGTCAACCTTATTGAATAGGATTGATTTTTCAACCAAAGTCCTGGAAATGAAAAAGATAACTAAAAAATTCGGCAATTTTGTTGCAAACGACGGTATAGATTTAACAGTTCATAAAGGGGAAATTCATGCGCTTTTGGGAGAAAACGGAGCAGGCAAGACTACGCTTATGAATATTCTTTATGGATTATACCAGCCTACATCAGGAGAAATATTTATAAATGGAAAAAAAGTAAATGTCACAAATCCAAATGTATCGATAAAAAACGGAATAGGCATGGTTCATCAACATTTTATGCTGATAAATACCTTCACTGTAGTGGAAAATATAATATTAGGCATGGAAACGACCAAAAAAATGGGTTCTAAGGATTCAGGGTATTTGGATATGAATAAGGCTAAAAAAGAAGTGGAAGAGCTGTCTAAAAAATACGGACTTTTTGTTGAGCCCGAAATAAAAATTGAAGATATAACTGTGGGTATGCAGCAAAGGGTTGAGATATTAAAGGCTCTTTATAGAGGTGCGGATATTTTAATACTTGATGAGCCTACAGCAGTATTGACTCCTCAGGAAATAGATGAACTTATTCAGATAATGAAGAAATTAACCGAACAGGGCAAAACAATAATTATTATTACTCATAAATTAAAAGAAATAAAACAAGCAGCGGATTATTGTACTATTATCAGGAGAGGGAAAAAGGTTGGCACGGTAAAAGTTGAAGATGTGTCTGAAGAGGAATTAGCGGAAATGATGGTTGGGAGAGAAGTAAGTTTTAAAGTTGATAAAAAAGAGAAAGAAAAAGGCGAAGAAATACTTAAGATAAATAACATTGTAATCAAGGACAATAGAAATTTAAGTGTGGTAAATGACCTTTCTCTTACCCTTCATAAAGGAGAGATATTGGGTATTGCGGGAGTAGACGGAAATGGACAAGCCGAGTTAATTGAAGGGTTGATGGGATTAAGAAAAATTGAGAAAGGGAAAGTTTATTTAAAAAACGAAAATATAACTAATTACATACCTAAAAAAATAATAGAAAGAGGAATGTGTGCCATTCCTGAGGACAGGCAGAGAAGAGGTTTAATATTAGACTTTGATATATCGGAAAATATGATTCTTGAAAAGTATGATAAAGAGCCGTTTTCTTATAAAGGAAGAATTAATCGAGAAGAAGTAAAAAAATATGCGAAAGAAATTATAGGAAAATTTGATATACGGCCTATAGATGAAACTTCAAAGGCGGGCTCCCTTTCAGGAGGAAACCAGCAGAAAGTAATAATCGGAAGAGAAATATCCAATGATCCGGAAGTACTTATAGCGGCTCAGCCTACAAGAGGGCTTGATGTAGGAGCTATAGAATTTGTTCATAAGTACTTGGTAGAACAAAGGGATAATGGTAAAGCAGTTCTTCTTATTTCCTTTGAATTAGATGAGATAGTAGATCTTTCCGATAGAATCGCAGTAATATTTAATGGGAAAATAGTTGATGTTTTAGATGCCAAAACAGTTGATGAGAAAAAATTGGGATACCTTATGGCAGGAGGTTCAGAAGATGAAAAAAAACAGATTTAAATATACTGCTATTTCAATTTTAATTGGTTTGATAGTAGGAGCAATTATACTTGGAGTAAGCGGATTTAATCCCTTTGAAGCATATTGGATAATGATCACCGGAGTCTTTGGCAGTTCAAAATATATTTCCTGGACAATAATAAGATCTACATCTGTTATCATTACGGGTATTTCTGTAGCATTTGCCTTTAGAACGGGATTATTCAATATAGGTGCGGAAGGACAGTTTATAATCGGAGCAATGGCAGCCACATTAGTAGGTTATTTTTGGCACCTCCCTCCTATTGTACATGTAATAGTTGCATTTTCTGCAGCTTGTATTGCAGCGGCAATTTGGGGAGGAATTGCAGGAGCCATAAAATCAAAATTTGGGATTAATGAAGTAATTACATCTATAATGCTGAATTGGATAGCTCTTTATTTAAATAATTATGTTATATTTTGGGATAAATTTAAAAGGCCTAACAGCGAGGCATCATATAAAATTCTTGAAAGTGCTCAAAGCAGTATACTCACTAATTGGAAACTTACAGAGGCCGGAAGAACTTGGATATCAAATCACCCGTTGATCGGTGGATTTATTGATCCTCCTATAAACATAGGATTTATAGTTGCCATATTATTGGCTTTTCTTATAAATTATATATTAAATAACACCACATTGGGATATCAACTGAGAGCAGTCGGATTCAACAAGGATGCATCAGAATATGGAGGAATAAATGTTAAAAGAAATATAGTAGTGGCTATGATGATATCAGGGGCAATTTCAGGAGCGGCAGGAGCTCTTCATGTACTTGGAGTTTCCAATGAAATATCTGTTCTCGCCGCAATGGAAGGCAATGGATTTAACGGTATGGCGGTTTCTCTTATTGCAGGGAATAATCCCATAGGTTGCATATTTGCAGGGCTCTTATTCGGAGGATTAACTTATGGAGGCCATAAGCTGCAGCCTATAATGGGAGCACCTTCCGAAGTAATAAATATAATGATAGGTACTATAGTATTTTTTATAGCTATGCCTAAATTTGTTCAGATGATAGTTGATAGAAAAGGAAATTTTAAGATTGTGAAGAGAGGTGAAAAAGTTGAATCTGATAAATGATTTGGGACTTATAATCGGGATCACTTTAATGTATGCCGCACCTCTTATGTATACGGCTTTAGGAGGAGTAATATCTGAAAATTCGGGAGTAGTTAATATAGGCCTTGAAGGTATGATGACCATGGGAGCATTCATAGGAGCAACAGTATGCTATTATTCCCATAGTCCATGGTTAGCATTTATTGCGGCAGGATTATCGGCGGGAGTTCTTGCTCTTCTTCATGCCATAGCAAGTGTCACTTTTGGCGCCGATCAGATTATATCGGGAACTGCCATTAATTTTTTAGGTCCCGGACTTGCTCTTTTCTTAAGCAGAATATTTTTTAACGGGGCGACAATGACTCTAACCATAAAATTGGAAGATAAGATGCCCAGGCCTTTAAATGGAATATTTTCTCCGGGAAGCTTTATGGACTTGGTGTTCAATCAGTATGCAACGGTATACATGGCCTTTATCCTGGTATTTGTTCTTTGGTTTATTTTATATAAAACAAGGCTGGGGCTGAGAATAAGAGCTGTCGGAGAACATCCGAGAGCGGCAGATACTTTGGGAGTTGATGTTTTTAAAATAAGATATATCTCGGTTATTTTATCCGGAATATTTGCGGGATTTGGAGGAGCTGCAATGAGTATAGCGGTGGTTTCAAATTTTAGAGCTACACTTATTTCGGGACAGGGATTTATAGCATTGGCAGCTATGATCTTCGGAAAGTGGAAACCTCAAGGTTCAATGTGGGCTTGTCTTTTGTTTGGAATGGCGCAAGGATTGGTTGTGTACTTAGGAGGAACAAAACTTCAAATATCGTCTCAACTTCTTGCAATGATACCATATGTATTAACAATAATAGTCCTGATGGGTTTTGTAGGGAAATCTTCAGGGCCTGCTGCAGACGGTGTTCCTTATGAGAAGAATCAAGGCTGATAAAAAGCTCTTAATCTTAAGATTAGGAGCTTAATGTTTCAAGCATAAAAGTTAGGGTAAGATTGATATTAAAGAGATAAGTGAAATCAATGAGATTAAGGAGGTTTTATAATATGAAAAGAATAGCTGTTCTCGCAGAACAACAATTTGAAGATATGGAGCTTATGTATCCTTATTATCGTCTTTTGGAGGAGGGATATCAAGTTGATGTGGTAGGAACGGAAAAAGATAAAGTTTATAAAGGGAAAAACGGATATCCCGTGAAAAGTACTCATGCTTCGAGAGAAGTAAGCAGCAAAGATTATGACGGCGTAATAATTCCTGGTGGATATTCTCCGGATTACATGAGGAGATGTAAGGAAACTGTAGAATTTGTAAAGGAAATGGACAGAGAAGGAAAACTCATAGGAGCTATATGTCATGGTCCGTGGATGCTGGCTTCCTGCTGTAAATTAAAGGGAAAAAAGGTTACCTCATTTATATCCATAAAGGATGACTTGACAAATGCGGGAGCAATATTCGTGGATAAGGAAGTTGTAGTAGACGGAAATTTAATTACTTCCAGAACTCCCAAGGATTTGGTGCTGTTTATGAAATCCGTTATTAATATGTTAAAATAAATATTGAAGAATATATGAAAAGGAAATTCAAATAATAATAGAAATAATTTTATGTGGGAGGTCAGGAGTATTATGTATTGTGTTCAGGAAGTTAGTCCTCAAATTTTTTGGGTAGGAGGCAGCGATAGGAGATTGGAGCGTTTTGAGAATATGTTTCCATTGCCTAACGGTATTTCTTATAATTCCTATTTAATTTTGGATAAAAAAACAGCTCTTTTAGATACTGCAGATTCTTCTATCAGCAGTTTGTATTTGGAAAATGTTGAACATGTGTTAAATGGAAGGACATTGGATTATCTGGTTATTAATCATATGGAGCCGGATCATTGTGCCAATATTCAAGATATTGTATTCCGATATCCAAAGGTAAAGATTGTCGGTAATTCAAAAACTTTTCAATTTATAGAACAGCTCTTTAATTTTGATAAAAAAAATGATTATTATGAAGTAAAGGAACAGGACGAAATATGTTTGGGAGAACATACTTTGAAGTTTTATTTTGCGCCTATGGTTCATTGGCCTGAAGTTATGTTTACCTATGAAACAAAGAAGAAAATTTTATTTTCCGCCGATGCCTTTGGTACATTTGGAGCTTTAAACGGCAACATATTTAGTGATGAGATTGATTTTAAGCCTGTTTATCTTTCGGAAGCAAGGCGATATTATACAAATATTGTAGGAAAATATGGGCCTCAAGTACAGAATATATTAAAAAAACTTTCCGATACCGATATAAACATGATTTGCTCTCTTCACGGACCCATATGGAGGAAAAATCTAAATTATATTTTAGATAAATACAATAAATGGAGTAACTACGAACCGGAAAAACAGGGAGTTATATTAGTTTATGCATCTATGTACGGGCACACGGAAAATGCCGTAAGTATTATTGCCAATAAATTGTCGGAAAGGGGAGTTAAAGATATGAGAATATATGATGTTTCCAAAACTCATCCTTCCTACATTATTGCGGATGCATGGAAATACAGCAACATTGTTTTTGGTTCTCCCACTTATAATATGGGATTATATTATGGAATGGAATTTCTTATCCGTGAAATGGCGAGATTGAATTTTCAAAAGAGAAAAGTTTCGTTAATCGGCAATGGTACATGGGCTAACAGAGCTGTAAAAATAATGGAGGAACTCCTTGAAGGAATGAAGAACATGGAAATTGTCGGTACGCCCCTTGAAATTAAATCATCTATGAAAAAAGAGCAGGAAGGGGAATTCGATAAATTGGCAGAGTCCATCTGCAATTCGATGAAATAGTGGGTGAAAATCAAAGTACCTGTCCTCAAAAAGGGGGACAGGTACTTTGATCTTTAGATTTAGTTAAATAGTAAAAAAATTTAAATGGGGGTTAAGCACAATGAGTTTTGAAATTTAAATTCTTTCCGGATCCGGGAGTATTCCTAAGGGATTTACTATAATTATACTGTTTATTCTTTCCGGATCTGGAAGTATTGTTGAAGGACTTACTATGTTTAAGCCTATTGATAGTATAAGTGATAAGAATAATACTGCAAATAATTTCCTGCATTTTTTCATTTTTATTTTCCTCCTTTATTAAGTATTTTTTGAACAAAATCCTTATTTTTTTCTTCCTTGTTATATAAAATCAAGTTTAGTAATAAAACAAACCTGTCGTCTTTTTGAATGTTTGAAACTTCCTGAACAAATTCTTCCATAAGATCATCAATTTTTTTGATCTCATTTTTCTCAATATATAAATTAAATAATTTTAATAGAATCTTTGAATGCAAATCTTTCTCATCGTTAATTCGTGTTACTTTAAGAGCCTTTAATAAATATTCTTCCGAGGAATTGTATTTTTTTAAGAAAAGATATGCATTAGCTATTTCTAAATAAATTTTTATTATATAAGAAGAGTTATCTTCTAAATCATGCAATAAATTAATAACAAGATTTAAATATTCGGAAATTTTTTTGCTGTCTTTACTTTTTACGAAAACCTCCATCATATTTGTGTAGATTAAGCATAATTCATCATAATTTTTGTTAGTGTTTAACATTCTCAATGCAAGATTATAAGCATTTAAAGCCTTGCCATATTCTCCTTTTTTTACATAACAAAATCCTTCCGAAACCAATATCTTTCGTTCCAATTTGTCGTTTGCATTCAAATTATATTTTTTTGCAATTGCTAATTCTCTTAATCCGTCATCAAATTTATTTAAATAGCTGTAGGCAAGGGCATTATTGTAATGGAATACCTTTTTATCATTGTCCGTCAAATTTTTTTGGCTTAAAAGCCCGAGATTTCCGAGTCTGATTGCTTCTTCATATTTTCCGCTGTTGATACAATTGGATATTAGATTTGATATTATTCTGTAGTTTCCTTTTCTCTTCGGGTACATGAAGGAGTATTCCCAAGCCTTTGTCAAATACATATGCTCATTTTCAAAATCGCGAGCCTTATAATACATATCTGCCCAGAGTTCATATATTATTATCTTCTTATCGCTTAGATTCCAATTATTTAAGAACAGTTCTACTTTTTGCAGTTCTTCAGGTCTGATTTCAAGATGGTTTTCCTCCAAACGTTTCCTCAATCCTTCGATATATACATCTGCATCTTTTTTAGCATCATATCGCTTTGGATCTAATATATCCTCCGGCTCGATATATATATTCATATTTTTTTCCATTGCATTGCTATTCATATTTTCTGCAATTATCTTTGCATTATCTTCATATAATGGGGTTTTATCATTTTCTATGAGGCTTATTAGATTTCTTGTAATCTTTCCGCCAGTTATTGAATATTGCTTTAATTCCAATTCTTTTCTGATTCTTTTTAAATTTTGACCAACAGTAATATTCTCATCTTTAACCATGATATCAGTCCCTTTATCAGTTTTTATTTTATTATATCATAATTAGATATACAAGTAAAGAGATTTACTTAAAATATATAAAAAATTATATAAAATTTTATATGTAATAGGAAAATGTATCTATGTAAAAAAACCTTTATCAAAACATCGGTATATTAAAGTAAATAGAACATTCCTATTGGATATAAAGAGAGTTTCTAATTTTAAATTAGAAACTCTTTTGTAGAATAAAGTCTGTAAATTAATTATAAAAATTTTAAATGGGATAGAGAGGCCTAAATATTTATGGTATAATTGCTCATAATACCTTCAGCTCTGATAGGGTCTGGGCCTACGGTGAAGAAGTTCACTTCAGCTCTGATAGGGTCTGGGCCTACGGTGAAGAAGTTCACTTCAGCTCTGATAGGATCTGGACCCACGGTGAAGAAGTTCACTTCAGCTCTGATAGGATCTGGACCTACGGTGAAGAGGTTCACTTCAGCTCTGATAGGATCTGGACCTGTGTCAGAGAAGGTTCCTTCAGCTCTAATGGGGTCTGGACCTGTGCTAAATGGGCTCATGATCCATATACTCATTAATATCATAAATAATACCAGTAATTTTATGAATGACCTTTTATGATCTTTCATTATACATTTCCTCCCTTATTTATTATTTTTTGAGCTAATTTCTTAGCCTTTTCTTCATCTTTATCTTTAAGATAATATAAAATTAACTTCGCTGATAACGCGGTTTTGTCGTCTTTAGGAATATTTGATATATATTCTGTTAATTCCCTCATGACATAATCAACTTTTTCATCTTCATCTCTTTCAGTATAAAAGTCGAACATCTTCAACAAAATTCTTGACTGTAGTTCTTTTTCATTTTTGTTTTTAGCTGATTTTAATGCAATTTTTAAATACTTCTCACAAGAATCATATTTTTTTAAAAAAGAATATGCATCAGAGACATCTAAGTAAGCATTTGTTATATAGTGTGGCATTTTTGTTAAATGAGGGAAAACATTCATGATAAGATCTAAATATTCGGTAACTTTAGAATGATTTTTTTGATTTATAAATACCTCTATTGAATTTATATATACTAAATACAACCCCTCATAGTCATTTTGATGATCTCTTAACATTTCTAAAGCATGAGCATATGCTTCTAAAGCTTTATCGTATTCTTTCTTTTTTGTAAAGGAATTGCCTTCCAATATCATTATTCTTATTGCTACATTATCATTTACATTCTTAATATATTTTTTTGCCATATTTACTTGTTCTAAACAATTATCAGGCCTCTTTAAATGGCTGTAAGCAAGTCCTATATTGTAATAGAATAACCCCTTTGAACGGTCTGTCATCTCTTTTTGGCTCCCAAGGCCGAAGTTTCCTAATCTGATAGCTTCTTCATATTTTCCGGTATTAATATAGTTGGCTACTAACTTTAATACTATTTTATAAACATCTTTTTTTTGAGGATATATAAAGGAATAATCCAAAGCCCTTGTCAAATACTTATATTCGTTGTCCAAATCATGTTTGTAATAACATAAATCGCCTATCAGTTCATATATGGTAGCTTTTTTATCGCTTAAGTTCCAATGATTTAAAAATCTTTCGATTTCTTCCAGCTTTTCCTCTTTAATTTCGAAATTTTTTTCATCTAAAAAGTTTTTTAACTCTTCTATGTATTCGTCAGCTCTTTTTTTGGCGTCGTATCGAGCTGGATTTAAGATGTCTTCCGGCTCAATGATGATATCCAATTTTTTTTCTTCCAATGCGATATTCATAGTTTCCGCGATTATCTTTGCGTTATCTTCATACAATGGAGTTTTGTCGTTTTCTATAAGACTTATTAAATTTCGGGTAATTTTGCCTCCGGTGATGGCATACTGTTTTAAATTCAATTCCTTTCGAATCCTCTTTAAGTTTTGTCCGACAGACAGACTTATACTCTCATTCATAATATCAATCCCCAGTAAAATTTATTTTAATTAATTATATCATAAAGATATTTTTAAGTAAAGGAAATTACTTTTTTATCAAAATAAATCCGTTGCTGGAATATGTGAGAAATACATAATTATATTTAAACTATTAATTGTTACAAAAAATTAATAAATAGATCAAAAATTTTCTTGATTTAAATTATTATAATTTATTTCCTGTTACTACATTATTTTATAATTATTTTGAAAAGTATTGTTATCAATAGTTGTATGATATTTATTTTTATTGGAAAATAAATATTTTTGTGCTTTATGATACTATCTGGTATAATATAATTAAAGAAATAATATTTTAAATAAAGATTATTAATTGATTGATGGGGGAGAGAGCTTTATGAGATTAGGTTATGATTTAACTCTTGAACAAGCTCAAAAATTGGTAATGACGCCTGAGTTGAGACAGGCTATTCAACTGCTTCAATATAATAGTTTAGAATTAAATGAATATTTGGAAATCCAGATGGAATCAAATCCCATGCTGGAAGTAGCAAATAATTCTATTGAACATGAGAATATTGAAGAACTTGGGAAAGAAGCTGAGGATATTGATTGGAAAGAATTTCTTGGTAAATATGACGACATAAGTTATACGGAGCGAAGAGATAAAAATATTAAAGAAGTTACCTATGAAAATTTTATTAGTTATTCTCCATCTTTAAAGGAATATTTGTTATCTCAGCTGAATTTAACTAATATGGACGAGAAGGAAAAAAATGTAGGACAGTTTATAATTGAGAGCGTAGATGAAAACGGATACCTTGCCGTTTCATTAGATTCCATTGCTGAAGAATTGGGTGTTTCTTTTGAGTATGCGGAAAATGTTTTATTTCAAATTCAAACCTTTGACCCGGTAGGAGTAGGGGCAAGGGATTTAAAAGAGTGTTTAATTATTCAGCTTATAGATAGAAAGATTGAGGACCCAAATGTATTTACTGTCGTTGAAAACTATCTTGAGGATATCGCCAATAACAGAATGATGAAAATATCAAAGGAGTTAAACATTGATATTAAGGAAGTTCAAAAAATATGTGATGTTATCAGAAGTTTGGAACCAAAACCCGGCAGAGGGTTCGGCGGAAGTTCGGATAATATTAGATATATCGTTCCTGATATTACTCTTCAGCATGTGGATGGTGAATATATTGTAGTTTTAAATGATGTAACAGGACCCAGATTGAATATTAATAGCTTTTATAAGGAATTGGTATCTAAAACTAACGATCCTCAGATATCACAATTTTTAAATTCAAAATTGAATTCCGCTTTGTGGGTTATAAAAAGTATTGAACAGCGTAGAACGACAATATACAGAGTTGTAAAATCTATACTGAAATTTCAGTTGGACTTTTTTGAAAAGGGAGAGAAATTTCTTAAACCTCTTACCTTAAAAGAAGTTGCTGATGATATCGGAGTTCATGAGTCTACCGTAAGCAGAGCAACTAACGGAAAGTATATGCAAACCCCCAGGGGAGTGTTTGAATTAAAATATTTCTTTTCCAGTGGTGTAAGCGGAGAAAAGGGAGATGTTTCAGCGATTAGCATTAAATCAACCCTTAAGGATTTAATAGAAAATGAAAATCATAAAAAACCGTTGAGTGATCAACAAATATCTAATTTGCTTAAGGAAAAGGGTATCAGTATTTCGAGAAGGACTGTTGCAAAATATAGAGAGGAAATGAATATAGCTTCTTCATCTATGAGAAGAAGATTTTAGTAGGCCTGTAATTAAATATTACAGGCTTTATTTTATAACACATAGAAAAGCTCTGGTTTTATCACAAATTAATAATATTTTATTTCTGTAAAATAAGCTTGAAAAAATATATAAGGTATTTTATAATAAGATTGACGGTGGGACAATTATTACAATATAAGGGACATTTTAAGGCCCTAATCTTTACATTTTTGAATTATTAAAGGTTAATATATACATAATATTAGTGTTATATATACTAATAAGAGGTGTTCTTATGAATAGGCTGATTGAGACTGAAAAGAAAATAGTGCCGGAAATTTTAGAAATTATGGGAAAAAGATATGAAATATTAAAAATTATTTTTTATCATCAACCCATTGGAAGAAGAGCTCTTGCCAATGAACTTAAAGTTGGAGAAAGGGTTGCAAGAACGGAAGTTAATATTTTAAAAGAACAAGGGTTAATAAAAATTGAATCAATGGGTATGTATTTAACGGAGGAAGGAAAGCAGCTTTTAGATGATTTAAAGGGCGTCATCTATGAAATGAAAGGCCTTGACAATTTGGAAAGAAAACTGGAAAAGGCATTAAAGATAAAAAAAGCGATTATAGTGTCTGGAAATTGTGATGAGGATGAATTAGCTTTAAAAGATATGGGAAAAACTACTGCTATGTACTTAAGAAACATTATAAATGACAATCAGATTATAGGAATTACAGGTGGAAGTACTATGGCTTATGTAGCTGAAGGAATGCCTGATGAAAAGAAAAAGGAAGGAATAGTTGTAATACCTGCCAGAGGAGGACTTGGAGAGAGAGTGGAAACTCAGGCCAACATTATTGCCGCCAAATTGGCATATAAGCTGGGCGGAAGTTATAAACTTCTCCATATGCCTGACAATATAAAACAGGATGATTTAAAGGTTATGATTAAAAATCCGGAAATTAAAGAAATTATTGATATGATTAAAAAAATTGATATTTTGGTTTTCGGAATGGGAAGAGCAGACGTTATGGCAAGAAGAAGGAATCTTAAAGAGGAAACCATAAATGAATTATTGAGCAGAGGTGCTGTAGCAGAGGCTTTTGGGCATTATTTCGACATGAAAGGCAATATAGTAGGAGAAGCAACAACAGTAGGGCTTTCTCTTGCCGATTTTAATGGTATTGAAAATGTCATAGGAGTTGGCGGTGGGGAAGGTAAGGCAGAAGCAATAATTTCTATTTGTTCTTTAAAAAGTAACTTAGTTTTAATAACCGATGAAGGTGCAGGAAGAAGAATATTAAATTTGGTTTAAAACTGTTTAAAACAGTTTATTAATAAAAAACAAGGAGGAATTTTTATGACAATGAAGGTTGGTATTAGCGGATTTGGAAGAATAGGAAGAGATGTATTAAGAATTTATGCTCAAGAGGGCATAAAAGATTTTGATGTAGTAGCAATTAACGCTTCAGGTAATTTACCGGATTTAGCACATCTTTTTAAATACGATACTCTTTATGGAAAATTTAAAGGCACAATAGAAGTTGAAGACGATTATTTAATTTTAAATGGAAAGAAAATAAAGGTTGTTAATCACAGGAATCCTGAAGAAATTCCTTGGAAAGATCTTGGAGTAGAATTGGTAATTGAGTCTACGGGTGCATTTAGAGACAGAGAAGGAGCATCGAAACATCTAAAAGCCGGAGCTAAAAAGGTATTGATTACTGCTCCTGCAAAGAATGAGGATATTACTATAGTTATGGGAGTCAATGAAGAAAAGTATGATAAGGATAAACACAACATTATATCAAATGCTTCATGTACTACTAACTGCCTTGCTCCTGTTGCAAAGGTAATTCTTGAGAATTTTGGAATTAAAAAAGGTTTGATGACTACAGTTCATTCATACACAAATGACCAACAAATTCTTGATAAGAGGCATAAAGATCTTAGAAGAGCAAGAGCAGCAGCGGAATCGATTATTCCTACAACTACCGGAGCGGCAAAAGCTGTTGCATTGGTTATACCGGAACTTAAAGGTAAATTAAATGGTTTTGCAATGAGAGTTCCTACTCCTACAGTTTCTGTAGTAGATGTGGTGTTCCAAGTTGAAAAACCGACTACAACTGAAGAAGTAAATAAAGTACTTAAAGAGGCAAGTGAAGGCAAGATATCAAGATTCCTTGGATATTCAGATGAACCTTTAGTATCAGTAGATTATAAGGGAGATCCTCGTTCATCAATAGTTGACGGATTATCAACTATGGTTATTGACGACATGGTAAAAGTAGTTTCTTGGTATGATAATGAATGGGGATATTCATACAGAGTTGTGGATCTTGCAAGCTATATTGCAAATAAAGAAAAATAATTCTGATATTTAAAACCATTCCGGTTTTAGGTAAGCTAAAAAAGTTTTCCGTTAAAACCGGAATGGATTAATTATAACGAGGTGATCTTATGTTAAACAAAAAATCTATAAAGGATTTTGATGTTAGAGGAAAAAAAGTATTGGTTAGATGTGATTTTAATGTACCTATGGATGCAAATCAAAATATTACGGATGACAGAAGAATAGTCAGTGCTTTGCCTACAATAAGATACTTAATTGATAATGACGCAAAAATAATACTACTTTCCCACCTTGGAAGACCAAAGGGAGAGCCGAATCCAAAATATTCTTTAGCTCCTGTGGCTAAAAGGCTTTCTGAACTTGTGAGAAAAAATGTAATATTTGCACAAGACGATAAAGTAGTCAGTGACAAGGTAAAGAATATTGTATCAGAAATGAAAAACGGAGATATAGTTTTATTAGAGAATACAAGGTATAGAAAAGAAGAAGAAAAGAATGGAGAAGAATTTGCAAAGGAATTGGCTTCTCTCGGAGAAATTTATATAAACGATGCTTTCGGAACTTCTCATAGAGCTCATGCTTCTAATGTAGGATTATCGACTTATCTACCTTCCGGAGCTGGGTTCTTAGTTCAAAAGGAAATAGAAGTTATGGGAAAAGCATTGGAAAATCCCGAAAGACCATTTATAGCAATTCTTGGAGGAGCAAAAGTTTCTGATAAAATCGGTGTAATAGAGAATTTGTTAAATAAAGTTGATACTATAATTATTGGCGGAGGAATGGCATTTACCTTCTTAAATTCAAAGGGATATAATGTAGGAAAATCTCTTTTGGAAAAAGATAAAGTGGAATTTGCTAAGAAGTTAATTGCAAAGGCCGAAGAGAAGAAAGTTAAATTACTTCTTCCGGTGGACACAGTAGTCGGTAAGGAATTAAAAAATGATACCGAGTTTAAAACAGTTAATTCGGATGCTATTCCGGATGATATGATGGGATTGGATATCGGAGAAAAAACAATAAAATTATTTACCGATGAAATTAAAACAGCGAAAACTATAGTATGGAATGGTCCTATGGGAGTTTTTGAAATGGAAAACTTCAGCAAGGGTACTAATGCCATAGCAAAAGCAATGTCCGAGTCTGCTGCTGTAACCATAGTTGGCGGAGGAGATAGTGCTTCTGCTGTTGAAAAGGCAGGGTATGCAAATAAAATAACCCATATATCTACCGGAGGAGGAGCAAGTCTTGAGTTTCTTGAAGGGAAAGAACTTCCGGGGATTGCGGCTATAAGTGATAAATAGGAGGTCATTAATATGCGTCTGCCAATAATTGCTGGAAACTGGAAAATGAATAAGAATATAAAAGAAGCGTTGGAATTAGTTGAAATAATCAAAAATGGCGAGAAGAAAGATAGTGTGGAAGTAGTACTTTGTGTACCTTATACGGATTTGATCAGTGTGAAGGAAGCTTTAAAGGGAACCAACATTAAGTTGGGTGCTCAAAATATGCATTGGAAAGAATCAGGAGCTTTTACCGGAGAAATTTCTCCTTTGATGCTCAATGAAATAGGGGTAGATTACGTGATAATCGGTCACTCTGAACGAAGACAATATTTTAACGAAACAGATGATACTGTAAACAAAAAAATTAAATCAGCCTTAAATCATAATATTAAGCCGATAGTATGTGTAGGAGAGACATTAGAAGAAAGAGAAAAGGGAATTGAAGAAACTATAGTGGGAAATCAGATAAAGAAAGCTTTTGATGGAATAGAAGAAGAATCAATGGGAAAAATAGTTATTGCTTATGAACCCATATGGGCCATAGGGACAGGAAAGACAGCATCCAATGAGGATGCTAACAAAATGATAGGTTTTATAAGAAACACTATAGGAGAGATATATAGTGAAAAAACAAAGGATAAAATTAGAATACAATATGGTGGGAGTGTAAAACCATCCAACATTGCCGAATTGATGAAAGAAGAAGAAATAGATGGAGCATTGGTTGGAGGGGCAAGTCTGACAAAAGATTTTCTAA
This sequence comes from Acidilutibacter cellobiosedens, assembly GCF_004103715.1. NCBI lineage: Bacteria > Bacillati > Bacillota > Tissierellia > Tissierellales > Acidilutibacteraceae > Acidilutibacter > Acidilutibacter cellobiosedens. Next base: position 2,696,194 of record NZ_CP035282.1, on the reverse strand, counting down.
AGCTTATAAATTTTTGATGGAGGAGTAAATATGACAAAAAAATTAGTAATGCTTGCCATTTTGGATGGCTGGGGAATAGGGAAAAAATATGAAGGCAATACCCTTTCCCTTGCTAGACTTCCAAATTATGATAAGCTTTTGAAGGAATACCCCAATACTAAACTTAAAGCAAGCGGCTTAGCTGTTGGACTTCCTGAGGGACAAATGGGAAATTCGGAGGTAGGGCATTTAAATATTGGAGCGGGAAGAATTATATATCAAGAACTTACTGAAATCACAAAATCCATTGAAGATGGGGATTTTTTTGAAAAAAAAGAACTTTTGGAAGCAATAGACAATGTGAAAAATAATAATTCCAATTTTCATATAATGGGCCTGGTGTCTGACGGAGGAGTTCATAGCCATAATACCCATTTGTATGCAATTCTCAGGCTTCTTAAGGAAAAAGGTATTAAAAAGGTATATGTACATGCTTTTCTTGACGGAAGAGATGTTCCTCCCAAAAGTGGAAAGGCATATTTGGAACAATTAGAAGCTAAAATCAAAGAAATAGGAGTAGGGAAAATTGCTACTGTATCGGGAAGATATTATGCCATGGACAGAGACAAAAGATGGGACAGAACGGAAAAAGCATATAATGCAGTAGTGTTTGGGCAAGGCAAGGAGTTTTCCTCTGCCGCCAGAGCAATAGATGACTCTTATGATAATGGTGTGACTGATGAATTTGTTATTCCTTCAGTTATAAAAAAATCTGGTGAAGATTCGGTTACAGTAGAAAACGGAGATTCAATAGTATTTTTTAATTTTAGACCGGACAGAGCAAGACAGTTGACAAGAGCTATAGTTGATGAGGATTTCAACGGGTTTGAAAGAAAGAAAAAAGTAAATACTTTCTTTGTCACTATGACTGAATATGACAAGACGATTAAAAATGTTCACGTAGTTTATAAAAAAGAAGTTCCTGAAAATACTTTCGGTCAATATGTAAGTAAACTTGGATTTACTCAGTTGAGAATTGCTGAAACCGAAAAATATGCTCATGTTACTTTCTTCTTTAACGGAGGAAGAGAAGAGCCTTTTAAAGGAGAAGACAGAGCGCTCATTCCTTCTCCGAAAGTTGCAACTTACGATTTAAAGCCGGAGATGAGTGCAATAGAAGTATCAGAAGAAGTATTGAAAAGAATAAGAATGGATAAGTATGATTTTATCATATTGAATTTTGCAAATCCCGATATGGTAGGTCATACAGGTAGTATACCTGCTGCTGTGAAGGCTGTGGAAACTGTTGATAAACTATTGGGAGATATAGTGGAAGAAATAGTTAAGAGACAAGGAAAGATACTGATTACTGCAGACCATGGAAATGTGGAATGTATGCTGGATGAAAACAATACTCCCGTTACGTCTCATACCACAAATGAGGTTCCCTGCATAATCGTAGGAGCCGGCAATGTAAAGCTTCGTGAGGGAAAGCTTTGCGATATAGCACCTACATTGCTTGATATGGCTAATATTCAAATACCGAAAGAAATGACAGGCAAATCACTTATTTTGAAGGAGGATTAATATGAGTTTAATAACAGATGTATATGCAAGAGAAGTACTTGATTCCAGAGGAAATCCGACTATCGAAGTTGAAGTTTACACTGAGTTGGACGGCTTTGGAAGGGCAATAGTTCCGTCAGGAGCGTCTACAGGAGCTTTTGAAGCTGTGGAATTAAGAGACGGAGATAAATCAAGATATCTTGGAAAGGGAGTAACTAAGGCAGTAGACAATGTAAATGAGATAATTGCTCCTGAAATAATAGGCATGGATGTTCTTGATCAAGTTGAGATAGATAAAGCGCTTATTGAATTGGATGGAACGGAAAACAAAGGTAAACTTGGTGCGAATGCAACTTTAGGAGTATCCTTGGCTGCTGCAAGGGCTGCTGCCGATGAATTAGGATTACCTTTATATAAATACATCGGGGGAGTAAACGGTAAGGTACTTCCTGTTCCAATGATGAATATATTAAACGGTGGAAAGCATGCAGATAATAATGTAGACATTCAGGAGTTCATGGTAATGCCTGTAGGGGCACCGAATTTTAAAGAAGCGTTAAGAATGGGAGCAGAAGTTTTTCATAATTTAAAATCCGTTCTTAAAGGCAAAGGACTTAATACTGCAGTTGGTGATGAAGGAGGATTTGCTCCGAATTTAGAGAGTAATGAAGAAGCTCTTCAGACTATAGTGGAAGCTATTAAAAAAGCTGGTTATGAGCCGGGAAAAGATGTAGCTTTGGCAATAGATACGGCTGCTACCGAACTGTATGATGAAAAGAGAGATATATACAGACTGGCTGGAGAGGGAAAAGAGTATACAAAGGTAGAAATGATTGACTTCTATGAAAAATTAGTTGGAAAATACCCGATTATATCTATTGAAGATGGATTGGCAGAGGAAGATTGGGACGGTTGGAAGCTTCTTACTGAAAGACTTGGAAAGAAGGTTCAGCTTGTAGGAGACGATTTATTTGTAACTAATACGAAGAGAATCCAAAAAGGTATTGATCTCGGAGTAGCAAACTCTGTGCTTATTAAACTTAATCAAATAGGAACTTTGACCGAAACTTTAGATGCTATAGAATTGGCTAAGGTTAATGGTTATACAGCCGTAGTATCCCATAGGTCGGGAGAAACTGAGGATACCACTATAGCTGATTTGGTAGTGGGAATTAATGCAGGCCAAATAAAAACAGGTGCACCTTCAAGAACAGATAGAGTTTCGAAATATAATCAGCTGTTAAGAATAGAAGATGTTCTTGCAGACATATCAGAATTTAGAGGGGAAAAAGCTCTTTATAGCGTAAAAAGATAGTAGGCCTTAGGCCTTACTATCTTTTTATGTGACTTACTATTGCTTTTATAAACGGGCTATGTTAAAATAATAATGTTTAAAGGGGAAATTATATAATTTTATTTTGGAGGTGGAATTAATGAATACTTTTCTATCGATATTGGTATTAGTGGTAGGTATTGTATTGATTGTAGCCGTAATGTTGCAGCCCAGTAAATCCGAAGGATTAGGGGCAATAGGCGGAGGAAATACAAGTACATGGGGAAAGAATAAAGGCAGAAATTTTGAAGATACTCTTAAGAGAATAACTATAGTTTGTGCTGTTATATTTATGGTATCTTCTTTAATACTTGCATCTCTTCAATAGATATAAAATTAAATTCGAATCATAGAATTATATTCTCAGCAATATTAGCGGTAGTGATTAATTTCCTACTGCAATTTGTTTTTGCATAAAAGTGGAAACTATTAATTTTAAATTTTTACATATAAAAGCCGGCAGAGGGAAAATTCTACCAGCTTTTTTAAATATATTATATAATTTTATAGTTATAAGAATTATGGTTTTAAAAAATGCGATTATTTGTTATAATCATATAGTATGAGATAATATTATTATTTAAGGGAATTAATTTATGAGGAAGGTACTACATATATGATCATAGATATAGACGGTCTTAATATTAATTATGTTGTTGAAGGGGAAGGCTTTGAAGTTTTACTTCTTCATGGGTGGGGATGCAGTATTGAAACTGTAATGCCCATATTTAATCTGTTAAAAAAAAATTTTAAGGTCTATGCAATAGATTTTCCCGGGTTTGGTAAAAGTGATGAGCCAAAGGAGGTTTTTAGCGGGGAGGATTACGCAAAGATAGTATATGATTTTATGAATAAGTTAAAAATGAGAAAGGTAGTGATTATAGGCCATTCTTTTGGCGGGAAAATATCGATAATACTTGGAAGCAAGTATAAAAATATTATAGATAAGATAGTTTTAATTGATAGTGCTGGATTAATTCCTAAAAGAACTGTAAAGTATTATATAAAGGTTTATAGTTTCAAGATATTAAAATTATTGTATAAGTCATGTTTTTCCTGGGGAAATAAAGATAAGGCAATGAAAAAATTTCAGGACAAATTTGGCTCGGAGGATTATAAAAATTCATCGGGAATTATGCGCCAAATTTTTGTTAAAGCTGTTAATGAGAATTTTGAATATTTATTAAGAGATATAGAGGCACCTACTTTAATCATTTGGGGAGAGAAGGATACGGCGACTCCTCTTTATATGGGAGAGAGAATGAAAAGGGAAATAAAGGATAGTGGATTAGTAGTTTTTGAAGGAGCAGGACATTATTCTTATATTGAAGATTTTAGAAGATTTTCAATTGTTTTAAATGCCTTTTTACTGGGAGGTAAATGAAATGGTTAGTATTTTGGTTTTTTTGGTAGGAGTAATTGTAATTCTTAAAAGGGGTAAATTTTTTCTTCATATGCTTCAGATTGAAGGATATAAAAACAAACAATTTATTAAATGGATGAATAGTTCATCGAGAGTATACCCGAGAAAAGTTAGAGTATCTGTTTCTGTTCTGACTTTTTTTACGGCAGTGTATATTTTTTTATCAATATTTTTGAAAAATAATTACCTATTATACGGATACCTTGTAATATGGATCATATTTATGGATTATTCGGTTCAATGGAAAGAGGAAGAAGTAAAAAAAGAGTTGGTATTTACTAAAAGAGCAATGAGGCTGTATGTAAGTTTGATTTTTGTAGATCTGATTGAGATAGGAATTATTTTAGCTGTATTTTTTATGACGGTAAATAACAGACAATACTACTTTCCTATTATTTTATTTGCAGAGACACTAATATATTACTTTCAACCATTGAATATTATTCTCGGAAATATGATAGTAGAACCGATAGAAATAAAAATTAACAGACATTTTTATTTAAAAGCACAGGCGAAAATAAAATCTTTAAAGAATTTAACTTCAATAGGTATAACAGGAAGTTTTGGGAAAACCAGTACTAAATTTATAGTTGCCACAATACTTGAAAAGAAGTTTAAAACTTTAAATACTCCGGAAAGCTATAATACGGCTATGGGTATAAGCAAGGTTATAAACAATGATTTAAATGAAGATTACGAAATATTTGTTGCAGAAATGGGAGCAAGAAATATTGGAGACATAAAAGAACTGACTGAACTTGTTCACCCTAAAATAGGGATAATCACTTCAATAGGAGAAACTCATCTGGAGACATTCCTAAATTTAGAAAATATAATGAAAACTAAATATGAGCTTATAGAGGGGCTTCCGGCGGATGGAGTGGCCATATTTAATTATGATAATGAATATGTTAGAAAGTTAGCCGATAAGACATTTAAGGAAAAATTGCTTTATGGTCTTGGAGATTCCGAAAAATTGGATTTATATGCTACGGATATAGAGATATCTGAGCTTGGTTCATCTTTTAACATTAACGATAAAGACGGAAATAAGATAAGATGTACAACGAAGTTATTAGGGAAACACAATATATATAATATATTGGCAGGAGTCGCGGTTGGAAGAGTCTTGGGATTGTCTTTTGAAGAAATAAGGGATAGAATTGAAGAGATTCAACCAGTTCCACACAGATTAAATATAATTACCCCTAGTACGGGAATTATAATAATAGATGATGCTTTTAATTCAAATCCTATTGGGGCAAAAGCGGCTTTGGATGTTATCAGCCAATTTAAAGAAGGCAAAAAGATAATAGTTACTCCCGGAATGGTAGAATTGGGAGAAAGAGAAGAGGCTGCCAATAAAGAGTTTGGAACTCAAATAGGCAAGGTTTGCGATTATGTAATTTTGGTGGGAGAAAAAAGAACAGAACCAATATATAGAGGATTAATGGAATTTGGATATACAAAGGAAAATATTTTTGTTGTAAATGATTTAAATGAAGCTACGGATCAAATCCAAAAAATAGTTAAGCCTAAGGACATTGTACTTTTTGAAAATGATCTGCCTGACAATTATAATGAATAGATATAGGAGGGAAATAGATGAAAAAAAAGGTAGCAGTTATATTTGGCGGAAGAAGTGTTGAACATGAGGTGTCGGTTATAAGCGGACTTCAGGTACTTGAAAATATAGATGAGAGTAAATATACAGCTGTCCCGCTCTATATAAATAAGGAAGGTAAATGGTTTACGGGGGACAGTTTGAGAAAATTTAAAAATTATAAGGAAAATAATTTGAATGATTTAAAGGAAATAGTAGTTGTTCCCACAAATAATGATTATAATTTATATACACAGCCTGAAAGTGTCGGATTGTTTGGGAAAAAAATTATAGAGAGTGTTGATGTTGCTTTTCCAGTTATCCATGGAACAAACGGAGAAGACGGAACAATTCAGGGAGTTTTTGAATTAATGAATATTCCTTATGTTGGTGGCGGAGTATTGTCTTCAAGTGTTGGAATGGATAAGGTACTTATGAAGGATGTGTTTAAAGCAAATAACCTTCCTGTAGTAAATTATGTCTGGTTCTATAGATCTATGTGGGAAGAAAATAGAAATGAAATAATAAATAATATAAAAAATAAACTTGAATTTCCTCTTTTCGTAAAGCCCGCTAATTTAGGTTCAAGCGTGGGGATATCTAAAGCAAAGGATGAGGACAGCCTGATAAGTGCTATTGAAATTGCTGTAAGATATGATAGAAAGATAATTATAGAAAAGGCCGTGGAAGAACCCAGAGAGATTAACTGTGCAGTTATGGGATATGAAGATAATGTGGATGTGTCATTATGTGAAGAACCCCTGGGCTGGAAAGAACTTTTATCCTATGAAGATAAATATATAAAAAGCAATATAAAAAACAACAAAACCGAAAAAAGAAGGATACCTGCGGATTTGGAAGATGTAATAAGAGCCGAAATCGAAAAGATAGCTAAAAATGCTTTCCAAGTAATAGATGGAAGAGGAAATGCAAGAATAGATTTTCTCCTTGATAAAAATCAGAAGATCTATATTAATGAAATCAATACAATGCCCGGGTCTATTGCTTATTATTTATGGGAAGGGAAAGGATATTCATTTAAAACCTTGATTGATAAAATGATTGATATAGCTTTTAAAGCACATGATGATAAAAATAAGAATATGTATTCTTATAATGAAGATCTATTTAATAAAATACAATTTGGGGGTAAAGCATAAAGATTAAAAATGGTTCATAAGGGGTAACCTATAATATGAAAAAAATATTGAATGCTCAGGCAATATATTGGAGGAAAATATGAGTATAAGAGATAATATTATAGATCTGATGAGAGAAAAACTGTATAAACCCATGCTTAAGGAAGAACTTGCTGAAGTTTTTGAAATAGGGAGGAAGGAACTAAAAGTTTTTTATAAAGTAATAAACAGCATGGAAAAGGAAGGAATAATAGTTAAAACAAGAAGCGACAGGTACGGACTTCCGGAAAAGATGAATCTTGTAGTAGGGATACTTGACGGAACGGAAAAGAAATTTGGCTTTGTAGTGCCTGAAGAGAAAGGCGAAGAGGATATATTTATACCTGCAGACAGTATTAATGGAGCTCTCAACGGAGATAAAGTAATTGTAAGAATAACAAGAAAAAAAGATGAAGATAAGAGAGAAGAAGGAGAGATAATAAGAATATTAGAAAGAGCCAATAAGGAGATTGTCGGAACATTTGAAGACAATAAAAATTTTGGCTTTGTTGTTCCCGATGATCGAAGAATAAATGTGGATATATTTATTCCCAAGGCCTATATCAACGGTGCTAAAACAAACCAAAAGGTAGTTGTGGAAGTACTCAGCTGGGGTGATTACAGAAGAAGTCCCGAAGGAAAAATAACGGAAATATTAGGATATACGGGAGAAAAGGGAACGGATATCCTTTCTATAATTAAACAATATAAATTACCGGAAGAATTTCCGAATAACGTAATATCTCAGGCCCAAGCTATCCCTCAAGAAATTGAAGAAAGAGAGATAGGAAGAAGGCTGGATTTAAGAGAGAAAAATATTTTTACAATAGACGGAGAAGATGCAAAGGATTTTGATGATGCGGTATCCGTAGAGAAGATGAATAATGGAAATTTTTTGCTTGGAGTTCATATTGCGGATGTAACTCATTATGTAAAGGAGAATTCTCCTTTGGATAAGGAAGCGTTGAAACGGGGAACAAGCGTGTACTTAATTGACAGGGTAATTCCTATGCTTCCGTTGGAACTTTCCAATGGAATATGCAGTTTGAATCCGAATGTTGATAGGCTTACTTTAAGTGTATTTATGGAAATAGATAATAATGGCAACATAGTTGATCATAAAATACAGGAGAGTGTTATAAGAAGCAAGAGAAGATTAGTTTATGATGATATTTCGGATTTGCTGGAAAAAGGTGAAGAACATATAGTCAGGGAGTATAAAGATATATATGAAGATTTAAAGAACATGGAAAAGTTATGCTACATACTAAGAGATAAGAGAGAACTCCGAGGAAGTATAGATTTTGATTTTCCAGAAGCAAAGATAATATTAGACGATGATGGAAAGCCTGTTGATATAAAAAAAGATGATAGAAGAATAGCTAATAGAATAATAGAGGAGTTTATGCTTGCCTGCAATGAAACCGTAGCAGAAGATATGACATGGGCAGATATTCCCTTTGTGTACAGAATACATGAAAATCCGGATTCGGAAAAGATAGGTGATTTTAATAAATTCATACACAATTTTGGATACAATTTAAAGGGCAATCAAGAAATTCATCCAAAAGAACTTCAGGAATTGTTAAAAAAAATTGAAGGCAAAAAAGAGGAAGCATTAATTAGCAATTTGATGTTGAGATCCCTGAAAAAAGCCAGATATAGCAACAAAGCCGAAGGACATTTTGGTTTGGCTGCAAAATATTATTGCCATTTTACTTCCCCTATAAGGAGATACCCCGATTTACAGATTCATAGAATAATAAAAAGTTATATAAACGGAAGATTGACCCCTGACAAAATTCAATATTTAGAAAAAAGGCTTCCGATGGTTGCGGATCAATCCTCGGGAATGGAAAAAATAGCTGATGAAGCGGAAAGGGATGTAGATGATTTAAAGAAAGCCGAATATATGTCTAAAAGAATAGGAAGTGTTTATGAGGGAATGGTTTCATCTCTCACCCACTTTGGAATGTTTGTTCAATTGGATAATACTATTGAAGGTTTAATTCATTTTAGCAATATGGTAGATGACTATTATTATTTTGATGATGATAAATATTGTATTGTAGGGGAAAGAACTCATAAAATTTATAGAATCGGAGATATGGTAAAAATTAAGGTAATTGGTGCAGATGTCGTAAGAAGGTCAGTAGATTTTGTTTTAACAGATTAAAGAAGTTGACAGACTGAAAAAAAGTTGTTAAACTGTAAAATGGACTATAGAAGTTGTGGTGGTAAATATGAATAAAGAAAATATAAAGATAGTTGCAACAAACAGAAAAGCAAGACATGAGTATTTCGTGGAAGATACTTTTGAAGCCGGCATTGCTCTTACGGGAACAGAAGTAAAATCTGTAAGACAAGGAAGGATGAACATAAAAGATAGCTATGCTATTGTAGAAAATGGAGAAGTATTTGTTTACAGCATGCATATTAGCCCCTATGAACAAGGAAATATTTATAATGTAGATCCTATGAGAAAAAGAAAGCTTCTTCTTCATAAAAGAGAAATCAGAAAATTATCTTCCCTTATAATGCAAAAGGGGTATGCGATAATTCCTTTATCGGCTTATCTTAAGAATGGACTGGTGAAAATAGAATTAGCCGTAGCAAAAGGTAAAAAACTGTATGACAAAAGAGAAGATATTGCAAAAAAGGATGCTGAAAGAAGGATTCAAAGACAGGTTAAAGAAAGATATTGATTTTATATTATTTGGGGGCGAATTTGGTTTCGACAGGGATATAGAAGCGGAAATAGCGAGTCGTTGTCGCCAAACAACGTTAAAAATGGCAAATTAAAATTAAACGCAAACGATAATAATTACGCTTTAGCTGCCTAGTTAGACAGCTCGTCTTATCCAAAAATCCCACGATTTGGAATAGGGCGTCAACGTAGTGGGGAACCGAGCCCTACAAAGCTTTGAGTAAGGAACGGAAATAATGAAGCTACCAAAGCCTGAACCCTGTCAGTAGGGGTCTTGCCGAGGGAATATAAAAATACTGACTGCACTCGGAGAGGTTTCTGTGGAAATATTTTTGGACGTGGGTTCGACACCCACCGCCTCCACTACCCGAATCCACAATAAAATGTGATAATGAACGGTGAAAAAGTCCAGCGGTGCTGGGCTTTTTCCTATGGAGATCATGCACTTTATTGTGGTATTAAATTAATGATGTAATTAATTTAATTTGTGGTATAATAAAACATGTACCTTATTTTGAAATGTCGAATTTTTAAATATATGATAGAATATGGTTAAAAGAATATTTACTTTTTTATCTATCATTAAAGGGAGGGTTGACAAAACAATTGGATAAAGATACAGCAAATATTAGAAAAGATATTTATAAAATTTCAGTTGATGAAGTTTATGAGGCATTAGGAACAAGCCCTCAAGGATTAACGCAGGCTCAAGCCGAACAAAGGCAGAAAGAAGAAGGAAAAAATCTTATTGATGAGAAGAAAAAAGAGTCTACTATACTTATTTTCCTTGCAAGTTTCACCCATTTAATGGCTATCTTACTATGGGTTGGAGGTGCAGTAGCTTTTGTGGCTGGTATGCCTCAATTGGGAATCGCCATTTGGTTAGTAAACATTATTAACGGTGTTTTTAGTTTTTGGCAGGAATATCGTGCCGGTAAGGCAACAGATGCATTGAAGAATATGCTGCCTTCATATGTGCGAGTTATTCGTGACGGAAAAGAAGAAAAGATTTTAGCTGAAGATCTAGTTGTCGGTGATATAATTTTATTAGAAGAGGGCGATAAGATTTCCGCGGATGCTAGATTAGTTGGATGCAATGATTTACAAGTCAATCAATCGACACTTACCGGTGAATCGAATCCGGTTTCGAAGATAAATGATTCTATATTAAAGAATAATTTAACAAGAGCTGAAATTCCTAATTTAATTTTTGCAGGAACCAGTGTTTCCGCAGGCAACGGGAAAGCCGTAGTCATAGAAATTGGGATGAAAACCGAATTTGGAAAGATTGCAGATTTAACTCAAAATATGAAAAAAGAGGATAGCCCATTACAAAGGGAACTGAATCGTCTGACAAAGCAAATATCGATTATTGCTATTGCTTTTGGAATTTTTTTCTTTGCTGCGGCATTATTTTTAGTAAAAGAACCTATGGCTTCTTCATTTATATTTGCTTTAGGTATGGTCGTTGCCTTTATACCCGAAGGATTACTCCCAACAGTTACATTGTCCCTTGCTATGGCTGTACAACGTATGGTCAAACGAAATGCATTAGTAAAAAAACTTTCTTCTGTTGAGACATTGGGAAGCACTTCTGTTATATGCACTGATAAAACCGGTACTTTAACACAAAATGAAATGACAGTTAATCATTTATGGCTGGCAGGAAAGGAATATGAAGTTACGGGTGTTGGATATGAGCCTAAAGGTGATATTTTAAAGGACGGAAAAAAATTTGTGGCTGACGATGATGAAGATATGAAGCTTTTATTAACAGCTGCAGCTTTATGCAGCAATGCCCGTCTATTGCCGCCGGATGAAGAATCTCCGCGATATACTGTATTAGGAGATCCGACAGAAGCCTGCTTAGGTGTTGTAGCCGAAAAAGCAGGTATTGATGTACAGGAACAGATAAGAACGACTCCGCGTTTAAGAGAATTGCCCTTTGAATCACGTCGTAAAAGGATGACGACAATTCACCAATTGAGCGAGCCTGTTGAAGGTACTGTACGTATTGCATACGTAAAGGGAGCACCTAAAGAGGTAATGAAATTAAGTGAATCTATCCGCATAAACGGTGAAGTTCAACCTATTACGGAAGAAATGCGTGCAGAAATTATGAAAGCAAATGACGGATATGCTCGTGAAGGGTTACGTGTGTTGGCAGTTTCCTATCGTTTACTTCATAAAGATGATGATATTCCAAAGGCTATGAGTGCCTATACTCCCGAAATTATTGAGCATGATCTGGTGTTTGTGGGGTTAATTGCAATGGCTGATCCTCCACGTCCGGAAGTAGCGGCTGCCGTTGAAGAATGTCATCATGCCGGTATTCGTATCATCATGATTACCGGAGATTATGGTTTAACTGCCGAAAGTATTTCAAAACGTATTGGAATTGTAAAAGGTACTAATCCTCGGGTGGTATCAGGATTGGAGCTGGAAGAACTTTCAGACGAGCAATTAAAGGAATATTTAAAGGATGAAATTATTTTTGCTCGTGTGGCACCGGAACAGAAATTACGTGTTGTATCCAATCTGCAGGAAATGGGTGAAGTTGTTGCTGTAACAGGGGATGGCGTCAATGATTCTCCGGCTTTAAGAAAGGCAAATATTGGGGTTGCCATGGGTATTGCTGGGACAGATGTGGCGAAGGAAGCAGCAGATATGATTTTGACGGATGATAACTTTGCTTCTATTGTTCATGCTATTGAAGAAGGTCGTGCTGTTTATAGTAATATTCGTAAGTTTCTGTTGTATATTTTGAATTCAAATATGCCGGAAGCTGTGCCTTCTGCTCTGTTTCTGTTTTCTCGTGGAGCTATTCCGTTGCCGTTGACAGTAATGCAGATTCTTACGATTGATTTAGGTACCGATATGTTGCCTGCATTAGGTTTAGGAACTGAAAGGCCTGAAAAGGGAGTTATGGACCAACCGCCGCGAAATCAAAAAGAGCCGTTACTAACTAAAAAATTAATAATGAAAGCTTTTTTATGGTACGGATTATTGGGCTCTATTACTTCCACTTTTTCTTATTTCTTTGTCAATATGGAAAACGGCTGGCCGGCAGTGCCTCTTGCTCGGGGAATTGATCCGGTATATATCAAAGCGACTACTATGACTCTTGCGGCTATTGTCTTTAGTCAAATCGGAGCTGTGTTCAATTGTCGTACAGAAAAGCAGTCTGTCTTTAAAGTTGGATTATTCAGTAATAAACAAGTGAACTTTGGTATTATCTTTGAGGTTGCATTAATTATTGCATTGGTTTATTTACCACCACTCCAATCCGTTTTTCATACTTTAGGACTGGATTCGTCAGATTGGCTTTTACTTTGTGTTTGGCCACCGCTGATCTTGTTGATTGAAGAAGTAAGAAAAGCATGGAGTTACAGAAAAAATGCCAAGAACTATCAAAAATAATAGAGGGGTGAACGGCATGAAAGTTATTGTAGTAGGTTTAGGAAGAATGGGTATAGGCCTGTCACTTGATCTTGTAAAAAAAGGTCATCAGGTAACAGTGATTGACTTGAACCCTGAAACTTTTAAAAAGTTGGGGAAAAATTTTAACGGCTTGAAAATAGCCGGTATCGGCTTTGACCGAGATGTATTAAAAAAAGCTAAAATAGACCAAGTAGATGCTATAGTAGCATGTACGGCAAGCGACGAAGCAAATGTTGTTATTGCAAGGATAGCAAAAAATATTTATCGTGTGCCTTATGTGATTGCACGGCTCTATGATCCCAGAAAGGCGGATATTTATCATCGAATAGGGATTCAAACCATTTCTACGACAACTTGGGGAATTGAAAGGGCATCAGAGATTTTATCATATCGTCAATTAGACAGCGTATATGAAATAGGAAATGGGAATGTGAATATAGTACGCGTTGAAGTACCGTCTCTGTTAGTTAATCGTACCGTAAATGATTTAACGGTTATTGGTGAAATCCATATGGTTGCCATTAATCGTAATAATAAAACTTTTATTCCAACAACCGGGACCAAGTTGAATGCAGAAGATATCCTCTATATTTCGGTCATTTCTTCTGCCGCTAATAAATTGAGATCAATGTTGGGATTAATATAAAAAGGAGGAATTAGTGTGAAAGTCATAATTGTAGGTGGAGGTCAAGTCGGAGCCTACCTTGCCTCCTTATTATCATCTAATGGTCATGAGATACGTATAATTGAAAATCGTGAAAATATATATAAAAATTTGCAGAAGGAACTGCCTAATGAAATGCTGATTTTCGGCAATGGTTCGGATCCTGAAGTAATGGAAAAAGCAGGCATTGATTCGGCTGATGTAGTAGCTGCCGTTACCGGAGCTGATGAAACTAATTTGGTGATTTCTACTCTTGCCAAAATGGAGTTCGGCATACCAAAGGTAGTTGCCCGCGTTAACAATCCTAAAAATGCTTGGCTGTTTAACAGTACAATGGGTGTGGATATAGGCGTTAACCAAGCAGAACTGATATCGTATTTCGTGGTAGAAGAAATGAATATGAAGGATATGTTTACGATTTTAAAGCTCGGCCGCGGAGATTATTCCATAGTTCAAATGAAAGTTCAAAAAAATGCTAAGGCTGCCGACCAATTGTTAAAAAATCTGTCTATTTCGAGTAAAACGGTACTTATTGCGATTATCCGAAATGAATCCGTATTGATTCCAAAGGGAAACACACAAATTTTAGCTGATGATGGTATATTGGCATTGACAGACGAAAATGGCCGTAAAGAATTGAAGAAAATTTTCAGCTAAACCAAGACGCAAGACGTGGGCAAGACGTGGGGACGTTTCATTTGTCCTTTTTGCGTTTTTTATTTAAAAACGTTGAAAAAGCCGTATATATGCTAATTTTATATACGGCCTTTTTATAACCCATAGGAAAATCAAGATTTCCTTAATATAAATTTTCCGTTAAGTGGGTTTCAAAAAAGGCATCCTTAATTTATAATTTTAATAGAAAACCTTTTTTATAAATATGACATTTAAAAATAGATATGATATTTGTTGAAGTGAAATTATTTATGAGGAGAGGATGTAATGAAAAAGCGGCATGGAATATTTCTATGTATCTTATTTATGCTATCTTTATTGTTAGCTGGCTGTAAGGAAGATGAAGATACCAAATCGATAAAGCCATCAGAAGAAGGTATAGCTGTTAGTAATACAGGTTTAGAGCTTGGACTCACGTCGGAAAATTACCCTTCTATAGATGGTTCAACTTCTACTCTGCCTCTTGTACAGGAAATCTACAAAGCTATGGTTGTACCAACCGGAGAAGGAGAAGAGTGGTTGAATTTACCTCAAACCCCATCGAAAACAGTACCTTCCTATAAAAAATTAATTGCCGGAGAAGTAGATATGATATTTGTTCCTTATGCTTCCCAGGATATTTTAAAAGAAGCGAAAACTCAAGAGGTGAAATTGGAATTTTTTCCCGTATCGACAGAAGCTTTGATTTTCATTACAAGTAATGATAATACAGCACAAAATATCACTGAAGAACAGGTACGCAACATTTATATTGATTATGCAATAGATAACTGGAAAGAAATAGGAGGGCCAGACAAGGAACTGATACCCTTATGCAGGAACGCAGACAGCGGCAGTCAGTCTCAGCTTGACAACCTGATCTTAAAAGGTCAACCTATGAATGAACGGATCAAAGAGAATTTTGTGGAACTTACTATGGATGGTCTGCTGGAACAAGTGGCTTTTTATCATAATGTCTCTGAAAAAGAATGTTTTGGATTGGGCTATACTTTGTATCACTATCTGCAAAATGTAGACGGGATTACCGGCATCGGCGAAAAATTGAGAATCTTAAATTATGAGGGCATTCCCGCTACTTCGGAAACCATTAAAGATGGCAGCTACCCTTTAGTTTCAAATTATTATGCGGTCGTAAGAAAAGATTTGCCTAAAGATCATGCAGCACGTAAAATAATTGAATGGCTGAAAACAGATGACGGGGGAAAATGCATTCGCCGCAGTGGATTATATCCTGTAACTTAAACAAACAGATCGAAGTACTGCTGACTTATTTATATCAATGCCAAAAAATAATTCATCCCGATAAAAAGGATGTTCGTACCGATAAAAGGGTTGTTCATCCCAATTGCCAGGCAGTTTGTTTGAAAGAGTTTATTAAAATGATAAATAATCAAAGAAGTTGCTGTTTTAAGATTTTTGTTATTTCTGAAAAGTCAGCAAAGTTAATCGGAGTTTATGTTGAAATAATATATTACATGGATTGGGTTAAAAGTATTTATCCGGAAGAAAGTGAGGTAGCGATGACTTTAGTCGAAAAGCTCAGGAAAGAAGGAGAAGAAAGAGAACTTTTAAAAGGAATGGAGAAAGGGTTGGAACTGGGAACAAGACAGAGTAAGATAGAAGTAGCAAGAAAATTAGTTAAAATGGATATGAAGTTAGAACAAATAGTATATATAACGGGATTACCATATGAAGAAGTAAAAAAAATAGCAAAGAAAATGGAATAAACATTTTCTTCGATACTAACTTACTATGATAAAAAATGGCATCATGTTACTATGATAAAACATGATGCCATTTTTTATCGCCTTGGGTTTTGCCGATTCAGGTAATGTTATGATTTTTATTTTATGATATAATTAATTGGATAATATTATGGCAAAAAAGAGGGATGAAATTATGCAATGTATGATACATAAATTAAATGAGCTTAAAAGTTATAAATTTGTTGTGATTATATCTCGGTTTAAGGGAAAATGGCTTCTGAGCAGACACAAAGGCAGAAATTCCTGGGAAACTCAAGGAGGACATATAGAAAAAGAGGAAGCGCCCTTAGATGCCGCAAAACGTGAATTATTTGAGGAATCCGGAGCAATTGAATTTTCTATAAAGCCGGTTTTTGATTATTGGGCAGGGGATGAGATATCCGGGGCAAATGGAATGGTTTTCTTTGCCGACATTGTTAAATTAGGTAATATGCCTGAGAGTGAAATGGAGGAAGTAAACTCATTTGATAAACTCCCAAAGGATTTAACTTATCCCGATATAACTCCTAAGCTTTTCGAACATATAGAGAATATGGGAAAATAAAAGATTTAGAAAGTATTTATTAAAGAGGAGGTAAAATAAATGAAAGTTGTGGCTTTTAACGGAAGCCCTAATGAGAAGGGAAATACTTATTATGCAATAAAAATGGTTTTGGAAGAGCTTGAAAAGGAAGGCATAGAAACGGAAATAGTTCATATAGGCGGAAAACCAATCAGAGGATGTATTGGCTGTGAGAAATGCAGAAAAAACAAGGACGAAAAGTGTATTCTTCCTGATGATGGAGTAAATGAATGTATTCAAAAGATGAAAGGAGCAGATGGGATACTTTTAGGTTCTCCCGTTTATTATTCATCAATTGCAGGTACTATGAAATGCTTTTTGGACAGAACTTTTTATGTTGCAGGTGGGAATAACAGGATGTTGAGACATAAGGTCGGAGCATCGGTTGTTGCGGTAAGGCGCTGTGGCGGGATGCCGACCTTTAACCAATTAAATAATTATATTGGATATTCGGAGATGTTAATGCCGGATTCAAATTATTGGAATGTTATTTATGGGGAAGAGCCCGGAGAGGTTTTACGAGATAAAGAGGGTATGCAGATAATGAGAGTTCTCGGGAAAAATATGGCATGGCTTATGAAATTAGTTGAAAACGGAAAGGGAAGAGTTAAGGAACCGGAGGCAGAAGGGAAACTATCTATGAATTTTATTCGTTAGGTAATTTTACCTTTTATTTACTACCCTTTATTGGAGGGATTATTGTGAATAAAAATAAGGTGACAATTATTACTGGAGGAAGCGGAGGCATTGGAAAGGCTGTTGCAATAAAGTTGGCAGAAGAAGGCGGGAAGATAGTCATATTTTCTCGAAATGAAGAAAAAGTAAAAAGAGCAGTTGAGGATATAGTAAGAAAAACGGGCAATAATAGGATAGAATATATATTATGTGATTTGAGCAGTTTTAAAAGTATAAGAAGAGCTGCTAAAGAATTTAAAGAGCGGAATGGGAGGCTGGATGTTCTCATTAATAACGCCGGAATGAATCAGCTGGAACGAAAGATAACAGAAGACGGATATGAGATGCAGTTTCAAGTGAATTATTTAAGTCAATTTCTTCTTACAAATCTTATGCTGGACTTGTTAATTAAAAGTACACCTTCAAGGATAATAAACGTTTCATCGGCTATGCATAAATACGGAAAAATTAATTTTGGTGATATTAACTTTAATAGGGGATATTCCAAATATAAAGCCTATACCCAATCAAAATTAGCAGTTATATTTTTTACCGAAAGCCTTTCAGAAAAGTTGGCCGATAAAGGAGTTTCTGTTAATGCCCTCCACCCCGGACTTGTAAGGACAGAAATAGGAATTAATAGGGAAAATGGTAATGGTAAGTTTATAAGGAGATTGAAAAATCCCTTTGCTATACCGCCGGAAAAAGGTTGTGAGACCTTAGTATATTTAGCATGTTCTCCGGAGGTCGAGAAAATTACGGGGAAATATTTTATAAGAAAGAAAATAAAAAGGACTTCAAATCTCTCCCACGACAAAGAAATAGCCGATAAATTGTGGCAACTTAGCGTTGATGCTACAGGAGCGGATATAATAATATGAGATTTTAAAAACTGCTGTATGAATTTGAAAGGTAAAATATTATAATAATTATTGTGAAAAAAGAATAATTATATGGAGGCATAATATGGATATAAAGAGCAGAGCTATGGATATAAAGGATTGGGTCATAGGTATAAGAAGAGATTTTCATATGCACCCGGAGTTAGGGTTTGAAGAATACAGGACCAGAGATAAAATAATAGAAAATTTAAAAGAAATCGGTATAGAATATAGAATAGTTGCCAACACAGGAGTTGTAGGAATTATAAGAGGAAAGGAAGGAGGAAAAACTGTTGCTTTAAGAGCAGATATGGATGCCCTTCCCATAAAGGAGAAAAATGATGTTTTATACAAATCAAAAGTTGAAGGAAAGATGCATGCTTGCGGCCATGACGCTCATAGTGCCATATTATTGGGAGTGAGCAGAATATTAAACGATATAAAGGATGAACTAAAAGGAAATGTTAAATTATTTTTTCAACCTGCCGAAGAAACGACAGGCGGTGCAAAGCCCATGATAGAACAAGGAGTATTGGAAAACCCAAAGGTAGACGGAATATTTGGACTTCATGTAGATAACGGATTGGATGCGGGACAGATAGGAATAAGATACGGTCAAATGAATGCTGCATCGGATATGATTAAAATAATAATAGAAGGTAAAAACAGCCACGGAGCATATCCTGATTTGGGAGTAGATGCTATAGCTATTGCTGCTTATGTAATAACCGCAATTCAAACTATCATAAGCAGAAATACCGATCCCAGAAATTCAGGAGTAATTTCTCTCGGCGTTATTAATGGAGGATATGCAGGTAATATTATAGCTGATAGAGTTGAAATTGAAGGAATAGTCAGGACATTAGATGAGGAGACGAGAGAAAGGACTATAGAAAGAATTAAAAATATAGTTGAGAAAGTAGCTGAAAGTATGGGAGGAAAAGGAGAAATCAAAAGGAGAAAAAGTTATAATGCTTTGATTAATGATGATAAAATGGTAGATATCATAAAGCAAAGCGGAGAAGGATTTCTTGAAAAGAAAAATGTGATAAAAATAAAATATCCCAGTTTCGGGGTGGAGGATTTTTCATTTTTCTCGGAAAAATGCAGCGGAGGTTTTTTCCTTCTTGGTTCTAAAAATGAAGAAAAAAATATTGTATATAGAAATCATACCCCTAAATTTGATATAGATGAAGATTGTCTTGTTTATGGGGTAATGGTTCAAGTGCAAAATGTTTTAAATTTTTTAAATAGAAATTAAAATAAAGGAGGGCATTATTTTGAATTACATAGATAAGTATAAATCATGGTTAAAAGAAGATTATTTTGATAAAAATACCAAAGAAGAACTTTTATCTATTAAAGATAATGCTAAGGAAATAGAAGATCGGTTTTATACGGATTTAAGTTTTGGAACTGCAGGGCTTAGGGGAAAAATCGGAGCCGGAACAAATAGAATGAATAAATATACCGTATCTTTAGCAACTCAAGGATTAGCGGATACTATAGCTGGTTTTGGGGAAGAAGCAAAAAAAATGGGAGTTGCAATAGCCTATGATATCAGACATTATTCTAAAGATTTTGCAACAGAAGCCTCTTTGGTTTTAGCCGCTAACGGAATCAAAGTATATCTATTTGAGGATATAGCTCCTACGCCGGAACTTTCCTTTGCAATAAGGAGACTTAAGACATTATCCGGAATAGTCATTACGGCAAGTCATAATCCTAAGGATTACAATGGGTACAAGGTATATTGGAAAGAAGGCTCTCAAATACTTGATAATATAGCCGAGAAAATACTAAAAAATATTAAGGCTATAAAAAGTTTTAAAGATATTAAGACTATGAGTAAGGAAGAAGCCCTGGGTAAAGGACTTTTAAATATAATAGGGAAGGAAGTAGAAGATGAATACATAGAAAATGTATTAAGATTGTCTCTTAATGACAATATAGATAAAAATATAAATATTATATATACTCCGTTAAACGGCACCGGCAACAGACCTGTAAGAGAAGTATTAAAAGAGAGAGAATTTAAAAATATATTTGTAGTGCCGGAACAGGAGAATCCTGACCCTGACTTTACTACAGTCGGTTATCCCAATCCTGAGAATCCCAAGGTATTCGATTACGCTCAAAAATTGGGTAAAGAAGTAGACGGAGATATATTAATAGCAACAGATCCTGATTGTGACAGGGTTGCATGCATGGTTAAAAATAAAGAGGGAGAATATGTATTTTTGAACGGAAATCAAACAGGAGCTCTTTTGGTAAACTATATTTTATCATCACGAAGTAGGAAAAATACAATTCCTCAAAATGGAGTGATAGTAAAATCAATAGTTACGGGAGATTTAAGCAGAAGAATTTCAGAGAAGTACAATGTGGAAACCATAGAAACTTTAACGGGGTTTAAACATATATGCAGCAAAGCCAACGAATTTGATATAACTAAGGAACATACTTTTATATTTGGGTTTGAGGAGAGTATAGGATATGTGTATGGAACGATGGTAAGAGATAAAGACGGAGTTATTTCTTCCATGCTTATATCAGAGATGGCCGCTTATTATAAAAAAGAAGGCAAAACCTTGCTGGATGTGTTGGAAGAGTTATATAGGGAATTTGGATATTACAAAGAAAAACTGATATCTATAGTATTGGAAGGATTGGAAGGTAAAGAAAAATTTGAAAGTATAATGAAAGAAATCAGAGAAAATCCCATTACTCAAATCGGAGACAAAAAACTCATTATGACTATGGATTATTTAAATGGAGAGATTAAAGACTTAGAGAAAGGGATTGTAGAGGAAACTCATATGCCAAAATCAAATGTACTTAAATATAAATTTGATGACGGCAGCTGGTATGCGATAAGGCCTTCGGGAACGGAACCCAAAATCAAAATATATATTTATTCTACAGGTAAAAGCGAAAACCATTCGAATGAGAACATATCCCTTATTGAAAGAAAGATTATGGATAGAATTAAAAAATAACCTGAATTATTCATGACGGTAAAAAGATAAAATTTTTACCGTCAAAATTTATTTTAAAAAAATTCGTTTGCTAAATACATTAATATTTTGCTAATTTCATTTTTTTACTCATTCCCAGAAGTAGCAGTTTATCCAAATATTTGTGTTCTAATTTCATGATTTGTTTTGATATGAATTTTGGGGAGCTCCGTGACGATGCCTATCTGAGAGAATTTTTAAAAAGTTATGATAAGTAAAAAAAATTACGGAAATATCTTTACTCGTTATAATTTTTATGATATTATTGATATAATATCATTAGTTAGTTAAATTTGAAGAGTACGTTAGTTTAACGGAAAAGATATCGTGTAAAATATGAGTGTTATTTTTTATTAAATTTTTAAATATAGACATAATTAATAAAATTTAATAAATAAGTCTTAAAACTACAGCGAGATTTGAATATTGTTTATGCTAATCTAAAAATAGGTCAGCTGGCTCATTGAAAATTAGGTCACTTTCTTAAGAAAATATGGTATCCTTTCAGTATAAACTGGGAGGAGGAAGAGAAGGAAGTGATAAAATTGAATCAAAAACAAAAAATCATACTTAAACATATTGACGGTATGAGCAATCGAAGCATTGCCAGTGAGCTTCACATGAGCAAGGATACTGTAAATAAATATGTAAATGAGTATGAAAATCAAAAGCAAGAACTTTTAGCAAAAAATCCTGAAACAGATACAAAAGAATTAATTCAAGCAATTGTTGAAAAACCAAAATACAATTCTGAAAACAGAGGGCCAAACAAGGTAACATCTGAGATGATTGAAGTAATTGAAGAATGCTTAAAGGTTAATGAATGGAAGCGTGCTAACGGTATGTCAAAGCAGCAAATGAGAAAAATTGATATTCATGAATACTTGTTAAAGAAAAATTTTAATATTAGTTATTCATCAGTTAAAAGATTAGTTAAAACAATCGAGGATAGGCATCGTGAAGCTTTCATAAGACAAGAATATGTTCTTGGAGATGTATGTGAATTTGACTGGGGTACGGCAAAATTAGATATAGGGGGAGAAGGATATAAAGCTTATCAAATGGCAGTTTTTACTCCTGCTAAAAGCGGAATCAGATATTCAATGCTTTTTAAATCTCAAGATACTCCAGCATTTCAACAATCACATGCAGAATTTTTCTCATTTTGCAAAGGTAATTTTAGAACAATGGTCTATGATAATATGAGGGTTGCAGTTAAGAAATTTGTTGGATTGTTCGAAAAAGAGCCAACAAAAGCATTGACAGAATTATCAATATACTATGGATTCAACTTTAGGTTCACGAATATTGCAAAAGGCAATGAAAAGGGCCACGTTGAGAGAAGTGTAGAATATGTTAGAAGAAAAGTATTCAGTGAGCCGGGTAATGACAAATTCGACACTCTTGCAGAAGCAAACAAGTTTCTTTTTGAAGAATGTATGAAGCTTAATAATAAAGAAACATCTAACGGATTGGTGCCGATGGAAATCTTTAAAGAAGAGCAAAAACACTTGTTTCCTAACTTACCTAAGTTTGAAAGCAGTATTTATTCAGAAAACCGTGTTGACAAATATTCGACCGTAACGGTAAGTCAAAATCATTATTCTGTGCCGGATACATTAGTTGGTAAAATGGTAAAAGTGAAGATGTTTACAGATAAGATAATTATCTACTACGATAACAGCATTGTAGCTAAACATGACCGCAGTTTTAAACTGCATGACTGGAAAATTGAGATTCATCATTATCTTAGAACTCTACATAAAAAACCAGGTGCCCTCAAAGGAAGCACAGCACTGCTCCAAACGGACACCCAGATCAAATATATCTATGAACAGTATTATACCAAAGATGCCAAGACATTTCTACAAGTTTTAGAAATTATTTATGAAAAAGGAATCCATGCTGTGACAGAAGCTTTAAGGGAACTTGAAAAACTGTCACCAATGGATATGAGTGCTGATAAGGTTAAGGTGATTTGTGAAAGTAGAAAGGAAAAAGAAATTTGCGTTACTGTTCCATTAAATGATCATCTAACTGAAAAATCAAGGAGCACATTATCGATTTATGATAAACTTGCAGCACTCCAATCAAGAAAGCTTAACAAGGAGGCTGTATAGTATGAAGGTTAAATTAAATGAAGAGATTAAAGAATACTGTAATATATTGAAACTTAAAGGAATTAAAACTCACTATGAAGAAGTAATATCTGAAGCGGCTGATTATGAGGATTTTCTTCATAAGCTTTTAACTTATGAGATGGAAGAAAAGGATAAGCGTTCCATTGAATGTCGTATTCGAAATGCACATTTGCCTTACAGGCAATATATTGAAGATATTGAAATTGACTGTCTCCCAGTAGATATGCAGAAAAGACTTCCTGAGTTAGCAACACTTGATTTTATCGAAAAAGGCAAAAATATCATAATGACCGGTAACCCGGGAACCGGAAAAACTATGGTTAGTATTGCTTTAGCATTAAAGGCTTGCATGGCAGGTTATAAGGTTCTGTTCACGACAATTCCACTACTGGTTACTACATTGAAGGAAAGCAATAGCGCTAAGACCTTGAGATATTTTGAGAATAGATTTGAAAAATATGACCTTGTAGTGGCAGATGAACTTGGGTACACCTCGTTTGACCGGGAAGGGACAGATCTGCTGTTTAATAATCTTTCTTTAAGGGCAGCAAGGAAATCAACAATAATTACTTCTAACCTTTCATTTGAGCGTTGGATTGAGGTTTTCGGTGATCCGACAGTTACAAGTGCGATGATAGATAGACTTACTTACAAGGCAATTCTTGTCGACATGGAGGGTGATTCTTATCGGCTAAGAGAAACATTAAGAGAAAATGGTGCATCTATTAAATCTTTAACAGCTTAAAGTATTTGTGCCTTTGTACACAAATTTTAGAGGCACATTTATTTACAAGAAAGTGACCTAAAATTAAATGGTCTTTTGACCTAATTTTCGGTTGACAAATACAAATATAGTAACTTAATATTAATTATACAGTAAAATTAATATAGTATTTATAAGTGTGAACGAGTATATATAATATTTATTCATAAATATATATATAGATAATGGTTTAGGGAGGTGATAATATATGAATGAGGTTTTGAACTTCTATCTTGAAAACGGACTACAAGTACTTTTACATAAAATTCCTAATATAAAAATGATAGCTACTGGAATATGGATAAAACAAGGCAGCAAGAATGAAAACGATGAAATGAATGGAATTTCTCACTATACAGAACATATGGCATTTAATAGAAATAATAGTAATAACAAGGATATTGAGAGAAATTTCCAAAGTTTAAATGATTTTGGAGTTACTTATAATGCCACTACAACAAAGGAGTATACATACTATCATTTTAAAGGTTTAAAAGAGAGCCTTGATATTTGCTTAAAAACTATTAAATCTATTGTTGTTAATAATACTAAATTTGATAAGGAAATATTTCTTAATGAAAGAAAAGTAATTCTTCAAGAAGCTAGGTCATATTATGCATCTTTTAATCAAATTGTTGAATGTATTAATCAAGCAATTTATGGCAACTATTCAGTTGGAAGAAATATTTTAGGGTCTTTAGATAATATTAGCAATATAAAACTTGAAGATGTTGAAAAAATAGTTTCGAATACATACACACCAGAAAATGCTGTTCTAATTTTGATAGGGGATATTGATTATGATAAAAGTATAAAATTAATCGAGGATATATTTGAAGATTGGGAAGACACTCCAACGTTTAAGATTAATGAAAATATTATCGATACACCTGGCATTTATTACAAAAAAACTCCCAATACTTCCAACAGCGTTCTCTCGTTAGGTTTTAAAGTTAAGAATGGTAATATAGAAGATATTTTAATATCTGAAATGTTAATTAAAATTCTTGCAGATCCTATAATGAGCCAACGAATTACTCAAAAGATTCGACAAGAAAAGGGTATTGCGTACAATGTTGGAGGTTTTGTTACTGAATATGAAGATTTTTCAACCCTTGCAATCTCTGTGGTTTGTAAACATGAAGATGTTGAAGAAGCAACTGGTATTATTGTTGAAGAAATTAATCATTTGTTAGGAGAAGGTATTAATGATGAAGAATTTAATAGAGCCAAAATGTCTCTTATTACTGAAAAAAATCTCGATTTTAATGACCTAAGTAAAAAGTTGATATATTTTGGGAAATATGCTTCATATAATCAGCTGTATTTTTTAGAGAATACTATAAGGAAGATTAAGAAAATACAGTTGGATGATGTGGTTAAGAAAAGTAAAAATATTTTAAGGTATAATAATCTTGGACTAGCTATAATAGGTGATACTAATATGGATATAGTTATAGAAAATTTAGAAAAGATTAGTTAAATATAATTACTATAGGAGGGTAATTATGAGTATAGCTAATAAATCGTTACCAAATATAAATATTGTTGATAAGAACGTATTCAATGTTATACTTTCTATTTTTAATGATTACAAAAGCATAAATTCTATATGTAATGAAACAAATATCTCCAAATTCAAAGTTCAACAAATATTGAATTCACTTGATGAAAACGGTCTCATAATTGTTGAATCTGATATTGACTCAAATAATATGATAAAGAAAACGTATAAATTACAAGAGAATTTAGACTTCATTGATAATGGAAAGTTTAGCGATACTATTGAAATGATAAAATATTTTTCTGATGTTATTAAAGAATTAATAAATAATATATATTCGGATGAATTTGGGACTGCACATAATATAATTATTAAATGTAATAAAGACACAGTATATAGCTTTCTTGAAGAATATAATAAGCTATTGAAGAAATTTGAGAGTATAGAAGATTCAAACTCAGAAGACTCATATGCTTTTGTATCTGCAATTGGGAAATTTAAAAAAATTTAAACCGTTTTGAAACTTTGATACAAACTTTAACGGTGTTAGTTATGTTAATAATGGTCTCTGATATAATAGCAGAGGAGGTGAAAATATGACTAAAAAGAGGAAAGATGTATTTATAAAAGAAAATGATCTTAATGTTAGCAATGGTAAAATAATTATTGATAATGAAGAATTAGCAAATGCCATTGAATCTGAGGAATTTTTAATTGATGGAGAAGAAACTAAAGACGGTATCAAGATTAGTATTGAAATAACGTAGTTTTTTCAATAGTATCTAACGTCTAAATTTTAGTATATGTAAATTTATGTAGATAAATATGATCCTTTATACAGAGACCGTTATTTTTTTAAGGGGGTAAAGGGATTCAGATGGATATGTTGTTAGTTAATAATTTAAATATTGGGAACGCCGATTACCGCGAATTTCCGAATATTGGCTTACTAAATTTAGCAAGCATTTTATACAGAAACGATATTGCAGTGGATATATATGATTTTTCTTATGAAAAGTACGTTAATAACAAGAAGTTTTCAAATGTACATGATGAAATCCTTGAACAAATAGTTGATGATATCATTGATATAAGCCCAACAGTTTTAGGTTTTACGGCTATGAATGATAACTACCCCTTTGTTATTGATTTATCTAATAGAATTAAAGATAGAATTAAAAATGACAAATTAGATGATATTTATATTATTTTAGGAGGGCCACAAGCCTCATTATCTGCTGAAGATACCATGAAAAGTTTTTTATGTATTGATATGATAATGATTGGAGAAGGAGAAGGAAATATTTTAGCTGTTGTGAAATCAATTTTGAATAATTCATTAGATGAATTGAAGTCTGTTCCTAATTTAGCATATAGAAATAAAGGTAAAATTTTATTTACCGATAGAGATACATCTATGGTAGATGTTAATTCAATTCAACTTATTGAACCCATATTTTTAGATAAATTTATTGTCAAGGAGAAAATAGTGTCTTATCCAATAGATGTGGGGAGAGGCTGTCCTTTTTCCTGTAGTTTTTGTTGCACTAGCAAGTTTTGGAATCGCAAATTTAGATTAAAAACTAATAATAACATAATTAAAGAAATATTATATATTAAAAATAATTATAATATTAATACGTTCACATTCGAACATGATTTATTTACTGTTAATAGGGATTTAGTGATTGATTTTTGTAAAAAACTAAAGGAAAGTAATATTGATATTGAATGGAGTTGTTCTGCAAGAATAGATACTATCGATGAAGAACTAATTGATATAATGCTTGATGTTGGTTGCAAGGCTATTTATATTGGTATTGAAACGGGTTCTCAACGTATGCAGAAAATAATTAATAAAAACATCAATATAAATGATGCATTAACAAAAATCAAGATGTTAAGTACAAAAGATGTTAAGATAACTATGTCCTTCATGTACGGTTTTAAAGAAGAGACACTCGAAGACCTACATCTTACACTGTATTTTATTAATGAGATGATAAAATTAAAAATTAGTAATATACAGTTGCATAGATTTACACCTTTTCCAAGTACTACAGAATTAGATTTGGTTATAAATGATTTATACTTTGATAAAAATAGAATTAATGGTTTTTTTTATGATAAAAAATTTATAAAAAAATATGAATCTCTTATTTCCAATAATATTAATTGTTTTACAAATTTTTGTGAATTTAATACTCCGGTTAGAGAAAATACTGATTATCTCTCTGAGTTTGTATATTCATTAGTATTTTTATATAGGTTTTTTAACTACGTTTATTATTATTTAATAAGAGAATTTGAAAACAAATACATTTATGATATTTATGATTATTATAAAAGTGATTTAATTAATATTATTAATAATGTTGATATTGACTCGACATATAAAAATTTAAAAGATGAATTTTTTCAAGTAGTTCTTAAATTTATTGAAATTATTTCTTATTCTTTGGCAAGTCATACAAATAACAAAAATATTATATTTATGTTTCATCTAGGTAAGGAAGCATTTATGCTGAATTTTGATAAGTATAAAACTCAAGTTATAGTTGAATATCCAGTTGATGTTATTTCGCTACAAAATACAAAAACTAAGTCTGTTGAGTATAAAACTACAAAAGTATGTATTAGTAAAAAGCCAAACAATAAAGTCAGTGTAAAAAAGATATAATAAATATTTTATTAAGGGGGTTCCAATGATTAATTATTTAAGAAAAAACAAATTACTTCTATTTATCTATGGGATATTTTCCCTTGTGACCTATGCTTTTCTAACTTTAATATTTACTTCATATTCTTGGATAACAGATATTGCATTAAATAATGATCTTGCTCAAGGAAAAGTTGTTACCATTCAAGTTATGTTAATGCTTTTAGGGATGTTAATTTTTGTAATCATTATGTTTTTTATTGAAAGATATATTCTTTATAGAGTTTCAAAATCCTTAAGGGGAGATATGGTAAACAAATTACTTGATTTAAACTATAATAGTTTCTATGAGAAGGATAATGTATACTATTCTTCCATGATTGTAAATGATGTTGATATTCTAGAAAATGAATACTATATGAGTTTAGTCGATATCATTGGAGAAGTAATTCAAATTTTGGTTATGATATTTTTTATTGCAAAAATTGATTTAAAGTATGTATTTATTATTTTGCTATTGACCATACCTTCTCTAATACAACCTTCTTTACTTAAGAAAAAAATTGGTATAGCTGGGCTTAATAGTTCAAAGGCAATGACTCGATACAATGATAAAACTAATGAATATATCTATGGTATGGAAGAAATCACAACAAGCAATAAACATACTATATTTCAAGAAAAATTTAAAGATGATGTTTTTAAATTGGAGGATACCAGATATAATGAAAAATTCCTAGGTGCAATAAACTTTGTTTTGGCAGCTGTTGTAATTTATTTTTTAAAAGTTGGAGCTTTGATAGTCTTTGTAAATGATGTTGTAGCTAAATTAATAGAAGTTTCTGCAGCTACAGCCTTGTTTGGATATGCAAATAATATAGGTAACCCTGTATCATCCATACTGGACTATTATGAAAAAATCAATGCAAGTAAAAATGTTAAAGAAAAAGTAGATACTTTTTTAAATGAGGGAAATGATTTTGAAGATTCATTAGACGATATTGATGATATTGAAAGAATAGATGTTAAAAATCTAAGTTTTTCCTATAATGATACACAAGTTTTAAAAAATATTAATTTTACATTTAATAAAGGATATAAATATGCAATTTTTGGTGGCAGCGGCAGCGGTAAGAGTACATTGATAAAACTTATTATGGGTTTTTATAAAACTTATGACGGTCAGATATTTTTTAATGATATGGAGCTGAAAACAATTAAAAACAGCTCACTTTGGAAACAAATGGCATATATTCAACAGAAAGTGTTCATAATGAGTGGAACCTTAAAGGATAATATAACTTTATTCTCAAATAAATATACAGATGATGAGATAAATAAAGCCGTTAAATTTTCAGGACTTGATGGATTAATAAAAAGCCTACCTAATGGTATCGATACATATATAGAGGAAGGCGGAAAGAATTTTTCAGGAGGAGAAAAGCAGAGAATTTCATTGGCTAGGGCGTTACTATCAGATAAATCTATTTTCTTATTAGATGAAAGCTTTTCTGCACTTGATAATAAAAATTCTATGGAAATTGAAAAGAATATTTTGGACATTGATAAGACTATAATAATGATTAGCCATAGACCTAACGATAATCTATATAAATATGATGATATTATAGTTTTTAAAGATGGAGAAATAGCGGAACACGGTTTATATGATGAATTGCTTAAGAAAGACACATATTTTTACAATCTAATCCAAGATAGCAAGGGAGGGGAAAACGATGAAGAAAAGAAACAATGTAGTTCTGAAAGCACTTTTTCATAGTCCCTTAAAGATACTTGGACTTACGATATTATACATATTTACGGCAATTTTTGTAAACATTTTAAGCAAGGATTTAGGAACTGCATTTGATATTGGAATCAGCGGATCAACTAATGATTTTAAAGATTATGCTATTAAAATAACTCTAACTCTTGCACTTTTATTGGCATTTCAATTTTTAGCCAATGTATTTGAGCAAAAATATTATTTTGAAACTTTAAAGAGAACTAGGCTTGGTATCTTTAATGAAATAGGTAAGAAACCATTATATAAATTTATTGAAAAGGATTGTGGAGAATATAGCTCTTCACTTATTAATGATGTAAAATTATTAGAAGAACAATTTTTTAACCCCGTAAGGCTTACCTATAATCATGTGATTAAGCTGATAATAGCTATAGTGTTTGTAATACAAATTAATGTGGGAATCACTATATTTATAATTATTGCTAGTTTCATCCCTGTATTAATACCAAACCTTTTTACAAAAAAGCTATCAGAAAAATTTTCAAACTATAGTGTCGGTATATCTAATTACACTATGAATCTAAATGAACTATTAGAAGGTTATGATGTAATAAAAACTTATAATGCAGAGGATTCTATAAAGTTTAGACATAATGAAATCAATGAAGCAGCTTTGACTACAAAAAGAAATGCATATAATTTTTTGGGGATTGTATCCAATATTGCAGCCATAACTTCGATTTTTGTAATGATGGGAGCATTATTAATCGGCATGTTTTTATCTATTCACGGTATTCTAACAGTAGGTGAAGTTTTTGCTATAACTTTTATATCCAGTAATATTACAGCTCCTCTCAGTACAATTAGTAGCAATTTTTCAAATATTAAAGGCAGTAAAAAAATCATTCAAAAATTCAATAACGAAGAATATAAGAAAGATGAATTAGTAGAACTGAACAATATTAATAAAGGTATAGAATTTAAAAATTACTTTTTAACTATCAATAAACCAATTTTAAAAAATGTTAACTATACTTTTGAAATTGGTAAAAAATATGCTATAGTAGGTGGGAGCGGGAGCGGTAAAAGCTCGTTAGTGAAGAGTATATTGGGATATTATTACGACTATTCCGGGGATATCTTTGTAGATGGGTTAGAATTGAGAACTATAAATATAAATAGTGTATATGACAATATTTCATATGTTCCACAAAGTGTATCCTTTTTCCAAGGAACAATTAGAGATAATTTAAGTTATTTTAAATCAAATACAAAATTGAAACTAACAGAAGTATTAGAATTTGCAAATATATACAAGAAAATACAGAGCCTACCTAATAAATTAGATACTGAAATAGATAGAACTGTTTCAGAACTTTCTGGGGGTGAAAAACAAAGGATTGGTATTGCCAGATCCGTAGTAGAGGGTAAACAAATTTTTATTTTAGATGAAGCCACATCTGCGTTAGATGGTAAAAATTATAATATAGTTGAAAATAATATTTTAGAAAAAGATATAACATTAATTACAGTTACCCATAGACTAGATAAAAATATTTTAGAAAAATATGATGATATTATTGTTTTAGAAAATGGAGAAATAGTTGAAAATGGAAGATTTGAAGATCTCATAGATAAGAAAAGCCATTTTTATCAATTATATTTTGGAAACTGATGTGTTTAAATAATGGGAAATATTCTTGTTCAGCAGAGCCGCCAGTGCGGTACGGTGAGAGCCACCTATATTATGATGGATAATTCAAAAAATAGTTTTGATTTAGAACCTTGGTATATTCCAAGGTTTTTTCTTTTTCATGAATAGATTTTTGCTTTCTATCAAAGAATATTTCTTATATGAATAAGATGGGAGTGATAAAAATTAAAGCAGTAATAATGTCCGGAGGAAAAGGAACTCGGCTCAGACCTCTTACATGTCAGATTCCAAAACCTATGGTTCCTATATTTAATAAACCCGTTATGGAATATATAATTAAACTTTTGAAAAGTCACAATATTTATGATATAGCTGTGACTCTTCATTATTTACCCAACGAAATAACGGAATATTTCAACGAAGGAGAAAAATATGGGGTTCATATGAGTTATTTTATAGAAGATGTCCCTCTCGGAACTGGAGGAAGTGTAAAAAATGCTAAAGGATTTTTAGACAGCACGTTTTTAGTAATAAGTGGAGATGCCTTTACAAATATTGATATAACCAAGGCCGTAAAATTCCATAAGGAAAATAATTCAAAAGCTACTTTAATTTTAAAAAAAGAGCCCATACCTTTAGAATATGGTGTAGTAATTACCGGCGAAGATGGGAGGATAAAGAAGTTTTTAGAAAAACCCGGTTGGGGAGAAGTATTCAGCGATACTATCAATACGGGAATATATATTCTTGAACCGGAAGTAATGAATTATTATAAGGCCGGAGAAAATTTTGATTTCGGCAAGGATTTGTTTCCTCGTTTGCTTAAAGATGGTATTCCAATGTATGGATATATAACTTCAGATTATTGGTGTGATGTCGGAGATTTACATTCTTATATGAATACTCACGTTGATTTTTTGGAGAAAAAAGTTTTTCCTGTAGAGGATGCCGAAGAAGTAAAAAAAGGCATATGGATAGGCAGGGGAACAATAGTTGAAGAAGGCGCTCAACTGTTTCCTCCTGTTTATATAGGAAAAAATACTATAGTAAAGAAGGATTCAAAGATTTATGGTTGTACCGTAATAGGGGATAATTGCTACTTAGGCGAAAATACATCTGTTAAGAAGAGTATCCTATGGAAGAATGTCCATATATGTAACAATGCCGAGATAAGAAAATCGGTCTTGTGTGATGGTGTGAGGATATCCGATAGAGTAAGGATATTTGAAAATTCGGTAATAGGCACTTCATCCATAATTAAGGATAACGCTGTTATAAAATCTAATGTTAAAGTATGGCCTGAAAAAAGAGTTGAAAGGGATATGGTTGTTAAAAATGATTTGATCTGGGGTACCGGTGTTTCTAAAAATATATTTGGGAAAAGAGGCGTATCCGGAATATTTAATCAGGATATAACAACGGAGTTTTCGTCAAAATTGGGAGGAGCATTTGCTTCATTATATCAAGGAAAAAGTTTATTTGTCATAGCTTCCGATGAGAAAGATTCATCTCAAATCATAAAAAATGCATTAAATTCGGGAGTAGTTTCCGCGGGAGGAAGAATGGTGGATATTCGTGTAGGAACTGTTCCCATGGTAAGATATGCTGTCAATTACCTTAAAGGAGACGGAGGTATTTTTGTAAGCTGCGGAGATTCAAATTCAGACACAATATCAATAGAGTTTTTTGATGATAAAGGGAAAAATATTGACAGAACTCAAGAAAGAAAAATTGAAAATGAATTTTCTATCGGAGATTTTAATAGAACAAATGGGGGCAAAATAAAGGATATAATTGAAATTTCAAATTTTTCGTCTCTTTATCTAAAATACGGAGAGGAGATTCTTGATCATATTTCATCAATAAAGGAGAAAAGGCCTAAAATCGTTATAGGCTCAAAATCAAAATATATTATTGGTCTGGCAGAGAAATATTTAAAGAATATAGGCTGTAATACTGTTTCCATATTAGAAGAAGAATTAAAGGAGATAAAAGAAAAAATTATATCTGTAAAGGGAGATATGGGTATAATAGTTTTCCAGAATGGGGAAAATATTATTTTAATTGACCACGAAGGAAATTTTATAAAAGACGAAAAATATAATTTCCTTACTTTTTTGATAGGATTGGAAACTAAGAAGATTAAAAACATAGTCATTCCTTATAATTTTCCAAGGACAGCTGTTTCATTGGCGGAAAATTACGGAGGAAGTATATCTATAACAAAAACGAATGTGTCTGAGATAATGAAGGAAATGGAAAAAGATGATTCGCATTTCCAATATATATTAAGTTTTGATGCTCTATTTGCTGCAGGGAAAATAATAGATTATGTATCCTATAAAAATATAAAGTTGAAAGATATTGCCTCAGAGATACCGGATTTTCATTTTATAAAGAAAGAAATACCATGCAAGTGGGAAGATAAAGGGAAGATTGTAAGACTTTTGTCGGAAGATAAAAAGCAGCAACTGGAGATGTTTGAAGGAGTAAGGTTTTTAGATAAAAACGGTTGGGCATTAATACTTCCTGATATTGAGAAACCTACTTTTAATTTATATGCTGAAGGTAGTACCGAAGAATTTGCAGAAGAAATATCGGATTTCTACTATGAAAAAATTAAAAGACTTTTGGAAGACAAAAGATAATATTTTGTTTGGGAGGAAGAAATATTCATGTGGCAGCTTTTTTTCATGTATTTTGCTACTTTGTTATTGCTTATCATATACATTGTTATTTATTTAAGAAAGGATAACAAAGAATATATTGAAGTGGCAGATGTATTGTTAAATAATGAAGAACTTTTTAAACATGCGAGGGAAATCGGAAGAATAGATGTAGGGGAAAAGAGTATGGATGTTAAATATTGTCTGCTCAATAGATTAGATAGAAATTTTGAAGATATTGAGGACATATATTTAAATCTGAATGAAGAGTTTAATAAAAAAAGAGAATTGCCAAAAGCCTCCGAATGGCTTTTGGACAA
Organism: Acidilutibacter cellobiosedens; assembly: GCF_004103715.1. Classification (NCBI taxonomy): domain Bacteria; kingdom Bacillati; phylum Bacillota; class Tissierellia; order Tissierellales; family Acidilutibacteraceae; genus Acidilutibacter; species Acidilutibacter cellobiosedens. Next base: position 2,661,270 of record NZ_CP035282.1, on the reverse strand, counting down.
TTTCTATATTGTTGAACTTCAATATAAAATGGTCAGACAAAATCTTGAAAGAGAAAAAAAATTCAAACTCAGAACTTTGACTGCAGGGCCTCTTAAGGGCTATCCAAGAGTGTACAGGGTAGCCTTAGAGCTGATATCCCATTCTGAAGGAATAATTACAGAGGAAAACATTATTAAATTCATAAATTTTTATCAAAGAGAAACCATTCTTTCCATAAAGGAAATATCAGCTTTATCTCTTATGTTTACTCTTGCCCTTATGGAATATGTAAGAAATATTTCAATAAAAACAGACGAAACTCAAAGAGTGTGGAAGGAAGCAGAAGAAGTACCATTAAGTGATATAGATGAAATTGAAAAGTATATAGATAAGTATGGAAAGGTAAATACCTCCTTTATTGAACATCTTCTTAAAAGAGTGAAAAAAGAAAAAGAAGATGGAAATTTGTATGCAAATTTGTTGGAGAAGAAGATTACTTATCTGGGGACAGATATAAAAACAGTATTGGAGAAAGAATATAAAAAACAAGGCCATATGAAAATATCCATAGGGAATGGAATAACAAGTATGAAATCCATATCGAACTTGGATTGGAATTACATATTTGAATCATTATGCGTCGTAGAAAAAATATTAAAGGAAGACCCTATGGAAGTATATCAAAATATGGATAAAGAATCCAAAAATTATTATAGATATCAGGTAGAAAAATTAGCCGAAAAATTAAATACTCAGGAGACTTTTATAGCAAGAAAAGCTATAGAATTGGCGAAAGAAGAAAATGACAAGAAAAATATGGGCAGAGAAAGTCACGTTGGATATTATATACTTGATAAGGGAAGAAAAAAAATATTTGAAAGTTTAGGATATACAGGGAAATCATCACTTATGTATTTGAACAATTCATTTCTTTATATAATTCCGATTGTATTATTATCTCTGCTTATGAGTGGTATATTGGCGAGATATGGTTTTTTAAGAAATGGAACGAGTATGGGAGTAGTTATATTTTTAACTGTATTTATTCCCTTTATGACTATTTCAACTGCAGTTGTTAATGAAATATATTCCAAAGTATACAAACCGAAACTTCTTCCTAAAATTGAATTTAAAGAAGGGATACCTGAAAAATGTAAAACATTCTTGGTTATTCCAACTCTTATTACCAATAAGAAACGGGTTAAAGAGCTTGCGGAAAATCTTGAAACCCATTATCTGTCTAATAAAGAGAAAAATATTTATTTTGGGATAATAGGAGATTTTGCGGATTCTGAAAAAGAAGAGATGGAAGATGATCACGAGATAACAGAAGAAGGACTAAAATGGATTAATAAACTTAACGAAAAATATGCCGGAGATGAAAATATATTTTATTATTTTCACAGAAGAAGGGTTTATTCAAAAACTGAAGGAAAATGGACAGGATGGGAAAGAAAAAGAGGAGCTTTAGTAGAATTTAATAACCTTATTTCAGGAGAAAAAGACACTACATTTTATGTTATTTCCGGTAATGTAGAAAATTTAACGGAAAAAATCAAATATGTTATTACTTTAGATGCTGATACTAAAATCCCCATTGGAGGCGTTAATAAGTTAGTAGGGACTATAAGTCATCCCTTAAATTCCCCCGAAGTTTATAAATATAGAGATATCGTTCGTGAAGGATTCGGAATTATTCAACCGAGAATAACGGTAAATATGGAAAGTGCAAACAAGTCATTGTTTACAAGGATTTATGCAGGCCATGGAGGAATAGATCCTTATACAACATCCGTATCCAACGTATATCAGGATGTTTTTGGAGAAGGAATATTTACAGGTAAGGGAATATATGACATCAATGCATTTCAGCAAGGTTTGAAGGATAAGATACCGGAAAACAGCATTTTAAGCCATGATTTAATAGAAGGAATTTATTTGAGAGCAGGCCTTGCTTCAGATATAGAATTGGTAGACGAATATCCATGGAAATATAATTCGTATATAATGAGGCAACATAGATGGGTAAGAGGAGATTGGCAGCTAATAAAATTTTTGTTTTCTCGGGATAGGTCAATAAACGCTATTTCCCGATGGAAGATATGGGATAATATGAGAAGAAGTATTTCTCCCATTGCCACTATGCTGACTTTGATATTGGGAATTATAATTTTCCCGGGGAATAAATACATATGGATAGGAATAAGTCTGATTTCTTTATTTATGCCCTTTATAATCGGATTTATAGAATCCATATTATATAGAAATTTCAGGATAAGTATGATCAAAATTAACGGAAATATAATTACAGGCTGGAAAGGGCTGATATACCAAGGAACACTTTCATTCATGTTTTTACCTTATGAAAGTTATATGATGGCTGATGCCATAATAAGAACTTTGTGCAGAGTTTTTATTACAAAGAAAAACTTAATCCAATGGACCACAGCTTTTGATGTAGAAAAAGAACTTACCAATGATATAAAAAGCTATTTTGAGTTGATGAATAAAGGTGTATTAATTAGCGTATTGACTTTAGCGTTGGTTTATATATTAAATCCCCATAATATATGGATAGGATTGATAATAAGCTTTTTGTGGTTTATTTCTCCCATAGCGGCTTTTAAAATAAGCAATGAAGATAAAGATGAAAAAAAGATGATATCAGAAAAGGATTTAAGAACCTTGAGGAGAATATCTCGAAAAACTTGGAATTATTATGAAGAATTTACAAATGAAGAAAACAATTTTATTCCGCCGGATAATTTTCAGGAATATCCATATAACGGATTGGCTTACAGAACCTCTCCGACCAATATAGGATTTTATCTTTTAGCGGTACTTTCGGCAAGGGATTTTGGATATATAAGTACTAAACGTATGATCGATTTGATAGAAAAAACTATTTATACTATTAACAAAATGGATAAGTGGGAAGGCCATTTATATAATTGGTACGGAACTTTGGATTTAAAACCCTTAAGACCTTATTTTATTTCGACCGTAGACAGCGGAAATTTTGTAGCTTATTTGATAGTGCTGAAAGAGGGAATTAAGGAATATTTAAACAGACCGTTTTTTGAAGGAAGTATTATTGACGGCTTTATTGATACGGGGGTTTTAATTGAGGATAATGAAGTAAGAAATTTGATTTTGAATGAATTTAACTCCGTGTCTAAGATAAGGGAAAAGGAATTAACCGATATAGAAAATAAATTTATTGTTTGTAAAGATAATAATGAAAATAAAAAAGATAAGTGGTTAGAAAATTCTATAGGATTTATCAAAGATCTAAAAGCTGAATATACCGAATTTTTTTCTGACAGCAATATAGAAGATACATTTGAGTTAAAACCTGCAGAATTAGTTAAATATTATGAAGAACTGATTAATGAAGAGGAAGCAGAAAGTGATTCATATAAAGACCTTTTTAGATTGAAATGTAATGCTGAGGATTTTATAGAAAGATGTAAGAATCTGATAGACAATATTGAACATTTAATATCCGAAACAAAATTCAAACCTTTATACGATAACAAAAAATGTTTATTTTCCGTTGGATATAATGTTGAGGATAAAAAGATTGTAAATTCCTATTACGATTTATTGGCTTCTGAAGCAAGAACGGCCAGCTATATATCTTTATCGAGAGGAGAAGTACCCGCGGACCATTGGTTTAAACTGGGGAGACCTTTGGTCGTGAAAAAAGGGTTCAGAAGTTTAGCATCTTGGGCAGGAACCATGTTTGAATATTTGATGCCTGCTTTGACAATAAAGAGTTACAAAAATACGCTTTTGGATGAAACCTATAAAACTTCGGTTAAAATTCATATAGACTATGGAACGGATAAAAAGATACCTTGGGGAATATCCGAGTCGTGTTTCTTTGCCTTTGATTCCAATTTGAACTACCAATATAAAGCCTTTGGAGTTCCATTTTTGGGATTTAAAAGAGGACTAAAGGACGATACCGTAGTATCCCCTTATTCTACTATTCTGTCTTTGAACATAAACTATGAGGCTGCGTTAGAGAATATAAGAAAATTAATAGAGGAAAACTTGGAAGGAGAATACGGATTTTTTGAATCCATAGATTATACTTACAGCAGACTTCCTATGAATATGGATAAAGCTGTAGTTAAAAGTTATATGACCCATCATCAGGGAATGATATTCGTATCCATAGACAATTTTTTGAAGGATAATTCCATGGTTAAGAGATTTCACCGAGATCCGGAGATGAAATGCGGAGAGCTGTTTCTTCAGGAAAAAATACCTTTAAGAGCTATTGTGGCAAAGGAAACCGAAAATCTTATTCGTACAGAAGAAAAAGCCAAGAAAAATGAGATGAATATTATAAGAAGGTATGATGAAAGAAGTCTTTCCTATACCAAATGCCATGTATTGTCATCGGGAGACTATTCTTTGATGATTACGAACAGAGGAAGCGGATTTTCAAAAAAAGGCGATATATATATAAACAGATGGAGAGAAGATTTTTTAACTAAAAGTTACGGGAATTTTGTATATATTTCCGACCTGAAAAGGAATAAATTCTGGTCTAATACCTATGAGCCGACTAATGTAATTCCCGAAAAGTATAAGGTGGAATTTTCAAATCATAAGGTTGATTTTTATAGGTTGGACGGGGATATTGAAACCAAAACGGAAATAGTTCTTCTTCCTGAAGAAGAAGGAGAAGTCAGGAAAATTACTATAAAGAATATCGGCAATGAAGATACATTAATAGAAATAACAAGCTATTTGGAATTAGTCGGGGATAAGATAGAAAATGATACTACCCATTCGGTTTTTAACAATTTATTTATAAAAACCGAGATATGTGAAGAAATCCATATGCTTCTCGGAGAGAGAAGAAAGAGAAATAAAAATGAAGAAAAAGTATGGGTATACCATATGGGAAAGATATACGAAAATGCGGAAGAAAATTTTCAATATGAGACCAACAGGCTGAATTTTGTTGGCAGAGGAAAAAATTTGAGATATCCCAATGCTTTATCTAAGGGACTCACGAATACGGCCGGAGTTGTATTGGATCCCATTATGAGTATAGGAAAAAGGGTTAAGATAAAAGGAAAGGAAAGTATAACAATTTATTTTTTAACCGGAATTACCGATACAAAAGAAAATGCCGTAAATATCGGCAAAAAATATTCGGACCAAGGACAAATGGAAAGGTCGCTGGAATTAGCTTATACGAGAAGTCAGACGGAAATAGGATATTTAAACTTGAAATCCAATGAAATTAGGCTGTATCAGGATATTCTGAATGATATTTTACTGCTGGAAGGCAACAGTAAAAGAAGATATGATGAAATAATAAGGAAAAATGAAAAAGGGCAGAACGGATTATGGGCTTACGGAATTTCAGGGGATCTTCCCTTGGTATTGGTAGTTATCAAAAATGTAGACGGAATTGATAACTTAAAAACTATTTTAAGAGCTCATGAGTATTGGACATTTAAAGGTATAAAAATTGATTTGCTGATTTTAATTGAAGATGGAAACTCATATTATCAACCTTTGTTAGATAATGTGAGAGATATGGTCTACGAATATAGAGGAAATTTTGTAGAAATACAAGGAGGAATATTTATACAAAATGGCAATGACATACCTCTGCAGGATAAAGGGCTTTTTTATAAATGGGCAAATATTGTGATAGATTCATCTGTAGGATATATAAAGGAAAATTACAAAAAGGTTGGCATACCTTATAAAAAATATAATAAAGACCCGATAAAGTATGATTCTTCGGATAAAAATTTAGAATTAAGATTTTTCAATGGTTATGGAGGCTTCTCTCAAGACGGAAGGGAATATATTATCAAATTAAATAAGGATATCAATACTCCGTTACCTTGGATAAATGTTATTTCCAACGACAAATTCGGATTTATAGTAAGCGAAAGGGGAAGCAGTTTTACTTGGGCTGATAACAGCAGAGAAAATAAACTTACACCTTGGTACAATGATTTAGCAGAAGATCCGTCGGGGGAGATCATATATATAAGGGATGAAGAAACAGGGCATATATGGAATATAACTCCTGGGCCTATAAGAGAAAATGAGGATTATATTATCTCCCACGGAATGGGATATACAAATTTTTATCATGACAGCAATGGAATGGAGCAGAATTTGACTATGTTTGTTTCCATGGAAGACAATATAAAAATTAATTATATAAAGATTAAAAACAATTCTCCTTTTGAAAGGAAATTATCCTTGGCATATTTCGCAAGACCTGTTTTAGGGGTTGAAGACGGCAAAGAAAGGAAGCACGTTGAAACATATATGGATGAAAAAAAAGAGATATTTTATGCACTAAACAGTACTAATAGTGAATTTAGAGGAAGTACCCTATATATGGGTTCATCGGAGAAGATCAAAAGCTACACGGGAGATAGAAAAGAATTTCTTGGTTCAGGTTCCTTCGAAAATCCGGAAGGAATGAAAAGAGACAGCTTTTCTAATATGGCAGGAATAGGCATGGACCCTTGCTGTGTAATAAATATTGATTTAACTGTTCCCTCGGGAAAAGAAAAGGAATTGGTTTTTTTAATTGGTGAAAGTAAGGGAGTCAAGAGCGGAAGAGAGACGATAAGCAAATATAAAGACATTGGATACTCTAAAATGATGCTGGAGAAAGCCAAATATTTTTGGACGGATTTGTTAACTAAAATTCAGATAGAAACTCCCGATGAATCCATGAATCTACTTATGAATAATTTTCTTCTGTATCAGACCATTGCTTGCAGGTTATGGGCAAGGGCAGGATTTTATCAGGTTGGAGGTGCCTACGGAGCGAGAGATCAAATTCAGGACAGTATGAACTGCATATATGTGTTTCCTGAGTTAACAAGAAAACAAATTATATTAAATTGCCGTCACCAATTTTTGGAAGGGGATATACAACACTGGTGGCATCCGGATCCCTATTCTGACGTCCACAAGGGAATAAGGTCAAAATGTTCAGATGATCTTTTATGGCTTCCTTATGTATTAGCCGAATATGTCAAGATTACGGAAGATTATGAGATTTTAAATGAGAAAGTTTATTTTATAGAAAGTATGCCGTTAAATGAAGAAGAATATGAAAGATATGAGATACCTGATATTTCAAATGTAGAAGAGAACGTCTATGAGCATTGTGTAAAAGCAATAGAGAAATCCCTTGTCTTCGGAGAAAGAGGATTACCTCTTATGGGTTCGGGAGACTGGAATGACGGTATGAACAGAGTAGGATTTAAAGGAAAGGGCGAAAGCGTATGGCTTGGATGGTTCCTTATATCGGTACTTGAGAAATTTATTCCTATATGTGAAAAAATGAATGATAAGGAGAAAGTCAGCCGGTACAAAGGAGTTATTAATGATATTAAATATTCCATTGAAAAAAATTGCTGGGATGGAGATTGGTATTTAAGAGCTTTCTTTGATGACGGGACTCCCATAGGGTCAAAAGAAAGCAGTGAGTGTATAATAGATTCTATCTCTCAATCTTGGGCAGTAATATCGGGAATGGGAGATTGGGACAGAATTGAAAAATCCCTAAATTCATTAGAAAAATATTTAATTAATGAAGATAAGGGTATGATACTTTTGTTTACTCCTCCTTTTGATAATATATCCGAAGACCCCGGTTATATAAAGAGTTATGTTCCCGGAGTGAGAGAAAACGGAGGACAATATACTCACGGGGCAATATGGGTAATAAGTGCCTTTGCCAAAACCGGAAAGGGAGACAGAACTTATGAGCTTTTTCACATGATTAACCCTATCAACCACTCAAGGAGTGCCATAGAATGTTCCAATTATAAAGTTGAACCTTATGTTATGGCAGCAGATGTCTATAACGTTAATCCTCATGTAGGAAGAGGCGGATGGACGTGGTATACGGGATCGGCAGGGTGGATGTACAAAGTTGGCCTTGAAGATATATTGGGATTTAAAAAGGAAGGAAACAGATTGTATATAAATCCATGTATACCGAGGAAATGGGATAAATATACTATTAAGTACAGATATAAAAATACCCGTTATAATATATTGATTAAAAATCCGTATAAAGTCAACAGAGGGGTTAATTATATAATGATTGACGGGAATAAAATTGCCGAAAAGTATATTTTATTGCAAAATGACGGAGGGGAACATCTCATTGAGGTAATATTGGGAAGTTATAGAGACAGTTAGAAGGAAGATATAAATCTAAATGTGTCCTTTGAAAAATGCAATTTCGCTTAGCCGAAATTGCATTTTTATGTATATAGGGGCAAATAGTTAGTGTAAAATTACAGTAGGGAAATAGAATATATTTCCATATATAGTTGAAAAGAAGATATCATCCTATTAAAATATAAGTTGAAACACCAATAAATTAAGAAAGGATGATATCTTCTATGTATAATAGTATACAACATTTTAATGAGTTTGGAGTAAAAAAAATTGAAAATGAGATAAAAAATTTCATGGAAGGGAATAAAAATATTGTTGGTTTAATACTTGCCTTACAAAAAATTTTATTTGAGCTTGGAAGAGATATTATAACAGAAGTATTGGAGAATATGGATGAATATCTACGTAACAGCGGAGTTAGAAAGAAAAAATGGGAAATAGTAAGAAAAGATAAAAATAGGATTTTAACAAGTTTTGGTATTGTAACATATGAAAGAACGTATTTTAAACCCAAAATGGGAGGAAAAAGGCATCATCTTGTTGATGATATGGTTGGAATAAAACCGCATGAAAAAATGAGTGAGGATGTAATAATAAATGCAGTCGATGAGGCAGCGGAAAGCAGCTATAGAAAAGCGGGAGAAAAAGCATCATATATGAATGAAATAAGTAAACAGGCCGTGATGGATAAAATACACAACCTTGATTTTACAACAACAGAAACTAAAAAATACAAGAAGAAGGATATAAAAACATTATATATAGAAGCGGATGAAGATCATGTGCATCTACAGCAAAAAGGAATTAACAAAAGCAAGTATAATATAGCAATGCCAAAGATCGTTTATGTACATGAAGGAATAGATGCAGAAAAAAGCAGTAAAAGCAGAAAGAGGTTAAAGAATGTAAAATATTTTGGAGGGATGTATGAAAATACGGAAAAATTATGGCTTGAAGCAGCAGATTATATAGACAAACAATACAACATGAATTATGTAGAGAAAATATATATTATTGAACTGATGAATGTAATGTGATAGAATGTGTAAGGTAGGAATATATTTAATTTATGCAAAGAGAAATGTTTTTATAATTATTAAATAGATAATGAAAAAAATTTTAAAAATAAAAAGAAAGGTAGGAATCAAAATGAGCAATTGCTGCGACGAAAAAAAACTGGAAGCGAATTTTAAAGATGAACAAGTAGATCTTTCGCTCTTAGATGAAACTTTAAATGAATTAAGTCATGAAAAGGGAAATCTCATCAGCATTTTACAAAAAGCTCAAGATATATACGGCTATTTGCCTTTAAGCGTTTTAAAGTATATATCGGCTGAAACGGGGGTTAAAAGAGCAACAATATATGGAGTAGCAACATTTTATACTCAATTCAGATTAAATCCTATTGGGAAATATTTGATACTCCAATGCCAAGGGACAGCCTGTCATGTTAACGGTTCTGATGAGGTGAGCAGGGCATTACGTGAAGAATTAAAAATAACTCCGGGAGAGACTACTCCGGATGGAATCTTTACGTTGGAGAATGTTGCTTGCCTCGGTTGCTGTAGTTTGGCACCCGTAATGATGATTAATGGAGAAGCTTATGGTAAACTGACTCCTGCTAAAGCAACAAAGATTATAAGAGATATATACAAAAAGGAAAGAGAAGGTGAAAAGAATGAAAATTAGGGTTGGTTTAGGCAGTTGCGGTATAGCTGCGGGAGGCGGAAAATTACTTGATATAATAAAAGACGAAGTTTCTAACGAAAAACTTGACATTTCTGTAGAACCTACCGGCTGTATTGGAATGTGTTTTTATGAACCAATTGTTGATGTTGTTGATGGGGGCAAGACTTACAGTTACGGATTTGTTGATGAAAAACTTGCAAGGGAAATAGTAGACAAGCATGTGAAAAATGGACAACCGATTGAAGATAAATTAATATATACCAGTGACGAACCGGCAGGTTATGTTAAAAAACAAGTTAAAGTTGCCCTTGAAAATTGCGGCAGGATAAACCCGGAAAACATAGATGATTACATTGAAAAGGGAGGGTATTCATCTGCAGAGAGAATTTTGAAATCCATGAGCCCTGAAGAAGTAATAGAGGAAATTAAAATTTCGGGATTAAGAGGAAGAGGAGGAGCCGGTTTTCCTACTTGGTTTAAATGGAATGCAGCTCGTCAATCTAAAGGAGATACAAAGTATGTAGTTTGTAACGCAGATGAAGGAGATCCGGGAGCTTTTATGGATAGAAGCGTATTGGAAGGAGATCCTCACAGAGTCATAGAAGGTATGATTATTGCCGGATATTCCATAGGCTCACATCAGGGGGTTATATATTGCCGTGCGGAATATCCCCTTGCAATTAAGAGATTGGAAATTGCCATGAAGCAGGCAAGAGAAAGAAATTACCTCGGAAATAATATATTTGGTTCTTCTTTTAATTTTGATATAAGGATTAAAAAGGGAGCGGGAGCTTTCGTGTGCGGAGAAGAAACGGCCCTTATAGCATCCCTTGAAGGGGAAAGAGGAATGCCAAGGTTGAAACCACCTTTCCCGGCTCAATCAGGTTATTGGAAAAAGCCTACAAATATTAATAATGTTGAAACTTATGCAAACGTACCTTGGATAATGCTTCACGGACCTGAAAAATTCGCAGAAATGGGTACGGAAAAGAGCAAGGGAACGAAGGTATTTGCTCTTACGGGAAAGATAAAAAACGGCGGACTTGTAGAAGTACCTATGGGAATGACTCTTCGTGAAGTAATATTCGGCATTGGCGGAGGAATAAAAGGAGACAAGGAGTTCAAGGCAGTTCAATTGGGAGGCCCTTCAGGAGGATGCGTTCCAAAGGAATTATTGGATACTCCCGTAACATATGAGGATATCGTCAAAACCGGAGCTATTGTCGGTTCAGGCGGAATGGTTGTTATGGATGAAACAACCTGCATGGTTGACATGGCAAGATTTTTCCTTGACTTTACTTGTAAGGAATCCTGCGGAAAATGTATTTATTGTAGAATCGGGACTAAGAGGATGCTGGAGATACTTGAGAAGATTACTAAAGGAGAAGCAACTCTTGATGATTTGGATGAACTTGAAAATCTTGCCGTTACAGTAAAAGACGGTTCAATGTGCGGACTTGGACAGACGGCACCTAATCCTGTTTTAACAACTCTCAGATATTTTAGAGATGAATATATTGCCCATATAGTTGATAAAAAATGTCCGGCAAAGAAATGTACTGCATTGCTGACATATAATATAGATCCACAGTTCTGCGTAGGATGTACTGCTTGTGCTAGAAATTGCCCTGTTCATGCGATTTCGGGCGAAGTTAAGAAAACTCATGTAATTGATCATGAAAAATGTATTAAATGCGGAAATTGTTTAAATACATGTAAATTTAATGCTGTAAAAGTAGATTAATAAAAGGAGTGAATGGAATGTCGGTTATAAGAGTTAATATAAATGGCAGAGAAGTGGAAACCACTGTCGGCAAAAGTATATTGGATGTCGCTGAAGAAAACGGCATAGATATTCCACATCTTTGTTATGATAATAGAATGGAAATATACGGTGGCTGCGGACTTTGCGTTGTGGAAATCGAAGGTATTCCGAAACTTCAAAGGGCCTGTGCTACTCCTGTAAGAGACGGAATGGTAGTAAAAACCCACACGGACAGAATAGTAGATACAAGAAAAGCAGCGTTAAGGCTTCTTGTGTCGGATCACAGGGGAGACTGCAGACCTCCTTGCGTATTGGCTTGTCCGGCTCATACGGATTGTCAGGGCTATGTAGGGCTTATTGCTAACGGTCAGTTTGATGAAGCCTTAAAACTTATAAAGGATAAGATTCCCGTACCGGCAAGTATAGGAAGAATATGTCCTCATCCTTGTGAAGATGCATGCAGGAGACAGCTTGTGGAAGAACCTATCTCAATAGCAAGATTAAAAGCTTTTGCTGGGGATATGGATCTTGCTGGAGAAAAGTATATTCCTGAAATAAAAGAAAATACAGGGAAAAAGGTGGCAGTCGTAGGCGCGGGACCTGCCGGCCTTTCAAATGCATTTTTCTTAAGACGGGAAGGCCATGATGTAACGATATATGAGGCAATGCCTCACGGAGGCGGAATGTTGAGATACGGAATTCCGGAATACAGGCTTCCCAAAGAAGTTCTTGATAAGGAGATATCCCTTATTGAAAAGATGGGGGTTAAAATCGTATATAATACCAAACTCGGTGAAGATATAAGCCTCGAATACCTGAAAAACAATTATGACGCGGTATTTATCGGAATAGGTGCATGGAAGAGTTCAAGTATCCGATGTAAAGGTGAAGACAAAAAAGGAGTCCTCGGAGGAATTGACTTTTTGAGGGAAGTCAGCACCAACGGGAAAGCAGAAATAGGGAAAAGAGTAGCAGTAGTAGGCGGCGGAAATACCGCTATGGACGTAGCGAGAACTGCCGTAAGACTGGGCGCCGATAAAGTAAGCGTGTTATACAGAAGAACGAGGGAAGAAATTCCGGCAGAGGATGTAGAAATTGAAGAAGCGGAAGAAGAAGGAGTGGAATTTAATTATTTAGTTGCTCCTATTGAGATAACGGGTGATGACAAGGTTACAGGAATCAGATGCCAGAAGATGAAATTGGGAGAGCCCGATGCATCGGGAAGAAGAAAACCCGTTCCTATAGAAGGGGAAGAAATAGTATTTGACGTGGATACTGTTATAGGGGCAATAGGCCAGCAGGTAACTTTGGGAAATATTAAGGGATTAAATGTAACCAAGAAAAATACTATTCAGGTTAAAGAAGGAACTTATGAGACAAACATTCCAAAGGTATTTGCAGGAGGAGACGTAGTTTCGGGACCGAAAATTGCCATAGAAGCTATAGCCCAAGGCAAGGAAGCATCCATTGTAATGGACAGTTTCTTAAGAGGAGAAATCAAACCTTTGGAAGAAAGTTATTATGTAAAACAAGATGATTTAACCGAAAAGGATTTTGCAGACAGAGAAAGAATAGACAGAGCTATATCCAATGTATTATCCCCTGAAAAGAGAAAGAACAATTTCCATTCCATAAATGAGACTATGACTGCTGAAGAGGCAATGAAGGAAGGCAGCCGATGTTTGGAATGCGGATGTAAGGATTACTTTGAATGTCAGTTATTTAAATATATTAATGAATATGATATAGACCCGGACAAAGCTCACGGAGAAAAACATAAGAGAAATAACGAGGATTATCATCCGTTTATTGAGAGAAATCCGGATAAATGTATACTCTGCAGCAAATGTATCAGAGTCTGCGATGATGTAGTGGGAGTTACTGCTTTAGGGCTTATTGACAGAGGATTTAATTCCATAGCAAGCCCCGAGTTCGGACTTCATTTGAGAGATACCGAATGTATTTCCTGCGGCCAGTGCGTGGATGCATGTCCTGTAGGGGCTATTATTGAAAAATCAGCTGTTAAGAAGCAAGTACCGGTGGATTTAAAAACTACTCCTTCAGTATGTACTTTCTGCGGAGTCGGATGTAATTTGAACCTTGAAAGCAAGGGAGAATACATTTACAGAACTACTCCGAGGGAAGACTTGGAGGAAGGCCTCCTCTGCATGAAAGGTAAATTTGGAGTAGATCATGTTAATAATAAAAACAGGATATTGGAACCGACGGTTTACGGAGAAAAGGTATCTAAGAATTTAGCACTAAACCATGTAGTTAAAAAACTTCAATCCATAAGAGGAATGTATGGCAAGGATAGTATCGGAGTACTTGTTTCCCCGAGATTTACTACGGAAGAACTGTTTGTTTTGAAAAAAATTGCCGATAAACTCGGCACATCTTTGACCGGGTCCTTTGTATTAGAGGGCGGAGACGGTTTGAAGAACTTGTTCGGATATAATGCATCTGCCAACGGATATGATGAGATATACAGCACGGATTTAATTCTTTCCTTAGGGAATATATATGAAAATCATCCTGTAATGGGGATGAAGATGAGAAGGGCATATAAAAAGGGAAAGAAAATAATATCAGTATCTAAAGAAGGAACAAGGCTTGATGATATTGCAGATATAAGTTATTCTCCGGAGGATAATTTGAATTTCTTAAAAGGATTGATAAAAGTACTCATTGAACAAGGATATGTGAACGAAAAGGAAATCGGAGAAAAATCCGTAGGTTATGAGGAATTGAAAAAGTGGGTAAAAGATGCATCTGTTGACAAGAATATTGAAGCTATTGCGAAGATGTACGGAGAAGCTAAAAAGGCAATAATAGTGGTTGAAGAGGATACTCTTACGGATGAAGCCGTAAAACTTTTAGGTGAAACTGCATATCTGACCGGAAAGATAGGAAAGGCTCACAGAGGAATTATTATTATGAGAGTTAAAAACAATAGTCAAGGAGCATGGGATGTGGGCTTCAGAACTTCCGGAAAAGAAGTGGCAGAGCTTATTGAAAAAGGCCAGGTAAAAGGCTTGATAGTTTTGGGAGAAGATCCTGTCAAGGCAGATAAAAAATTAAAGGAAACATTTAAGAAACTTGAATTCCTCGGAGTATTTGATATATTCAACACGGAAACAGCCAAAGAAGCAGAAGTTGTAATTCCTATCGGAAGTTCCTATGAATCTTCGGGAAGCTTCACAAGATCCGACAGAAGGATTCAAAAAGTAAATCCGGGAATCAAACCGAGAATAGGAGAAAGCAATCTTGAACTATTCATGGATTGGGCTGACAAGTTGAATATTGAATATAGGGATTTGGAGGATATAAGGGAAGATATATCCCATACTATCCCTGAATATAGCCAATTACTGAGCTTAGAAGACCAAAACAGAATATATTGGTCTGACAAATCCGTTTCAAAAGGATTGCTGTACGATAACGGGTTTGCCACAGAAGATAAAAAAGCTCATTTATTCTCAGGGAAAGACGGAAAGATGTACAGAGAAAAGAAAGTGTATGACACTATAGATATAAACCTTGAGGAATATGCGGAAAGGGAAGGAATAAGATAGAAAGAAACAATATGAAAAACAGGAGAATGTAAACCGCGGGGACGGTTCTTTCGGTTGGGAAAATGGCCATAAGAACCGTCCCTTCGGTTTTATAACTTGTTATATACTTATAAGTATGAATTAAAAAAAATTCATACTTATTTTAATTTTTTTAGAGGAAATATAAAAATAATGTAGAATTTAATATTATCAAAAGTAAAAAAATTTAAAACATCGGGGAAAAGGGGGTATTTAAATGAGCAGTCTGCTGATTGCGGAGGAGGAATCAGCTGTTGCTGAAAGTCTGGCAGATACGGCAAGATATATACGCAATGATTTAAATATCACTATAACAAAACATGCTAAAGAAGCTTTAAAATATATAAAAATCAATCATTATGACTTGTTTCTGCTGGGTATGGAATTTGAAAGCTGTACGGGGATTGAACTGGCTAAAAAGATAAGGGAGACGGAAAATCATAAATTAACGCCGATATTTTTTATAGTTTCCGTTCCCGTGAAGAAATTTGATATATCAGGAATGAGCTGCAGTGATATCAAACTTTTGCCGGAAAGAGAAGTAAGGAAAGCCTTGGAAGTATTTGACGGTGAAACTGAAAAAGATGATGACAGTAAAAATCATATTGTATTACATCATAAGGGACATACCCATGTGATAAATAAAGACGAGATTATTTATATCGAATCCAATAAAGGTTCCATATTTGTAAATACCATTAATAAAAAAATTGAAATTCCTTCCTATAAATTTACTATGGAAAAACTTTTGACTGAATTGGCAGAAGGCTTTATAAGATGTCATAGAGAATATATAGTAAACACAAAATATGTAGAAGAATTTGAAGGTACAGATGTGGTCAAACTCAAAAATGTAGATATTGCTCTTCCTATCGGAAGGAAATACAAAGATTTTTTTAAAAAGTAGAATCTATATAACAAAAATATCTTTCACCTCCGTTAAAGTGACGTTCGATTAGCCGTAGATGTCGTTCGCACCGGCGGAGGTGTTGTTCGTTTAAAGCATATTGATGTATTTTTATAAGGTAATAAAATTAAAATCAGGAAAACGATATAGGGGTTATTTAGGATAGATAAATATAAAATCATAAAATCGCAGGGTAAGCAGTGATTTTGTTCACTGATTTATTCAATATAATTCTACAGGGGAACGGCCAACCCCGTATAAAAGTTTTAATATTGAAGCCTGAGTGTTTAGTATTTTTATATACAAACACTAATCTACTAAAGAAAGGAGGGTAAAAAATGGAGCCAATTTATAATCCCAATGCAAGTATTCATTCAAAAGCAGGAACACAGAACATTAGTGATAACCCGACAATTATGAAAGATGAAGAGTTTGGATTAGGAATAATGAGTCATGTACCAGACCCCGGTGGCGGAGGTGGTGGCGGTAATGACGATGGTGGTGGCAGTGGCGGAGGTGGTAGCCTCTGTGGGATTATAGTATTATGTTGCAGTGGTGACGGCGGTTCAGCATCTCTTATTGAGGAAGACATAATACTGTAACTGTTTTATGATGGCAAATCGATATGTCGATTTGCCATCATACATAATTTAATGGAGGTGAATGATGTGGAGAAGAAAAAAGTCCATAAGGGGCCGCTTTATTATTGGTTATATTATTTAGCACTGGCAATGCTTATTTCTATATTTTTGGGACAGTTGTTTCCTTATTTAGTAACCAGGTTGTTAGGCATAGTTGGAATATTATCGCCTAAAGATTATTTTCAGTTTGAATTTATGAAATTTGATTTATATTATCTATACTTTGGCGCATTTGTATTTTTATTATATTATTATATTTTTAAGAAGAATAAACGCATAGAAAATGGAGATTATTTACATTTATTTAAACTGAAGCCGATGAATATTATTTTATATGTACTAATAGGGTTTTCATTATCATGTTGTAATGGTTATATTGTAGATTTGACAGGAAAATTTTTTGTTAAGTCATTCCAAAATTATTCGAGAAATTTTAAAGTATGGGAAGGAAATAATGTTTATACATTTGTTATATTGGCCGTAATTATAGGACCAATAGTACAAGAAGTAGCCGTCAGGCATTTTTTTTCTAGATGTTTATATAGAAGTTATTCATTGATTACGGTGATTTTATTGCAGGCTGTTATGTTTGGTGTGGGACACATGAATAGTATACAGGGAATCTATACTTTTATAGGAGGTATTCTTTTTATGGTTCTAGTATTATGGATGGATAATTTGTATCCGGCTGTAATCAGTCATATGGCATGCAATCTTTATGCTGTTGTTGTATCACCTTTTTTATATAAATACGGGATTGATTTAAAAATGTTTTTTGCCGTTTTGATTATACCTTTATTGTTTATGGTTTATAAAAGAAGGCAGTATGATGCTCTGGATAAAAACAATCCTTATTGGAGGTGAGAAAGTTGACATATAAAGTAATTCCATTTTTAATAACAAATTATGATGATAAATCAGTGGTTCAAAACTCGGAAAATTTAGTTATATTAAAGGATAAAAATATGATTGATTTTTTGAATTGGTGTGATGAAAATGCCGTATATGAAATTAAACGGGAACAGGTTGAAAATTTTTTGAAGGACAGGACTTCCGATGGTATTAAATTTATGATTGATAATAATTTGATTTATTTAATAAAGGATAAGCCGGTTGACTATAAGGATATAGTCATATATTCAAATGATGATGTATTCTTAGACAGCATGAAATTTAACGCTAAGGGATATGATAAAAAAATTTTATACGAAAAATTGGCAATAGATAACACAAATGTAGGAAATCTTAAAAAAGGCGACCTTTATATAATTTTTTTGAATCCGTTTAATTTTAGATATTTTAGTGAAATCGTAGGTAGTTTTAGGGAACAAAATATACTCTGCAGATTTGCTTTTTATTATAATAATAAAATATATATTACCAACTATTATAAAAGAGAATGGTATAATCCGTGTCCTCTGTGCTTTTTCGGCAATTTGGAGGCTTCGCTGAGAGGAATGTCTAAAGCACATAATACGGTTTCTTTTCAAACTTTATTGGATTTAATATATAAGAAGGATGCAAAATTCCAGGTAAAAAACAATTTTTCTAATTATGATATGATGCTTTTGACTGAAACCTTATTATATAGTTTGGAAGTCAAAGATATGTCGAATATTAACGGTGTATATTATATTGATATAAAAAATCACAGCGTATATTCGGATAGTGCTATGTATTGGGAGCTGTGTGATTGCTATGATTGATTACAATAATTATTTTTATTTAAAAGAACATACTCAAAATAAAATAAACAGAATACTTCGTTTTTATCAGTCAACCGTAAGTGTAAACGAATTGTTGGAAGAATCTAAAAACAATGGGTGTTCCAAAATGAAAATCAATTTTAATATTCCCGATTTATCTATAAACAGAATCCCTTTTTCTCAAATAACAGGAGATATTAAGATGATGGTTGAAAAATTGGTAAAATTTGAATTATCGAAGGAAATGGTTTATTTTTTGCCCATATTGATAGTTAAAAACGCGGATTGTATATCATCAGGAATTTATTGTATAGATTATAATGAAAAATGTTTGATTAAATACAAAGATATAGACTATGAGAAATGCGACCTAAAATGTTTAAAAGATGATTTTGATATAGGTATATCGTATTTTTTGGATATAAACATGGCGGTTATGGATAAAGGAGAATCGGGATTTATTGAAGGTATATTGCAAATAGGCCGAGTCATGGAGCATATTCATATGGCTGCCGATAAAATTGATCTGAGAATTCACAACTTATTGGTTCCCCAGCAGGCATTTACACATGGGTTGGGGCTTAACTGCAGGAGTATGCTTTATATTTCAAATCAGTTTGTGAGGAGAGAAATATGATTTTTTCTTATTTATATTCGAGCTATATGTCAGGTGAAAAAAATTTTATAGGTGATTTAAACAAGACATTTGGGATATTTAGTACTCTAAGAATAAGGGATAAATTGACTCCTTTTACTTCCTGTGCTATTGATTCATCAAAATATACGGCTTTTAAAAAATTGCATCAAGAGCATCTAGAACGGTTTAGGATGGGAGTAAATACAAATAAAGAGGAAAAGACTTATTCGATGGATATATTAAATTCAAAAATTTATGAACGAAACAGGAAATTATTCGGCTACGGATATAACGACGAATATGGTCTTATAGATACTACCGGAACTTCGTCGGGGTATTTTTCTGAGAAATTAAAACAAAAAGCATTTTTTGAATTGATTGAAAAGAATGAGGCCATGCTTTTTTGGTATGCTGGAAAGGGTTCGGTGGTAAAACATGATAAAAAAATCAGAAATTTAATTAACAAAACTGGGTTGAATTCATATGAGGTTTTAATTTTTGCTGTTAATGAGATTGCCAATATATATACCATAATTGTTATAACATTTAAAGATCAAGAGATTATATCTACAGGAGTCAGTCTTAAAAAAATTTTTATGGATTCTCTAAATACGGCTCTTATGGAATGTAGGCTATTGGAAATGTTTTATGATGGGATAGGGAAATCCTTTCGTTACAAATTGAGTAAAAAAGAACACAGGGATATATATGAATTTATTAATTCATTGACTGATTCTTTAAATAGCATGGAACCAATTTATAATGATTTTGATAAAGTAGTATTTAAACCTTGGCTGACATCCTTGGAGCTTGTAGTGCTGAATACAAACAAGTATCAAGATTTTTTAACTGTCAAATGTGTATCAAAGGACCTTTTAAATTGTGTAGCTAATCATAGTATTATATTAAATTCATTAGATAAAAAAATATTGAAGCAGTATTCTATTGATGAGGATTCGGTGAGGACAAGACCTGATTGTATAATTTTATAGTTAAAGGGGTTTTATGAATATGGATGATAGTTTATATGTAAGT
Source organism: Acidilutibacter cellobiosedens (assembly GCF_004103715.1). NCBI lineage: Bacteria > Bacillati > Bacillota > Tissierellia > Tissierellales > Acidilutibacteraceae > Acidilutibacter > Acidilutibacter cellobiosedens. Next base: position 2,641,118 of record NZ_CP035282.1, on the reverse strand, counting down.
TATTGGTATAAAAGTTCAAATTTTCTTTCAAACGGGACTCTAAGTTCTTTTAAATCGAAAGTTAATAACGGAATAAGTGGGTATGGAGTAAGCTTACAGTTAAAGCAATTATCTCTGCTGGCAGGATTGGGAGAATTTTTGGAGAGGGAAACTTTTATTTCGGGAAATGTACGTAATAAACATTATAAAGGTAATGGAATTTATGGTTATTCATTTATTCAAAATAAAGCCGTAAAAATTGAATATAGCAGAGTATTTGGTGATAAAAAGATTTTTGCCGATTCCTGCGGAATGGCGTCCCATACGAATTCAAAATCGTGTGTTATGGAAGCGATGAGAGAGTTTATCGAAAGGCAAAGTTATATTTTTAATTATTTGTCTAAGAGTAAAGGAATTATTATTGATTTAGATGGTATAGATGAATATAAGGCTGTTTCAAACGGATTTGAAGAATTGAAATTTTATAATATATCTTTGTTAGAAGACTATTATGTTATATTGGGCAAGGCTTATCATAATGAAGAATTTTATGTCGGATTGGGGGCATCTGATGACATTGATACTGCATTGAAATTGGCTATAAAAGAATTGTTTCAAATGAAATACGGATATAAAAATTTAGATAAAAAGAGAAGCAGGAGTACCAAAACTAAGGAACTTGATTATTCCAAGATTTTTTTGGGGTTACCGACGGATTTACTGGTGAATGCCTATTCATATTTAGATAAGGAGCCTCCAAAAATTAAATACGAAGACTGCAGCAGCAAAGAATTTAATCTTGAGAGTATTATAAAGGATTTAAATTTGAAATATGAAATGGATCCCCTGATAGTCTTTATAAAACCATTCAGGGATATTAAGAATTTGAAAGTAGCTAAAGTACTTGATTTAAATTGGTTTCCTCATTTAATGCCCAGGTTTTATGATGATAAAGTATATGATTTTGTTGAAAGGGTGACTAATGTAAAGCTTGACAGAGCATGCAATACTTTGCCTTTTCCGTAATAAATATTTTAATAATATTGTGGGAGGATTAAAGGGAGGGGTGTATATGTTAAAAATAGAAGATGTAATTAAGCTTAAGGATGGCATAAAGATTAAACATAGAAAAGAAGGGGATATTTCATTTATTGTTAATAATAAGCAATATAATATTAGGGGGGAAAAAGTTAGACCTTATATTTTACCGATAATAGATTATTTAAATCAGCCCAATTATTTAGATGAATTATATAAAATGGTAGAAGATTCCAAGGGGAATATAAATGATGTTGAAATATCAGAAGAAATTTTTTTGAAAACCATTAAAAAACTGACAGATTATGGTTTTACAGTTATAATAGACGAAAATTATCTATTTAATAAATATAATGAGATTGTTGACGGATTTAAAAGAAATCAAACTGTCAATGAAAGAGTACAAAAAAGATTGAGAAATAAAAATATATTGATTTTGGACTTTTTAGATATAGGGCATATTGATTTGTTATTAAATCCTCTATCTAAATTTTTATTTCAAAAAATAAAGGTAGTTGACTTTAGTGGAGATACCAAAGAAAACTATGACATGAAAATCAAACAGGATATTGATGGTTTAGAAACAGAACATAAATACGTATTAATGTCCATACAAGAAGAAAATATTTATAGAGGTTACGATTTTGTAGTATCTTTACTGCCGAGAGATAATGAAAAAATTAGGACAAACATTAATAAAATTATTATTAAATTAAATATTCCTTGGTTAAATTGCATTTTAAACGATACTTATGTGGAAGTAGGCCCATTAATTCAATATAGAATATCACCTTGCTATTACTGCTATAAATCGGTAAATCAAAATAAGAATGAGCATCGTAATATAGGCGAAATTGGCAAAGAGGTTAATAAATATATTGCTTTTGATTTAATAATAGAAGATATTTTAAAATACTTTTTGCATGATATTTTAAATAAGGCTCCTTTAACCCTTGGAAAAATTGTTTCGTTTGAACGAAATGAATTGAATTATAATCAAGAAGGTATTTTATTTATACCAAATTGCAGTGTCTGTGGACATTGACGGAGAGGAGGATTTTTTTGAAAAAAACAGGGATCAAAACTAATACATTTAGAGAGAAAAGTTGTTTTAACCGGATAAATAAAATAAATATATATGAATTGTATCATAGAAATTCGGAGCTTAATTCCGTAAGCTTATATAAATTTTCGGAGGGTATAGAAAAAGCAATATCAGACGATGGATTCTTAGAGGCAATCTGTGAAGAGAAAAAATTATATAATGATTGTTCTACTATAAATATGCCTGATCCTAACCCTAATTTGACGGAACTTAATTTGTTTGATGTTTTATATAAAAGAAGAAGTGTCAGGAAATTTGATAAAAGTAAACCGGTTAATCTTGAGGAACTCTCTACAATTTTATTTTACAGCGGTGGAATTATGGGAAAATATGAACCATTTCAAAACAAACCCAAATGTAACTTATTTGCTTTCCCTTCTGCAGGCGGGCTTGTGCCTACTGATATATATTTTTTTGTAACAAATGTTGAAGGACTTGATTCCGGGATTTATTATTATAACCCTTATGAGCATAATTTAAAAATTATTGATAAGGGTTTTAGTCCTCAGGATTATAGAAAAATCACTGGCTCTTATAATTTGGCTGTAAATTCCTCATTTGTTGTTTATATTTTAGGAGATATGGAATTAACAGGATATAAGTATGGTGACAGAGGGTACAGATTTATGAATTTGGAAGCAGGGCATTTGGCACAAAATCTTTACTTGACATCAACGGCAATAGGTGCCGGAGCTGTGGCATCAGGAGGATTTTTAGATAAAGAAATATTGGAGATGCTGAAATTAAGGGATGTGGGCATATTTGTACTGTATGAAATAATAATAGGGAAGCCGGACTTAAGAGTAGATTATAGATTTTTATAAATATATTTATTCAAACGACATTTTATTTAAAATTATTTTTAAAGGAGAATAGTAATGGATCAAGAAATGTATTCATTTAACTTGAAAGATGCAATAAAATCTTTTAAGTTATTTCCTAAGATTTTTAGATTATTGTGGAGCATTAAAAAGTTATCTTTAATATTTATCGTAATCTCGTATATAATAAGAGGGTTACTGCCGGCTATGTCAATAATTTCAACCCAAATACTTTTAAATGCAATACAAACAAGTGTTAATAAGAAATTCTCTTATGTGCTGCATCCTTTGATTATATATTTATCTATAATTTTTTTAGGATATATTATATCGCAATTAAATACATATTTACAAAGCATATTCAGGATAGATTTAAACTATAAAATAAATGTAATGATACTTGAAAAGGCAAAAAATCTCAGCTTAAAGGACTTTGAAAATTCAGAGGTTTATGACAAACTGAGAAGGGCACAAAACGAAGCAGCAGAAAAGCCTTATACAGTACTTTCCATAATGTTGGAATTAATAAGTCAAATTATAGGATTTATATCAACTTTAGCTATATTAATATATTGGAAACCTTGGACAATACTTTTATTAGTAGTTATTCCGATAACATCAACTATTTATATGACAAAGATAGGATATTTACAATATAAAATAGAGTATGAGAGATCGCAGGAAAGAAGAAAGGCTTGGTATCTCAGTTATCTGATGACAAATGATATAGCGTTTAAAGAAATAAAGATTTATAAACTTGGAGATTATTTTATTAAAGGATATAAAAAATTGAATAAGAAGTTTATCAAGCAAGATAAAAAAATAATAAAAAAGAGAACGTTTGTGTCATTTGGATTTCAGATATTAGATCAGATTACAGGAGGATTTATATTATACTTAATAGTACAATCTGCATATATGGGTGAAATATTATTGGGAGATACTTTGGCTTATATAAGAAGCCTTTCGAATATAAAAGGGAATATGGAGGGGCTGTTAACTTCAATATCGTCAATATATCAAAACAATTTATATTTGAAACAGTTGTTTGATTTTTTGGAGATGCCGGTGAAGTTGGAAAAGTCTATAGGTACATCAATAGAGGAAATAAAAACAATAGAATTTATAGATGTAAGTTTTAAATATCCCAACAGACAGGAATATGCATTAAAAAATATAAGTTTTAAGATAAGAAAGGGAGAGACTATTTCTTTAGTGGGAGAAAACGGTTCCGGAAAATCCACATTGGTGAAATTGTTATCAGGATTATATGACGATTATGAAGGTGAGATACTGATTAACGGAGTATCTATGAACCAAATAAATAAAGAAAGCTTCAGAGAAAAAATGGGAATTATATTTCAGGATTTTACCAAATACGAATTGACGTGCAGAGAAAATATAGGATTAGGAAATATAAATTTAATGGACAATGATGTAAAATTACAGGCTGCAATAAATAAAGCTTATGCAAATGAAACAGTTGATGCTCTTCCAAAGGGAATAGATACACAATTAGGAGTGTGGTTTAGCGGAGGAGTACAATTATCAGGAGGTCAATGGCAAAAAATAGCATTATCAAGAGCATTTCTGAGAGATGCGGATTGCTATATATTAGATGAACCAAGCGCCTCCTTAGACCCGGTGTCGGAGTATGAGATATTTCAAAGAGTTTCAGAATTGACAAAAGGTAAGATAAGTATATTTATATCTCACAGATTATATAACTTAAGGAAGATATCATCTAGGATACTTGTACTAAAAGATGGTCAATTAACAGAACAGGGAACTCATGAAGAATTAATGGATTTAAATGGGCATTACGGATATCTTTATCGCCTGCAAAATAATATTGAATTTGTGCCAAATTCGGATATATGAGAAAAGATTTTTTGTTTGTATATATTTTTAATTATAAATTTTCAAAATGGAATGTAAAAATGATGGAGAGTTTTATAATATGAATATTATTTAGGTAATAAAAATTTATTAACCTATGTGAAAGCAGAAAGGCGGCATTTTCATAATGAAAAAGAAAATAAGCAGTATTTTAATTATAATTTTATCTATAGTGGTTTTCATTTCCGGCTGTGAAAAAGAAATAAATGTAGTTAAAAATGAGGAAGGAAAAGTAACTGTATCTGTAGATCAGAGGATTGAATTGATTTCAATCATTCAGACTCTTGCAGAAACTGAACCTATTACAAGGCTAACATTTGATTACAAAAGTGATGTATTAAATTATTTTAATGAATATAAAGATCATCCTGTAGTAAAATTGTTTAAGAAGTATGCCTTAAAAGGGTTTAACTATTCTAAACCCATGTATTTTATGCTCTGCTGTAATTACAATAAAGGGTTATTATCATTTGATGAAGAACTATATAATAAGGAACAAAGTGATATTTTTTTCGGGTATAAGAACCAAATAGATGATTTCATTCAGCAATTAAATGATTTCATTAGCGTAAGCAAGTTTGATAAATTTTTTGATTCAAACAAGAATCGCTATGTCAAATATATATCCGATTATGAAAAAGTTGTCAATATTGTAGATGTTAAAGAAAGGCTGGAACAGTACTATGGTATTGAGCAAAAATCATATAATGTTGTTTTGGTACCTTTGATAATGGCAGGGGGATACGGAATTAGTATAAAAAATGAAGAAAAATTAGATAGTATATATTGTATTATGGGGCCCATGTATATAAAAAATAATACTCTTTTATTTTATATGGAAGATCTACCTCAATATACAGAATATCATGAATTTAGTCATTCATTTATAAACCCTTTAGTTTTTAAAAATGTAGATGGAATATATAAGAACCAGAGATTGGTTAAATTATTTGAAAAAGTACAAGATGATATGAAAAATCAAGGGTACGAATCCGTAGACGGATTTTTAGATGAATTGATAGTAAGATCTGTAGTAGCAAGACTTATTAACAAGTATGAAGGAGAAGACTATTACAGAAAAGTAATAGAGTTTGAAAAAGAAAGGGGCTTTATATATATAGAAGAAGTATGTGATTCCCTAAGATACTATGAAAATAACAGAGACAAGTATCCGACATTTGAATCCTATTACGGTGAGATAATAAAGTGTTTAAGCAATATTGAGACGGAATAGTATAAATATAAACCCATATCAAATATGTTTGAAAATCAGTAAAATGTGACTATACAAGGTTTAAGGGATGGTTCTTTTTGTTTGATAAGGTTAGGTTGGTCGGAAAGAAAGAAGATTTATTGCCGGAAGCAAAATAGAAGAAAGGAAGTTCCGTAATGAAAAAGAAAATAAGCAGTATTTTAATTATAATTTTAGCTATATTGGTTTTCATATCCGGCTGTGAAAAAGAAATAAATGTAGTTAAATATGAGGAAGGAAAAGTAACCGTGTCAGTAGACTCGAGGATTGAATTGATTTCAATCATTCAAACCCTCGCGGGAGTTAAACATCTTACAAGATTAACATTTGACTATAAAGATGATGTACTGGATTATTTCAATGAATATAAAGATCATCCAGCGGTAAAACTGTTTAAAGAATATGATTCAAAAGGGTTTAACTATCAAAGACCTATGTATTTTATACTCTGTTGTAATTACAATAAAGGATTATTATCGTTTGATGAAGAATTATATAATAAACAGGATCAACTTGATTTTAATATTTTTTCAAAGGATAAAAATAAAATAGATAATTTCATTCATCAGTTAAACGATTTCATCAGTGCAAGCAAATTTGATAATTTTTTTGATTCAAACAAGAACCGCTATGCTGGTTATATATCCAATTATGAAAAAATTGTTAATATTGTTGATGCTAAAAAAAGATTGGAACAGTATTACGGTGTTGGACAAAAATCATATAATGTCATTTTAGTACCTTTGATATTAGCTGGGGGATATGGAATTAATATAAAAAATGAAGAAAAATTAAATGATATATATTGTATTATGGGACCTATAGATATGAAAAATAACGATCTTTTATTTTATATAGAAAATCTTCCGAAATATATAGAATATCATGAGTTTAGTCATTCGTTTGTAAATCCCTTATTTTCTAAGAATAAAAATAAAATAAATGAGAACTATAAATTAAGTAAATTATTGGAAAAAGTAGGAGGCGATATGAAAAGACAGGATTATGGAAATATAGAAGGATTTTTAAATGAACTTATAGTAAGATCTGTAGTAGCAAGACTTATTAGCAAATACGAAGGAGAAGAGGATTATAAAAGAGTAATAGAGTTTGAAAAAGAAAAAGGTTTTATATATATAGAAGAAGTATGTAATTCCCTTGAAAATTATGAAAAAAACAGAGATAAGTATCCGACATTTGAATCCTATTATGGTGAGATAATAAAGTGTTTAAGCAGTATTGAAACAGAATAGGATAAATACAAACTCATATCAAATATGTTTGAAAATCAATATAATGTGACTATACGAAGGTGTGGTTGATCTATGATAATAAATGTATGGAAAAATTTTAATAGAGTGAAGATAAAAAATATTATCTATTTTATTTTATGTATGGTATTGGAATGTATAATAATTTATAGGACGTTTATCCTCGGAAGGTATATTGATGCATTGATACAGATGGATAAACAATATATATATGATTTTACCGTAAAATTCATAGTGCTTCTTTTACTGTCCATTATCATTACATATTTTTTAAGAATTTTGTCAACCATGATAATAAATGATGTAGAATATTCAATAAAAAACCAAGTCTACGAACATTTGATGAAGGTTCCCAATAAAAATATCGTTAAGGATTCAGCTCATCTTGTCAGCCAAATTGATACGGACTGCAAAACCGTATCGAATTTTACGGTTAACAGGGTGATTTCTATATCGGATGCCATATTTAAGTCTGTCGTTATCTTATATATAATGATAAATACGGATGTAGGGATTTCCTTAATGATCATTTCAATCATTTCTTTAAGTGCGATTATATACTTCTTATTGAAAAAATTAATCTACAAGAAATATCTATCTTTAGTGGAAGAAGAGAATAAATATTTTTCATTTCAGAATAAATATTTGAGATTTAAGGAAACCATAGCACGGAATTCGTGGTATGAGTTGTTTTCGAAAAAATTTGCAAGCAGATATAAAAATAAATACCGTAAAACCCTGGAGTTTGTTCATATTGACACCATGTATTCACAATTGATAAATGTTATGACAAATATTTGTACTATTATACTGATTTTTTACGGCGGTCTTAGAATTATTAATCATGAAATGACTTTGGGTGATTTTACGATATTAAATAATTATCAGTCTACTTTACTGCAGGCATTAGTAGTTATTTTTTCTTTCGGAAGCGAGTATCAGAAAGCTTTGGTTTCATATAATAGATTAAAGGAAATCTTTAATATTGAAGAAAATAAAGACGGCATTGTAAATATACAATCCGTAGATTCAATAAAAATATGCGAATTATCGTATAAAATTGAAAATAATGTACTCTTTGAAAACGTAAATATCAATTTGGAGAAGGGTAATATCTACTGTATATCAGGTAAAAACGGTACGGGAAAATCAACTATTTTAGATATATTATCCGGAGTGAATTATGATTATAAAGGAAATATATATTATAATGGTATAGATATCAAAGACATATCTGTTACAGATACACGAAAATACAATCTTAGTTTTCTTGAGCAAGAGCCGGTTCTGATAAGCAATGATTTATATGAGAATCTGACTTTGGGATTAGATAATGTTGACAGAAATAAAATATTGGATTTATTCAATGAGCTGTTTGAAAAACCTATGGAGGAGTTCTGTAAAAGGGAAGATGCATCCCTTCAAGACGAGTTGAAAATGTCCGGAGGAGAAAAGCAAAAGGTTTCTCTGATTAGAGCTTTATATAAACCTGCCGATGTTATGTTGTTGGACGAGCCCACTTCTGCTTTGGACAGTAAATCCAAGATAAAATTGATTAACATATTAAACCGTTGCAAAAAAGAAAAAATAATAATTATAATAACCCATGACAGAGATTTACTAAGTGTAGCAGATAAAACATTCAATTTTGATGATAATTTTTTATCGGAAAGTCATGAAAACAGAAAGGCGGTATTTTCATAATGAAAAAGAAAATAAACTGTATTTTAATTATAATTTTAGCTATATTGGTTTTCATCTCCGGCTGTGAAAAAGAAATAAATGTAGTTAAATATGAGGAAGGAAAAGTAACCGTGTCTGTAGACCCGAGGATTGAATTAATTTCGATAATTCAAACCCTCGCGGAAACTAAACCTCTCACAAGATTAACATTTGATTATAAAAATAATGTATTGGATTATTTTAATGAATATAGGGACTGCCCTGCAGTAAAATCATTTAAAAAATATAATTTAGAAGGGTTTGGCTATGGGAAGCCGATGTATTTTATGCTTTGCTGTAATTATAATAAAGGATTATTATCATTTAATGAAAAATTATATAATAAACAGGATCAAATTGGTATTTTTTTTAAGGATAAAAATAAAACGAACGATTTTATTCATCAATTAAATGATTTTATCAGTGTAAGCAAATTTGATGATTTTTTTGATTCAAACGAAGATTGCTATAGAAAGTATGTGGCTGCTTATAAAAAAATTGTTGATATTGTTGACGTTAAAAAAAATTTGGAACAGTACTATGGTATTGAACAAAAATCGTACAATGTTATTCTGGCACCTCTAATACAGGCGGGAGGATATGGAATTAAAATAGAAGATGAAGAAGAATTAGATGATATATATTGCATTATGGGACCTATAGATATGAATAATAATAATCTTTTATTTTACATAGAAGATTTACCAAAATATATAGAATATCATGAATTTAGTCATTCATTTATAAACCCATTAGTTTTTAAGGATAGAGACAAAATAAATAAAAATTATAAATTAGCTAAACTGTTTAAAGAAGTACAGAGTGATATGCAAAAGAACTCAATTGGAACAGTAGAGACTTTTCTAGATGAATATATAGTAAGAACCGCAGTAGCAAGGCTTATTAACAAGTATGAAGGAGAAGACTATTATAGGAGAGTAATAGAACTCGAAAAAGAAAATGGCTTTATATATATAGAAGAATTATGTAATTCCCTTGAGAATTATGAAAACAACAGAGACAAGTATCCGACCTTTGAATCCTATTATGATGAGATAATAAAGTGCTTAAGCAATATTGAGACGGAATAGGATAAATACCAGTGAAGTAATGTAACTATTCTAAATGTCATGGTTGGATATTTAAATGATGATGAAGCTACTTCTAAAGTTATAAAAGATGGCTGGTACTATACAAGTGATTTGGGCAAAATGGATTATGATGGGTATGTATTTATTTAGTTGGAGAAATGAATGTATAAATTCATGTAATAATGTTTTAGAAAGTGCTGTTATTGGTATAGAAGCGGAGATGATTTTTTATGAATATAAAATTATTAAAGCAAAAGGATTTTTTCCTGCTTATGTTTGGAAATATGACATCTCTTATAGGAACATCAATGCAAAATTTTGCATTGGCGCTATATGTTCTCGCTATAACACATTCAACTATCAAATTTGCTTCAGTTACAGCTATAACAATAATTCCCAAACTTATTTTCGGACCAATTTCCGGGGTTTTGGCAGATAGGTTTAATAGAAAAGGAATTATGATTGGAACGGATTTAGTGAGCGGCATTGTAGTTTTAATATATTCAGTTGTTTTTTACATAAAGGGTAATTTAAATTTAATAGATATATATATGATTGTAATTATACTAACTACAACATCGGTTATTGACAATCCTGCGGTTCAAACTGTAATTCCGTCCATAATGAAAAAAAATGAATTAATAGATGCAAATTCCATAAACACTTTGCTTATGACTATTTCGGATATATTGGCACTTACTATTGGTGCAATATTGTATGATAATTTTGGAATAGGTATTATATTTATATTAAATTCCATAAGTTTTATAATTTCGGCTATTAGCGAAATTTTTATAAACATACCTAAAGATAATGTAAAGAATGAGAAAACAGATTTAAAGATATTTATGTCAGATTTTAAAGAAGGTATGAATTATATTAAAGGAGAGAATTTGATATTTAATCTTTTGTTTATAATGATTTTTATAAATTTTGCATTTAATCCTATATTTAAAATTGGTCTGCCGTATATTTCGACAGAAGTTTTATCAGGTAACGGCATGCAATACTCGATGCTTCGTATAACTATAATTATTTCCGGAATTATTGGCTCAATAATATCCGGAAGAATATCCAAAAAATTTGGAATAAACAAGCTTTTATTTTGGAGTGGAATAGCCATATCGGTAGCAATAGGTTTACTTGCAGTGTTTGTTTCAAAACCCTATTTAAATATTTTTGCGACTAGCATAATACCTTTTATAACGGTAATCATAATTTGCTTTATAATAATGATGATAGCTACATTATGCAATATAGTGTTTGAAACTGTGATACAAAAGACAGTTCCTCTTAATATGATGGGCAGGATACAGTCGGTAATATCTATGGTATGTACAATAGCAGTTCCGTTGGGAGAATTATTTTTTGGTGCAGTTGTAGATGTTACAAATCCAGCACTTGCAATAGGAATATCATCATCCATAATATTGATGACTATAATCCTATTTGGGAGAAGGTTTTTATATAAGAGCCAAGACCAACCTAAATTTTAATTTATAAATAGTACATAAGGACAGAAGTTATATTCTGCAATGCTAACGTCTGGTCGGAAGAAAAGAAAGAAGATTTATTGCCGGAAGCAAAATAGAAGAAAGGAAGTTCCGTAATGAAAAGGAAAATAAACTGTATTTTAATTATAATTTTAGCTATATCGGTTTTCATCTCCGGATGTGAAAAAGAAATAAATGTAGTTAAATATGAGGATGGAAAAGTAACCGTGTCCGTAGACCCGAGGATTGAATTAATCTCGATAATTCAAACTCTCGCTGGAGTTAAACATCTTACAAGATTAACATTTGACTATAAAGATGATGTACTGGATTATTTTAATGAATATAAAGATCATCCTGTAGTAGAGTTGCTTAAAGAGTATGATTCAAAAGGGTTTAACTATCAAAGGCCTATGTATTTTATGCTCTGTTGTAATTACAATAAAGGGTTATTATCATTTGATGAAGAATTATATAATAAGGAACAAAGTGATATTTTTTTTAGGTACAAGAACCAAATAGATGATTTAATTCATCAGTTAAATGATTTCATCAGTGTAAGTAAATTTGATAATTTTTTTAATTCAAGCAAGAACCGATATGCCAAGTATATATCCGATTATGAAAAAGTTGTTAATATTGTTGATGTTAAAGAAAGGCTGGAACAATACTATGGTATTGATCAGAAATCATATAATGTTATTTTGGTACCTTTGCTAAAGGCAGGGGGATATGGAATTAATATAAAAGACGAAGAAGAATCAAATGATATATATTGTATTATGGGACCCATGTATATAAGAAATAATAATCTTTTATTTTACATAGAAGATTTACCAAAAGATATGGAATATCATGAGTTTAGTCATTCATTTGTAAACCCTTTGACTTCTAAAAATATGGATAAAATAGAGAGAAACCATGAATTAGTTAAATTATTTGAGGAAGTAAAAGATGATATGGAAAATCAAGCATATGGAGCTATGGAAGGATTCTTAAATGAATATATAATTAGATCCGTAGTAGCAAGGCTTATTAATAAATATGAAGGAGAAAAATATTACAAAAATATAATAGAGTATGAAAAAGAAAATGGCTTTATATATATAGAAGAAGTATGTAATTCCCTTGAAAATTATGAAAATAACAGAGACAAGTATCCGACCTTTGAATCCTATTACGATGAGATAATAAAGTGCTTAAGCAATATTGAGACAGAATAGTATAAATATGAATAAATATCAAATATGATTGAAAATCAATATAATGTGACTATACGAAGGTGTGACTGAACTATGATAATAGATGATGTAGAATATTCAATAAAAAATTAAGTCTACGGACATTTGATGAAGGTCCCCAATAAAAATATTGGGAAGGATTCAGCTCGTCTTGTCAGTCAAAGGAGACGACTGGCTTTGTATGAAAGTTTTAATATTGAAGCCTGAGTGTCTAGTATTTTTATATACAAACACTAATCTACTAAAGAAATGAGGGTAAGCATGAAGCCGACTTATAATTCTAATAGTAAAGGTACAATTATTACTAATAATCCAACGGAGAATCCTACAGATGTAAAAAATGAGGAATTTGGGTTAGAAATGATGAGCTATGCGGCATCTCCCAATGACGATGATGATGGTGATGGTGATACTATTGTCTTATGTGTGACATTCTGCTGCTGTAATGGCGGAGGAACGGCCTCTCTTATTGAAGAAGACATAATACTGTAGCTGTTGTATGATGGCAGATCGTATGCCGATTTGCCATCATATATAATTTAAGGAGGAATAAATAATATGAATAAGAAGCAATCAGACAGAGGGTTATTTTATTATTTAGGATGGGGGGTGTTTTACAGTGTATTGGTAGGGCAGGTGCTTCCTTATATAATGACCAGGTTGTTAGGTATGGCAGGGGTATTATCCACTAAAGATTATTTTCAGTTTGAGTTTATGAAATTTGATTTATATTACATACATTTTGGACTGTTTGTATTTTTCTTATATTATTTTATTTTTAAAAAAGATCAACGTATAAAAAACGGAAACTATTTACATTTATTTAAGCTTAAAGTAGTGGATATTGTTATATATATACTGATAGTGTTTATGCTAATCTAAAAATAGGTCAGCTGGCTCATTGAAAATTAGGTCACTTTCTTAAGAAAATATGGTATCCTTTCAGTATAAACTGGGAGGAGGAAGAGAAGGAAGTGATAAAATTGAATCAAAAACAAAAAATCATACTTAAACATATTGACGGTATGAGCAATCGAAGCATTGCCAGTGAGCTTCACATGAGCAAGGATACTGTAAATAAATATGTAAATGAGTATGAAAATCAAAAGCAAGAACTTTTAGCAAAAAATCCTGAAACAGATACAAAAGAATTAATTCAAGCAATTGTTGAAAAACCAAAATACAATTCTGAAAACAGAGGGCCAAACAAGGTAACATCTGAGATGATTGAAGTAATTGAAGAATGCTTAAAGGTTAATGAATGGAAGCGTGCTAACGGTATGTCAAAGCAGCAAATGAGAAAAATTGATATTCATGAATACTTGTTAAAGAAAAATTTTAATATTAGTTATTCATCAGTTAAAAGATTAGTTAAAACAATCGAGGATAGGCATCGTGAAGCTTTCATAAGACAAGAATATGTTCTTGGAGATGTATGTGAATTTGACTGGGGTACGGCAAAATTAGATATAGGGGGAGAAGGATATAAAGCTTATCAAATGGCAGTTTTTACTCCTGCTAAAAGCGGAATCAGATATTCAATGCTTTTTAAATCTCAAGATACTCCAGCATTTCAACAATCACATGCAGAATTTTTCTCATTTTGCAAAGGTAATTTTAGAACAATGGTCTATGATAATATGAGGGTTGCAGTTAAGAAATTTGTTGGATTGTTCGAAAAAGAGCCAACAAAAGCATTGACAGAATTATCAATATACTATGGATTCAACTTTAGGTTCACGAATATTGCAAAAGGCAATGAAAAGGGCCACGTTGAGAGAAGTGTAGAATATGTTAGAAGAAAAGTATTCAGTGAGCCGGGTAATGACAAATTCGACACTCTTGCAGAAGCAAACAAGTTTCTTTTTGAAGAATGTATGAAGCTTAATAATAAAGAAACATCTAACGGATTGGTGCCGATGGAAATCTTTAAAGAAGAGCAAAAACACTTGTTTCCTAACTTACCTAAGTTTGAAAGCAGTATTTATTCAGAAAACCGTGTTGACAAATATTCGACCGTAACGGTAAGTCAAAATCATTATTCTGTGCCGGATACATTAGTTGGTAAAATGGTAAAAGTGAAGATGTTTACAGATAAGATAATTATCTACTACGATAACAGCATTGTAGCTAAACATGACCGCAGTTTTAAACTGCATGACTGGAAAATTGAGATTCATCATTATCTTAGAACTCTACATAAAAAACCAGGTGCCCTCAAAGGAAGCACAGCACTGCTCCAAACGGACACCCAGATCAAATATATCTATGAACAGTATTATACCAAAGATGCCAAGACATTTCTACAAGTTTTAGAAATTATTTATGAAAAAGGAATCCATGCTGTGACAGAAGCTTTAAGGGAACTTGAAAAACTGTCACCAATGGATATGAGTGCTGATAAGGTTAAGGTGATTTGTGAAAGTAGAAAGGAAAAAGAAATTTGCGTTACTGTTCCATTAAATGATCATCTAACTGAAAAATCAAGGAGCACATTATCGATTTATGATAAACTTGCAGCACTCCAATCAAGAAAGCTTAACAAGGAGGCTGTATAGTATGAAGGTTAAATTAAATGAAGAGATTAAAGAATACTGTAATATATTGAAACTTAAAGGAATTAAAACTCACTATGAAGAAGTAATATCTGAAGCGGCTGATTATGAGGATTTTCTTCATAAGCTTTTAACTTATGAGATGGAAGAAAAGGATAAGCGTTCCATTGAATGTCGTATTCGAAATGCACATTTGCCTTACAGGCAATATATTGAAGATATTGAAATTGACTGTCTCCCAGTAGATATGCAGAAAAGACTTCCTGAGTTAGCAACACTTGATTTTATCGAAAAAGGCAAAAATATCATAATGACCGGTAACCCGGGAACCGGAAAAACTATGGTTAGTATTGCTTTAGCATTAAAGGCTTGCATGGCAGGTTATAAGGTTCTGTTCACGACAATTCCACTACTGGTTACTACATTGAAGGAAAGCAATAGCGCTAAGACCTTGAGATATTTTGAGAATAGATTTGAAAAATATGACCTTGTAGTGGCAGATGAACTTGGGTACACCTCGTTTGACCGGGAAGGGACAGATCTGCTGTTTAATAATCTTTCTTTAAGGGCAGCAAGGAAATCAACAATAATTACTTCTAACCTTTCATTTGAGCGTTGGATTGAGGTTTTCGGTGATCCGACAGTTACAAGTGCGATGATAGATAGACTTACTTACAAGGCAATTCTTGTCGACATGGAGGGTGATTCTTATCGGCTAAGAGAAACATTAAGAGAAAATGGTGCATCTATTAAATCTTTAACAGCTTAAAGTATTTGTGCCTTTGTACACAAATTTTAGAGGCACATTTATTTACAAGAAAGTGACCTAAAATTAAATGGTCTTTTGACCTAATTTTCGGTTGACAAATACAGATAGGATTCTCGTTTGCATGTTGTAGTACATATATTTCAGATTTGGCAGAAATTTTTTTTGTGAAGTCAGCCCAAAATTATTCGAAAAATTTTAAAGTATGGAAAGGAAACAATATTTATATGTTTGTTATATTGGCGGGAATTATAGGGCCAATAGTACAAGAAGTGGTATGTAGGCATTTTGTCCCTAAATGTTTGTATGGAAATTATTCGATGGTTGGGGTGATTTTTATGCAGGCTGTCATATTTGGTGTGGGGCATATGAATATTATAGAGTCTATTTATGCTTTTATGGGGGGCGTTCTTTTTATGGTCTTAGTACTATGGACAGATAATTTATATCCGGCTGTAATTTGTCATATGGCAGCTAATCTTTATTCTCTTGTTGTATCGCATTTTTTACATAAATATGGAGTTGATTTAAAAATGTTTTTAGCTGTTTCGATGATACCTTTATTGATTATAGCTTATAAGAATAGAAAATATGATGCTTTGGATAAAAATAACCCTTATTGGAGCTGAGATTTGGTATTAAATTTATGATTTATGATTAATAATACTGACATAAAAAATCTTGAAAAAGTTTTGGTAGGGTTCGAGTGTTTTTGTTTTTATACTAAAAATACT
The DNA here is from genome assembly GCF_004103715.1 of Acidilutibacter cellobiosedens. Taxonomy (NCBI): domain Bacteria; kingdom Bacillati; phylum Bacillota; class Tissierellia; order Tissierellales; family Acidilutibacteraceae; genus Acidilutibacter; species Acidilutibacter cellobiosedens. Next base: position 2,624,151 of record NZ_CP035282.1, on the reverse strand, counting down.
TAATATATTTAAAGAATGGGGGATGAAAATGAAAGAAGGAACTATTAAGTATGTTATAGTCATTTTAGTTGCATTGCTGTCTTATACGGTAATAGAGAGGATACTTCGGCATTTTTCTGTTTTGAAAAGCAATAGGGATCCCCTTTGGTCAGGTGTTTGGTATTATTTGTACGGCATATGTTTATTGGTGTCGCTTTTAGCAATTAGGCCTATAGATTTTGTTTTTAAAATTCCTTCAAGGATTGGTTTCTCATTGCTTATAATTGGGGTTATGATGTTATTTCTTTTATTAAACTTGAAAGAAGGGAACAAAATATATTATCCTACGGCGGATAATATTCTGAAGTGCGTTAATTTTTCTGTTATTCAGCCTTTATTTGAAGAGGTTGCTTTTCAAGGGATTATTCTTCCCATTTTGGCATTTTTATTTAAAGAATATTTTAGAGCGGAAATCATTATTGCGATAGATGGGATACTTTTTGCTTTATTCCGGAAGAATTGCTGGTCATTTATTAAAGAAAGTAGTGTAACGTATTTTTTTATTCAGGGAGGTATTTTTGCATATATTGCTTATACAACACAGTCTATTTGGCTTTTGGTTATATATCGTGTATTGTTAAATATAACCATAACTGTTTATAAAAATAAGAAAGTAAAGGCTTAAGATAACCTTTACATCTATTAAAGTGTCGTTCGCATAGTCGTAGATATCGTTCACAGCGATGAAGGTGTCGTTCGCTTAGAGTATATTGATATATTTTTATAAGATGATAAAATTGAAATCAGGAAAACGATATAGGGATTACTTAGATAGGCAAACACAAAATCGCATGATAAGCAGTGATTTTGTTCACTGATTTATTCAATATAATTCTACAGGGGAACGGCCAACCCCGTATAAAAGTTTTAATATTGAAACCTGAGTGTTTAGTATTTTTATATGCAAACACTAATTTACTAAAGAAAAGATGGTAAAAAATGGAGCCAATTTATAATCCTAATAGTAAAGTTATAATAGCTAATAATGATCTGACAAATAATCCGACAGATGTAAAAAATGAAGAATTTGGGTTAAGTAAGTCAACGACGATGGGTGAAATGGTAGAACCAGATGATACTAATATTAGTTGTTGTGTTTCGTGTTGCTGCTGCGGAGGCGGTGGCGGAGGAGGAACAGCCTCTCTTATTGAAGAAGACGTAATACTGTAGCTGTTGTATATGTGTATGATGGCAAATCAATATATGATTTGCCATCATACATAATTTAATGGAGGTGAATGATGTGGAGAAGAAAAAAGTCCATAAGGGGCTGCTTTATTATTGGTTATATTATTTAGCACTGGCAATGCTTATTTCTGTATTCCTGGCACAGTTGCTTCCTTATGGGATAACAAGATTGTTGGGTATAATTGGGGTGTTATCACCTGAAGATTATTTTCAGTTTGAGTTTATGAAATTTGATTTAAATTATCTACACGTTGGCTTATTTGTATTTTTATTATATTATTATATTTTTAAAAAAGATAAGCGTATAGAAAACGAAAACTATTTACATTTATCTAAAATTAAAATATCATATGTCGTTTTATATATATTAATAGGGTTTTCGACAATATGTTGCAGTGAATACATTTCTGATTTGGCAAAAAATTTTTTTATAAAATCAGCCCAAAATTATTCTGAAAATTTTAAAGAATGGAAAGGAAACAATATCTATGTGTTTGTTATAACGACGGGAATTATAGGACCGATAGTACAAGAAGTAATATACAGGCATTTTGTTCCTAAATGTTTATATGGAAATTATTCGATGGGTAGGGTGATTTTTATACAGGCTGTCATATTTGGTGTAGCTCATATGAATATTATACAGTCTATTTATGCTTTCATGGCAGGAGTTCTTTTTATGTTTTTAGTATTGTGGACGGATAATTTATATCCGGCTGTAATCTGCCATATAGCAGCTAATCTTTATGATGCTGCTGTATCACCTTTTTTACATAAATATGGAGTTGATTTAAAAATGTTTTTAGCTGTTTCGATGATACCTTTATTGATTATAGCTTATAAAAATAAGAAATATGATGCTCTGGATAAAAATAACCCTTATTGGAATTGAAATTTGGAGGTGAAAGATTTGAAATATAAAATAATTCCATTTTTGATAACAAATTATGATGATAAATCAGTGGTTCAAAACTCAGAAAATTTAGTTATATTAAATGGGAATTATATTTCAGGATTTTACCAAATACGAATTGACGTGCAGAGAAAATATAGGATTAGGAAATATAAACTTAATGGACAATGATGTAAAATTACAGGCTGCAATAAATAAAGCTTATGCAAATGAAACAGTTGATGCTCTTCCAAAGGGAATAGATACACAATTAGGAGTGTGGTTTAGCGGAGGAGTACAATTATCAGGGGGTCAATGGCAAAAAATAGCATTATCAAGAGCATTTCTGAGAGATGCGGATTGCTATATATTAGATGAACCAAGCGCCTCCTTAGACCCGGTGTCGGAGTATGAGATATTTCAAAGAGTTTCAGAATTGACAAAAGGTAAGATAAGTATATTTATATCTCACAGATTATATAACTTAAGGAAGATATCATCTAGGATACTTGTACTAAAAGATGGTCAATTAACAGAACAGGGAACTCATGAAGAATTAATGGATTTAAATGGGCATTACGGATATCTTTATCGCCTGCAAAATAATATTGAATTTGTGCCAAATTCGGATATATGAGAAAAGATTTTTTGTTTGTATATATTTTTAATTATAAATTTTCAAAATGGAATGTAAAAATGATGGAGAGTTTTATAATATGAATATTATTTAGGTAATAAAAATTTATTAACCTATGTGAGAACAGAAAGGTGATATGTTCATAATGAAAAAGAAAATAAGCAGTATTTTAATTATAATTTTAGCTATATTGGTTTTCATCTCCGGCTGTGAAAAAGAAATAAATGTAGTTAAATATGAGGAAGGAAAAGTAACCGTGTCAGTAGACCCGAGGATTGAATTGATTTCAATCATTCAAACCCTCGCGGGAGTTAAACCTCTCACAAGATTAACATTTGATTATAAAAATAATGTATTAGATTATTTTAATGAATATAGGGACTGCCCTGCAATAAAATCATTTAAAAAATATAATTCAAAAGGGTTTAACTATTATAAACCTATGTATTTTATGCTCTGCTGTAATTACAATAAAGGGTTATTATCATTTGAGGAGGAATTATATAATAAGAATCCAATTGGTATTTTTTTTAAGGATAAGAGTAAAATAGACGATTTAATTCATCAATTAAATGATTTCATCAGCGTAAGCAAGTTTGATAAATTTTTTGATTCAAACAAGAATCGCTATGCCAAATATATATCCGATTATGAAAAAGTTGTCAATATTGCTGATGTTAAAGAAAGGATGGAACAGTACTATGGTATTGAAAAAAATACATATAATGTTATTTTGGTACCTTTGATAGTAACAGGGGGATATGGATTTAGTATAAAAAACGAAGAAAAATTAAGAAACGTATATTGTATTATGGGACCTATAGATATAAAAAATAATGATCTTTTATTTTATATAAAAGATTTACCGAAATATGTGGAATATCATGAATTTAGTCATTCGTTTATAGATCTTTTGATTTTTAAAAATGAAGCTAAAATAAAAGAAAACCATGAATTAGTTAAATTATTTGAAGAAGTACAAGATGATATGGCGGTTCAACCATATGGCAGTGTAGAGAATTTTTTAGATGAACTTATAGTCAGATCCGTAGTAGCAAGACTTATTAACAAGTATGAAGGAGAAGAATATTACAAAAATGTAATAGAGTATGAAAAAGGAATAGGCTTTATATATATAGAAGAAGTATGTAATTCCCTTGAAAATTATGAAAATAACAGAGACAAGTATCCGACCTTTGAATCCTATTACGGTGAGATAATAAAGTGTTTAAGCAGTATTGAAGTAAAATAAAGAAGGAATAGGCATAATTATCACTGTTCTTAGTATTATCGGCTTGTAATATAGCCTAAATTTTTATAAGGTCAGCAAACAAATCTATTTTACCTGATATTTCGGGAGAAGAAAATATCGAAAGCGTGGCAGGAATATTAAAATATATTTAATTTTATCGGAACCTTATCGATTTCCCTTAACACGCTATGATTTTAAACAGGTTGATGGACAAAATAAAACTTCAGGTCAAACTGGAATGGAGTGGTTGTTGAATTGTAAAATCAAGGGAAAGGCTGTATAATTAAAATTAAAATTAAAGATTTCATGTACGTTCCGTGCTGTTTGTGGTTATAAAAATTTATTCCGGGAGTAAAAATATGAATGAAGGTAACGTAAAAAAGGCGTATTCGTCTTCAAAAAATGTTTATGATGATATACTGACTCAGACAAAATGGTGGTCTAAACTATATATACGGTTCTTTTGGAACGGTATAAATGATAATGAGATTGCTGACAAGGTTTTAAAAATGATTCCGAGTGATTTTGCCGGGAAATTACTTGATGTGCCGGTTGGCACCGGAATATTCACATTAGGTAAATATATGACATTGCCAAATGCCGAAATAACGTGCATAGATTATTCAGAGGATATGTTACTTCAAGCTCAAAAAAGATTTTCCGATAGTAAACTCAGAAATGTTACTTGCATGCAAGGTGATGTAGGAAACCTAAAATTCAGCAATGAAACATTTGATATTGTTCTATCTATGAACGGATTTCATGCTTTTCCTGATAAAGAGAAGGCATTTTCTGAAACTGCACGTGTTATAAAAAAAGGTGGCATCTTTTGCGGCTGTTTTTATATTAAAGGGCAATGTAAACGTACGGATTTTATCGTCAATTCTCTGCTGGCGAAGAAAGGTTGGTTTACACCGCCTTTTCAATCTCTTGAGGAATTGAGGTCAAAATTATCTGCGATATACACTCACGCTGAGGTAGTCAATCAAAAATCAATAGCTTATTTTAAGTGTGTCAAATAGTTCCGTATTTGTTCGTTTTTTATATACCGATTGTATTAAATCATGAGGGTAATGGTGTAAAATGAAAATCAAAGAATTCTTAAAAAAGCATTTGCTTCCTAAATGGCCGGCATATCTGATGCTGGGAGTAATGGGCGAAAAATGTAGAATTATATGGAATAAGAAGTAAATTTAGGGCATAAGTGAAAGAGGGGTGGCTTCTTGAAAGCAATAGAAGTTAATAATTTAGTGAAAAGGTATGGAGAAGTTTTTGCCGTAAATAATGTTTCATTTTCTGTAGAAAAGGGAAGTATATGTGCAATACTTGGACCTAACGGTTCAGGCAAGACTACTACTATTAAAAGTATATGCAATTTAATAATTCCGGATGAAGGTGAAATAAAAGTATATGGAAAAGATAATAAAAAAACTATGGATAAAATGGCAGCATTGTTTGAGGGGAACAGAAATCTTTATTGGAGATTGACTCCGACAGAAAATTTAAGATATTTTGCGGGCATAAGGGGTCTGGGAGGGAAGGAAATAAATGAAAAAATAGATGAGTTATTGACAAGATTTAATTTAGAGAATAAGAAAAATGTTGTTGTCAATAACTTATCTAAGGGTATGCAGCAAAAGGTTGCTATAGCTATGACACTGATTTGTAATACGGATATTATTCTTTTAGACGAGCCAACCCTTGGATTGGACGTTCGAAGCTGTATGGATATAGAAAGAGAATTAAGAACTATAGCTCGAGAAATGGAGAAAACTGTGCTTTTAAGTACCCATGATATGAAATTGGTTCAGAATGTATGCGATGATGTTGTTATATTGGACAAGGGCAAAATAGTGGCGGATGGTACGGTAGAAAACCTTTTGCGTATGTTTAGAGGTATGACTTACGAATTTGTTTTATTAAATCCTATGTCTGAAGAAATAAAAGATTATTTATTGGGCTTAAATTATAATTTTTATTTTACGAAGGATGATACCGTATTAGAAACGGAAATATCCGATTCTAAGGAAATATATAGTATTATAGACACCTTAAGGGCTAAGAACATATTAGTGAAGGAAATAAAGCAGAAAGATGTAAATTTTGAAAGAGTATATTTGAATTTTACCGGCGGGGAGGGAAATTAATGAAAAAGTTATTTTATTTATTTAAGGTATCTATTGAAAAATCTGTTATTGACTTAGTCAGATATAGATTTAATACCATTTCGGAAATTATCAGTTTTTATATTCCGTTTATCATGATGTTTTATATAATAAGGATGTTTGGCATCAGTATGGATGTAAGTCCTATAAAGTTAGGAGGAACATTGGAAGGTTTTGTAATAGGATATTTTTTGTGGGTTGTAATGGTGATGGCTTATGCAGATACTGCCAATAATATAATAAATGATGCTAACCGAGGCACTTTAGAACAAATAAGCATGTCAAATTTAGGGTTACATAATGTGCTAATTGTAAGAAGCATAACAAATTTGATAGTAAACCTGTTGGTTTGCTTTATAATATTGTTTACAATAATGGCAACTACAAATTATTGGCTTGACATAAAAGTAGGACAACTTTTAATTTTGATATTTATAGGGATTTTCAGTATTTTAGGAATTGCTTTGATATTTGGAGGATTAGCTTTAATATTTAAAAAGATTCAATCATTTTTAAATATGGTTCAATACTTTTTAATAGCGCTGGTTATTCAAGGACCAAATTCCTTTAGTTTATTAATATCGGCATTGCTTCCTTTTAGATTATCTATTGAGAGTGTATATAGGATAGTATTGGGAGGGGAATCCATTACGGATTTTTCTTTAGGCGATTTTGGAATTATGATAGGGAATTCGGCCGCTTATTTTTTTGTAGGATTGTTGGTTTTTAAACTATGCAGCAAAATTGCAAGAAAGAACGGCTTATTAGGGCAATATTAGGAATAAAAAAGGGGATATTTCATAATGAAAAACAAAAATTTTTTATTTTTTGCACTATCCCAAGGAATATCAAGCTTCGGAGATATATTTTTTGATACTTCTATTCTCCTGCTTGTATATGATTCTACCAGGTCGGTTTTGCAGAGTGCTATGGTGGGAGTTGCATGGCATATTTCATCTATGATACTTTCACCTATTGCGGGGGCGTTATCCGACAGCTATGATAGAAAAAGGATTTTAATGTTTTCTAATTTTATCGGATTTATTGTTACCTTCTGTGTTGCTTTATTTTATTTGATTAATGAAAAATTATCGCTGTCTGTAGCGTTGTCGGCAATCGTGTTATCCAATATAGCCCAGACTTTTATAAGACCTGCGAGCAAATCCATTTTACCTGACATTTCGGGGGAAGAAAATATCGCAGGTGCAACGGGGACATTAAGATATATAACAGATATATTTAATTTTATCGGAACCTTGTCGGTGGGATTTGTTATTGAATTTTTCGGCGGATTTACAGCTATAATTATTGATAGTATAACGTTTTTTATAGCCAGCGTGATTATTGTATTTATCAATATCCCTCAGAGATCTATTTCCATTGATATTAATAAAAATGATAATTTATTAGGAAAAATTCGTGATGGCTGGGGAGTACTTAGTAGCAATGTTTTATTGAAAAGAATAGTTGTTGCTGCGATTCTAATAAATGTCGTATCCTTTATAGGACCATTATTACCTGCTTTTATTGATGAAAAATTTAGCGGAGGGTCAATTGACTACAGCGTTATTGAGACTGTAAGTTTAATTGCCGGCATATTAGTCGGTTCCACGGCTTCTACTTTAACCGAGCATATTCAGAGCAAAAAACTTATCTCCTATGGATGGATTGGAATGGGGCTGTCTATTTTGGGGACATCAATATTTAAGGGAAGGTTTATAATATATGTCATGTTTTTCCTTCAATCGTTGTTTGTCACTGTTTCAGCGGTCAATCTTGATATTTTTATGCTCAGAGAGGTGGAGCAGAAATTCAGAGGCAGGATAATAGGGATTGTTTCCAGTTTAAGTGTTATTTCAATTCCTCTTAGCACGCTTATAGCCGGTATAGTAGGAGACAGAGTACCCGTAATGTATATATTTATGTTTGCAGGAATATATGCAACTGTTATCGGAATTTTATGCTTTATTACGGTAAAAAAAGTTAATGTTCCTCCTGAAATCGAGCATTAAGTTATTATATGTAAAAGTTGGAGGAAGGAAGTAATATTTTAATAAAATTGAATTTAATAATTGGAGGTATACAACCGAATTAATTTCAGTGGTTATACTATGGAAGAAAACAAAATTATGAAAAATAAAATGAGTTTAAAAAAACTTGTATATATATGTGAAGTATTTGATACTAATGCAATTATAGTTCCTATAAAAACAGCATTTTATTTGAGCTTTTAAGCAATAATATAGGTTTGCTGTTTATTGCAATTGTCTTACAACAGATAATATTTTCTTATTTGTCAATACACTTTGAAATATATGTTTTAGATTCGATTGAAGATAAGAGTACAAGCACTCACTATCAATCTATCGTTTCGTTTATATACTCATCGCTTAGAATGATTATTTTAATGCTGATAACTATATTGTTTAAATATCTAAATCTGAATAGAGTTTATTATATTTTTATTGGAACTTTAATTTTTACAATTGTATTCTATAAAGTTTTTAGGAATAAAAGTCATGAACAAAGTTAAATTTCTATCTTTTATTATTTCCATCAATACTATAATGTCATAGTATGGTTAAAAAATGGCTGCATACATAGGGACGTTTTGTTTGCCGTCTTTTTTGCATTAAAATCAGGGCTGTCTCCTAAAGATCTAATTGTTTTACTCCGAAGTTAAGGCAGAAAATAGAAAAGTGTAGTCAAAAATAATATTAGCGCTTTTTTATCTTTTTTATCAAAGAGGATTGAAATTGTCTAATCAAGGATACGGTTCTTCATGTTGATAAAACAGTCATGATAACCGTACCCATGACTTTAAGTGCATTCATCTTAGTGCAACACTAACGTTTATGAATAGAAAAATAATGTTAGGGGAAAAAACAAATCAACGACAAAAATCGATAAAAAATACAGATTCACTAATGTATACTTAGTAATATGGGTTTTTGTAATGTATAATTTTTATAAATTAAAGGAAGGTAGGTAAATATGCTAAAGATATCTAATATTTCAAAAGAATTTGGTAAAAACAATAAAAAAGTACAAGCTCTAAATCATATCAATTTACAAGTAGATAAAGGAGAGATTGTTTGTATTTTAGGTCATAATGGAGCCGGGAAAACTACATTAATAAAGTGTATTAGTGGATTGATAATACCTACTAGTGGGGAAATAACTATAGATTCTGAAAGTGTTATAAAAAATTCTAATATTCCTAAAAATAAAGTAGGTGCTGTTTTGGAAGGATCAAGAAATATTTACTATTATCTTACGCCTAGGGAAAACCTGAAATATTTTGGGTTGCTTAACAATTTATCTAAAAGAGAAATAGAAGAAAGAACTGAATATTATTTAAACCTATTTGATTTAAAAAACAGAGAAAATGATATGGTTAAACAATTCTCACGAGGGATGCAACAGAAAGTGGCAATTATGGTTGCTCTTATGAAAGAACCTGATATATTACTTCTGGATGAACCTACATTGGGATTAGATATAATATCTTCAAGCATTGTTAAAAACATTATCAAAGAATTATCAGAAAAATCCAACAAGACTATAATGATAACAACACATGATGTGCGTTTGATTGAAAATTTAGATAGCAGAGTAGTATTTATGAAAGAAGGTAGGTTAGTTAAAGATGATTATTTAAGTAATTTAAAAAATATTATAGGACAAGAAGATACTTATGAGTTAGTTATTACAGAGCAGAGTTTTAAAAGGCAAATGAACGAATTAATTGAAACTGATTACCAAGTAATAGATAATAGGGAAAATCTGATAATAATAAATACAACTAGCAAGAAGTGGATAGCTCAAAATATAGACAGTTTAGATATTATTAATATAAATAAAAAGGAATATGATTTTGAAGCTATTTATAGAAGAATCTTAGAAGAAGGTGCTATAAATGAGAAACCTTAAATTATTAGGTGCGGAGATAGTTAAAATAATGGGAGACTTAAAAGCCTATTGGTTTAATTATTTATTTGGCAATTTAAATGTATTTTTTCTTTTTCTTGGAATATTTTATGCGTTTCAAAAAAGTAATGGAACTGCAATAGATACTTTTAATTTATTGATTGGACTTATGATATGGTATTACGGAGTTCATGCCATTGATTTAATAGCTATAATAATTGAGGAAGAAGCAGAAGAGGGTACATTAGAACAGATTTTTGTTACAAGAAGCAGTTTCATAAAAGTGTTATTTAATAGAATAATGTCTCAGATTATATTTGATACGATAAAAGGTGTTTTTGTATTTGTATTATGTGTTATTACATTTAAAATTCCCTTCAGCTTTATCAAATCGATAAATTGGTTATGGACATTAATAATCTTTTTTTTAACGTTATCAGGTTTATATGGTATAGGCTATGCAGTTGCTGGGTTATCTATAATTTATAAGAAAACTACGGCAGTTGCAGGAACATGTTCAAATTTGTTATTATTTTTTACTGGCATAATAATTGATCTTGATAAATTACCTAAGGCATTTATATATCTTTCGAAAGTTTTACCATTGCATTGGGGGATGAACACTTTAAATGATTTAATTAGAAATGATTTTCAGTTATTTAAAATTGTTAGGAGTTCAAATTTTATTTACTTAATTATAAGTTGTTTATTTTGGATACTATTTGGTGTGTTTATATTTAAAATATGTGAGGAGAAGGCTCGGATAAAAGGCACATTAAATCAATATTAATGTAGGTGTAAAGCTAATGTTATATAAAAAAATTAAAAGGATGGGGTTTTATGAATAAATTTGGCAATGCTATCAAGGCGGAGTTTGTGAATTTATTTGGCGATTTTAAATCATATTATTTAAACTATATATTTTATAATATAAATATGTATCTTTTATTTTTAGGATTATTTTATGGAATGGAAAAGCAATCAAAAGAAAGCATTGAAATACTTTATTTCTTAATAGGATTAATATTGTGGTGGTATACGACTACCGCCATTCAATCTGTATCAATAATAATACAAGACGAAGCAAGACAAGGAACTCTTGAACAAATATTTATGACTAAATCTAAGGTAGGACAAATTACTTTATGCAAATTAATAGCTAACTACTTATTTGAAACATTACAAATAATCTTTGTAATTCTACTATGTACGCTTTCTTTTGGATTAGCAGATTTATTTAAATTAAATATAAGTTATATTAATTTATTAATCAATATTCTAATGACGCTTGTGGGGCTATGTGGAATAGGCTATGCTGTAGCAGGTTTATCTATAATATATAAAAAAGCACAAGCAGTAGCAAGAGCAACATCGAATGTAATTTTATTTTTTTCTGGTCTAATCTTACCCATAACAGCAGTTCCTAATATATTTAGATATATAGCTAAAGCATTTCCCTTCTATTGGTCAATGGAATCTATTAATCAATCTATATATAATTCAAAAACTATTTTAGATTTATTTAATAGATCTTTTGGTATGTTAACATTAGTTTCTTTAATATGGGTAGGTGTAGGAATTTTAACTTTTAATCATTCAATTAAAATAGTAAAGGTTAAGGGGAGTATATCTCATTACTAAGCAAATAGTGAAGATGCTTCTTTGAATAAAATAAACATGATCTTTTATTTATCAAAACGTAAGTTGTTTTTTGCAAGAGGAAATTCCTCACTTTTGCAAATTTTTTTCCTCACCCCATAGGTGGGGAATTTTTGATCATTGCAGCCATCTTTCAACTTTTTATTCTGCGGTTACTAAGCCGAAATACTTGATTCTCTCATCCTGTTGCTCTCCCCGGGGAAAAGCAGCAGGTGACAGTGGTGTAAAACTCTATCCAGTATTGCGGCTGTCATATCTTTATCATAAAAAACATTTATCCATCTTGAAAATTCAATATTAGTGTTTATAATCAGTGTTCTTTGTTCATAGCATTCGGATATAAGTTCAAACAACAGCCGGGCTCCTGTTACATCAAGGGGTACATATCCCCATTCATCACATATAATCAGTTCCGCTTTCATAATCTTTTTCATAAAACTGCTTAAGGTTCCTTCTTTCTTTGCTTCCGACAGTCTGTTAACTAATGCTGCCGTACGGTAAAAACGGGTTTCCATCCCTTTTTTACAAGCTTCTACTCCTAATGCTATGGATAAGTGAGTTTTCCCTGTACCTACATTTCCGTACATTATGATATTTGTTTTGCTTTCACAAAACTTTAACTCCTTTAAATACTCCGGTGTAACACCTGGAGGCAGGCTTATTTCATCAAACTTGAATCCGTTAAATGTTTTTATACTATAGAATCCTGCCTTGCTTATTAGTTTATCTATTCTTGCTGTTTTTCTGTGTTCTATTTCTTCCTGCAGTAGTTTAAGTAAAAATTCCTGATGATTTTCCCCTTCCGTTGTCTGTGCCTGTTCTGCCAGGTTTTGACTTAATCTGAGACGTTTACAGCATTCTCTGATTTCTTTATCTAACATGTCCTTTTACCCCATTTTTTCAATGCCTTATCATACTTTGATAAATCTGTTTTCGTAGGTTTCAGTCGGGGTATTCTGCTTTCTGTTTTCATCGGAGGTAATTCCCTTATCTCACTGCATAAATGCCTGTGCATGCTTATCAGGCTGTCTACATCCACTGCATCATAACATAGTACTTGGGTTACTGTTTGTGCTGCATTCTCAAAACCATTTTTCTCTGTTAATGAAGCTATTACGGATAGTATCTTCCCTCTCTCGCTTCTTTTACATTTATCCAGGTATTTCTTCATATCTTCCGGCATAATGTTATAGATACCGCTGTATTTTAATGCCCCAGGCCGTTTAGCAAGTTGCCTCAGATAGGGAAGCCACTTCATGCTTTGCTGTTTATGATCTCCGTATAATCTTTTGTGCCGAACAATTTCGTTTTGATTTTCATCCATAGGTATCACATATGAAGATGTGACTTTGATTACAACACGGGTATTTGCGTATTTTGGTGAAACGGAATATTCATGTAATCCATTGTTTAAATAAAATCGCCCATATCCGTTTGTATGTACTATATGATATCCTGCTGTATCAAACTCTGTTGCAGGCAGCGGTAAAAAATTCTTTTTATCTTCTTCAAACAATTTACTGATAAAATCTGATTTTCTGTAATGCTCCCTGTTTCCGTCTTCATTACATTTGACAAGTAATTCCTCGTTATATTTCCTTAATTCCTGAAATCTCGGAATGGGGACTAACATATTTCTCCTGTGGTATCCTACTTTTGATTCAACATTCCCCTTTTCATGCCCTGCCTCAGGATTACAGAATACAGTATCAAAACCGTAATGTTCCCGAAATCTCATGAATTTTTCAGTCAGGTTACGGCTTCCTTCTTTCAGTATTTTGGTTACAATCGTCTTCGTATTGTCAAACCATAACCGGGTTGGAACACCTCCTATATATTCGAATATTGCTTTCAATCCTTCCAACAAACATTCAATATTTTCTCCATAGAATAACTGAAGATATCCCTGATTACTGTATGGGAAAGATACATTCAGATATTTTCCGTCATGAAGTACGCCATTTTCATAAAACTGTGCATCCCCGAAATCAACCTGTGCTTCACCCGCAGGGTGCTCCAACGGCAAATATCCTTCTTTTTCGGTATGAAAAATTTCCTTTTTCTTTAATGTTACAAAAGCCGCTACTGTCCGGTAAGAACAGTCAAAACCTTCGATTTCTTCTTTCAGTCTGTTATAGACCCTGGTGGCTGTATGACGTTGTTTCTTTTTTGCTTTCTTATCATTCTCCAGCCATTGGGTAATAATTGACTTGTAAGGATCAAGTTTAGAAAATTCCATATTTGTTTTAACTGCAGGAACAGGCTTGTTCCAATCATTTTTATTAATATACTCCCTTATTGTTTTTCTGTCATAACCGGTTTCACGGGATATTTGAGATATATTTTTCCCTTCCTCAAAGTAAAGTTTTCTGATATCATATATTTGTGCCATTGTTAGCATCTCCATTTCCTCCTTGCAATCTAATCAATTACAAGGATAATATATTGGTCAGATGTCTGCAATGGCATTTGCAATATTGGGGAAATTACCTCTGCAAAAGTGGGGAATTCTACTTTGCAATATTGGGTAATTTTATTTTACAGCAAACACGTAAGTATACCATAATGATGTGAGTGTAAGATTACAATAGTATAATAGTATAATAGTGTACAACATTTTGATGAATTTGGAATAAAGGGAATCGAAAATGAGATAAAAAATATGGTACAATAATTTAGTAAGATAGTGAATACTTTATGGCGAGAAGGGGATAGATTATGGAACTTTGGGATATTTACGATGAAAAAGGAAAATCAACGGGTAAAAAGGTATCAAAGGGAAGTATCTTTTCAAAGAAGGAGTACCATTTAGCTATGGAGGCATGGATCATTAATCCGGACAATCATATATTGATACAGAAACGAAGTGAAAACTGTGAAGTACTGCCGGGCATATGGGCTTTAACTACCGGTAGAATGATTTCAGGAGAAAGTTCTCTTGAAGGATGTATTCGTGAAATACATGAAGAGTTGGGAATTGCCGTAGATAAAAAGGACTGCAGTTTTATACGCAGAATATTTAGAAATAATTCGAATTTAATATGGGATTTATATCTTGTCAGAATAGATATGAGTACTGAAAATTTTGTACTTCAGAAAGATGAAGTAGATGAGGTAAAATGGGTTACTTCCGCTGAATTTAAGCAAATGTTGAAAAGCGGGATTTTGTTTGAATATCCCGAGATATATGAAGTGTTTTCATATGTGTGTCAAATAAATTGAGGGGAGTTGTGAGAAATTATTTTTGGATTATCAATCTTGGAGAAATTGAACAGACTTTTAAAATAAAATTTGATTAGACTAAGAAAGAAGAGTGCATATGACATGGAAAATATAAATGATATTTTGAATTATTTACAAAAGGATTTAGTTAAAAATATAAATATGATAAATTTTATGAATGATTACCCTGTTTCTTATATTGAAAAAGTAGGGAATTCCGTTATTGCTAAGGGAAGAAGCGATAGAAACTGGGTTTATATAAGTTCCGATTCAAAGGAAGAATTGGAAGCCGTAAAAGAAAAATTAAAGATTGATGATAAATGCTTTGCAATAATAGAGGATTGGATGATTCCTATTTTAACTAAAGGAAGTAAAATCAAATGGGAATTATCTACTATGAGATTTTTTGTTCCGAAAGATATATTATTGCCGGATATTAAACATGCTACATCCGATTTAAAAACAGATGATGCGGATTTTATTTATCAAAATTCCGATTACAAGGAATACATATCAGTTGAATATGTTAAGGATAGAATTAAAAAAGGATTAAGCTCGGGGATACACAGTTCCGGGAAGTTAGCAGCTTGGTGTATAACTCAGGATGACGGTGCGGTAGGCTTTTTACATGTTCTTCCCGAATACAGAAAAAAAGGTTATGGAAAATCTGTAACTTTGGATGTTATCAAGAAAATAAGGAATGAAGGTAAATTACCCTTTGCCCATATTGAACAGGAAAACGAAAATTCTATAAAGCTTGCCAAGTCCTTAGGATTTAAAGAGGACAGGTCTGTAAATTGGTTTGAAATAGAATGAGGGATGAGTAATTTCAATTTGTTGATTTATTATTAAAATTATGATAATATAAGGATATAAATATGGGAGGTACAAATCGGTGAGAATACATGTAAGCATTATATATTATGAAAACTCAATAGGATGTTTTTATATATAAGGTTTATATGTCCGTTTCTGTATGATATATATATTAAATATTGAAAAGAGGACTATGAACTTGTGTGTTCATAGTTTTTATATTTTTTGTAAAAAAGTTTCTATCGAGGCATAAACAAATTAAGGAATCTTTTTAAAACTCATTAGGTCAAATATATATTAGGGAAAATGAAACTTTCTTATGGGTTATAAAAAAGGGTTTCTATGAAAGTGTTAATTGAGGGAAAGCAAGATTTTTATATTAGTTACAAAATACAGTTATAGATTGTAAATCTATAGCTGTATTTTTTTGGGAGGAGATGAATATATGTTATTGGAGATAAAAAACGTATCAAAGTCCATTGGGGACAGAGAATTGTTAAAGGATATTTCCTTTAAATTATATAAAAATGACAAGGTTGGATTGATAGGAAAAAACGGGATTGGCAAGACTACACTTTTAAAAATAATTACTTCTCAAACAGAAAAGGATTCGGGAAGTGTTAAAATTAACGGAAGATGGGGATATCTGCCTCAGAATCTTTTTTTACGTAACGATAAAAATTTTGAATGTGTTAATCAGATTGTCAATAAAAGTGAAAGCTATGGAAAGTTTCTTGAATTGCTTAAAAAATTTGAATTGAATGGTGCTGAAAATCGTCCTATAGAAACTTTGAGCGGAGGAGAAAAAACTAAGTTATATATTATAAAGCTTCTTCTTCAGAACCCCGACATACTTATAATGGATGAACCTACAAACCATTTGGATTATGAAACAATTCAATGGCTTGAAAATTTTATCAAAAACTTCAAAGGGGCAGTTTTCATAGTGACTCATGATAGGTATTTCCTCAATAATACCGTTTCACAAATATTTGAATTAGAAAATAAAACAATAAAAGAATATAGTGGAAATTATACTTTCTATTATAATCAAAAAAAAGAGGAAACAGAGAGAATAAAACTTGAATATCATCAATATATAAATAAAAGAAAAGAGTTGGAGAAAGCGGCAAGGAAACATATGGAAAAATCCAAGAGATACAATAATATGTCCCAAAATGATTTCCAAAGGCATAAGTCTGCTAAGGTTGCTAAAAGATCAAAAGCTATAATATCAAGAATTAAAAATATGGAGGAAAAAGAAAAGCCTTTCGTACCTAAAAATGTTAATATAAAGTTCAAAAGGGATGAAGAAAAAACCGGAGATATTTTAATTAAAGGGAGAAAGTTGTCAAAATCCTACGATAAGGTACTGTTTAAAGATATAAGCTTTGATTTGTATAAGAATAAAAAAGTAGCTATTATAGGGAAAAACGGAGTGGGAAAGAGTACTTTTCTTAAAGGAATAATAGGAAAAATAAAAATTGATGGGGAAATTTATATATCCCCGTCGGCAAAGATAGGATATTTTTCTCAGGAACTTGAAAATTTGGATATGGACATGACAGTATTAGATAATTTGAAGAGGATTTCCTTTGACGAAAGTTCAATAAGAAATATTTTGGGGAGCTTACTTTTTAAAGGAGACGATATCTATAAGAAACTTTGGGATTTGAGTTACGGAGAAAAAGTTAAAGTTTCCTTTGCCGAAATACTTCTTGAGAAAACCAATGTTCTTATTCTCGACGAACCTACAAATTTTCTTGACATTCCTACAAAGGAAATAATAGAAGATGCCCTTTCGGAATATGACGGAGCAATATTATTTGTTTCTCATGACAGATATTTTATAAACAAAATGGCTCAGGAAATATGGGAAATAAGCAATGAAGGATTTACTAAATATGAGGGAGGATATAATTACTATATTGATAAAAAAAGCTGGCTGAATACCAGTAATAGTGATATTAATAAAAAAGAAGAACTTTTCAAACTGGAAATGGAACTTTCTTATATTTCTTTTAAAATCAGCAGTTGTAAAGAAGAGAAAAAGACTGAACTGGAAAGAAAATATTTTGATGTTGTAAAAAAGATGAAAGACATTAAAGAAGATTTAAATAAATGAAATCATTCCATGTGTTTTCCCAATGAATCAGAGGGAGTGGATCAAAGGTGACGATAAGAAGGATATTTGATTTTGCGTTAATAAATGTTTCGGTTCCTGTTTTGGCTGTCTGCATTATTTTATTTATCATAGGGATAATAGTTATCAAAACGAGGTATAACAAGATGCCTATTTGGTGGAAGACAATTGTTGTGGCTATTGTAGGCTTCACAGCATCCATATTGATAGTAGTTACGGTATTGATAATAAGTTTTTATTCAATTGGGTTGTCCGCATTTTTACTTTCTTAATATTTAAGTTTTATTTACCTCAAAACAGGGTAATAGTTTAATGAAATGAGGTGAATTTTATGGATGAAAATATTAAAACTGTTGTAGGAGAGAAGGCTCTGGATTTTACTTTTAAATCAAAAAATAATGATGATATGAAACTTTCTGATTTTATCGGCAAGAAGAATGTGATCCTTTATTTTTATCCTAAGGATAACACTCCTGGCTGTACTCTTGAAGCTATGGATTTTACGGATTTATATCCTGAATTTGAAGCAGCGGATACTGAGATTTTAGGAATAAGCAGAGACAGTGCAAAATCTCATGAAAGTTTTTGCAACGATCTCGGTATTCCTTTTCCATTGATTAGTGATGAAAGCGGGGAAATACACAATCTATATGGTGTACTTAAGCCAAAGAGCGGTAAGGAAGAAAACGGCTTTTCAACTGAAAGAAGTACATTTATAATAGACAAAAAAGGAATATTGGTAAAGGAATACAGGAAAGTAAAAGTAGCGGAACATGCCAATAATGTTTTAAAATTTGTTAAGAATAACTTGCAATCTTAATATTTCAATCACATATGAGAGAGTATAATAACATTGATACCGTTGCTTATCAATGTTATTATACTTTTGTAGAGAAAATTGAAGGAGGCATGAAAGGTGAGCAGATTTAATTTGGATACGAAGGATGCTGTTTTACTTATTATTGATATTCAGGGCAAACTTGTAAAAGTTATGAAATATGGGAAACAGGTAATTGACAAGACAAATATTTTGATTTCGGCTTCGGAAGAACTGAAATTCCCTATAATTTATACGGAACAATATCCTAAGGGATTAGGCGGTACGGTTCCTGAACTGCAGGAAGGATTAAAAACGGCAAAAAAATTTGAAAAAGTAAATTTTTCAGCATACCTTGAAGAAATTAAAAAAGAACTTGAAAATACAGGCAGAAAGAAGATCATAATTACGGGAATGGAGACCCACGTATGTGTTTTTCAAACTGCAAAGGATTTAATTGAAAACGGATATGATGTGTTTATTGTAAGTGACGGGGTTTGCTCAAGAACTAAGGAAAATCACAAAAACGGCTTATCTCTGATGAGAGATATGGGAGCGGTAATAACGAATACAGAAACGGTAGTATTTGATCTGTTAAAGAAAGCAGGAACTCCCGAGTTTAAAGTAATCTCTAAGCTGATAAAGTAGGTGCCTAGACTGGGGAAATTTCAATAATGTTTGCATATATTCATTAAGCAGACGAGCTGCCTCTCAAGCTCGTCTATATTGCTGCGGCCTTCAAAATGAGGCATCGGTCCCCCATATTCCAATGTGATATTATTTGGATTAGTCAATCCAAGAACCCATTCCAATAATTTATAGTCTTCATCCTGCATTTCGACATGCTTATCTCTTAGCCCTTCTTTACTGTTTAAGACTCCGACTACATGTATTTCTTTTATTTTTTTTAATAATTAGAAATTATATCTTCCATAAATGTTATGACTGAATTTATAGTAATTATATAACTACAGTCTTTATTATTTATGATAAAATAATGAAAGATACTGATTCGTTTGATATATAGGAGAGTGATTAGATTGAAATTAGAATTCGGAAAACTTACACAAAAGAATGCAGTTATAATTGCTGATGAGTGGAAATATCCGGGCATTTATTCATTTTATGATATGACTGCTGATGAAGATGACTATAATGAATTAATAGACCCAGATATGCGAGGAGAAACGTATTTTGAGGTACTTAGCGGTTGTGAACTTATTGGTTTTTTAACTTTAAATATTAGTGAAAATGTTGCTGATATTGGTATAGGTATGCGTCCGGATTTAACAGGAAGGGGTTTAGGAACGGAATTCATGTCCTCATGCCTAAATTTTATAACCAAAAAGCACAGAAATGTTAAAGCAATAACCTTGTCCGTAGCTTGTTTTAATATACGCGCAATAAAAGTCTACAAAAAATTGGACTTTAAAGAAGAATATCATTTTGACCAACAGACAAATGGGGGTAATTTTAAATTTGTTTCTATGAGAAAAAAAGTTTCTTTGGAGTGATGAAATTTGCAAAATTCAAGTTTTATAAGTATAATATATATTAATAAATTTATAAAGATAGTTAGGAAAATAAATATAAAATTTGGGAATAATAGTTGTTAAGAAATTTTATTTAAATGATAATATATAATTTAGTGTATTTGAACCTTAACATAAGATGTCATAAGATGTATTGAAATAATGTAAAAGAAATAAACAGTAATAGAGTTTTAGACATTGAACTTTAACATAAGATGTATTGAAATTATTGTATTTCGTGTGCAATCGTAAGATAGTATACGTTGAACCTTAACATAAGATGTATTGAAATATATTTTTTGTTTGATTAAGTAAAAAGTTGAACCGTAACATGAGATGTAGAAAAATAAGAAGAAAAGAAATATTTTATTTTCAACTTAAAAAATCAATATTATTTGTTTGACGAATAATAACGACAGGTATATAATTAATTTAAGTTAAAAAAATTATTTATATAAACATTATATAACAATCTAATGAATAAGTATTCAAAATTTATTAAACAAATAAAGGTGGTGAAAATATGAAAGTATATGAATTTAAATTAAAAGTTTATGCTCTTGAAAACATGAACAGCAAAAGGTCCCTGGAGTACATATCGCAACTAATCGATAAAAGTTTTTTAAAAAACAAAGAGCTGTCTGATTTTCATGAGGAAAACGTATTTAAAAATTATGTTCACAATGGATTTTATCCTGTGGAAAAGTCCAAAATTTATCAAAAAGGGAATATATATACCGTAATAATCCGAACAGTGGATGAAAGGCTTGCCGATCATTTCGAAAAATATTTGGCAAATGAGTATACAAGATATTTAAAAGCATTAACTGTTGAGAAAAGTATTATTCCTGATAGGGGAATAATAGAGAAAATTTACAGCATTACTCCCGCAGTTGCAAAATTTGAAGAAGGGTATTGGAGGAAAAGCGAATCCGTTGGAAACTACGAAAAAAGGCTTATGGGAAATATTATAAAAAAATATAATGATTATTTTAATGAAAAAATAGAAGAAAATTTTGAACTCTTTACATTCTTAAAATTTGATAATATGAAACCTGTTGCATCCGAATTTAAGAATATACAGCTTTTGGGAGACAAGCTTACCCTTTATGTTGCTGAAAACAAAATGGCTCAGAAATTAGCATATTTTGCTTTAGGGGTGGGAATCTTGGAATTGAATTCAAGAGGCTTTGGATATGTAAATTGTAAATGGTTTTAAGAGGGAGGAGGTGAAAATGTGCTGAAGGACTGTATAGATACATTCAAGAAAATATATGAAGAGAAAGACGATAGGATTATAATTGATAATTATGTATTACCTGAAGGAAGTTATATTTTAGTGGATGGCAAGGGAGACATTGAAAAGATACTTGAAGTAAATAAAGAAGATACAGATAGAAATGACAGCATGTATTATATTTTTGCGGAAATGGATTATCTGTCAAGATTAGTGGACATGAATAAACCTGTAGATCCCAAGAAAGTAATTCACAGTAACAACTGTTTCTCGTTTTTTATTAAAAAGCCCAATGTAAATTCTAAGAAGCTTACTGGCGAGGTTATAGATAACTATTACAAAAATATTTTATATCCTGAAAAGAGATATGAGGGAAAAAAGAAAGATATGTATTTGGACATAGAAAAAAAATACGGGAAAGCAGATGAAAAAATTATAGAGAAAAATAAAAATTGGATAAAGAACAGAATATATACAATAATCGAAGAAGAAAACATAAAAAACGATAAAAATTATCTGAAGATATTTTTTAAAGCTGATATGGAACAGTATAAAATTGAAAGTGAAAAATATATAATTCCCAATATTTATAATGATGCAAAGTACAATATAAAAATAGGCGATGAGGTATTGGGGCTTCCAAATGACAATATGGGACTTAACTCCAAAAAACCTTATCTTGAGCATAAAACAAGAAAAAACAAGCTCCCATATTTGATCTCGGAAGAAGATGTAATGATTCAGAAAAAATTTTTTGATTATCTCATGAATTATGCTTCCCAGGGGAGAACTAACATATATATAAGTGATTCCGATATTAAATGTCTGACAAATGATGAATCTCCCGATAAGGACTTTTCAGGATATTTTTTAAAGGTACAAAAAGGAAAAGAAGTGGAAATTAAGGATTTTGACGAAATAGTTTTATATGAGAATAAGATTAAAAATTTAAACATCGAAAACGTCCTGTCCATTAAATATGAAGGTAAGGAACAGCACTTAAATAACTACGGTCCTCTTGAAAATTGGAAGGATTTAAAGAATGTGATAAATGAAGTTTATTTCAGTAAATATTTGACTAATAATTATTTTACCGAACCGAAAGATTTGAAAGTCTACGATCCTGAAATAGGAAGAAATATTCTTAGGTACAGGAAAGCATTTTTTGACTGGCTTTATAAGGGGGATGAAATGGTTATAAGGCAAGTATTTCCTCAGGTAACTATGAATTTAATAGAGAATTCCATTTGTAACGGCTATATTTTAAGAGCAAAAGAACAGTTTAATTTAAGAGAGTCGATAATAAAATATTTTGGAGGTGTGAAAAATATGGGAGATATTTTGAAAGATATATCAGATAAGCTGAGAGAAAAAATAAAGAAAGATTCTACGGATCAGATAGAAACGGATAAAGGATACTATTTTGCAGTAGGACAGCTGGTGAGTTTTTTAATATCCAAGAATAAATCAAGTAAAAAGATGCATTCCCTTATAAATCCTATATTGAATTGCAGTACCGATGAGAAACTCAAAGATGAGCTTAGAAAATTGTTCATTAAGTATAATTATGATATCTGGAAGGATAGTAAAAAATTCAATAATTTATATGCCATGGTTATCGGTTATGTTCCGGAAAAAGATGGAATAATGAAGGATATTTTAATTGGGGGTTATTTATACAGCAATTTATTATATGAAAAAGATAAAGAGGAGGTAAAGGAAGATGGAAAATAAGAGCATGAAGAAGAGAGTTTACGGGGTGATAGGGATAAAATCAATTATGTCCAATTGGAATGCGGATTTCAGCGGTTATCCCAAATCCATATCCACGGGGGAGATATTCGGAAGTGATAAAGCCTTGAAATATCCTATGAAAAGAATGTGGCTGGACCAAGGAGAAAAAATTCTTTATATCAAATCCTTAAAGATGGCGGAAGATAAAAAAGGGAAAAAAGAGTTAAGGCCTAAATCGTTAGAAGAAAGATATGAGGAGATATTTTCCGTCCCTAAGTTAAAAGATGAAGATAAAAAGGAAGTCGTTCAAAATCTTTTTACTGCATTAGACGTTAAAAATTTTGGGGCCACTTTTGCGGAAGAAGGTAACAATATTTCCATAACCGGAACCGTTCAAATAGGACAGGGATTTAACAAATATGATAAGACTTCTGTTGAAGAACAGCAGATATTGTCACCATTCAGAGTGGAGAATGAAGAAATTAAGAGAAAAAATAAGAGAAACAAAGAAGAAGGTAAAGAAATGGAAGAAGCCAATGCTTCCACATTAGGAACGAAAATAGTAAGCAGTGAAGCCCATTATTTTTATCCCTTTGTTATAAATCCGACTTCTTATAATGATTATATAAAATTGGGAGTTACGGAAGGATATACGGAAGAAGATTATAAAAAATTTAAAGAAGCAGCTCTTGTTTCAGCCACTGCCTTTAATACGAATTCCAAAATAGGATGCGAAAATGAGCTGTCAATATTCATAGAAACGGAATCGGATCTTTATTTGCCTGATATAACTCAATATATTGAATTTGAAAAAGGCGGAGAAAAAGATATTATAAGATTTTCCAAAGAATTAATAGATCTTATCGACAAATTATCTGATAAGATAATCAATACAGAAGTATATTATAATTCTTTAAAGATTCACATTGACAAAAACTTTCCCAAAGCAAAATATTATAATATTTTTACAAGAGAAGAGCTGTAAAACCATGGACGGAATTAAATTTTTGCTAAAAGGGAGGACAGCCTTTTTCAAAAAGCCCGATGTGAATACTTATTTATATTTTACTTACGGAAATATTCACAAAATAGCATTACTGGGGATAATAGGGGCTGCGATGGGATTTAAAGGGTATACCTTTCAAGATGAAAAAACTTATCCTGAATTTTACGAGAAGCTAAAGGATTTGAAATTTTCGGTTGTACCTGACAATAATCCCGGAGGGTTTATTCCCAAAAAGATTCAGACTTTCAATAATTCCGTAGGATATGCTTCTCAGGAATCGGGAGGAAATCTTGTAGTAACGGAACAGTGGCTGGAAAATCCAAGCTGGGAAATTTATATTTTGATTGATGACAATCCATATATAGATGAAATTAAAGACAGGCTTTTAAACGGTAAGTTTGTTTATCTGCCTTATTTGGGAAAGAATGACCATTTTGCCGATATTTTAGATACAAAGTTGGTAAAATTAGAAGAAGTATCTGATTTTGACAGGTTGGATAGTTTGTTTTTAAAGGATTATTTTGAAATTTTGGATAAGGCTGATGCGTTTACAGGAATATTTAATGAGGATTATAAAGAAGAAAAACTGTGGAAATATGAAGAAAAGCTGCCGGAAAAATTGGATGAAAATACAAATCAATACATTACAAAAAGATATGTGTTTACCAATATGAACGTAAAACCCAAAAAGAAATGTCCGGTTTTTTCGGATGGAAATAAAAATTTATTTTTTTCTTAGAAATTATCCCCCACTGTTTTGGTGGGGGAGTATATCTTAGAGGGGTGGTTTACGTATGATTTTTGATGGCGTAAAGTTATTTGATATGGATAAGTTTATTCCAAATAATGAAGATATATATGCTCATTTGAAGGAAGATAGGAATAGAAAAGATGATATTAAGGAAAGATTAAAAGAGCATTCGGATTTGGCATATTCATATTTTTTGAAGTTATGTGAAGAGAAAAAATTAAATGGGGTATTTAAAAATCTTGAAAATGTTTTTTTTGGCAAAGATGAATATGACGGAATAAAATTGTGGGAAGAGATGGTTTGTAATGAAATATATATGCATGATTTAGGGAAGATAAACAGCGGATTTCAGTATAGAAAAATGAGAAACGAGAAATATGAAAATAAACCTACAGAAGATTCGAAACATTCAATGCTTTCGGCCTGTATATATTTTGACTATTTTTTTAAGAAAATAAGAAAATTTATAGGCAATATAGAAGAAAATAAAAATTTATGCAGTACTCTTTTGACCTTTTTGTTTCTTAATTCCTATATAATATCAAGGCATCACAGCTCTTTTGACGACTTGTATGAATTCGGCGAAAAGTTTCAGGAAAGTTATAAAAAATATAGAAACAATAAAATAATTTATGAAGACTATAATGTTGATTTTTTTGCTACTGAAAATCATGTTAAAGCTGTATTTAAATTATGCGGTGATTTTTTGAAGAATTATGATAAATCTCAACCTTGGAATTGTATGAATATATATATCTATACAAAATTTGTTTACTCACTGTTAGTTGCTTCGGATTTTTATTCAACCTCAGAGTTTATAAATGGCAATGAAATTAAGAAATTTGGAACGATTAAAGATGTGGACAGGTTTTATGATATATATAAGGAAAACAAGAATTATAAAAGTATAAGGCGATATGAGAAATGTATAAACGGAGAAGGTATCAAACCTTATAAAGATGGGGATATCAATGAATTAAGAAGCAGTATGTTTTTGGAGGCAGAAAAAAATTTAGAAAATCATTTAAATGAGAATATATTTTATCTTGAAGCCCCGACAGGCAGCGGTAAAACTAATACTTCTATTAATTTGGCTTTTAAAATGCTAAAAAATAATTCTAATTTAAATAAAATATTTTATATATTTCCTTTTAATACTTTAGTTGAACAGACGAAAAAATCCCTTAATGATATTTTCAAAGGCAATAAAGATATACAAAATGATATAACGGTGGTTAACTCTATTACTCCCATAAAATTAATTGATGAGGAAGAGGACAATAAGTTACATTTAAAGGGCTCCTTAAAACAGGAGATAAATTATGAAAGAGCGGTATTGGACAGGCAGTTTTTGCACTATCCGATTGTACTGACAACTCATGTAGGATTTTTTAGTCATCTTTTCGGTAATGAAAGGGAAGAGGTTTTTCCTTTAGTTCATTTGGCTAACAGTGTAGTTATTCTTGATGAAATTCAGAGTTACAGAAATGATATCTGGAAGGAAATAATATTATTTTTGAAAAAATATACGGAAATTTTAAATATAAAGATAATAATAATGTCCGCAACTTTGCCGAAGCTTGATAAATTGACGGATACGAAAGAAGAATTCGTATCTTTGATTGAAAACAAGGATAAATATTTTAAAAATCCACTGTTTAAAAACAGAGTGAAACCCGATTATTCATTATTAAATGTCAGTGAAAATTTATGGGACAGGTTAAAAGAAAAGTTAATTGAGGTAGCTAAAAGTACGGATAAAAATATAGCAATAGAGTTCATAACAAAAAAATCGGCGGAAAAATTTTATGATGAATTGTATCATAACAAGGAATTATCAGGTAAGAAAATATTACTATTGACTGGTGATAATAATAAGTTTGAAAGAAATGAAATAATTAAGGATGTAAATGATGAAAATAATATAATTCTCGTTTCGACTCAGATAATCGAAGCAGGGTTAGATGTGGATATGTATGCAGGTTTTAAGGATATTTCAATATTGGATTCGGAAGAGCAATTTATGGGGCGTATAAATCGTTCATGCCTAAAAAAGATGGCAGTAGTGTATTTTTTTGATTTGGATAAAGCTTCTACTGTTTATAAGAAGGATTACAGGAAAGATTCAAGTGTTACTTTGAAACAGGGCTATATCAGAGATATTTTGGAAAATAAAGATTTTGATAAATTTTATGAGATAATAATGAGAAGGATAGAAGAAAATTTAAACAGAGAAAACCCAGACAATATAAAGAACTTCAGAGAAAGTATAATAGAACTTAATTATAGGATTATTTCTAAGAGGATGGAGTTGATTTCAGATGATATGAAAGAATACACAGTTTTTATTAATAGAGAAGTGAATTTGGAGAAGAAAGGAAAGTTAATAGGGAGGGAAGTGTGGCAAGAGTATAAAAAAGTATTGATGGATAAAAACATTGGATATGCTGAGAAAAAAGTTAAATTGTCTGAAGTAATGGAAAAAATGAGTTATTTTATATATAAAGTAAGATCATTAAACGTGTCATATAATGATTTAATCGGAGAAATATTTTATTTGGAAGACGGAGAAAAGTATTTTGAAGACGGAAAGTTTAAGAGAGCATTGTTGGAAGAGGGTAATTGTGATATTTTGTAATATGGAGGAAAACTTATGAAAGTTAACGGAACGATGATAAATTATTATTTTCACTGTAAACGTCAGTGTTGGCTTTTTGCCAACAGAATTAATTTGGAAGACAATAGCGAAGATGTCCATATAGGAAGAGTTCTCCATGAATTAAAATACAACGGAAATGAAAATGCCGAAGTTTCCATAGAAAATATAAAGGTAGATAAAATTACTAATGATTATCTTGTTGAAATTAAAAAATCCGATGCAGATGTAAAAGCAGCAAAATGGCAGACTCTTTTGTATTTAAAAATTTTAAAAGAGAAGGGGATAAATAGGAAAGGAAAGATTGAGTTTATTGAAAAAAATAAACAGAATAAAAAAATTATTACATTAGAACTTACAGAGGAAGAGAAAAATAAATTAAATGAACTGGAGAATGAAATAATCGAATTTGTTTCATCGGATAAATTGCCGGACCCGATATATAAGCCAAAGTGTAAGAAATGTGCATTTTATGAGTACTGTTTTATTTAAGGTAAGAAAAGGAGGAAAATACCATTGGGTAAGCATACAAGATATATTATGTCTATGGGAGAATTGAGCAGAAAGGATAATTCCATTCTTTTTCGAAATGAAAAGGGAAATAATTATATACCTGTTGAAGATACAAGAGAAATATATTGTTTAAATGAAATAAGTATGAATACAAAGTTTTTAGATTTTGCTTCAAGGGCGGGGATAGCAAAAGCTATTGTATTAGGTATCGCAGAAAATATATATGAAGTTTTATATCATTATTATAAACATGGCAAAAAAGAGTTGAAGGAATTTTTATATTGGCTGAAAGAGGATATTCCAAATTTTTTAGATAAGGATTTGGACATCAAGCATATTTTGTTCATTGAAGGGCAAATATGGATGAAGTTTTATGACAGCTTTAAATACTTCCTTCCAGAGGATTTTATAATGAACAAAAGAGTAAAGAGGCCGCCGGATAATCCAATAAATGCTCTTATTTCTTTTGGAAATTCAATACTTTATAGCAGAACTATAACCCAGATATATAATACTCATTTAAATCAGACCATAAGCTTTTTACATGAACCGAGGGAAAGCAGATTTTCTTTAAGTTTGGATTTATCTGAGGTATTTAAACCTGTTGTGGTTTATAAGAGTATATTTGAGTTAGTAAATAATAGAAAAATACAGGTTGATAAACATTTTGTAAAAAAATTCAATTACTGCTTACTTAATGATTCAGGTAAAAAAATATTTATTGAATCTATCGAAAACCGATTCAGTAATGTGTTCGAGCACAAAATATTGAAACGCAAAATCAGCTATGAAACTGCAATTAAACTTGATGGGTACAAGCTTATAAAATACTGTATGGAAGGAAAAGAGTTTAAACCCTTTAGTTTGAAGGAGATGATGTAAGCGGTGAAGATATCCAATTATAACTACGCTTTTCTTTTTTATGATGTAAATGAAAAGAGAGTAAACAAAGTATTTAAAGTTTGTAAAAAATATTTTAAACACCATCAAAAATCTGTTTTTAGAGGGAATATAACACCATCAAATTTAATCAAGTTAACTGCAGAACTAAAGAAAATTATAAATCCCAAGGAAGATTTCATATCGATCATTAAGCTGATGAATGAAGACAGTTTTGACGAAGAAACCATAGGGACAAATTATAAAGACAGTGAATCATTAATCTTATGATTTTTCTCAACCTGATTTTTAAGTTTATATAATTCCAGGTATTGAAAAATACATATTTTATGAATATAATATATGTATAAATAAAATTATAAAAATCGGTTGGGAAAATAAATATAAAGTTGAGAAAATAGCAGTCGTTGAGAGATTTTATATAAATGATGAACGTGTAATTTAATGTAGTTGAACCTTAACATAGGATGTATTGAAATCGCATCATGTATTCTTTGGTATTCTCTATATCTTCGTTGAACCTTAACATAGGATGTATTGAAATTCCATAACAAAATGAATATAAAGGAGTCTTTTCTTCTGTTGAACCTTAACATAGGATGTATTGAAATACTTGTTGGTCTTGCACATATAGAGTAATGGCAAGACGTTGAACCTTAACATAGGATGTATTGAAATAAAAAATATAAACCGTATAACCTTTCTATCTCTTTGTTGAACCTTAACATAGGATGTATTGAAATTATGGATCTCCAGGAACAACTCTCCAGTCGTCCATGTTGAACCTTAACATAGGATGTATTGAAATTAAGCTACAACATAATATTGTGAATATATCGCTAATAGTTGAACCTTAACATAGGATGTATTGAAATTTTGATTCAGCTCCGAAATCCTTTGCTACCTCTGCTATGTTGAACCTTAACATAGGATGTATTGAAATTAATTAAAGTTATATTCAGAACCCAATTTTTCCTTTGTTGAACCTTAACATAGGATGTATTGAAATGAATATTTTGCCATTTCGCCCGACGAGGCCCCGATTTGTTGAACCTTAACATAGGATGTATTGAAATTGGGAAAGCCCGACACCGACGAGTTATGGCAACAGGTTGAACCTTAACATAGGATGTATTGAAATTATGCCGTCGACTTGGCATACTTTGCAAGGTATAATGTTGAACCTTAACATAGGATGTATTGAAATAAGCATAAATAAGATGAATGCTGAATACGAGAAAACAGTTGAACCTTAACATAGGATGTATTGAAATGAAAATTGAAGTTTGATTCGGTTTTCGAGCATCTGTTGAACCTTAACATAGGATGTATTGAAATCAGTATCAATCGTAGGAACATCTTCTCTAAAACCTCGTTGAACCTTAACATAGGATGTATTGAAATTTTTCTACTTCTACTGTAAGAACGATTATTATATCTGTTGAACCTTAACATAGGATGTATTGAAATTATTGGTTTTGAACTTCCAAAAACCACTCCACAACAGTTGAACCTTAACATAGGATGTATTGAAATGCTACTATCTTTTTATCTTCTTTTGGAGTATCTACTGTTGAACCTTAACATAGGATGTATTGAAATCTTTTTCTTCACCCTCTCCATGCACATAATCTCCGTGTTGAACCTTAACATAGGATGTATTGAAATTGGGCCTGCGGTGAAAATGGCTACGGTCAACTTGGGTTGAACCTTAACATAGGATGTATTGAAATCTATATTTTTTAATTGCCATATACACTCGGCAAAAGTTGAACCTTAACATAGGATGTATTGAAATTATATTGTATCTTTAATTTCCATTGATTGCACACTCGTTGAACCTTAACATAGGATGTATTGAAATGCAGGGAACGCGCTTGCGCTTCTGCCGATGATCTCTGTTGAACCTTAACATAGGATGTATTGAAATTGGCATATTTGAAACTTAGCCATGTCATGTACCCTTGTTGAACCTTAACATAGGATGTATTGAAATCTTGTTTTCTTGCTCAAAGTATCTTTTACGATTTTCGTTGAACCTTAACATAGGATGTATTGAAATATGGAGTAACAATAACAGAGCAGCCAGAGAAAATAACGTTGAACCTTAACATAGGATGTATTGAAATTTATAGTATTTTTTCTTTATTTTTGTCATTTTAGCTTGTTGAACCTTAACATAGGATGTATTGAAATGGTTGTTCAGTGACCGTTACTCCATTGACAACTTCTCGTTGAACCTTAACATAAGATGTACTGGAATTTATAAACATTGAGGAGTGAACTATTGTGAAAATAAAAAATGTTGCAATGATCGGGATGGGGGCAATTGGGACTGTATATGGTAGTTTTCTTTATAAAAGATATGGGTCAGATTTTGCTGTTATAGCAGGGGAAAAGCGAAATATAGAGCTTAAGTCGAAAGGAATTACTCTAAATAATAATACACTTTATCCTTTGGTGTTATCACCTGATAAAAAAGATATTAAATATGATCTGATAATTTTTTGCGTAAAAAATTATCAGCTTGATAAAGCAATCGATGATGTACGTAATTTTGTAGGCGAAAACACGATAATACTCACCATTCTTAATGGAATTACTGCCAGAGACAGAATATTGTCAGCATATCCGGATAATAAAGTTCTTTATGGTCTGTCTACGCATATGAATGCTGTTAGAACACATAAGGGCGTTTTTAGTACAGAGTATGGAGAAATTCAATTTGGAAATGGTGATAATACAGTAATTGCACCGGAAGTACAAGCTGTGCAAGAATTATTAAATGAAGCGAGAATTAAAAATAAAGTTTTTCCTGACATGATAAGAGCAATGTGGAAAAAGTTTATGCTAAATGTTGGAGTAAATCAGGTGACCGCAATAACCAAAGCATCATACGAAAAGGTGGCAAGTGTTAAAACAAATCTTATCCTATACAAAGAGGCTATGATGGAAGTACTGAAAGTCGCCCAAGCATCGGGTGTTGATCTGAGAGAAAAAGATGTTGAAGAACTTATGGCGTCAATAACAAGCCGGCTTTCTGCTAAAGAGAAAACTTCTATGCTGCAGGATGTTGAGGCAAAACGGAAAACGGAAGTCGATTATTTTTCAGGACTTGTTGTTGAAATGGGGAAAAAGCTTAGTATACCAACACCGGTAAATCATGTTCTTTACTGTCTTATTAAGTCTATTGAAGAATTATATTAACATTAGCAGATTTTCATTATATCAGAATAAAATTTTTTTGGCTATACATAGAAAAATAATCTGTCTTCATCCCTAAATATGTTGATTTTAACATAAAGCAATACGGAAGAAATGGCATAGAAATACAAAAAAGACAAATGAAACGTCCGGGACCAGTGATAAAGTCTCCATTTGATAATAAAAATTGTATTAAAAATAAGATATTTATACAATAAAAGAAAAGCCTCCTGATATGGTATAATGTAAGTGCAAACAAAACATAACCAAATGAGGAGGCTTTATCATGTTAAGACAAGTTCAAAAACAAATGTCTCTACACTCAATATTATACAATAAAATTTCTGAGAATCATATACTAAAAAAAATAAATTATGTAGTAGATTTTAGTTTTATCAATAAATTGCTTGAAGACAGCTATTGTAAAAACTTTGGAAGACCTGCAAAAGAACCTGAAATGATGTGTAAATTGCTTTTTCTTCAACATTTGTACATATTATCGGATGAAAAGGTTATTGAAGAAGCAAACTTAAACTTAGGATATATGTATTTTCTTGGCATTAATCCGGAAGATGAGTTACCTGACAAAAGTTTATTATCGAAATTTAGAACTCAACGACTGGAAGAAGCTACTTTAGATGAAATAATCACAGAAATTGTAAGACAATGTGTAGAGAAAGGGATAATAGGAGGAACAAGTGTAAGCGTTGATGCCACTCATATAGAAGCAAATACAATAAGAAAGACTCCAGAGAGGTTAATGAAACATTTAGCAAGAAAAATTATTAAAACATATGAAAAAGAAAACAACCAGGTTTTAGAAGAAATTCCCGAAGTACCGAAATATAAAGAAATCGAAGATCATACTGAAGCAAAGGCTGTAATGAAAGATTATCTTGAAAATGTAATAAGTAAAGTTAAAAAGAATATCAGAAAAGATTGCAGTGAAAGTATAAAAACAAAAGAAACTATAGAAAAAGCAAGAGAAATAATAGAAGATCCTAAATTTTTAAATCAGAAAGGTGTTCGTTCCATAATAGATGAAGATGCAAGAGTCGGCCGAAAAAGTAAGAATCAAGAATTCTATGGATATAAAACTGAATTTATGATGACAGCAGATGAAAGAATAATTACATCAGTAAGAACAGCAGATGGAGCATATGTAGATGGAACATATGCAGATGAACTGATTGAGCAAACATTAAAATCCGGAATGAAAATAGAGGAGGTTTATGGGGACAAGGCATATTTTAGGAAACCAATTTTAAATAGTATTGAGGAAATTAAAGCTAAAGCTTACATACCTGTAAGTGAATCGGTATATAGAATTGATGAAAGCGAATTTTCATACAATAAAGACTCAGACGAGTGGGAGTGTAGAGAAGGCAATATAACCGTAAAAAAGAAATATTATAAAATAAAGGGGAAATCAAGGCCGGACAGAGAAGGATATAAATATTATTTTGAACCGGAACAATGTAAAAGATGCCCAAAACATGATGAGTGTGCAAAAAAAAGTGCAAGGAAGATACTACAGATAGGATTAAATACTATAGAATTCTATGAAATATCACAATATCAAAAGACGGAAGAATACTTGGAAAAATATAAAAAAAGGGCTTCCATAGAAGGCAAAAATGCAGAACTCAAAAGATTTCACGGACTATATCGTGCAAGAGGATATGGTCTATTAAGTGTGTCCATGCAATCGAAATTAGCAGCAATAGCGGTAAATATAAAGAGGATAGCAGCAATAGCTGCCTCTAAATTTTGTATATTTACCTTAAACATTAAAATTTTTAGTCAGTATTATAAATTTTGTTTGAATTAGAATAATTATTAGGGAAAAAAGCTACTTTTTCACTGGTCCCGAAACGTCCCCATGTCCTCCTATTTTTTTATTTCTTTCATAATATTTTCGGCAAAGCATTTTGCTTTTTCTTCGATGTTGGGCACGTCTTTTATGGAGTCTTTGTTATTGGCTGTAGCCATTAAAGAGAAATACGGAGGCAGCCTGAAAGTCTTGTTTAGATTTAAACTGCTTATAATTTGCTTAGCCACAATATCGCTTCCTGAATATCCTGATACAATTATGGAGAACAAAGTTTTATCATAAAATTTTGTTCTCCTGAAAAGTGCGGTTAGTCTGTTAATAACAGCCATTATATTAGCCGAAACGGAGTCATTATAATTAGGACAGATGAATACCACTGCGTTTGATTGAAGAAGAGCGGGATAGACCTCTTCAACTATTATTCCCCCATAAAAGCAGCTTACTTGCTGGCCGTAATGTTTACAAGTTTTATAAGGACAACCTTTGCAGTCATATATTGTTCCGTTTCCTATGTGAATTTCTCTTATTTTACATGAATTTAAATTTCTTTTAACCATGTTCCAAAGAAGAAGACTGTTGGAAGTTCTCCAGTTACTGGAGTAAATTATTAATATTTTAGGATTTTTTATAGGGCTGATATTGTCTTTGAAAAACCTTTGTCCCAATTCATAGCAAGAATTTAGGCAAATATTTTCCAAAGAATCATTATATATACTTTTCATAGGAATAAAATTTTCTAAATTTCCTGTTGCTTCAACTAAAGGCCTTCCTATAAATCTTAAACCTAATTGATTTCCGTGGAATATTATATTCTGAGCAGCACTCCTTGTATACAATTCCGTATTACTATGGGTTAAAACTATTCCCTGGAAGCCAAATAGGGAGGAGTTCCCCATAGAATATAGTTTAGAAAATATATTTGAAAGATTATTGCTAAATCCTATATTATTGACTTCAAGAGCAAATATGATCTTTCCCTGCCTTAATGATGAAACATGGTTTTCATCATTGATTATAACGGGATCTCTATCCTGAATAACGGCTTGAATCATCTTTTCCAACATAAAGGAAGGCTTTTCGGGAATAATTAAAAATAAATCATTCATATTATTTTCACTAACCTTTCATAAGCGGATTTAATCTTACTAAACAGAGGTTCAGGTAAATTTAATTTTTCTACTTCAATATTATTGTTTATGAGCCTGCATTTTGCTCCGATATAAGCTCCACCCATATAAGTTGAACCGTAAAACCAATCTCCACTCATTGTTGATAACAGAGATAGTGCACCTGAAGACAAACTGGGAGCAATATATGGCTTATATCCCAAACTTCTTATTTTTAAATTGGCATTCTTTGTTTTTTCCGTTAATAGATTAGACAGATTTTCATTATAATTTTTGATGCTGTCCGCTACTATTAATCCTTCTCCATGAGGGCCAAAAACTCTTCCTTCATTTAAAAAATGTTTTGTTTTTTCGTCCATTTCGGCATAAAAAGCTGCTCTTCCGTTCATAACGCCCAGCCCGTATCCGATGACTTTATCGGCAGGAATTCCTTCAAAATCTAAATTTCCATATTCATCCTTATTGCTTTCAAGAAATGCTTTTTTGCATAGAAGGTCTACGGGATCTGATATTACAGCAAATATACCCTTAAAATGTTTTTTCCGTGCCATATAGGCATATTCTTTTATAATGGCTGAATTGCCGTTGAATTGAACCATTCTGACGTCGCCCGCTTTGCTGTTTGTGGGAGGCACACCTTTTGATGCACAAAATACAAACATGTCACAATCAAATAAACTCTCTATATCTATTCCTTTGACCATAGGAAATTTTTCGTTAGAAAAGGCTTTCCGCACCTGGTTCATTTCATATTCCCATCTTATTTTATTATTTTCGTTTCTGTCACATATTCCTATTTTTTCGATAAGTTCTCCTCCTAAAAGTTTCAAACCGATAAGCAGAGTACTTCCTACATCTCCTAAGGCTAAGATATTCACCTTCCATTTGTTATGACTTTTTTCCTCTAATAATTCGGACCAATGGGGATAATTTGTATTAATTGAAATTATATTTCCATTATAGATATCTTTTATAAGCCATTCAGGCAGAGAATACTCTTTTTCTTCTTTAATGTCGAGTATTATATCGATATCTTCCCTTTCTGATAAAATAAAATCAGGATGGGAAACGGAAAAGCTTCTCCTTGAGTAGAGAGGATCAGATTTTTTCAAATAGTAATATTTATTTTTATTTGCTATAAATTCATCAAGGGAAACCTTTTTAAACATACTATACTCATAAGTTGAAAATAAGTATTTATTTTTATACTTATAATAATTAAACATTAAAATCTCCTACCTTTTAAAGATATTTTTTAACCTGTTCAAATGTTCTAAGTCCCTTTTAACATATACTGAAGGACTAAGATTCATATCATAGTCCATATTAATCCCTATATCTGGGCATCTGGGTGTCTGTATTACTTCTTTTAACCTTTTTAATGTTAAGTTTTTCTTATTTATATCTTGATAAACTTCTTCAACTTTTTCAAGAATTTCATAAGTATTTTTAAGGCAAACTTCCGACAGATTATATATATTATCCTTTGATGTGTTCTTAATAAAATTCGGAGAAACATAAGGTAGAATTAAATTAATGCTTGGTATCAGATTTTTATCCAATCTGTTTTTTATTTGAACCATATCTCCTCCTAAGAAAGGATATTGAGCACTTTCATTAAACCACAGCTTAAGATTCGGGATAAAATAAGCGCAACTTACATTTAGATTTCTCATATCCGCTATTTCTTTTCCTCTTCCGGATAATATACCTACAATGATTTTTTCAATCTTAATATTTGAACCTCTGACTAATGGTTCCAGCACCTTGATTCGATATCCCTTATGGAGTAGGTCATCTACAAGAATTAAAGGTTTGTTAAAAGAACGGAGTACTTTTATTTGATTTTCCAGACTTAAATAGTTAGGAAAAGCACTTATAGAAAAATTTTTTATATCAGAGTCAAATATTTTTTCAGTATGGATAGTTTTTGTTATAGTATTTGGTAAAATACATCCGTTAAGAATAGAACCAAAAGGTGCGCATATACAGGGACCTGATTGCCTGGACTGTTGGGATGCCGAAGAAACTTTATTTGTATCACATATTTGTTGTATTAACTTACTGTATATCATATCCTTACTGAAAGAAAGAAGCAGTTCCCCGGGATATAAATTTACAATTGCTTTTTTTAATTCATTTCTTTTTTCTTCTATGACTTTGTTTATGTCTTTGTTTTCCCTGAAGATTTCCTTTAAAGAGTCCTCTATGTCTAAATCTAATGTTGAGGGATTATTCATGTCTACCATAAATATAGGTTTCCCGTTATAGGAACGAACGGATTTTGCAAAACCCAAAAGAGGAAGAATATTTTCAACCATTTTCTGCCATTGAGTATTATTCTTATATATACAGTAGTTATAATCATCTGAAACGAGAAAAGCTAAAGTTTCGTTAAGGATAGTTTCTATGAGGACTTTACTATTGTTTTTAGCGTATATTCCATCTAATACGACAATTCTGCCCTTGGCGTTTTTTCTTATTTCTTCAGTTAAATTGCTGTTCTGAAATTCATCGAATATCATACTGCTTTTTAACCAGTGATACAAAGAAAAAGCTAAAACATTTTTGTTTTCCGAATCTTTTATAACAAGAACTCTTGTTTCAGATTTATTTTTTATATTTTCCAAGAATGTGATATCAATATTTTTCCCAATAGAACGAATTATATCTTCAATAAGGGATTCACCCAAGGATTCATATACTTTCACTTCAAAGGTTTTCTGCTGCACTAATGTCTTGTATTGAGGTTCTTTTACATAAAGGCCTAATTTAAATATATATTGTTCTGCCACGGAATCTATTAATTTTGAAATATCCCTGTTTTTGTCAATACTTTCCCTTATCTTGGTAGAGCTTATGTCTTCGTATTGAGGAGGAAGAGAAAGCCTTACAACATGCCCCTTAATCTTTTTTATTTTTTCTTCCAATATTGAACTTTGATTTTCCTCAGAGATATAAGTCTCCCTGTTGAATATTATATGGGGAAATTTGTGTATCGGGCTGTTGTTTTTATAAGATGAAGCATTAAGTATAACGTCTGAACCAATAACTATATAGACATCAGAATCGGGAAACAAATTTTTAAGCTTATTTAAGTCCTTACTATTATTGAGACCTATGGGAATTTCTGATGGAAATAAATAAATATCCAATTCTTGAGCAATAGACATTCGCATTATATTTATTCTGAAAGAGTGAGGCTGAGTTCTCTTTGACCAAGAAAATTCATCTACAGCCAGATAAACTTCAAAGCCCATATCTCTGATTTCCATGGCAATTTCCTTATGACTGAGGGTGAAGGGATCAAAGGTACCGGGAAAAAATGCAATATTTTTCTTCCTTTTCAGGTCTATTTCACCATAATTAAATTCATAATCCGATATAAACCTGTATATATAATTTAAGGAAGCGGAATTGTTCAAGAATAGGAACTCGTTTTCTTCTCTCTTTGTTAAAAGAGTAAGGATTTTTTTGGATACTAACAGAAATATATCGTGTTTTTCATTTAAAGTTAACTTTGAAGAACCGAAGATATCCGTTCCCAGGACTCTGAAAGCATAAGTACTTATTTCAGGATTAAAATTAGCCATTTCCATTAATAATATTCCCAGGAGCCTTTTCAATCTTTTTCTGTTTACTTTTGTTTCCTCTTTAAAATTATTCCCGTAACTTTTATAATTTTCAATTGCAACTCCTACGGTCTTTAACAATAAAATAGCGATTTGAACGTTGGACTTCTTTATTTCTATTTCCATATCATCAATAAGTTCGTCTAATTCTATTGGTCTTAAGTATAAAATTATTCGGCCTAAATATTCCGGTATATATTTTGTGAATTGATAGCTTTGCATTTCGAGAGCTCTGGATAATTCAATAACTATATCATTTCGTTGGTCGAGAGTGAGAAAGTTAAAAATTTTGATCAGGGTTTCTCCCGCATAATTTCTTACCCTTTCAACAGCGCTTACTTTAAGAAGATTGCAAAAATGCATGGCAGTATGGAGGCCGTTAGGATCAGATGATTTCATCAATTCTTCATATAGAATATCAATGTTTATTTTTTTATTTATCCAAGAAGTAGCGGTTTTTAAATTGTTGAAAAATATATCCGACATGATATCCTTATGGCGAGCGTAGGAATTTTTATAAGTGTTGATGATATTATCTCTTAATGCTAACTTATCAGCTATTTTTACTCTCAAAAAATCTTCGGCTATAGAGGAAGAGGGCGCATAGTTTTCTTCCATATATTCTTTTAAAGCCGGTATAAATTTATTATCATTTTTCAAATAAGGAGATAAATCTTTGATAGAATCCCAAGCCTGAAGTCTTATCTCGAAATTTGGAGATTTTATTTGCTCGATTATATATTTAGAAATTTGTGAAAGCTCGGTTCTGTTTAAACTTTCAAATGGAATATATTCTACGGTTTGAAGAAGATAAAATTGCTGAGTCTCCGATAAAATCAAATAGTTATTATAATATGATATCAATACATCCGCATAGGATTCATACTTACTTTTATGACAATGCAAAAATAACGAATTTATAACATTCTTAATATTATAAAGCCATTCTTCCTGAAAATCCTGAATTTTATGTTCCGGAAATAATATTAATTTTATAGCATTGTTTAATATATCTGAACTTTTAAGCTCAAAAGTATCATTATTTACAGATTTGGGAGTTTCTTTTCGATATTCTTCGTCATAGGAGCCGATTAAAATTCCTATGAGCTGAGCAGCTTCTTTTCTTATGGCTTCTTCCTTATGAAGAAGTAAATCATATAAGAAATAGAGAGTCTTAATCTTTTGTTCCTGAGTCAGATAAGTGGAATATTCGTAGAAAATCTGCAAATAAGTACTGAGTTTTTGCCAGTTGTATTCGCTTCTGGCAGATTCAAGGATATTGTTAAAGGATTG
Source organism: Acidilutibacter cellobiosedens (assembly GCF_004103715.1). Taxonomy (NCBI): domain Bacteria; kingdom Bacillati; phylum Bacillota; class Tissierellia; order Tissierellales; family Acidilutibacteraceae; genus Acidilutibacter; species Acidilutibacter cellobiosedens. The sequence goes on along the minus strand of NZ_CP035282.1, from coordinate 2,583,972 downwards.
ATTATTCATAAGTTTATTCATTAAGAAAATATTATGCTCAATAGAAAAATATTTTAAATTTTCTACGATTTCTTTTTCCTGCATCAACGAAAACAATTTAAGTTCAGGCTTTTTAAAGTTCTTCTTAACCGTCTCGGTATTAACTCCCAGACTTTTCATGAAGTTTTCAAAATCCTTAAGTTTCGAATAAACTTTCCTGTATCTTTTCTCTTTTTTTTCATCGACATTATCCAATTTATTTAAAATCACATCAAAGGCTTCGTCTAAAGTGTATATATGTATATGATTAACTCCATCTGTATTTTTGCTTTTTACCCTGAAATCGGAATATATGAGTATCAAAGATTCTATGGGGAGATTTTCTAATTCCAAATCCCAGGTAGAATGATTTGTTGCTATATGACCTATAGTATTTATGGAAAAATGTTTGAACCATTCATCCGTATAGTAATAATGAAGGTAAGCTACCCTTTTTTCTTCTCCTTCTTTCAGTCCGTATTTTCCTATATCATGGCCTATACTTGCTCCCGCTATTATTCCAAGATCTAAAGGTATCTCAAGATTTTTTAACTGTCTTGATAAATATAAACTTAAATTATTTACACCGGCAATATGTTCTATAGTGTTATGTCCGGTAATGCACTGGTCTAATTTCATTAATTCATAAATCCAATTTTTAAAAAATATTTCCTTAAAGTGAAAATATTCAGGATTTTTAATATTTTCCTCTTCCTCTTTGGTCAAAAAAGAAACAGGATATTTGTGAAGAAAACTTTTTTTATTGTAAGATATCTCATATTTACAGAATTCCCTTAAGATATAAAGATAAGTAGAAACCAAATTATCATAAGAGTGATTAAAATCAATATTTATTTTTTGAGGAAATGACTTATATAAGATCCAATAATATATGTATTTAAGACATTCCTCCTTATTAAAGGAAAAGTGATCTTTGATATAATCCCAAAATAGGTCCAATAAAGATGAAGGATCAACGGAAAAATTAGCTAAGGAACGATTTAAGCTTCTCTTAAAAGAATCGGCTTTAATATATTCCAATAATTCATCTTTTCCATCAATATCAGATTGTTGGTTTATTATGTTGAACATGGAATTATAAACTTCCTCATACATGATTACTATAATAACCTCCTTTTTAATTCCTCTCCTGTGGGAGTGGCAGCCAATCCTCCCAGGGCAGTTTCTTTAAGAGAAGTGGGGAGCTCCCTTCCTACTTTATACATAGCATCGACAACTTCATCAAAAGGAACAATACAGTCAACTCCTGATAAAGACAAATCGGCAGATAAAAGCGCATTTATAACTCCGGATGCATTGCGAATGATACATGGAAATTCTACCAAACCGGCTATGGGATCACACACAAGTCCCATTACGTTTATCAGAGAAAAACTTGCTGCATTTAAACACTGCTGTGGAGTTCCGCCGAGCATTTCGACTATTCCGGCTCCCGCCATAGCACTTGCTGTTCCGCATTCTGCTTGACAGCCCCCGTAAGCCCCTGAAATAGTAGCGTTTTTTGCGATTATTTCTCCGATTCCTGCCGCAGTAAACAAACCATTTATCATATCTTCCTCCTTAAGATTAAATTTTTCTTTTACGGTAATTATAGCTCCGGGGAGTATTCCGGAAGCGCCGGCAGTAGGAGCGGCTACAATTTGTCCCATAGATGCGTTTACTTCAGATGTAGATAAGGCCCTTGCCATTGCAGAAATAATAGTATCTCCGCATATGGTTTTTCCGGCATTTTTATATTCTTCTACCTTTTTTGCATATCCTCCTGTAAGACCGCTTATGGAGTTTATTTTTTTATTCAATCCTGAGGAAGAAGAACTTATCATTATATTTAAAATTTTTTTCATTTCATTTTTTAATTCTTCACCGGATATATTTGAAGAAGAACATTCTTTTAAAATGACAATTTCATATATTTTTTTATTTTGTTCCTTACATAACTTAAGAAGCTCTTTTCCGTTGTTAAACATTACTTTACCTCCTAACCGGATTTATAATATTTCCGTATATTATTTCTTCACCTGCGGATATTTCATCTAATATTTTCTTATCCATAAAATTGTCGGTTTCAACGATCATAGTAGCATTTTTATCGAATCTTGAAACCTTCATATTTGCAATATTAATATTATTATATGCAAGTATAGTACCCACTTTACTTATTACTCCCTTTTTATCAGGATATTCTAATATAAGGGTAGGTGATTCTCCGGTGAGTTCAACTTTGTTTCCGTTTATATCAGTGATTAATATACTTCCTCCTCCTATGGATGAACCTATTATATAAAAATCCCTTTTATTGTCTTTATGAAATACTATTTTGACAGTATTAGGATGTTCATAACCTAAATCAGTTTCGTAAAAGTTAAATTCAATTCCCTTTTCTTTTGCTATAATAAAAGAATCTTTTAGTTTCTCGGAAGAGGGTTCCATGCCAAGTATTCCGGCGACCAGCGCTTTATCTGTACCATGGCCTTTATATGTTTTAGCGAAAGAGCCGTGCAAATAGAAATCTACTTTATCAAAATCATCTCCATAGATTTCTTCCGAGGTTTTTCCTAATTTTGCTGCTCCTGCCGTATGAGAACTGGAAGGTCCAATCATTATAGGACCTAATATATCAAAAATACCGTATTCTTTCATCTTTAACACCTCTTTTATGATTTAATTTTAACATTAGAAGTAAAAGATATCAATAAAAAAAAGAGGATAAGCCTATCCTCCCAGAGTAATATCCTGTTTATCATACCATTCCAATGCATTATAGAAATGTTTTGGAGTGAATTCGGGCCAGTATTCATCTATTATATATAAGTCTGAATAAACAGACTGCAAAGGTAAGAATCCGCTCAATCGTCTTCTTCCTCCCCATCGAATAATCAGATCTATTCTTGATATTTCTCTTGATCTAATCAAATCCATCATATTTTTATCTTTTTCGTTAGAGGCAAAACAATCATTTAGATCCCATTGCCAACCGTAATTAACTAAAAAATTTATTTTTGTTTTTCCATTTCCAAAAGTTTGCCTTTTAATTGTATAGGGAATTAATTCCCGAGGAAACATGGGAGATTCCGTATTGCCAACTATGAAGAGGGAAGCATTTTCTTTCGACAACATTTTTACTGCATCAATGCAGGCTTGAGTAAAAGCTACTCTTTGGAATTTAGGCCTTTTTGTATTATCAGTGGTAAATCCGTAGTAAGTGATTTCATTTATTCCCTCTTTTTCGCATAATTTGAAGAGTTCCAATCCTGGCTTTAATCCCATGTTATATCCCTTTTCCTTTGTCATTCCATTTTTTACTGCCCATCTTCTATTTCCGTCCGGAATAATACCGATATGATTTGGTATCCTCATTAATATCTATCCTCTCTTAATATTATATTTTTATCTATTATTTCCATATTCTAATAATTAAATTCTTTTTTCTTCTTATAGTCAACAGGAAAGTCTCATTTTTTCTTAATATAAGCCGAAGATAAATAAATTTCAGAAAAAGGTAGATATGCTTATATTTATTATTGTTTTCTTTGAGTATATATAATATATATTCCTGCAATAATCAATAATATAGGCCAATATCTGCCTATATTAAACCATTTGGCAGTGAACCAAGGAAATAATTTTTTGATAAGCATAAAAGAACCAAAGATTATTAAAACAATTCCTATAAACGAGGAATTATTCTTAAAAGTATTGTCATCATCATCACCATAATAAATAACATCGCTGTCCCCTTGGGGAATAACCAGAGCGCATATAAAATAAGCAATAATAGCAAAACCGGCTGTAACGAAAGCGAGTATAATCCACAACAATCGCATTATAGATGGATCTACGTTGAAGTATTCACCCAATCCGCCGCAAACGCCGCTTATTATTTTATTATCTTTGGAACGATAAATTTTTCTTGCCATATCAATTCCCCCTTATTTTCATTTTATTATTATATTTTATCAGATATAATAATAAAAGTGAATTTAATATAATTTATTAATACCCTTTATTCACAATATATTATCATTGTGGTAACATTATATTTAAGAAAATGATTATATGGAGGATAAATTATGTATAATATCTTATCTTTAGTATTTAAATATCTTTTCATTTTTGTTATTTATTTTTTTATGATAAACATTATTAGGCTTATTTATTTAGATATTAAAGGAATAAACATGACTACATTTGATAAAAATACTTATTTAAAACTTATAAACAGGAAAGAGGCCTTGCCGTTTAAAGTAAAAGAATATTATTCTGTTGATGACGGAGTTTCAATTGGAAGGGGAAATCAAAACAATATAGTTATTAAAGATCAATATATCTCAAAACAGCATCTGAAAATTGTAAAAGATGAAGATGAATATTATCTGGAAGATTTGAACAGTGCTAATGGCAGTTTTGTTAACGGGCAAAGGGTTATGGATGTAATAAGAATTAAAAACGGAGATAGAATAAATTTAGGGCAAGTGGAATTCTTATTTGTAAATAAGGATTAATGGGGTGAAGAAAATGTTTGATAAACTTGTAAGTTATAAAGTTCCGAGAAATTTTTTGGTTCTGTTTGATTTGATGGCATTGCTTCTTCTTTTTATATATGAGAAGGAGAATTTAGATGCATTTACTATGATTTCAGCTATATCCATGGTATTTATAATATATATATCAAATTTTATTCTTATAAAGATATCTACGGGAGACAATTATATATTTCTTATTGCTACTATGCTTATAAGTATAGGGACAGTAATGATATACAGAATAAATCCTGAAATAGGAATAAGACAAGTGATATGGGTTAGTATGGGAGTGTTCGCTTTTTTCCTGTCTTATATTATGACTAAAAAAATTAAAAGATTGAATAAGCGGATGAAATTATATTTAGGTATTTCATTAGGACTTTTCATAATAACCCTTGTATTCGGAAGAAATATAAATGGAGCCACCAACTGGATTAAGGTAGGAGGATTTAATTTCCAACCGTCGGAAGTTATAAAGCTACTTTTTATATTTTTCCTTGCCTCTTATTATTCCAATATAGAAAAATATAAGAAGAATTATAGAAATGGTTATTATGTAATTTTGGTAGTTTATATATTTATTGGTTTTTTATTCATGCAAAGAGATTTAGGAATGGCTGCGTTGTTTTACTTAATCTTTCTTGGAATACAATACGTATATGAAGATAATAGGAAACTGATATTGTATAATGTTCTTTTTTCTTTGGTGGGAATAGTCCTTGGTTATACTTTGTTTGACCATGTGAGAATAAGAATTGCAACTTGGCTTGACCCGTGGAAGTACATTGACAATAAGGGGTACCAGATTACTCAATCTCTGTTTGCTATAGCAAGTGGGGGATTTTTTGGAACTGGAATTGGACTTGGACACCCGGATTTTATTCCGGCGGTTCATACGGACTTTATTTTCTCCGCAATATGTGAGGAAATGGGTGTATTTACCGGCATGGCAATAATCATGCTGTTTCTTATACTTGTATACAGAGGGTTCAAGATTGCTTTCAGCCAGGATGATAAATTTTTTCAGATAGTGGCCTTTGGGATAAGTATATTATTTGGATTTCAATCATTTATAATATTCGGCGGGGTTATGAAGCTCATACCTTTAACAGGGATTACATTGCCTTTTGTAAGCTATGGGGGAAGTTCTCTCTTGTCCAGTTTTATTGCTTTGGGGGTACTTCAGGTAGCATCAGAAGAAATAGAACAGGAGGAAGTAGAAGATGAAAAAAGAGCTTAAAAGAATGATAAGAGTATTTGTGTCAGTATGTATTTTATTTGTAAGCTTGATTGTATACTTAAGCTATTTTCAGATTGCTGATGCTAAAGATATTAAAAATAACAGTTACAATAAAAGATTATGGATAGACGAAGAAAGTATATTAAGGGGAATGATACTTGACAGAAATGGGAAGATATTAGCTTATAGCAAGAAAACGGGCGAAGAAGAAATTGCTAAAAGATATTATAACTATGGCAGTTTATATAGTCATATTATAGGTTACAGTTATAGAGAATATGGAAAATCAGGCCTTGAAGCCACATATAATAATGAATTGTTGAATCTAAAAGATAATGCAGCCTTAAATGAGATTCAAAAGATGATTAAACCGAATGGGGAAGGCAATTCGATAAAACTTACCGTTGATCATCATATTCAGGAATATGCCAAAAGCCTTCTCAAAGGTAAGAAAGGCTCTGTAATAGTTATGAATCCCAAAACCGGAGAAATATATGCTATGGTCAGCCTGCCTGATTTTGATGTTTCTACTTTAAGAGAGAATTGGAAAACTATTGTTGAAAACCCTGACAGTCCATTTTTGAATAGAGCTACTATGGGACTTTATGAGCCGGGTTCTACCTTTAAAGTTTTAACCTCGATAGCTGCCTTGGAAAATTTTGATGAGGATAAAGTAATTGATTGTAAAGGTTCGGTTAAAATAGACGGCTACACATTTAAGGATTATAACGGAAAGGGTCATGGAAGAGTAGATCTTCAAGAAGCATTGGTTGAATCCTGTAATGTCTATTTTACCCAGATCGGAGTGGAAATTGGGAAAAATAAACTTGGAGAAGTGGCAGAAGACTTTTTTATTAATAAAAGTATTCCTTTTGATTTGTCGGTTAAGAAGTCAAGTTTTCCGTTTAGAGAAAATATTTCTACGACCGAATTGGCTGCTTCAAGTATAGGTCAGGGAAAGGTAAGAGTGACTCCTTTAAATATGGTTATGATAGCCTCGGGAATTGCTAACGGAGGAAATATCGTTAAACCTACTTTGGTTAAAGAGGTAATTTCTCCTGAGGGAAAAGTAATAAAAAGTATTGAACCTCAAATTCTTTCCCAAGGAGTAGATGGATTTACCGCTAATAAAGTAAAGAATATGATGGTAGAGGTAGTTAAAAGAGGAACCGGAACCAGAGCTCAAATTAAAAATATGAGGGTTGCTGGTAAAACCGGAACTGCCGAAAATTCTACAGGGAAAACTCATTCTTGGTTTATAGGATTTGCTCCTGCAGACGATGCAAAAGTGGCTGTAGTTGTATTACTTGAAAGTGATGGCTCTACCGGAGGAAAAAATGCTGCGCCTATTGCTCAAAAACTAATGGTTGAAACTATGAATACCATTAATTAATAAATTATAAATATTAATTTATAAGGGGAGGTAACATTATATGGGAAAAATTAAATTGCAGGAAAGAGAAGAAATTCCTGTAGAATATACTTGGGATTTAGAGTCCATGTATAAAAACGAAAAAGAATGGGAGAAGGACTGTGAAAAAGTCAAAAATCTATCGGAGGACATTTTTAATTATAAAGGGAAAATTTTAAGCAGCAGTAAAGTGCTTTTAGAAGTCCTGAAAAAAAGAGATGAATTATATAGGATTGTTTCCAAAATATTTTCTTATGGGAATATGAAATTGGATGAAGACAGCAGAAAGAGCAAATCCCAGATTTTGTATAATAAAGGGTTAGGTTTATATGTGTATGCTCAAGAAAAGACATCTTTTATAGTTCCGGAGATACTTTCCGCTGAGGAAGACGAGTTGAAGGGATTGTTAAAAGAAGAAGGACTATGTTTATATAAACAATATTTTGACGATATATTCAGAAGCAAGAAACATGTTCTTTCTACTGAAGAAGAAACCTTATTGGCTCAAATGGGTGAAATCGCAGACTCCCCTGAAAATATTTTTTCGATGATGAGCAATGCCGATATTAAATTTCCGGTTATAAAGGATGAAGAAGGGAAAGATGTAGAGATAACACATGGAAATTTTATACCGTTGTTAGAAAGTAAAGACAGAAATGTAAGAAAAGCAGCTTTTGAAGGATTATACACTACGTATAATAAATTTAACAATACTTTTGCTGCAATGCTAAACGGGAATGTAAAAAAGAATATATTTTTCGGTAAGGTAAGAAAATATCCCTCGAGTTTGTCTGCTTCTTTAGGCCAGAACAATGTAGCTGTGGATGTTTACGATAATTTAATTAAATCCGTTCATAATAATCTTAAATTCATGTATAAATATATTGACATAAGAAAGAAAGCATTGAATGTAGATGAACTTCATATGTACGATTTATATACTCCCATAGTTAAAAATATAGATATAGAGATTCCCTATGAAGAAGGAAAGGACATAGTGTTAAAAGGCCTTGAACCCTTAGGAAGCGAATACAGAGACATTGTGAAGAAGGGATTTAAAGACAGATGGATAGATGTATATGAAAACAGAGGCAAGAGAAGCGGAGGATATTCCGGCGGGTCCTATGATTCAAAACCATATATCCTCTTAAATTATAAGGATACGCTGAATGATGTGTTTACTCTTGCTCATGAGATGGGCCATTCGCTGCACAGCTATTTTTCGAGGGAAAATCAGCCCTTTATCTATGGAAATTACAGCATATTTGTAGCGGAAGTAGCTTCTACATGTAATGAAGCTTTGCTTATGAATTATTTGCTTAATAATACCCACGAAAAGGAGAAAAAGTTATATTTGCTGAATCATTATATGGAACAATTCAGAACTACACTTTATAGACAGACCATGTTTGCGGAATTTGAGAAAATTATATATGAAGAAGTGGAAAAGGGCGGCTCATTGACAGGAGAATATCTGAATAAGACATACAAGGAATTAAACGAAAAATATTATGGCCCAGGGATAGTGGTTGATGATTTAATTGCAAACGAATGGGAGAGGATACCTCATTTTTATTATAACTTTTATGTGTTCCAGTATGCTACCGGATTTTCTGCTGCCATATATTTATCACAGATGATTCTTAAAGAAGGCAAATCCGGGGTGGATAGATATTTGAGGTTTTTAAAAAGCGGAAGCTCGGATTATCCGATTAATGTATTGAAAAATGCAGGAGTGGATATGACGACAGAGGAACCGGTAAATAATGCCTTAGCATTGTTCGGGAAATTAGTTGACGAAATAGATGAATTGATATAGATAAAAAATAGGACGGTGAAAAGCAAGCCGTCCTATTTTTTTATGAATTACAGAGAATGATGAAAATATGGTCCTAAGAGTAAATATGCGGATATATCTAATGGACTATATGGATTAAAAAGAATAAATGTGCCTGATCGTAAGAAACTTAAGGAGTTGCTCTTATATTGACTATGTTATCATATTTAGAATTATTTAAATAGGTTTCGAAAAAAGGCTTCCTTAGCATATTAATGCTTTAGTGGAAGCCTTTTTTATTATAAGAACTTGCTCTTTAAGTTGTTCCAATACATATCCTTATCAAAATTTAATTTATATATCTTTTTTTTGGACATTGTAAGGTTTATTTCCGTGATATTGTCGTATCTGTTTTCAACTCCGTCATTCATTATAAGAATGGAATTTTCATATTTAAATTCAGGCTTTACGGTTATAGTCATGTTTCCCGGAATTACTGCACTGTTGGGAAGCGAACGATAAGCCTTAGAACTTATGGGAGATAAAGGAGTTATTTGTAGTGCTTTCAATAAAGGATAGACTATACTTCCTCCACTCGAAAAGTTATATGCGGTACTTCCCATGGGAGTGGAAATTATTATACCGTCTCCGCTAAACATTTCCAAATGATTATTATCGATAAAAATTTCTAAATGAACTACTTTTGAAGCTGTTCCCTTTACAACAATTTCATTAATTCCAAGCAATTTAATAATTTTTTTATCTATTAAAATCTTAGATTCTATCAAATATATTTTTTCGGTAAAATATTCCTTCTTCATATATTTTTCAATGAAAGTATCAATGTCCTCCGGAAGTATTTCCTGATAAAATCCAAGGTGACCTGTATTTACGCCTATAAATGGGATATTAGGGAAATTGTATTTATGTACGGATCTTAAAAAAGCCCCGTCTCCGCCTATGCATATATTTAATTCCGCCTGAGAATTATAATCTTCAGAAACCAAGAAACCATTTTCATTAAGTTTAATTTTTAAAAGGTTAAAAACTTTTTTTGAATCCAGATTGTCGTTATAGAGGATATTAATCCGTCTGCCCTTTTCAAATTTTTTCAAAGGAATACCTCCCTAAAATATGATTCTGTAAAAGTAAAAAAAATTTGATATAATAAATATAATTATATTATACAATAAAACTATCAATAATTGGAGGATTTATTAAATGAAGTTTTTTCATGAAAGTGACAGTGTAGTTTTATTTCCGGTTGAAGAGAATGGGTTAACCATAGACGATGTCCTTATTAAAAATCAAATATCCGTAAGATTGATGAGAAAGTTAAAAAAGGAAAAAAGAATAATATTTAACAATAAATTTTCACAGAAAAATGAGAAGGTCAAAATAGGAGATGTGGTAGGAATATTTATGGAAGATGAAATCGATAATATTGAACCGGAAGATATACCCTTAGATATAATATATGAAGACTTTGACTTACTCATTATAAATAAACGTCCGCATATTGTAGTCCATCCTACTCCTAAATGTATAAGCGGTACCCTTGCCAATGGAATCAGTAGTTATTACATGAAAAAGGATATACATAAAAAAATTAGATTTGTAAACAGATTAGATATGGACACTTCAGGTATAATAATAGTTGGGAAAAATCCATTTGCTCATCAGCAAATGGCTTTACAACTTGAAAATGATATGATTGAAAAGAAATATTTAGCGGTGGTAGAGGGAATTGTAAAAGAAGATGAAGGGACAATAGATATTCCCATTGGCAAAGAAGAGAAGGATATACTGAATAAAGTTATGAATGACGGAAAAAGATCAATTTCAAAATATAAGGTTTTAAAAAGATATAGGAAAAGCACATTTTTGGAAGTTCAGATACTTACAGGTAAAAATCATCAGATAAGAGTGCATATGAATTATATAGGGCATCCTATTATCGGAGATTCCCTTTATTATAAAAGAAGTTCATTTATAGACAGACAGGCACTTCATGCTTGGTCAATAAAATTCAGCCATCCCAGATACAAAAATATTGTGGAATTTAAGGCTCCGCTTCCCGAAGACATGAAATATTTAATTGAGAAACTTAAAATGAATTAAATGACTTTAATATTATTTATCTTCGGAGGAACCCTTTTTTTGAGTATCCAATGTTTGCATTAACTCAAACATTTTAACCATTTGCGTAATCTTCTTCTTCTCTTTTTCATCTCTTCCTTCCAGCATAACCTCTATTATTTTTTCAAGGCTATTGGAATTGTTGATACCATCGGGATTTGATAAGAAAGTTTTCAATACGGAGGCCAATTTTTTGTATTTATCGATATTTAATATTAATTCCATTCCATTTCCTATTTCTTTTGCATCATCGTAAGAGACTTCCCTTTTTAGAGTAGATAATATGTAATTAATTCTTTCGTTTTTGTTATTAACATCCGCAACTTTAATATCATAGAAATTATCTTCTTTTTTTATAAACTCAACTGTTTCATAAACTTTTACTATTTTTTCCGTAATAAAAAGAGATTTATTAATGGCTGGGATCATGTCGGGTGGAAAATAGGGACTAATTTTTTTCAAGATCTTGATTTTTTTATGAGTGGAAGAAATATTTAAGGAAAAAGAATCCTGAAGATTTGTTTTATTGAAATCATTTTTATTCCCTTTCAGAAACATTAAAAGAACTAATAAAATTAACAGTTCATCCAATATAATTCCCTCCTTATTGAAAAGGATCACTTTAATATATTATGCAGATGAAAACAGAATGTTTACTATTATTTATATGTAATATCCGTAGATATTCCTTCATAAGATTAGAGTATAAAATATGGGAGGAATGAAGATGGAAAGTAATGAAGATTTAAAAAATATAATTGAACAAATGAAAGATACGAGTCCTACAGAAGAGCAGATAAACCAAATTAGAGATATGGCTGAAGATTACTCAGATAAATCTGAAGATGAAATATTCTTTGAAATAATAAAGATTAATAAACAAATGAAGGAGACAATGGGAGAGGATGAATATAATGAACTTATTGAAAAGCTCAATAATATAAGACCTTTATTAGATGCCGAACAGAGAGAAAAACTGGATATGGTGTTGAAAACTATAAAGAAGGGTAATCAGTAACGAAATTAAATAAAAGGACTAAGGTGAGATTTGTATTTTAAATAAATCTTCTTAGTCCTTTTATATTAAGAACTTATGAGGCTTTCTGAGCTTTTAGTTTTTTTGGAACAATTATGAGTGCGTTATATGTTTCAACTGCAACAAGGACTGAAAGTATGATTAATATCATTGAAACAATCGGTATTGACGGGTGCCCCTGCCCTTTGACCCATCCGTTAATTACATCTCTGACTAATGCCCAATTTGACATTATGAACATTATTGAAGCAGGTATGAAGGAAACAAGCCATGCCTTCGATTTACTATTTGTTTTGAAGAGCCATACCGTAACACCAATTAAGGCAAGTGCAGCTAAAAGTTGGTTTGATGCGCCGAATGTATTCCAGAATGTTTTCCATGCGGGTATAGCATTACCGTTTGCATCAACCATTGTTTGGAATATAAAGAAGATAGGGATGCCGGCTGTAAGCAATGTGCCTATAATTTTACCTTTTAAATCTTTCCAACCGGTAAGTTCCTGTATAATGTAACGGCCAAGTCGTGTACATACATCCAATGTATCATAAACAAATGTAGTAAAGGCCATAAGTCCAAAACTTACGCCGTAAACTCCCGGGATACCTATAAGTTCCAAGAAGCTGCCTATTCCTGATGCATAAATAAAGTTTGGCGCTTTTGAAACCATAGGAGAATCCTTAGATAGGATCATGAGACAAGCAAGAGAAACTACTGCAACCATACCTTCAAGTAACATTGCCCCGTATCCTATAGGTTTAGCATCACTTTCTTTTGCCAACTGCTTAGAAGTTGTACCGGATGAAACAAGAGAATGGAATCCGGAACAAGCACCACAGGCTATGGTAATAAATAATACGGGAAACATTGGGAACCAGAAGCCGCTACCAATACTGCCGTCTGCAGCAAGATTTGTAAAAGCGGGGAATTGTATGTGGTATCCGCCAAAGATTATACCGATTGCAGCAGCAATAAGGGATGCATAAAGGAAATATCCTCCTATAGCACCACGAGGTTGTAAAACTAACCACATTGGTAAAATAGATGCGATGAAACAATAAATTAAAATAAGAACTCCCCATACTTTTTGCTGAAGAAGGATATCAGCAATTGGCAATGAAATCGGTATATAACGCCCTGCCCAAATTGCAACTCCAACAAGAGGAAGGAATATTAAAAGCGCGATATTTTCTTTAAGCTTGGTATATTTCATTAGAAGTCCCATAATTATTGGCAGAATAAGATAAAGAATGGATGAAGCTGCAATTGCGGCACCTGCAACTTGTTCTCCAGATTCAAGTTCTACGGTACCTACAAATGAACTCGCAGTAATATCTGTAAACGCAACAATAATATATACGAGAGTTATCCATATAAAAAGCATAAAAAGCAACCATGCCCGTTTTGAAACATTCGTTCTGATTACTTCAGCAATTGATCGTGCTTTATGCCTTACAGATGCTACAAGAGTACCCATATCGTGAACGCCGCCAATAAAGATTGTACCTATAAGGATCCACAGAAGGGCGGGAACCCAGCCGAATATAGTACCTGCAAGAATAGGACCGTTTATGGGGCCTGCTGCTGCTATAGCCGAGAAATGCTGGCCCATAAGCATACTCTTTTTTATAGGGACATAATCTTGTCCGTCGTTTAATTCAACTGCCGGTGTTTTGATTGAATCGTCTAATTTAAAAATTTTATTTGCCAAGAACTTTCCGTAGGTAATATATGCTATATAGAAAATAATAGCTGCTCCAACAACAACGATTAATATATTCAAAATACTCACCTCTCTCAATTAATTTTTATAACCCATAGGGAAATCATGTTTTTCCTTACATAAATGGGTTTCAAAAAAAGACTTCCTTAATAATTGTGCATATTCTAAATTTTGATATTGAAATATAGTAGTGAAAATATTAACATAGAAAAATATATTATAAATCACCATTTAAGAAAATTAATTTTAAATATGTTATAATGAAAAGTAATGTCTGCTTATAGTTATTAGAATAGGATTATTTCTGTTAAAGAAAAATAATTTCTAAGATAGTTAGATTTTAAAGTGGTGTCAAAATATATAGAAGAGTATATATAATGGTATAGTTGTTTAGCTATAATATATTGATATTATATATCGGTACTAATTTCAAGACAACGATTTCCTATCCTCCGAATATTAAAGCTGGAAGAAAAAGCGACTTTTTTTCAATACTTGACTTTAACAGTGTGGACATTTCGTCACCTCCTTAAAATATATTGGATGGACATGCTCTATATAAAAGGATTGTCCTCTCTTAACCACTTTAATATAAGAGATTATTATTTTGAGGTAAGTTCTATATACAAATATAATTTTTATTGAAATAAATACAAATATTATCCTTTAATCATATATAAATGTTACTAATTTTATTATAATACAAAAATTTCAAAAAATAAAGGGATTGTCAAAATATTTTGATAACATACTAATTGAACTGATAAGGTTACGGGTCAGGTTATTTAGTTACTTTATTTCCTATCATTCCATATGTAGGTAATAGACATAATAGTAAATTAATGCTATAATTTATTTATATTTACTTATATTATATAGATGTAGGAGGAATATATGATGAAATTGGACAAGAAGGTAAAAGTTCTAATGATTGTCATAATTTCTATGGCTCTGATTTCAGGCATATTTGTATATATAAATAAAGAAAATCAGTACAAAGAGACATCTTATAAAATTTTCTTAGAATATGTAAACAAGAATATGGTTGAAAGAGTTGACTTAAGCGATGAACCCAGAATTACAGGCAAATTAAAAAACGGAGAGTATTTTATAACTGATAATCCAAGAACTGAAAACTTTAAAGAATATCTTTTAAAAAATAATATCAAGGTAATTGAGACTAACGGTAGTTTGGTGACATTGCAAAGCGTTTTCTTCTTTTTGGTTATTGGTGCGGTAGGGGTAGCTGCCTATTTTATGAATAATAATGCATCAAAGCAGGCTCAAAAGGAAATTGAAATAATGTCGGACATGGAAGATATAGAGAATAACTCAAATGTAGTAACATTTGCTGATGTAGCAGGGAATGAAGAAGCAAAAGAATCGTTAAATGAGCTGGTAGATTTTCTTAAAAACCCTGAAAAGTACGGAAGATATGGAGCAAGAATGCCAAGAGGGGTTCTCCTGTATGGACCTCCGGGAACGGGGAAGACGTTATTGGCTAAGGCTTTGGCAGGGGAAGCAAAAGTACCGTTTTTTGCAGTATCGGGTTCGGATTTTATACAGGTTTATGCAGGCCTGGGGGCCAGCAGGATAAGAAGCCTTTTTTCAAAAGCAAAACAAAAAGGAAAAAGTGTTGTATTCATCGATGAAATAGATGCTCTTGGGAAGAAAAGAAGAGGAAATGTGGGAGGCGGAAGCGAGGAAAGCGATAGGACCCTTAATGCTCTTTTAACTGAGATGTCGGGATTTAGAGAAAATGAGGGGATCATAGTTGTTGCTGCAACAAATAGAATTGATACCCTTGATGAAGCCCTTCTAAGACCGGGAAGATTTGATAGACAAATAGAGGTAGGACTCCCTGATATAAATGCCAGATATCGAATATTAAAACTCCATGGAGAAAAGAAGCCTTTAGCTCCGGACGTAGACCTGAAGAAAGTTGCTCAAGAAACCGTATATTTTAGCGGAGCCAAATTGGAGAATCTCATGAATGAATCGGCGATGATGGCGGCGAGAGAAAATGAAGATTTTATTACTATGAACCATATAAACAGAGCTTATTATACAGTCCTTGTAGGAGAAGAGAAAAAGGATAGAAGCTGTATATCAGCCAAAGATAAAGAAATTACGGCTTATCATGAAGCAGGACATGCCCTAGTTACAAAAATGGTTTCAACACTGAACAGAGTTACAAAGGTAAGTATCATTCCGAGCACAAAGGGCATGGGCGGATTCAGTATGAATATTCCTCCAAACAGAATGTATCAAAGAAAGAAGGACATTGTAGATAACATAATGATTGCCCTCGGAGGAAGAGCAGCGGAGGAAATAATATTTGGAAAAGAAAATATTACTACAGGTGCTTCTAATGATCTAAAAAAAGCTACGGAAATGACTTTATCCATGGTTGGAAGTTTTGGAATGGATGAAGAAGCAGGGCTTATAAATTATGAGGTGCTTTTGGAAAATAAAATTGGTAATAACGATGAATTGGTCAAAAGAGCGGGAAAGCTAATAGATGGCTTTTATGAAGAAACGATGGATATAGTGACAAAAAATATAGATAGATTACAAAAACTTGCTGCTGAATTATTAGAAAAGGAAATGTTAGAAGAAAAAGAGATAAATGAGATTATTTTACAAGATTAATATTTTATTTAACCGCAAAAGTATATTTATTCCAACACTTATTACTTGCAGTATAATAAAAAAGAGGTTATAATATAAATAGAAACGTTTCTGCGATGTACGTAAGCCTATATAATTCAACCGACATAAGACATATGGGAGTCTTTAGTTCAACAGTCTATAACATGCCTCCTCTGAGTGGAAGTTAGAAGCTGCTGACAGATACCCACCTTTTAAAAGGCGGGCGTGAATTAGCTGGGAGTACGGCACCGCGGGATATAAAAATCCTTCGAATTATATCGAAGGATTTTTATTTTGTAATCCATAGAAAGCTTATACTCAACGGAAGTATAACGAATAAATATTGATTAAAAAAGAACTTTCCGTAAAGGAGTTTCAAGAAAGGCTACCTTATAATGTTTCGATAGAAGCTTTTCTTATAATCCATAGGGAAATCAAGATTTCCTTAATATAAATTTCCCGTTAAGTGGGCTAGTTCTTTTATGGAATTAATAACAAAACCTATATCTTCTTTTGTAATTCCTGCGTGAGTTACGAATCTGTATTCTCCATCTTCAGCTTTATTGATTTTGATATTTTTCTCATACAGCTTATTTATAAAAGTTTTTTCCGGGATTATATTATCCTTCATTTCAAAGAAAATCATATTTATATCATTTTTATCAAACCTTACATTTATTCCGGGAATTTTAGATAATTCCGAAGCAAAATATTTTGCATTTTTATGGTCTTCTTCAAGTCTTAAAGTCATCTTTTCAAGGGCAATTATACCGGCTGCAGCAATTATTCCGGCTTGTCTCATTCCTCCTCCCATAAGTTTTCTGTTTTTTCTTGCTTTATCTATAAATTTTTTATTTCCTGCAACCATTGAACCTATAGGTGCTGCTAAACCCTTTGAAAGGCAAAACATAACAGTGTCACAGTATTTTGCTATATCCCTTGCGTCTACTCCTAATGATATAGCTGCATTAAATATTCTTGCTCCATCCATATGAACAGGTAAAGAATACTTTTCAGCTATTTTCTTTATTTCTTTGAGATTATCAATTTTGATTACCGCTCCACATCCATGAGCATTTTCTATGCAAATAAGCCCTGTTTCAGGTTGGTGTATATCATCTTTTCTTATTGCTTTTTCGACATCTTCAGGAGACATAGTTCCATTTGTTGTATTAAGAGTTCTGAGTTGTACTCCAGCTATTACGGCTGATGCTCCGACCTCATGAACTACTATATGGTTTTCCTTTCCGATTATGACTTCCTGACCTCTTCTTGTATGCGTCAAAAGGGAAAGCTGATTACCAAAGGTTCCGCTTGGAACGAATAAAGCGGCTTCTTTTCCTACCTTTTCAGCAGCTATTTTTTCAAGTTTATTTACTGTTGGATCATCTCCGTAAACATCGTCTCCAACTAAGGCATTGGCCATTGCTCTTCTCATTTCGTCTGTGGGCATGGTTACGGTATCGCTTCTTAAATCAATGGATTTCATATATTTACCACCCTTTTATTAATCAATATTTTAATATTTCTTATTATATCATTATTTAATAAAATAGGGCAGGGGTTTTTATGGCCCATAGGGAAATCAAAATTTCCTTAATGTAAATTTTCTGTAATGAGTTTAAAAAAAGGCTTTTTTAATTTTATGTTTTTATAGTATATAATATAGTCAGAATATAATTACAAGGAGGGATTAGTTATGATATCAGTTTCCGGAGAAGAGATGAAATTAATTGATAAATATTGTATTAAAAATTTAGGCATTCCGGGAATAGTTCTCATGGAGAATGCAGCATTGAAGGTATTGAAGAATATAGAAATGAATAAATATAACACTTTTGTCATTGTATGTGGAGTTGGAAATAATGGTGGGGACGGATTGGCATTAGGAAGACACCTAATGGTACAGGGGAAAAAGGCTCGATTTTTTATACTTGGTAATATGGATAGGGGAAGCAATGATTTTTCTGTTAATTATAATATAATCAAAAACATTAATGGAGATATTGTTCATATCAATAGTGATGAGGAATTATCTTTATTTAAAGATTCCATAATCGATTCAGATATAATTATTGATTCCATATTTGGAACGGGACTTACAAGAAATGTTGAAGGCATTTTTAAAGACGTTATTTTATCTATAAATAAAAGTGAAAAGTATGTTATATCAATAGATATACCTTCAGGCTTAGACGGAAATACAGGTAAAATTTTAGGAATTTGTGTGAAGGCTTCTAAAACTATTACCTTTCAGTTACTGAAAAGGGGATTGATGGGTATGGAAGAGCTTGCCGGAGAAATAATAGTTGAACCTATAGGAATACCTGATATGGTTATTGACTCCGTATTGGGAGAAAATTTGAAAAAATAATATTTTTAAATATAAAATTCTATCTTATAAATAGTTTAAATGGTTTTTTAATAAAGATGATGGATTAAGAAACGGGGAAAGGGTGAAATTATGAACAATTTAATAAATATATTATTAGTTGAAGATGATGATTCCCTAAACCGAGGGATTAGTTTTAAGTTAAAAAAGGAAAAGTTTAATGTTTTTTCCGCTAAATCAATAGAAGAAGGCAAAAAAATTTTTAATGAAAATTCAATAGATCTTATATTATTGGATATTGGTTTACCTGATGGAGATGGTTTTCAGTTTTGTAAGGACGTCAAAAAAATAAGGGATGTTTTGATCATATTTCTTACAGCTTGTGTCCAAGAAGTGGACATAGTTAAAGGATATGATTTGGGGGCAGATGACTACGTTACCAAGCCTTTCAGTTTGATGGTCCTTATATCAAAGATCAATGCCGTATTAAGGAGAAGAGAAAAAAGGGGAGCAGAGAAAATTCGATGTAAGGATATTATATATTATCCTGGGAATATGAAAATTTTTGTAGATGGGGAAGAGGTGTTTTTAACGAAAACAGAACTTAAACTATTTAAATGCTTCATAGATCATCCTCATCAGGTAATTATAAAAGAACAGTTTTTCAATGAAATATGGGATGGGGATGGGAATTTTTTAAATGAAAGCACTCTTCCTACAAATATTAGAAGGCTCAGAGAAAAAATTGAGCAAAATCCTTCTGAACCACAATATATAAAAACAGTACGAGGATTGGGTTACATTTGGGCGGAGGAGTGTTTTAAAGAATGATGATATTAAGAAAAGATCCGATTGTAAAAAAAATATTCATTGTTTTTACGGTAACAATTATTGCCTTTGGAATTGCAATGATCTTTAATAATTACTTTTTTATAGAAGAATTAGGGGATAATGGAGTAAAAATTTCCGCGGTTTACGGATTCATGGTTAAAAGTATAATTATTGTGGTTTTAATGATAGTTATAAGTATTTCATCATTCATATATGTATTGAAACGTATAATAGGCGAACTCGACAAAATATCCTTTGAGATAGACAGGATAATGGATGGAGATTTTTCTGCTGTTTCGGATACCAACGAAGAGGGGATACTGTCAAGGATAGAATTTCAATTTTTTCAGATGTCCAGGAGATTGCAGATAAATTTAAATGAGATAAACGATGAAAAAGAAAATGTCAAATCACTGGTAACCGATATTTCTCATCAACTAAGGACGCCTCTGTCATCTATAAAAGTGTTCAATTCGTTATTACTTGAGAATGGGATTAGTAAAGAAGAGGAAGAAGAGTTTTT
Organism: Acidilutibacter cellobiosedens; assembly: GCF_004103715.1. NCBI lineage: Bacteria > Bacillati > Bacillota > Tissierellia > Tissierellales > Acidilutibacteraceae > Acidilutibacter > Acidilutibacter cellobiosedens. Next base: position 2,563,749 of record NZ_CP035282.1, on the reverse strand, counting down.
AAACAGGATAAAAAATGAGGAAGATAAACTTGAATGGCTTCTGAATTCTTTAACTAAGATTTCAATGATGGAAACAGGATTGATTCAGTTAAAAAAGAAAAAGGATAATATTAAATCTACAATAATCGAAGCAGTTAATGGCATTTATTTAAAAGCCTCGGAAAAAGGCATAGATATAAAAATGAACAATTTGCAGGATATTTATATTTGCCATGATGCCAAATGGACAAAAGAGGCTATATTTAATGTTCTCGAAAATGCTGTGAAATACACTGATGAAAATGGAGAAATAGATATTTCTATAGAGAAATTGGAGAGTTACATAAAGATAGATATAGACGATAACGGCATAGGTATTCCATCTAAGGATATAAGAAAGATTTTTGACAGATTCTACAGAGGAAATTCGGAGAGGGTTAGAAAAACTCAAGGATCGGGCGTGGGATTGTATCTTACAAGAAAAATACTGGAAGAACAGGGCGGAAGTATAACGGCTTTTTCAAAAGAAGGACAAGGCAGTGAATTTACAATATTAATGGTTTTATAAGTTTTTACTTTAATTATCACTGCAAAACTGTAAATTCCATATGATATAATCAATACCACAGCTATTATATTATTGTGCAGCTTGGGATATTCAGAGGCTTATTCGATAATTGGGTTTAGGGACGGATGATAATTATAAGGGAAAGGTGAAGCTAAATGAAGATATTAGAAACAAAATCTTTGAAAAAGTATTATGGGAAGGGCGAAAGTTTAGTAAAAGCATTGGACGGAGTAGACCTATCTGTAGAAGAAGGAGAATTTGTTGCAATAGTAGGTTCTTCAGGTTCCGGCAAGACGACTCTTCTTCATATGATGGGAGGATTGGACAGGCTTACGTCTGGAAGGGTGTTTATAGATGGGAAGGATATATATTCTATGGATAATGAGAGTTTAACCATATTTAGAAGGAGAAAGATAGGATTTGTTTTTCAATCCTATAACCTGATTCCTGTGTTGAATGTATGGGAAAATATAATCTTACCTATAGAGTTTGATTTAAAAGTTGTAGACGAAGAGTTTATAAAAGAAATTATGAGAACTTTAAATATTATCGGGAAAAAGGATGCTTTCCCTAATGAATTATCAGGAGGACAGCAACAAAGAGTTGCGATAGCAAGAGCTTTAGCTACGAGACCTTCCATAGTTCTTGCAGATGAACCTACAGGGAACCTTGATTCAAAAACGAGTTTGGAAGTGTTGAATCTTTTAAAGCAATCCATAAAAAAATATCACCAAACCTTAGTAATGATAACCCATGATGAAAGGTTAGCCCAAATGTCAGACAGAATAGTAAGGATTGAGGACGGGAAATTAATCAATGAAGAATAAATTAGAAGTAAAAAAAAGCCCCTTATAGAATTTTGCTTTCTATTTTGGGGCGACCTCTTTTACCAGCTTTTTAAATATTTTTCTTGTTCTTCTGTAAGACGGTCAATTTCTATTCCCATTGATTTTAATTTTGTTGTTGCTACTTCTTTATCTATTTCATCCGGAACATCATATACTTTGTTTTCCAATTTTCCTGCATTATTTATTAAATATTTTATGGACAGAGCTTGAATGGAAAAACTCATATCCATTATTTCTGCCGGATGGCCGTCTCCTGCAGCGAGATTAACTAATCTTCCTTCAGCAAGAAGGTTTAATATTTTTTTGTCCGGCATTACATATCCTGTAATATTTTTTCTCATTTCCCGCTTTTCTATGCTCATTTCTTCAAGATCCGGTTTCCAGACTTCACAGTCAAAATGTCCGGCATTGGCCATAATAGCACCATTTTTCATCAACTTATAGTGCTCCTTTGAAAGAACTTTCATATCACCCGTTACAGTTATAAAAATATCTCCTATTTTTGCAGCTTCTAAGGAAGGCATTACTTTAAAGCCGTCCATATGAGCTTCTATAGCTTTAATAGGATTGATTTCACAGATTATGACTTTGGCGCCGAGGCCCTTAGCTCTCATGGCAACGCCTTTGCCGCACCATCCGTATCCTATTACCACTACATTTTTACCTGCAACTATAAGATTTGTCGTTCTCATTATTCCGTCCCAGACGGACTGACCTGTACCATATCGGTTGTCAAAGAGATATTTACAATAAGCGCCATTAGCAGAAATCATGGGGAATTTTAATTTGCCTTCTCTTTCTCTTGCTTTAAGCCTTAATACACCTGTAGTAGTTTCTTCCGAACCTCCGATGATATTTTTAATAAGTTCCTGTCTTGTTGTATGGAGTAAATTAACCAAATCTCCTCCGTCATCAAGTATTATATTTGGTTCGATATCTAACGCGGAATTTAGATGATTATTATATTCTTCAGAAGTGGAGTTATACCAAGCATATACTTTCAGGCCGTCCTCAGCTAATGCCGAAGCCACGTCATCCTGAGTAGAAAGGGGATTACTTCCTGTTACCGTTACATCCGCTCCTCCCGCTTTAAGGACCTTGGCCAGATAGGCTGTTTTTGCTTCCAGATGTATGGACATGGTTATCTTTTTCCCTTTAAGGGGCTGCTCTTCCGTAAATTTTTTTTCAATAAATGATAATACTGGCATATAGCCTTTTACCCAATCTATTTTTTTATGTCCCGATGGTGCCAAATTTATATCCCTAATTAAATTTTCACGCATTTATTCTCCTCCTGACTTTATAAGAATAACTTATATATCTGAAATATTATCACATAAAATGCAATTTTAAAATAATCAATATATATTTTTGCTAAAATATCTGTCTCCTCTATCGGGCAATACGACCACTATATTCCCTTTGTTTATAGTTGAAGTCAATTTTAATGCCGCACTTACGGCAGCTCCCGAAGACGATCCTACGATTAATCCTTCTTTTTTGCCAATTCCTTTACCATGTCAAAGGCTTCATTGTCATTAACCTTTATAAAACTGTCTACTAAAGTCATATCAAGAGTGTCCGGAATAAAATCGTTGCCTATACCTTCAATCTTATAACACCCTTTAGTGCCTCCACCTATTATGGAGCCTTCCGGATCTGCAATTATCCCTTTTATATTTGGATTTTTTTCCTTGAGATATTTGACTATGCTGGTGAAAGTACCTCCGCTTCCTGCTCCTGCTATTAGATAATCTATTTTGCCATCCAATGCTTCATATATTTCCGGTCCTGTAGTTTCATAATGAGCCAACGGATTTGCAGGGTTTTCAAATTGGTTTAAAGAAACGGAATTATTGATAGTACTTAATAATTCTTCAGCTTTTTCTATAGCCCCTTTCATTCCTTGTTCCTCAGGAGTATTGATTATTTCAGCCCCAAAGGCTTTCATAAGCAATTGTTTTTCTATGGAAAATTTTTTTGGGACCGTAAATATTACTCTGTATCCTTTATTTATTGCGGCCAAGGCTATGCCTAACCCCGTATTTCCGGCAGTTGGTTCTATAATAGTGGAACCCTTTTTTAAAATCCCCTTTTCTTCAGCTTTTTTAATCATATATATGCCGATTCTATCCTTTACGCTTCCTCCCGGATTGAATATTTCAAGTTTAGCGAAGACATTTACTTCTTCCTTGACAGAAATATTATTTAATTTGAGTATCGGTGTTTTTCCAACCAATTCTTTTATATCGTTATAATATGACGGCATTATTTATACCTCCTTGCTTGCTTCCAAGCTTTCTTTCAGGTCATTGATCAAATCTTCCTTATCTTCGATTCCCACGGATAATCTTATTAAATTATCCGTTATACCGACTTTTTGCCTTATCTCATAGGGAATAGCAGCATGAGTCATAGATGCAGGATGGCATACAAGAGATTCTACTCCTCCGAGACTTTCGCCAAAAGTTATAAGAGAAAGATTTTTGAAAAACTTTTTATAGTTATATTCCCTTCTGAGAACGAAGGAGATCATTGCTCCGTAGCCATCGGCTTGCTTCTTTTGTATATCATGTCCCGGATGTTCTTTAAATCCCGGATAGTATATTTTTTCTATTTCAGGTCTGCCCTTTAAAAATTGTGCGATTAATTTTGCATTTTCATCATGTCTGTCCATTCTTACTGAAAGAGTTTTTATTCCTCTTATAAGTAAAAATGAATCAAAGGGACCGAGAATACCTCCGGTGGAGTTTTGTATAAAATGTAATTTTTCTGCCAAATCTTCAGTATTTACCACTGCAAGTCCTGCTACAAGATCGCTATGACCTCCAAGATATTTCGTGGCACTATGGATTACTATATCAGCGCCTAATAGAATAGGCCTTTGCAAATATGGAGTCATGAAAGTATTATCAACTATAGTGAGAATTTTATGTTTTCTTGCTATCTTTGCTGCCTCCTCAATATCAGTAATATCCATAAGAGGATTCGTAGGAGTTTCGATATATATAGCTTTCACATTTTTATCGATGTTTTTTTCTACTTCGTTAAGATTTGACGTATCAACTATTTTATATCCTATATTAAAATTATTAAATATTTGGTTAAGGACTCTGAAAGTTCCGCCATATACGTTATTTGATATTATAATTTGATCCTCTGACTTGAATAGGGAAAGTACCGCTGTAATTGCGGCCATTCCTGAGGCGAATGCAAAGCCTGCATACCCCTCTTCAAGATCAGAAATAAGTTTTTCTAACGATTCTCTTGTGGGGTTTCCTGTCCTTGAGTATTCATAACCTTTATTTACGCCAAATTCGGGTTGCTTAAAGGTAGATGTCTGGTAAATAGGTATGTTTACAGCACCTGTGAATTCATCCCCATCTTTTCCTCCATGAATCAATAACGATTTTATTTTCATTTTTTCCTCCTCATATTATATTTATTTTGTTGCTGCCGCTATGAATATACCTGTTTCCGTGTATTCGCCCTTACTGGAATATCCCTTGCATCTTAAGTCCGTATTTTCTATATTGATATCAGTGAACTTTGCCTCTTTAAGCCATGCATAAATGGTATCATTTGAAAAACCCAACCATTCGTCAAACATTTCTTCTCTTGCCCATTCTCCGTTATGCTCGGTTACATCTGATATTACTAATTTTCCTGATTTTTTCAGTACTCTGTACATTTCATTTATAGCTTTTTTAGCATCTTTAATATGATGAAGTGCCATGTTTATAAATACGGCATCTAATGATTCGTCAAATAAAGTAAGGTTATCAAGCGAGGAGTTCAGAGGGTAGATATTTTTCAAATTTCTCTTTAATGCTTCTTCTTTTAATTCTTTGAGCATATTTCTTGAATTGTCAACTGAAAATACTATATTTGAGTCATCAGCAAGAGCTAATGAAATAAAACCGGTTCCGCAGCCTAAATCAGCGACTCCTTATCCTTTATATTTACTTTTGATAAAGCTTTGTATTTTAGTCTCTCCTCAAAGTATTCACTTCGTATTACATTCCATTTTTTAGCTACAGTGTTGAAATATTGTATTGAATTCATAGATACACCTCCTTTAAATTTGAAGACTTATATACAAAAAATAAAAACTTCCGCCTCTATTTCTTAGAGGCGGAAGTAAATTCCACGGTTCCACTCTAATTATTATATATAATATAAGCATATAATAACTCGTTTTTATCGGCACAAACATACCTTAACGCTTCTATCGGGCGTAACCGCTGTCGTCTATTTTATTTCGAGACAGTGCTCAAAGATGCATTCACATAAAATTATGCTTAAAATTTCTTTCAGCTTTTATTTTATGCTACTATTTTTTATCACAGCATTTAACAATTTTTATTTTCATAGTATATACTATGAAAATATTATATTTTGTCAATAAAAATTTTAAAGTTTTATAATAAATTAATAATCGTGACAACTTATGATAAAAATATATATCATATTAAATGGTGTTTTTTTTGATATTGCTTAAAAATTATCTTTACCGGAGAGGTGGTTTAATTTGAAAAGAGTGTGCCCATTATGTAATGGGTTATATGAAATAGAAATAAGCTGTCCCAACTGTGGCAGAGATATGTCGGATAATGGTCCTGTAGTTAATTATTTAGATAATTATAGCCCTTATTTGTTAGATGATATTTCCCATACAGAAGACGGGGCAGCGGAAGATGAATGTACGCATCTTTTTTGTTGCCCAAGTTGCGGAAAAGATAAAAGAGTTGGGATAGGAAGAGTGGAAATTTAGAGGGTATCAATAAAAATTAAGAATGGGGTAGGGAGGATAATATAAAGATAGGTTCTGTATTATACAGAACCTATCTTTATATTAAAAATACTTTTTCGTTAAGAGAGTTCTACATTTTTGCCTATTCCTGTTTCTACAGCTTTTTTGTATATTTTTTCTCCCACCACTACATCTAAAACAGCGGAACCTACGGTCTTAAACAAAGTTATCTCATTAGGATTTTCTCGCCCCTTAATTTTACCTAATATTACTTCTCCAAGTTCTCCTTGATAGTGGTCCCTTGTTACAATTCCATCTTTAAGTGGAGAGATTAAATCTCCGGCTTCAGATAGAACTCCCGACACAGTGTCGAAGATAACTTTATTTGCTCTTAGGACAATTTCAGGCGGCAGTTCATGCATTTCGGGAGTATAGGCACCTATACCGTTTATATGAGCACCGGATTTTATCAATTTTCCGTTAAAAACAGGCATTTTGGAAGTTGTAACAGTTGTAACAATATCTGCATCAATTACAGCTTCATCAGCGTTTTTTACAGCTATTATTCGAGTACCGAAATTACTGAAATGTTCATTCATCTTTTTTGAGAAATCAAGGGCTTTTTCATAATTAATATCAAAGACACGAACTTCCGTTAAATTACGAACTGTAAGCATTGCTTCCAATTGACTTTGAGCTTGCCCTCCGGTTCCGAATAGTGCTCCAATCTTTGAATTCTCATTGGAAAGAATTTCTGTAGCAGCTCCTTGAATAGCTCCGGTACGCAATTGTGTAATAAAAGTACCTTCCATAATAGCAGCCACAATACCTGTTTGGGGATCCAATACTACCATAGTAGCCGGAACATTAGGTAATCCTCTTTCAACATTATGGGGATAAACAGAAACAATTTTGAGCCCCAGAGCTTTTATATTATCTCCGCCTACATAAGCAGGCATATACAAGCTCTGGCCTTCTGCTTCCGGGATATCTATATTTGTACGTAATGGTACGGAACTTTTACCTTGAGAATAAAGTTTTAGAGCTTCTTTGTCTGCTTCGATAGCATCTCTCATAGAAAAAATCGATTGAATATCCTCTTTTGTCAAAACTAACATAATCAGTCCTCCATTTTTTAATTTATTTAACATCCGGATTGGCGGATTTTAATTCTGAATAAAGCATACTAATTGAGCTGTAAAGCAATACTATGACAATGAGCCATTGCAACATTGATACATTTAAGGATTTTACAAAATAAACGGCTATCAATACTCCGATAATACCGAAGGTTGACGTAAATAATGTAATTTTACGGCTGTATTGACCAAATCTAATGAACTGCATACTTCCAACGGGAACGGAAAAAGTGCAGGCGCCCATCATAATTGGGAATGAAACAGCCGGATTTAAACCTAAAGCATATACTGTTGCCATAGTTAAAGCATAGGACCCAATCCCGATATTATTTAGTGCCCCATATATAAATAACAGTATAGCAGCTATAATGAGCTTTGCACCTGTCAGTTCCGTAGCCGTGCCTCCTGAAGGAATCAAATTGAATTTCCCTGCTAATATTAATAGAGAAGCTATAATTAATCCGATTCCTATAAATATTCGAATGGTTTTTTCAGGTAACTTAACTACAAAACGGGGGCCTATGAATGCGCCGATAACCTGGGCAACAATACATACTGCTAATGTTACAATACTTACTTTAATAACAGAAATATAAGAAAGGGCCATAACCGCAACAGGGATAACACATTGGGTATTTAATGTCCCCGGTAATTTTTTGTCTGAAACCCATTTTAATTTACGATAAAGAACTGTGGAGATTGCAAAATCCGAAATTCCAAAAGTAGATAATAAAAAGATAATAAAAGATGTAATGGCTAGAACTATATTATTTCCCGGCTCTTTTGATATTTCTTTTTTGTTTTTGAAAAGATCTATCACAAAGGAAATTAGAAATGATAGATTAACTATTACAATTAATATTAAAATAACTTTAACCATAATATTTTCCTCCTAAGGTTAATATATTTTTCTTATTTTTTCTAAGTCATCACCAAATTCTTTCTTTGTTTTCTCATCTAAATGCTGTATTATATTTAGGCAATATGCATCATGAACAATATGTTCCCTTGCAAGAAATACCATTGAATGATTTTTTGTCCATACAGCTTCTCCGTTAACTTTGCTTGAAATAGAGCCAAAGATCATTTCCTTTTCGTCAATTACTACTGATATCCATCTGCTTCCCATTTCTTTAAGTTTGTCTTTTTCAAAACCATGTTTGTAATAGTGGTCAAAAGGTAGATCATACTGTTGAGTTTCACTAAATAAAATTAATACGAATTTTTTGAGGCGTTGATTAGTTTTTTGTAAGAGCTGAACCATTTCCTTATCTAAATCTTCCTGCCATATTTGAATCAAAACTTCCTCTTTTGCATATTGGATTAAGTACTTACTTTTGTTTAAAATATTTTGAAATCCATCGATATTCCATAATGCTTCTGAATCCGTATTTTTTTCATATTGAACTAAATAGTTATCTATTTCTTCAAGAGAACTTGAAACATTTCGGCTTATGTTTTCCTTAAATTCGTTGATTGGGATAGCACTATATAAGATCGGATTGGTTTGTGCTTCCAATACAATTCCTTTTTGAATTAAAGTTTCTAAAATATTGTATACTCTTGAACGTGGTACAGAAGACTGTTTACTGATTTCATATCCTGTCGACGGACCTACCTTTAGCAAAGTTACATATACCTTTGTTTCATATTCTGTAAAATTGAACTTTTTCATCAATGGAATTAAATTTTTCATACTTCTATATTGCCCTCCTAAGATAAATTTTATATATAATTTATTCAATTATCCCATGATGAGAATATAAAGACAATATTAAATTCGGTGATTAACATTGTGCTATTTTTAACAAACCAAGATAAAAAATTGTCTGCAGTACAATTTTTTTGCTGTAGATAGTAGTTACTATCAGTTACTATTATATTAAAGAAAATTGTATTTGTAAATAAGTATTTAAAATTTATTTTAGCAATAAAAAAGCTGCCCTTATGTAGATACTTCCTACATAAAAACAGCTTTTTAAATTAATTTCAGCTTATGTGTATGGGAAATTTTTTTCTTTCTTTAAAAAGAAAGATATATTTAAATCCCAATTCTTTTAAAAGTTTTTCTCCTTCTTTGTATTTATAGTTTAAAAAAGCGGGTTCATGAGCGTCGGAACCCATTGTTATTATTTCTCCTCCGAGAGATTTATACAACTTAAGCAATTCAGTCTTAGGATGAAAATATTTAAGGTGGTATCTCATTCCCGAAGTATTAAGCTCAATACCTTTCCCATTTTTTATAACTAATTTTAATATATCTTCTATCAAATACATGTATTCCTTTGGAGGAGGCAGCTGAGTATTTTCCGGGAAATATCTGTCAACTACATCAAGATGCCCCAATACATCATAATCATTATAATTTAATACACATTCGTACAAGGATTCATAATATTTAACTAATCCTTCAATTGGCTTTATATCTTTGAGATAATTGTCTAAATACATGTCCTTTCCTTCGATAGAATGCATGGACATCAACACGAAATCAAAAGGATTTTGTGATATGAATTCATTGTATTTTTTGTATAAATGGGGTTTCATCCCAAGTTCAACGCCACATAATATTTCAATTTTATTCATATACTTGTATTTAACTTGATTGATTTTTCTAAAATAATCTTTTGTATTAAAAGCAAGATCCAGTTTTTTTTCTGTAACTTCAAATTCTACATGGTCTGTAAAGCATATTGATTTCATATTTTTATTTATTGCTTCCGTGACCATATCTTCCATTGAATATTTTGAATCTATGGAAAAATCGCTGTGGATATGAAAATCATACATAAATTAAGCACTCCTAAAGTTTATTAAGCTTGATAGCTTTCTTTATATTGAAGCCTGTATAAATCATAGTACATTCCTTCGTTTTGAAGCAGTTCTTGATGATTACCCATTTCAACTATTCTGCCTTTATGAAGGACTATTATTTTGTCGGAATTTTGAATGGTTGATAGTCTGTGGGCAACTGCTATGGTAGTTCTGCCTTTTATTAATTTTTTAAGAGCATCTTGTATTAATATTTCAGTTTCTGTGTCAATATTTGATGTGGCTTCATCAAGTATAAGCACATCAGGTTTGAATACCAAAGCTCTGGCAAAAGCAAGAAGTTGTCTTTCTCCTGCCGAAAGAGTAGCGCCTCTTTCCATTACAAGTTCGTCGTATTTTTGGGGAAGCTTTTTTATAAAATGATCGGCATTTACATATTTAGCCGCTTCAATTACTTCTTCATCGGAAATATTATTATCGTCAAGCCTTATGTTGTTTTTTATATTTCCTGTAAAAAGGAAAACATCTTGAAGGACTACTCCTATTTTTTTTCTCAACTCATATTTATTATAATCCTTAATGTTAATTCCATCAATAAGTATTTCTCCCTTTTGAATATCATAAAATCTTGACATAAGGCTTATAATTGAAGATTTTCCTGCTCCCGTGGCTCCTACGAAGGCGACAGCTTCTCCGGGATTGATAGTGAAGCTTACATCTTTTAATATCCAATTTTCATCTTCATAAGCAAACCACACATTTTTAAATTCTATTTTCCCTTTGAAATTTGTTATTGGTATGGGTTCTAAAGGATTTTTAATTTGTTCTTCTTCATCTAATATGCCGAATATTCTTTCACTGGATGCCATTGCCGATTGAAGTATATTATATTTTTCTGTTAAATCCAATATGGGCTCGAAGAATCTTTGCAGATAATCGATAAAAGCATATAAAACGCCAAATTCAACCTGACCTGAAATTACTCTTCTTCCTCCAAAATATACTAAAGCCGCGATTCCGAGAGAACGGATTATTTCAATTGCAGGCCTGAATAAAGCATAAATTTTTATTTCTCTTTTTGCAGTATTTAAATAATCTGTATTGATGATATCAAATTGATTGAATATCTTCTTTTCTTTTTTAAATATATGAATAGTTTTCATTCCTGTAAAATTTTCATTTAGTCTGGCATTTATTTTAGCGAGCTGTATTCGGCCTATTCGATATACGTCTCTTATACTATTTCTGAATATAATCGAAACCAACACTATAAACGGAACCAAAGCGAAGGACAAAATAGCTAATTTGTAGTTCATTTGGAGCATTATAATTGCTATCCCGAAAAGAATAAATATATCCTTGAACAGATAAACCAATACATCGGTGTACATTTCATTTAATGTTTCCGTATCGTTTGTAACTCTGGTAACGAGTCTTCCCACAGGATTTTTATCAAAGTACTTTAAACTCATTTTTTGAATATGTGAGAACAAATCCCTCCTTATGTTAAAAATAATTTTTTGACTTGTCCAGTTAAGAAGATATACTTGAACATAGTTTAAAACAAACGCTCCTAATATTACAAATAGAAACACCATACCGATAAGTTTTAATCCGTCAATATCCTCTTGCCTGAACTTCATAAAATCTTCATGAGATAAAAGGACTCCCTTTTTTATATCTGTTTCATTTTTATCGGCGATATAATAGTTTCCCTTGTATTTAGTAATGACTTTTATGTCATTATCATCATGTTGAAGTCTTTCCCTTTCTGAAAGATTGTTTTCCCTTACATAGATTTTATTGTTAAATATAGTACCTTTTTTACCTGAATTTATGTCAAAGACATATATTGGTTTTTTATAACCGTTTATATAGTCGTCAATTGTAATTTTCAAAAGGTAAGGCCTTGCAAGCTCAAGTCCTGTTATGAATATCATTAGTATTATACATATCGTCATATAATGCCAATAGGGTTTTGCATAACTAAGAAGCCTTTTCATAAGTTTGGAGTCATAGGCTTTTCCCAATATTTCATCGTTATTGTTATGTTCCATGTTTTCCCCTCCGAATTAATTTTTTTGTATTTTTTCTTCAAGAAGTTGTTTTTCATAAAGATCTTTATATATTCCGTCTTGTTTTACTAAAGAATCATGATTTCCTCTTGCAACAATTTCTCCTTCATCAATTACAAGAATTTCATCTGAATCTTTAATAGTTGATATTCTATGACTTATGATTATAGTAGTTCTTTTTTTAATTACTTCTCTTAAATTAGATAATATTCTTTCTTCCGTATCGGTATCTACACTGGAGAGACTGTCGTCAAGTATTAATACGGAAGAATCCTTTATAATTGCTCTGGCAATTGATACTCTTTGTTTTTGACCTCCCGAAAGAGTTACTCCTCTTTCTCCGAGCACCGTCTCAAATTTATTTGGGAATTCTATTATATTGTCATATACTTCAGCAGTTCTTGAAGCATTATAAATTAAATCTTCATTATATTTTTCTTCTTCTTCAAAGGAAAAAGCAATATTATTTATAATGGAATCGGAAAAGAGAAAATTTTCCTGTGGAACATACCCTATATTTTCCCTTAAAGATTTTATAGTCATATCTTTAATATTAATTCCGTCTATTAGTATTTCTCCTTCATCTATATCATAAAGCCTTAGAAGCAAGCTTACTATGGTTGATTTTCCGCTTCCAGTTCTTCCGACGATTGCTAAACTATGGTCTGAAGGTATTTTAAAATTTAAATTTTTAACAGCATAATTTTCGGAATGGGGATATTTGAAGGATACATTTTTAAATTCAATTTCTCCCTTCATATTTTTTATATCTATTGCATCCTTTGAATCCGTAATTTCAGGTTTTTCTTCAAAGATTATATTGAGCCTGTCCATAGATGCGGCTCCTCTCTGAAATAAGTTGATTACCCAGCCTGTTGCCATCATGGGCCACACCATCGAACTTAAATATGAATTAAAAGCCACAAAATCTCCAAGGGAGATATCATCTCTTATAACCAATATTCCTCCGTACCAGAGAACAATCAAAAAACTTATTGAAGACATAAATTGAACTAAAGGGTGAAATATTCCGGAAATTTTTACGAGACTTAGATTTTTGGATAAATTGTTGTTATTGACTACCGAAAATTTTTTAATTTCATTTTCTTCCTGTACGAATGACTTAATTACTCTAATTCCCGCGAAATTTTCCTGAGCGGTATCTGTAAGATCGGAAAACGCCTCTTGGACTTTTATAAATCTTTTATGAATTATTTTACCGAATTTACCTACTACAATGGCAATAAAAGGCAAAGTAGAAATAGCAACTAAAGTTAATTTTAAATTTGTGGTATGAATCATCATTATTACTGAAAAAAAAGTCATGAAAACCGCATCTACAATCATTACCACTCCTTGTCCTAATGCCATCCTTACTGAGTTAATATCGTTAGTTGCATGGGCCATAAGGTCTCCGGTTTTATGAGTATTGAAATAATTCGTTGAAAGAGTGAGGAGATGCCTGAATAATTTATTTCTCAAATAATATTCTAAAGTTCTCGCAGTGCCTTGTAGGTATATTCTCCAATAATATCTTCCAACCGCGATTATAAGTCCTGTTAAAATAATATATAAGCTATATTTAATTAATTCATTGAATGTAAGGAGATTATTTTGTAGAAGATTTGTAACTATTCTTAATATCTGCGGAACTATTAGCTGGACTATATCAATGATTATTAACCATATTACTCCAAAAAAATATTTCCATTTATTTTTGATAAAAAAATCTTTAAGTACCAAAAAACTTTTCATTATAATGTCATTCCCCCTCAACTTTTACTTTGACTCTCTAAATAAACTTTATACTAACTATTATAATTGAAAAAAATAAGTTTTAAAGTAAAAAAATCATTCACATAAAAATAATATTTGATGAAAAACTAATAATAGTTTATTGGAGGTGAATTTATGGAGCTAAATACAAAAGAAATGCTTAAAAAGAAAATATTAGACGCTCAGGAAATGGTCAGAGATTATGAGATGTATTCTAAGAAAGTTGAAGATAAGGAATTAGTTCAAACTTTTAAAAGTTTTGCGGAAGACTGCGGTCTTCAAGCTCGAGCCCTTCAAGATATACTTAAAAGAATGAATTAAGATCAATTTAAGAAGTTCTGCTGTTTAAGAACTTCTTAATTATTTGAAAGAAGTTTTGATATGGTTATTATAAATTTATATGTTAAAAAAGTAAACAAAGTGTATAATTATAATTGTATAATTATGAAATATTTCCTTGGAGTGATAAGAAAAAATTAGAAAGGCTGATATTCATGAAAAAAGTTAAAATAATATTTAATCCATCTTCAGGAAGACAGTTAATTAACAGAAAGTTGGATCATATATGTAAATTTCTTATTGACAATGGATACATAGTTGGAAAGTTTGTCACTGAAGAAAAAGGTGATGCCACCAAGGAAACGATTAAGTCCTGTAAAGAAGATTGGGATATAATAGTTGTATGTGGCGGAGATGGAACAGTGAATGAGGTTGCAAAGGGAATAGTTTTGGGGAAAAAGAAAATACCCGTGGCTATATTGGCCGCAGGAACGGTTAATGACTTTGCCAATCATATGGGGCTGCCTAAAAGCGGATGGGATTTTTTTGAAATGATAAGAAAAGGTAAAACGATAGATGTGGATTTAGGAAGAGTTAATGATGAATACTTTATGAATGTAGCTGCAAGTGGTTTATTGACTAATGTAGGCTATCAAGTTCAATCGGAAACCAAAGCGGTTCTTGGAAGAATGGCATATTATTTAGAGGGATTAAAAGAGATACCAAGGCAGAAATTTGAACCTATAAAAGTAAAATTTGAAAGTGAGGAGTATAACGGAGCAGAAGATATATTGTTGTTTATGATATCTAATAGTTCTTCAATAGGAGGGTTTAAAAGGCTTGCTCCCAAGGCGGAAGTCTGTGACGGATATTTGGATTGTATTATCATCCAAAAATCGGACATACAGGATTTAGTTTCGATATTTATAAATATATTTAGCGGTGACCATATAAATCATCCTAATGTTAGGTATTTTAAGACTAAAAAGATATCCGTTTTCACAGAAGAAGGTATACCTATAGATATAGACGGGGAATATGGAGGGAAACTTCCCGCAACATTTGAAGTACTGCCAAATAGCTTTAGAATATTTATTAAATAAAACTCTGACAATTTTATTGTCAGAATTTTATTTATTTATGGTATTATTATATTGACTTAAAGGTTAGGACATTATAAAATTCTTATTAAAGAAATGTTAAAAGCGGGACTTTGGAGGAGATTTTTTTGAATAATAATTGTGAAGAAGATGTAATGGAAATTGAAAGGTATCTGAGGAAAATCAACTGTATAGTAAGATTGAAGGGGAGAGAAATTCTTAATGATATTAATATAACTATTCCTCAATTTACTGCTCTTCAAATATTAATACATGAAGAAGAAAGTTTGACTATAGGAGAATTAAGTCAGAAAATGGCTCTTGCCTGCAGTACAATAACTGATTTGATTGACAGGATGGAAAAAAATAAACTTGTGGAAAGGAGGAAGGATTTAAGGGATAAAAGGATTGTAAGGATAGAAGTTATGCCTCTGGGGAATGAATTGGTTCAAAAAGTTCTTGAGAAGAGGAGAGAATATCTGCAAGAACAACTTGGAAGCTTCAATAAAGAAGATAAAACAAAATTAAAAGAATGTCTAAAAATATTATATAACGCTATTAGGGAAGAGTAACGTTATAGTTATTTTAAAACTTGGTATTTTGATTTTAAAGGGGAATGAAGCTATGAAATTTATTAATAACAGATTCAAGATAGTGACTATATTACATCATAGTACTAAAGATGATTTATATGTAGTTGAGGACTTATGGAATAATGAAGAAAAGAAATTTTTAAAATTTTTTAATTATGAAGAACATGGAAAACTCATTGACTATTTAACTGAAAATTTTATTTTTATTTCCAGTATTAAACATAAGTATCTCTTAAGTTGTGAGCAATTTGATATTTGCAGGACAATAGACAGAAGTACGGTTAATATAAATAAATATTATTATGTAAGCGAGTATATAGATGCTTCAACTTTAGCTCAGATACGAGATGAATTGTCCGTTAAAGACAAGGTGTTTATTCTTATTCAGCTCTGTGTAGTTTTGAATTTCTTGCATTTTAGGGGAATAACATATAAGTCTTTGAATCCCGAAAATATTTATGTATTGAAAAATCGTGAAATTAAGTTACGAAATTTGATATCAACCTTTGAAGACAATTTAGAGAATGAATATGGCAAAAATACTAATCAGTTTATTTTATCGGAAACTCTGTTGAAAGAAAAGTCTAAGGATATAAAAACTGATTTTTATTTTTTAGGAATGATAATCAAATATTTGTTTCCCGATGAAATTTTAGAGAAGGGACAGTTTCAAGTTATAGAGAATGTATATGATAATTTAGTTGAAAGTAACAAGGATGGAAAGGATATTAATTTATCACATATTGTAAATAAACTTTCTTCTGCTTTTCATATAAGATATGAATATGATTTAAGAAAAGAGAGGGAAACCATTAATTTTAAAACTAAGATGGTTGGGCAAAGTGAGGAATTAAAACGGGTTCTACAAATTTGTGGAGATTATCGTGGCAGAAGATGTAATAAGAAGATTGTGTTAGTGAGTGGGGAGCCGGGAGTGGGGAAAACTCGGTTTTTAAAGGAAGTATCTTATCGCTTGAAAATTAAAGGAATAGATGTATATAACAGTTATATTACCAAAAAGGAAAATGAAAGCTTTAAAGTAATCAGAGATATATTGAGACAAGCAATAAAGGGTATTCCTAAGTCATTATTAGATAAATACGGTGGAGAACTGGTAAAAATATTGCCGGAGTTAAATCTTGCAAAAGATATAGTTCCGACTCCCTCTTTGGGAGAAAACGAGGATAAATTTAGACTTTATGACAGATTATTAAATTTAATGGATGGTTTATCTAAAATTAAATCCTTAAATATAGTGATCGATAATATCCATTACAGTGATATAGAAACTTTAACGATTATTGATTATATTTTGAAAAGTCCTAAGGAGTTTTCCATAGCATTTATACTGTCCGACAGCGGAGACAAAATTTCTGATTCAAATGTATCCAAATTTTTGGAAGAATGGAGAGCTAAAGGTTATATTGAAGATATAAAGTTATCTAAATTGGGGCTACAAGAAATAGGAGAATTAGTTCAATATATTTTGGGAATGAGTTTTAAACCCTTGAATTTTTCGGCCAGCCTTCTTAAGGAAACCTTAGGTAATCCGAGGTTTATTGAATTGCTACTTTATGATCTTTGCTCCAAAGGAGAGCTGAGGATAAATGAAAGAGGCAATTGGGACTTGATAAACAAGACCTATTCGGAAATTTATCTGCCTGTCAGTTTTGATAATACATTAAAAGAACAGTTGAACTCCCTTGACGATGATTCTCTCTATGTACTTAAAATTATTTCAATATTTAATAATCCCGTTTCTAAAAATAGTATTATTAAAATGGTGAATATGGACGTAAATAAATTAAATGAGATAGTGGATAAGCTGGTAAAGGCAGATTTTGTGGATGAAAGGGTTGGAGATTGGGGATATAGTTATATTGTATATGATTTAAAATTAAAAAAGATGATATATTATTCTATAGATCCAATACAAAAAAAGGAACTGCACAAAAAATCGGCAGTCATATTGGAAGAAGAATATAAGAATAATAAAAATATAGATTTGGAAGAACTCATATATCATTTAATACAATCGGATCAAATGGACAAGGCTATTGATTATACAATTGATTATGCTGAGGAAATGGAGTCTTTGCTAAATTCTCAGTCTGTTTTATTCTGGGAGAAAGCATATGATTTATTAAAAGATAGGAAAGATGAAAGAAAGCTTCGAGTATTGGAAAGTATTGGCAGGCTTTATGTATTAAGATATCAGAATGAAAAAGCACTAAAAGTTTATAAGCAATTACTTGAAGAGGCGGAACAATATAATTCTGTAAAATATATTGTCGATAGTAAGAACTCAATAGCACAAATTTATTATAAGAAAAATGATCTTGATTCAGCCTTTAAATATTCCTTTTCCGCAAAGAACATTGCAAAAGATGTAAATAATATTGAAGGATTACTCAATTCGATCATTTCATTAAGTAAGATCGAAATATACAAAGGCAATTATGACAGTGCTTCGAAGGAGTTATTAGCGGGGTTGGAGATTTCCGAAAGAGAAAAAGCAGAAAAGAATACAGGATATTTTTATAATTTGTTAGGAATCATCGATTATTATTCGGGAAATATGGAAAAAGCGGAAAAAAATTTTCTTAAGAGTATAGAATATTTTGAAAGAACGGAGGACTATGTGGAGTTTATAAAACCGTTAAATAATATGGCAAATGTATATATTGAGTATTATGGAGATATAGATAAAGCGATTGAATACTATAATAAAGGCTTGAATATAAGCAGAAAAATTGGAGATTTAGATCTGGAAATGACTTTTCTGAATAATGTTGGTGAAATCTATATTGGAAATCATGATTATGAAAACGGGAAAAAGTATATCAGAAAAACTAAAGAAATAGCTGAGAATATTGAAAATGGAAACATGTTGTTCCTTTCCAACATAAATTTGGGGAATATATATTTAACAACGGGAGAATACGGTCTATGCTATAATTGTTACAGAGAACTGAAACAAGGATATATCAAAAACCCTAACAAAGAAAAAGAGGCCTTAGGTCAATATTTTAATTTCATGGGAGAATTCTATTATACCTTTGGCATGTGGAAAAAATCGTTGAAGAATACATACAGAGCCATACAGATGTGTAAGGAATTTGACATGAGAGATTATCTTCTATCGAAAATTAGAATAATATTAATTAAATACTATGAACAGTCAAAATTTGACAAAGAACATATAGAAGAAATAAGAAAAGAATTTAGAAAGAGAAAGTATAATTTTGACAGAAGAAAAGCCCTGCTTCAGTTTTCCACTATTGCAATTTTAGAAGGGGATCTTGATTATGCTTATGATTTATTAAAAGAAGATGAGGACTTAGTTCAAAAATATCATAAGGATTCCCTGGATTTCATTAGAAATTTACTATTATATTATCTTGATGGGAATAATGGGGACAGTTCTAAACTTATGTATTTGGAAAATGAAATGAAAAATAATGATATACTGTATTTTGAATTTTACGGAAATTTTATTATCGCAGATAAATTTTATCAACTTGGAGATTATTATAAATCATTGAAATTTTATACTGAAACTTTAGATGCTCTTTATAGGCTAACTATAAGAATACCTGATAAAAAATTTCAAATTCAATATATCAAAATCAATAGGGGAAATGAAATTAAACAAAAAATGAAAAGCATATTTAAGGAAATTTTTAAGAAAGATATACCTTATATATGTTTAGAAGATTTAGAAAAGGAAGATTCTATTGAAAAATATTTTGAATTTGAAAAAATATCTGAACTAATAGATAATGATTGTCTTAGAAAAATGTTGGGGAACAGTACAGATTTACAATTTACAAATAAAATAAAAAATTTAGAAGATTTAATAGTAAATTTTACCGATAATTATAAAGAGAATCTTCATTTAATATTGGAATATTTAGCAGAAAAAACTATTGCTCAAAAGGGATTTATATTTTCCTATGATGAAAAAAATAAAGACCTTTCTTTGGTTGTCAGCTTAAATTCCAAGGATTCGGATATTATAGACGAAAATATTTTAAAAATAATCGGGGAAAATAGTACTGGGGTTATAATTAAAAATACTCCCAAAGAACTTAAAAAGAAATTTTTTACGGAATCGCTCTCGAAAGAAAATAAAGCCTTTATATGTGTGCCGGTGTATAAGCCTAATGGTTATATAAATAATTTTGTTCATAAAGATAGAAGAAAACATAACCTTAAAAATGAAAAAATAATAGGATATATTTATCTACAAACAGATAAACTATTTAATAGGTTTGATTATGAAAGGTATCAGCTTGCAGATTTATTGTCATATTTGGTTTTTATGAATTTGGAGAATTACAATTTAAAGATAATGTCTACCATTGATGCTATGACCAATACCTATACCAGAAAGTATTTTGATATTATAATCAATGATATAATGTATAATGTTAAAATAAACGGAGAAAGATTTGCTTTACTTATGATTGATATAGATAAATTTAAGGATATAAACGATACTTATGGACATAGAAAAGGAGATGAAGCACTATCAAAAATAGGCAATACATTAGTTCAAAATGTTCGCTCTACTGATATAGTTGCAAGATATGGAGGTGAAGAATTCATAGTGATTCTTCAGAACACTTCGGAAAGGGATGCAAAGGAAGTTGCAGAAAAATTAAGGAAAAAAATAGAGGAGTTAAATATTGAAAATTCAAGCTGCCTTTTAACAGTAAGCATAGGAATATCCATATTTCCAGATCATAGTCAGTTTAAAGAAGAATTAATCGAAGAAGCAGATCAAGCTTTATATTGTGCAAAAGAGAATGGAAGAAACAGGGTAGAAGCCTGGAATTCCAATATTGTTAATTCTTTTGAAAGGGTAGACAGACTGGCCGGAATAGTTACCGGCAATACCGTTCAAGATCAAAGAAACGTATTGGCATTAATGGATATGGTAGATCTTTTAAGAAAGGATAATTCTTTGAGAAATAAAATTTATGAATTTCTAGGGAGAACTATGGAAATATTATCAGCAGAGAATATTATTTTATTTACATTAAGCGATTCAGGGAAAATAGAAAAATCTTATTCCCGTAAAAGATTTACGAAGGGATTTTCAAAGATTCCTTATTATAATAAGGAAATATTGGAGAAAACTATAGAGAGCAAAAAAGGTGAATTTTTAATTGATTGGGAAGATATCGGAGATGTGGATGCTTTATCAGGGATACCTAATTGGAAGTCAATAGTTGTATTTCCGTTGATTTATAAAGGTATAATGAAAGGTATTGTATATTTGTCGGTTCCACTTAAAGAGAAAGAGTTCGATTATAACAGTTATAATTTTATTAAAGCTATATGCAGCATATTTTCGCCTTTGCTTAATTGAGTTATTTATTTGCATATATACTTTTAATTGTGATATAATTTAACAAATAATTAAAGATAATTAATACACCTATGAATAGGAGGATTGAAAATGTCAGCAACAATTAAAGATGTGGCTAAAATGGCGGAAGTTTCTATATCAACAGTATCCAGAGTTATAAATGATTCAAAACCAGTGAGTCCCGAGGTAAGAAAAAGAGTCTTGGAGGTTATTGACGAGCTGGGATATAAACCTAATGAGGTGGCTAGAACATTAGTGACTAAAAAATCTTTCTTGATAGGTGTGATTGCCACTGATATAGGGAATTCCTATGTAGCTCAGATAATTAGAGGAATTGAAGAAGTAGGTAAGATGTATAATTATGATATATTGTTGTGCAGCAGTTATGGAGATAAGGAGACGGAGCTAAAATTTATTCAGCTATTGAATAGGAAACAGGTGGAAGGAATAATATTAATATCCGAAATAATAAATGAAAAAGTTAAAGAACAAATAGATCAACAGAACATACCATTTGTGTATTTGAATAAGTATTTCTATATGGAAAATGTCCTTACGGTATCCATAGACGATTTAGATGCAAGTTATGAGATGACTAATTATTTAATCAGTTTGGGACATAAAAATATTATTTATGTCAGCACTCATGAAAACGAAGAATATTCATTGGAAAAGTTCAAAATTGAAGGATATAAAAAGGCCATTGATGAATTTGGAGAGGGAGACGAATTAATCTGTTTTGCAAAAGGATGTAGCATTGAAGACGGATATGATATAGGCAAGGAAGTTGAAGATTTAGTAGAAAAATATGATGCTACAGCGGTATTCCTAAGTCATGACGAGCTTGCTATAGGGCTGATTAATTATTTCTACGATTGCGGAGTAAAGGTACCCGATGATATTTCTGTGGCAGGCTACGGTGACATTAAAATAAGTCAGATTCTTAGACCTAAACTTACTACGATTAAAGAACCCTATTACGATATTGGAGCGGTGGCAATAAGAAAAATCATTAAAGAACTTAAGGAAGAAAAGTTTGATAAGGGCAATATTAAATTGCCATTTCAAATAAAGAAGAGGGAAAGCTGTGGAAAAATACAAGCAGAATAGGAAAAAATTAATAATTATATTATTATCCATAGATATGGCAGTGGTGCTATTCTTATCCTTATTTATCAATAAAGAAACAGGTTTTTCTACAAGATTGAGTAATAATTTTTTTATAGTCTCAATGGTGTTTTTGGTAGTTGGGGTTGTGTTTGAATTACAATCTTGGTCTCTCCATAAGAAGATTGTAAAAAAATCAGAAGGGGAGATTTCAATAGATGAGTTGAGGCAAACTCGATTTGATGATAAAACTATTTCTAAGGTAAGAATGCATGACAATCTTAAATTTCGCAAAGAATTGTACAAGGTTTTAAATAAGATATTTATGATAATAGGGGTTATTGATTTTTTAGCGTCTTTATTTATGCTTATTTTTATATAATTAAAAAGTACACATTGTGTACTTTTTAATTATATATTTAGTAGTAATCAGGGTTCTATTATTTTTGATTTTAATTACAAATAATGGAAAATAGTCCTGCAATTTCAATAGTAGGTACTAAAGATTATATTTATTATATAGAAGGATAAATGAGAAAAATGTAGAAATATATTATATTTAGAATAGGAGGGAAGATTTATGTCAGAAAATCAATATGTAGTTTTTAAATTAGGAAAAGAAGAATATGGAATTGATATTATGAATGTCAAAGAAATAGGATCTTATAAAGAAACGGTGAAAGTTCCCAATACTCCTAAGTTTATTGATGGAATAATCAATTATAGAGGTAAAGTAATACCTATAATTAACTTAAAGAAGAGGTTTAATCTTGAGAATACGGAAATTAATGCTGATACCAGAGTTATTATTATTAATCTTAATGAAAAACAAATAGGGTTTGTAGTAGATGAGGCATCTCAAACGGTAAGGTTAAATGACAATGAGATTGATCCTGCACCGGATATTATTTCAAGTATAGATAGAAAATATATAATAGGGGTGGGAAAATTAAGTGAAGAAAGGCTTATAATTATTATCGATTTAGAAAAAGTTCTTAATGATAGTGAAAAAAGTGAAATAGAGCAGATGAAAATTTAGTTTAGAGGTGTATGTAATGAGTGATTCTTTAAACATAAAGAGGATCAATGATGTATTTCATCAAACAATTAACGCTATTGAAACAGGAAGAGAGGAAATAATTGATATATCGGAAAATATCAAAAAGGAATATACAAGGATAGAAGAAGAACTATCGGATATAAAAAAATTGGTGGATAATACAACCAAGGAAGTAGATTTTGCTGAAATTGAAGAAAGAAAGGCCAGGTTTAAGCTTGCTACCGTTAGTAAAAATTTTGACATATATAGTGAGCAGGATATAAAGGATGCTTATGAAGAAGCAAATGATTTAAGAATAAAACTTATTCTCTTAAGAGAAAAAGAAAGAACTTTGCTGGAAAGAAGATATGAGTATGAATTAAGACTTAAGGCCAATCTTGACATTATGAAAAAGGCAGATAATGTAAATAAAAAAATCGGAGTTGCAGTAAAATATCTTCAAGAAAATACCGATCAAATCCTTTTAACTATAGATGACTTGGGGAAACGTCAATATTTAGGTATTAAAATAATCGAAGGACAAGAAGAAGAGAGGGAAAGAGTCGCAAGAGACATTCATGACGGGCCTGCTCAATCCATGGCAAATATTTTGATAAAAGCAGAGCTGTGTGAAAAGTTACAGGATTTAGATAAAGAGAGAGCAAAGGTTGAACTCGGCAACTTGAAAACAATAGTAAGAGAAACCCTTAAAGATGTAAGAAAAATAATTTATGACTTAAGACCTATGTCTTTGGACGACTTAGGATTGAAGCCGACGTTGGAGAGATATATATATAATTATATGAAAGAAAACAGTATAATTGTAAAGTTAAACGTTATCGGCGACATAAGCGATGTTAATTCGACTATAGGAGTTGCGGTTTTTAGAGTAATTCAAGAAGCTCTGGCCAATGTCAAAAAACATTCTCAGGCAAGTATTTGTTCTATTATGGTAGAGAAGGCAAAGTCAAGATTAAATGTAATTATTTCGGATAATGGAGTTGGGTTTGATTGCGATAATAAACATATTGAATATGAGCCGAAGAAAAATGGATTTGGATTAATAAGTATGCGTGAAAGAATTGAATTATTAGATGGTGAATTACAAATTAAGTCGTCTCCAGGGAAGGGAACGAAACTTTATTTTTATATACCATTTGTAGAGGAGGAACTATACGTATGAAAGGTAAGAATATAACAGTGATGATAGCAGACGATCATGTTTTAATGAGAGAGGGACTGAAGCAATTGTTAGAGCTGGGAAATAATATTGAAGTTATCGCTCAATCCGGAGACGGGGAAGAGACCATAAAGAAGGCAGTAGAATGTAAGCCTGATGTTATATTATTGGATATAAATATGCCCAAATTAAATGGAATTGAAGTATTAAGAAGATTGAAAGATATGGGACAAACATCTAAAATTATTATGCTAACTATTCATGATGCTCGGGAATATCTTTTTGAGACTATGAAAATTGGAGCAAATGGATATATTTTAAAAGATTCTGATTCGGACAGTTTGGTCAAAGCCATTAAAGACGTTTATGCCGGTAAGACTTATATACAGCCCAGTATTGCTTCGATGCTTGTTGATGAGATTAATTCAAAAGGAGAGGAGAATAAAGATTTAGCTAAGATTAAGTCTTTAACCAGAAGAGAATATGAAGTTCTCACCCTTTTGGCAGAAGGAATTAACAATAAAGAGATAGCAGATAAATTATACATAAGCGAAAAAACTGTTAAAAATCATGTTTCTAATATATTTAAGAAGATTAAAGTAAATGATAGAATCCAA
Source organism: Acidilutibacter cellobiosedens (assembly GCF_004103715.1). Classification (NCBI taxonomy): domain Bacteria; kingdom Bacillati; phylum Bacillota; class Tissierellia; order Tissierellales; family Acidilutibacteraceae; genus Acidilutibacter; species Acidilutibacter cellobiosedens. The sequence continues at coordinate 2,538,547 of NZ_CP035282.1, read as the reverse complement.
GCAGCCATATTTGCTTATAAAAATAATATAAAGAAAATATAAAGGTGGGATTTAAATGAGTGAAAAGAGTAAAGGGAAAATGCTTCAGGAGGAATTATTCTTAAAACATAAAAATACTTGGGAGTATGTTGAAGAAGATGAGTTCAACAAGATCTTTCAAATGGGTGAGGATTATAAAGAATTTTTAAATGTCGGAAAAACTGAAAGAAAAGCAACTAAAGAGATAATCAGAAGGGCTGAAGAAAAAGGGTTTAAACCATTAGAAAAAATATTAGAAACTGGAAAGAAGATAAAAGCCGGAGATAAGATTTATTTTAATAATAAAAATAAGGGAGTAGCACTTTTTGTCATAGGAAAGGAAGATATGGAAAAGGGAATGAATATAATCGGCTCTCATATAGATTCGCCAAGGCTTGATTTGAAGCAAGCTCCTCTTTATGAGGATTCAAATTTAGCTTTGCTTAAGACCCATTATTATGGCGGAATAAAGAAATATCAATGGGTTTCCATTCCTTTATCTCTTCATGGAATTGTAATTAAGAAGAATGGGGAAGAAATAGAAGTTGAAATAGGAGAAGATGAAAAGGACCCTGTATTTCTAATAACGGATTTATTAATTCACTTGGCTAAAGACCAGATGGCTAAGACTCTTGACGAAGGAATAGCAGGAGAAGGGCTTAATATTATTGCAGGAAGTATTCCTTATAAGGAGAAGGATTTGGATAATAAAATAAAACTTAATATATTGAATACTTTATACCAGAAATATGGAATAACCGAATCTGATTTTCTGACGGCAGAAATAGAAGCGGTACCTTCAGGCAAGGCAAGAGACGTAGGATTGGACAGAGGTCTTATATCTTCTTATGGTCATGACGATAGAGTATGTGCATATACTTCTCTAAAGGCAATATTAGATATGGATATCCCGGAAAGAACATCCGTAGGTTTATTTGTGGATAAAGAGGAGATCGGGAGTGTAGGCAGCACCGGAATGCATTCTCAATTTTTTGAAAATGCAGTAGCAGAAATTTTAGGTAAAGATTCAAACTTAATTAAATTTAAAAGGACGTTATCAAATTCAAGAATGTTGTCTGCTGATGTTGCAGCAGGATTTGATCCGAATTATCCGGAGGCTTTTGAGAAAAACAATTCTGCCGTAGTTGGTAATGGTATTAGTTTAATTAAATATACCGGCTCAAGAGGAAAAGGTGGTTCTAATGATGCAAATGCAGAATTTATCGGTTATGTAAGCAGAATATTTGATGAAAATAAAGTCGTATGGCAGACAGGAGAATTAGGTAAAACAGATCAAGGAGGAGGAGGAACTATCGCATATATTTTAGCTAATTATGGAATGGATGTAGTGGATTGCGGAGTTCCTGTCTTGAGTATGCATGCTCCTTATGAGATAGTAAGTAAAGGGGACGTTTATGAAACTTACAAGGGATATAAATATTTTTATTTGTCTAAATAAAAGTTGAAACCAATATGCTTTAAATACTTGAGATTTCAATAAATAAAAAGGCTGGTACAACTAATAATGACCGATTATGTACCGGCCCCTTTTTCAGTTATATATATTTTTTTACTAATTATTAATATTGGATGCTATATAATTTAAGGTAAAATTTTTAAAGGCTTCGCTTAAAGGTGATAGATGTCTGGTTTTATGGTATACAAAATAAAATTTTCTATTAAGATTGAATCCATCAATGTTGAATATTTTAATTTTTTTTTGCTGAATTTCATCTTTTACAGATATTTCCGAAAGAAAACTTATTCCTGCTCCTAAGGAAACAAGTTTTTTTATTATTTCCGTATCTTCAACGTATCCTATTATATTTAGTTGCTTTAAATTTAAGAAATTTAGTTCCATCTGCCTTTCTACTAATTCTCTTACACCCGAACCTTTTTCTCTCATTATTATCTTTTCTTTTAAGAGTATATTTTTTTCTAATGTAGAATAGTTATGGCAAGAAAACCTTTTGATGTTAGGAGTAATTAAAAAAAGGTTATCTTCCATTAAATCAATATATTCTAATTGGTTAGCACAGTGTTTCGTCCCTATTATTCCAAAATCGCTCTGCCCTTCCAGGATACTTTTTATAATACTTTTAGAATCCTTGGATATTAAGGAGAAAGTTACATCAGGATATGTTAAAAGAAAATTATATACAATGTTTGGAAGTACATATTTACTGGGAATAGTACTTGAAAAGATGTCTAAATGTCCCTGTATTTTACCTTTGAAGGATTCCAATTTGAATTTAGCCATCTTGCATGAATTAATTATATTAATAGCATATTCATATAATATGGTTCCAGAAGGAGTCAATGATATATTTTTGCCAGAGCGATTTATAAGAGAAGTTTTCATCTCTTTTTCTAAGTTTTGTATATGGTTTGTTACAGTGGGCTGAGTAATGTACAATTTATCGGCAGCTTTTGAGAAGCTTTTCAAATTTGCAACTTCTATGAAAGTTTCTAATTGTCTTAAATCCAAAAAGATCACCGCTTTCTTCAAATTCTAATTATATATTATCAGATAATGAGTATATTTTTAAAGTAAAAAAATAATAATAAAATTTAATTTTCTATTGACAAATGAATTTTAAGCTGGTATATTAAAATAGTTGTCACAAAAAAGAGCATCAATTGTAAATCATAAAAAATAAAGAATGTTGGCCTTGACAAAGAGAGCTGTTTATGCTATAGTAAGAAGGTCAACAATGAACCAAGAAAATTAAACAGTGGGAATAAATTTGAGTAAAAAACAAGTTGTAAAAAAGAAGTTAGTGTTTGATAAGAGCAAAGGCAAACTTTAAATTGAGAGTTTGATCCTGGCTCAGGACGAACGCTGGCGGCGTGCTTAACACATGCAAGTCGAGCGAAGGAATACTTAGGAAGCCTTCGGGAAGAATACGTATTCCTTAGCGGCGGACGGGTGAGTAACGCGTGAGGAATCTGCCTCGCACAAGGGGATAGCCTCGGGAAACCGGGATTAATACCCTATGATACTTACACTGCGCATGCAGAGTAAGTTAAAGAATATCGGTGTGAGATGACCTCGCGTCCCATTAGCTGGTTGGCAGGGTAAAAGCCTACCAAGGCGACGATGGGTAGCCGGCCTGAGAGGGTGAACGGCCACATTGGAACTGAGACACGGTCCAGACTCCTACGGGAGGCAGCAGTGGGGAATATTGCACAATGGAGGGAACTCTGATGCAGCAACGCCGCGTGAGCGAAGAAGGTTTTAGGATCGTAAAGCTCTGTCCTAGGGGAAGATAATGACGGTACCCGAGGAGGAAGCCCCGGCTAACTACGTGCCAGCAGCCGCGGTAATACGTAGGGGGCGAGCGTTGTCCGGAATTATTGGGCGTAAAGGGTGCGTAGGCGGCTGAACAAGTCAGATGTGAAAGGTTAAGGCTTAACTTTAATAAGCATATGAAACTGTTCAGCTTGAGTTAAGGAGAGGGGAGTGGAATTCCTAGTGTAGCGGTGAAATGCGTAGATATTAGGAGGAATACCAGTGGCGAAGGCGACTCTCTGGACTTAAACTGACGCTGAGGCACGAAAGCGTGGGGAGCAAACAGGATTAGATACCCTGGTAGTCCACGCCGTAAACGATGAGTGCTAGGTGTTGGGTGTCAAAGCTCAGTGCCGCAGCTAACGCAATAAGCACTCCGCCTGGGGAGTACGATGGCAACATTGAAACTCAAAGGAATTGACGGGGACCCGCACAAGCAGCGGAGCATGTGGTTTAATTCGATGCAACGCGAAGAACCTTACCAAGGCTTGACATCCCTCTGAAGTATATAGAGATATATATGGCTTTTAGGAGACAGAGGAGACAGGTGGTGCATGGTTGTCGTCAGCTCGTGTCGTGAGATGTTGGGTTAAGTCCCGCAACGAGCGCAACCCTTACTTTTAGTTACTAACAGGTAAAGCTGAGGACTCTAAAAGGACTGCCGGTGATAAATCGGAGGAAGGTGGGGATGACGTCAAATCATCATGCCCTTTATGTCTTGGGCTACACACGTGCTACAATGGTCGGTACAGAGGGAAGCGACACCGTAAGGCGAAGCAAATCCCAAAAAGCCGATCCCAGTTCGGATTGCAGGCTGCAACCCGCCTGCATGAAGCTGGAGTTGCTAGTAATCGCAGATCAGCATGCTGCGGTGAATGCGTTCCCGGGTCTTGTACACACCGCCCGTCACACCATGGGAGTTGACAATACCCGAAGCCGGTAAGCGAACCCGAAAGGGGAGCAGCCGTCGAAGGCAGGGTTAATGACTGGGGTGAAGTCGTAACAAGGTAGCCGTATCGGAAGGTGCGGCTGGATCACCTCCTTTCTAAGGAGAATTTAATTCCCACTGTATTAATTTATAAATAATATATTAATAGGAAATATTAATATAATATGGTTTTAACTCTTTGGGGGTGTAGCTCAGCTGGGAGAGCACCTGCCTTGCAAGCAGGGGGTCAGGAGTTCGAATCTCCTCATCTCCACCAGAACCTTGAGAACTGAAAAGTAAAGAAGAAGAAAAGAAGTAGGTCAAGCAAATAAGGGCATAGGGTGAATGCCTTGGCATCGGAAGCCGAAGAAGGACGGGGTAAGCGCCGAAATGCTTCGGGGAGTCGCAAACAGACATAGATCCGGAGATATCCGAATGGGGGAACCCGCCTGAGCAAACCTCAGGCATCATGCACTGAATAAATAGGTGAATGAAGGGAGACTGGGGGAACTGAAACATCTAAGTACCCCAAGGAAGAGAAAGAAAAATCGATTTTCAGAGTAGCGGCGAGCGAAAAGGAAAGAGCCCAAACCGGAGGGTTAAACCTTCGGGGTTGAGGACACAACATAAGGAGAGAAGAAAAGCAGCCGAAGGGACTGGGAAGTTCCGCCAGAGAAGGTGAAAGCCCTGTAGGCGAAACAAAGAAACTCGACAGTTGTGAACCAGAGTACCACAGGACACGAGAAATCCGGTGGGAAGCAGGGAGGACCACCTCCCAAGGCTAAATACTAACCGATGACCGATAGAGGAATAGTACCGTGAGGGAAAGGCGAAAAGAACCCCGGGAGGGGAGTGAAAAAGAACCTGAAACCCTATGCCTACAAGCAGTAGGAGCACTATTAGAAAGTGTGACTGCGTACTTTTTGTAGAACGGGCCAGCGAGTTACGATATGCAGCAAGGTTAAGCAGTGAAGCTGCGGAGCCGTAGGGAAACCGAGTCTGAATAGGGCGAAAGTTGCATATAGTAGACCCGAAACCGGGTGAGCTACCCATGGTCAGAGTGAAAGGGAAGTAAAATTCCGTGGAGGCTCGAACCGATTAGTGTTTAAAAACTATCGGATGAACTGTGGGTAGGGGTGAAATGCCAAACGAACCCGGAGATAGCTGGTTCTCCTCGAAATAGCTTTAGGGCTAGCCTTATGGAAAGTGAGATGGAGGTAGAGCACTGAATGGTAAAGGGGCACAAAGTGTTACCAAAACCTATCAAACTGCGAATGCCATACTCATAGAAATAGGAGTCAGACTGCGGGAGATAAGTTTCGTAGTCAAAAGGGAAAGAGCCCAGATCACCAGCTAAGGTCCCAAAGTGCAGGTTAAGTGGCAAAGGATGTGAAGTTACGGAGACAACCAGGATGTTGGCTTAGAAGCAGCCATACATTTAAAGAGTGCGTAATAGCTCACTGGTCAAGTGACGTTGCGCCGAAGATTTCCGGGGCTAAACCTGACACCGAAGCTGTGGGATAGAAATATCGGTAGAGGAGCAATCTGTGAGGAAGAAGCTATACCGAAAGGAGTAGTGGACGAAACAGAAGAGAGAATGCTGGCATGAGTAGCGAAAAGGCAAGTGAGAAACTTGCCCGTCGAAAGCCTAAGGGTTCCTGAGGAAGGCTCGTCCGCTCAGGGTAAGTCGGGACCTAAGCCGAGGCCGAAAGGCGTAGGCGATGGACAACAGGTTGAGAATCCTGTACCAAGAATATGCGTTAGAGAGAGGTGCTGACGCAGGAGGATAAGATGAGCACACAGATGGAAAAGTGTGTCTAAGCCTGAAGTAAGCTTTCATAGGGAAAACCGTGAAAGAGTTATGAGAGGTGATGGGGAGCGAAAAAAGAAGTAGCGAAGCATCCGAATCCAAACTGCCAAGAAAAGGCACTATCGAGTATATGATTGCCCGTACCGGAAACCGACACAGGTAGGCGAGGAGAGAATCCTAAGACGCACGGAAGAACCCTTGTTAAGGAACTCGGCAAAATAGCCCCGTAACTTCGGGAGAAGGGGTGCCGGAAGAAGAGAAGGCCAAACGGCTGGGAAATAATCCGGCCGCAGTGAAAGGGCCCAAGCGACTGTTTACCAAAAACACAGGTCTCTGCGAAGTCGAAAGACGAAGTATAGGGGCTGACACCTGCCCGGTGCTGGAAGGTTAAGGGGAAGAGTCAGTAGAAATACGAAGCTTAGAACTTAAGCCCCAGTAAACGGCGGCCGTAACTATAACGGTCCTAAGGTAGCGAAATTCCTTGTCGGGTAAGTTCCGACCCGCACGAAAGGTGTAACGACTTGGGCACTGTCTCAACAAGGGATCCGGTGAAATTGTAGTACACGTGAAGATGCGTGTTACCTGCGACAGGACGGAAAGACCCCATGGAGCTTAACTGTAGGCTGACATTGGATTTTGATATCATATGTACAGAATAGGTGGGAGGCAGAGAAGTAAGTGCGCCAGCATTTATGGAGTCAAAAGTGGGATACCACTCTTATGATATTGAAATTCTAACCAAGTACTGTGAAGCCAGTACAGGGACACTGTCAGTTGGGCAGTTTGACTGGGGCGGTCACCTCCCAAAGAGTAACGGAGGTGCTCAAAGGTTCCCTCAGTACGGTTGGAAATCGTACGAAGAGTGTAAAGGCAGAAGGGAGCTTAACTGCGACACATACAGGTGGAGCAGGAAGGAAACTTGGACTTAGTGATCCGGTGGCACCGAGTGGAAAGGCCATCGCTCAACGGATAAAAGCTACCCTGGGGATAACAGGCTTATCTCCCCCAAGAGTTCACATCGACGGGGAGGTTTGGCACCTCGATGTCGGCTCGTCTCATCCTGGGGCTGAAATAGGTTCCAAGGGTTGGGCTGTTCGCCCATTAAAGAGGCACGCGAGCTGGGTTCAGAACGTCGTGAGACAGTTCGGTCCCTATCCGTCGCAGGCGCAGGAAATTTGAGAGGAGCTGTCCTTAGTACGAGAGGACCGGGATGGACAGACCGATGGTGAATCAGTTGTCTCGCCAGAGGCAGAGCTGAGAAGCTAAGTCTGGGAAAGATAAGAGCTGAAGGCATCTAAGCACGAAGCAGACCTCAAGAAGAGATTTCCCACTCCGCAAAGGAGGTAAGACACCAGAAAGACGAACTGGTAGATAGGTCTCAGGTGGAAGAGTAGTAATACTTTAAGCTGAGAGAAACTAATAAGTCGAGGGCTTGACCTAAAGATTCTTCTTCAAAGTTTTCAGGGAAAAGGGTAAGGAAGTAAAAGGAAAAAAGGAAAAAGTATTTGGTGACAAAGACGAGAGGGAAACACCTGTAACCATACCGAACACAGAAGTTAAGCCTTTCAGTGCTGATGGTACTTGAGTGGAAACGCTCTGGGAGAGTAGGACGTTGCCAGAACATTCTTGGGTAGCTCAATGGCGGAGCAACCGGCTGTTAACCGGTAGGTTGTGGGTTCGAGCCCCACCCCAAGAGCCAAAAGAAAAGATAAGCCGGGGTGGCGGAACAGGCAGACGCACAGGACTTAAAATCCTGCGGTCCTTAAAAGATCGTACCGGTTCGATTCCGGTTCCCGGCATTAGGGTGGTTATATCGCGGGGTAGAGCAGTCTGGTAGCTCGTCGGGCTCATAACCCGGAGGTCGTTGGTTCAAATCCAACCCCCGCAACCATTTATAAAAATAGAATAATAAAGAAATTAAATTATTATTTTTTTCTGTTCTATGATATCAATATAATAAAATATATGTAACTATTGAGGCCCTATGGTCAAGCGGTTAAGACATCGCCCTTTCACGGCGGTAACTCGGGTTCGAATCCCGGTAGGGTCACCAAAAGGAGGGCGCATAGCTCAGCTGGGAGAGCACCTGCCTTACAAGCAGGGGGTCATAGGTTCGAGCCCTATTGTGCCCACCAATAAAAAATGTAGTGGCAAAAGTGAGTAGAAGTAATAATATATAAATGATGGTAAGTAAAATGCGGCCTGGTAGTTCAGCTGGTTAGAATGCCAGCCTGTCACGCTGGAGGTCATGGGTTCGATCCCCATCCAGGTCGCCATTAAAAACAATATAACAAATGATGAAATCGAAAGCAGAAATTTAATAAACATGCTGGTGTAGCTCAATTGGTATAAGCAGAGAACCCAAATCATGTATTTCGATTTGGAGTGAATCGCTTAGTGGAACAGTTAATATAAGCAGTGTTGTAGTTTTAAGGCAGAAATTTAATAAACATGCTGGTGTAGCTCAATTGGTATAAGCAGAGAACCCAAATCATGTATTTCGATTTGGAGTGAATCGCTTAGTGGAACAGTTAATATAAGCAGTGTTGTAGTTTTAAGGCAGAAATTTAATAAATCTGCTGGTGTAGCTCAATTGGTATAAGCAGAGAACCCAAATCGTGTATTTCGATTTGGAGTGAATCGCTTAGTGGAACAGTTAATATAAGCAGTGTTGTAGTTTTAAGGCAGAAATTTAATAAATCTGCTGGTGTAGCTCAATTGGTATAAGCAGAGAACCCAAATCGTGTATTTCGATTTGGAGTGAATCGCTTAGTGGAACAGTTAATATAAGCAGTGTTGTAGTTTTAAGGCAGAAATTTAATAAATCTGCTGGTGTAGCTCAATTGGTAGAGCAACTGACTTGTAATCAGTAGGTTGGGGGTTCAAGTCCTCTCACCAGCTCCAGGAGGGGTTCCCGAGTTGGCCAAAGGGGACGGACTGTAAATCCGTTAGCTGAGCTTTCACTGGTTCGAATCCAGTCCCCTCCACCATGAAAAAATAATATATGTGCGGGTGTAGCTCAGTGGTAGAGCCCCAGCCTTCCAAGCTGGTTGCGAGGGTCCGATTCCCTTCACCCGCTCCAGAAGAAATTAGCACCTATAGCTCAGGTGGATAGAGCAACGGACTTCTAATCCGTGTGCCGGGGGTTCGAATCCTCCTAGGTGCACCATTAATTTTGGGGTGTAGCCAAGGCGGTAAGGCACTAGACTTTGACTCTAGCATTTCCGCAGGTTCGAGTCCTGCCACCCCAGCCAAAATTATAAAATTATTATGACTCATTAGCTCAGGTGGTAGAGCACCTGACTTTTAATCAGGGTGTCCGGAGTTCGAGTCTCCGATGGGTCACCATATATTGTTGGAGAGGTACCGAAGCGGTCATAACGGGGCGGTCTTGAAAACCGTTTGGGTCTTTGGCCCGCGTGGGTTCGAATCCCACCCTCTCCGCCATTTAGCTTGTAAGGAGAAGTACTCAAGTGGCTGAAGAGGCTCCCCTGCTAAGGGAGTAGACCTTTTACGGGGTGCGAGGGTTCAAATCCCTCCTTCTCCGCCAAAGAGTAAAAGAATAGGGGCCTTTAGCTCAGTAGGTTAGAGCGTCCGGCTCATAACCGGCAGGTCCGGGGTTCGAGTCCCTGAAGGCCCACCATTTTTATATTTGTTATAAAGGGGTGTAGTTCAGTGGTAGAACGTCGGTCTCCAAAACCGAATGTCGTGGGTTCAAATCCTGCCACCCCTGCCAATAGTAAACAATTATTAGGATTAGGGTGCATAGCTCAGCTGGGAGAGCACCTGCCTTACAAGCAGGGGGTCATAGGTTCGAGCCCTATTGTACCCACTGTAAAGATAGCGGGGTGTGGCACAGCTTGGTAGTGTGCATGGTTCGGGACCATGAGGCCGTGGGTTCAAATCCCACCACTCCGATTAGAAGAATTATATGATTATTTTTCAAAAATTGAGGGCCTTTAGCTCAGTAGGTTAGAGCGTCCGGCTCATAACCGGCAGGTCCGGGGTTCGAGTCCCTGAAGGCCCACCATTTTTATATTTGTTATAAAGGGGTGTAGTTCAGTGGTAGAACGTCGGTCTCCAAAACCGAATGTCGTGGGTTCAAATCCTGCCACCCCTGCCAATAGTAAACAATTATTAGGATTAGGGTGCATAGCTCAGCTGGGAGAGCACCTGCCTTACAAGCAGGGGGTCATAGGTTCGAGCCCTATTGTACCCACTGTAAAGATAGCGGGGTGTGGCACAGCTTGGTAGTGTGCATGGTTCGGGACCATGAGGCCGTGGGTTCAAATCCCACCACTCCGATTAGAAGAATTATATGATTATTTTTCAAAAATTGAGGGCCTTTAGCTCAGTAGGTTAGAGCGTCCGGCTCATAACCGGCAGGTCCGGGGTTCGAGTCCCTGAAGGCCCACCATTTTGCCCAGATAGCTCAGTAGGTAGAGCAGAGGACTGAAAATCCTCGTGTCGGTGGTTCGATTCCGCCTTTGGGCACTAAAAATAGACTTAAATGTTATAAGTCTATTTTTTTTATAATCCATAGGAAAATTATAATTTCCTTAATATAAATTTTCCGTAAATGGGTTTCAAAAAAGGCTTCCTTAATTTATTAATGCTTCAATAGAAGGCTTTTTTACAATAAAAGCTATTATATTTTTAACTATATTTATGATATTATCGGTAATTAAGATTTTATCTGCTTTTAATAATATTATGTTTTCAGGAAGGCAAAAGGAGGTACTGTCCTTAATAGGCTTCAATTCAGGAAAATTTGATAAATTTAAATAAAGACATTTCTTGTTGTTTGACAATAAACCTTGATTTGATTGTAAGATTAATATTCCCTCTTTATTAGTGGGATCGTATTTTAAACTGAAGTTTTCATCAAAATATATGATAGGAATATTTTTCAGCCCATGCCATTGAAATTTGATTTCCAACGATTCATCTTGAATATTCATTTCTTCTAATATTATTTTAAAGGGTTTGGAAGAAACTGACATTTCTACAGTTTTCTTATCTTCTATTATGTTAAATATGGATAACAATTTAGGTAAATTTTTTATGTCCTCATAATTGTGAAGTAGTATTTTCCTCTTTAGATCCTCATTTCTTTGATTCATATATTTATAGTACATATTTGTACATTCTTTTCCACTAATTTTATCTTCTCTGAATATATTAAGATATTTTTCGACGGATTTTAACTTTAAATCTTTAAGGCCTAAAAAATCATTTTCTTTTTTAATTATCCTATATAGATCAATACTTTTATCATAAGAAATTTTATAATCAATATTATATTTTTTATATTTGTAATTTAAAAAAGGAAGATCAAAATTGTCCCCATTATAGGTAATTATATATTTATATCTTTCCGCTATTTTCATTACTTCTTTTAAAAGCTCGTCTTCTTCATTGGGATTATCAATGAAAATCTGATTAACTGAAAGATGACCATTATGAGGAAGAAGTATTCCGGTTAAATATATAAAACTTTTTTCTCTGCTGAACCCCGTGGTTTCAATGTCTAAAAAACATATTTTATCTGTATCGAAATATTTTTTTGTATCTATGGATATAGGCTCTGTATTAATATAGTTTTTCATTTTTCACCTCTTAACGTATACTCAAATATTTTTTACTTATTAAATTAAATAAAAGTGTTATAATTAAATAAGATGTCAAATAAATTATAGACTTTTTTAACTTTTGTATCAAATATTATTTATATTGAGAGGAGAGTTGCAGTGGAAATTAAAGACATAAAAAAATCTTTTTTGGAAATAAACAATGCACAAAAAAATAATTTTGGATTAGTTGCTTTATATGATTTTTTGGAAAACTTTTTAGTCCTTTCGGATAGTGTAGAACAGGAAAATGATTTGGAAGGAATAAAAAATAATAACGGAAAAGAAGGGGAAGATATAGTTTCTCTGTATAATGAGATAAAAAATATCGGATTAAATATAGAAGAACAGCTAAAAAGTTCTGAATCAAAACTTGAGCTTGTAAAAAATCAGAGGAAAGAAATTTGCGAAATATTAAATTCTTTATCTGCTTATGATATTGAAATTGATTATATCTTTGAAAACATAAATTATTATATTGAAAAACGTTATATAAAAGATAAATTTAGCTCAGAAGATACAAGGCCCGAAAATTCATATACATTTTTTAAAAACATCTATTATTACTTAAATGACAATATAAAAGACCAAGAACAATTGAATGATTTAATTTTTAATATTGTTAAAATATTACCTTTCAGAATAACAAAATATAAATTTTCAGATATTATAGGAGATTCTTTGAAAGAGGAGATTAAGGGGTTTCCTAAAAAGGCAGCAGAATTTTATATTGAGAAATATAAAATTATCTTTAATGGTACCATGGAAAGAAGTTATGGTGTAAAATTTGATAATTATTTTAGAAGAATCGAAGAATTTAAGGTAAAAAATTATGAGCAATGTTCCAATGATGAATTAAAAAAATCTTTTGAAGATTTGACGGTTATAAAGAATAGCATTACAGATCTTATACATTTTGTTGGAATATTAGGAATCTTAATCAATAAATTAATTGTAATATTTAGTACAAAGGATTTAATTAAAAACAATATAGATGAAAAGATATTATCGGAATGGGCTTTATATTGGAATAATAATCAAAATAATAAAGAACATTTAATTACCCTCCTTAAAGAAAAATCCAAAGATGTTTACGATAATATAAAAGAAAGAGCTAAGAATTTAGAAAAATTGGATGAAGACCATATTTTTAGGGAAAAAGCCGATGAAGAATTGAACCGGGATCTGATTATAATTGAAGAGATTATTTATTATTTAAATGATATGAAATTAGATAGTTTAGGATTTTTGCCTCATAATCAAAGAGATCCTATGACATTAGATGATTCCGAACAAATTACGGAAAATTTTATTCAATATATTTTTAGAAATTTGCCCAGCAATAATGTACAAAGAAAAATCAGGATGAGGAATTTGATGGCTGAGATTCCATATGTTTTTAATAATATTGACGATTTGATGAGTTATATAAATATTGCATTGGATAGTTCCGTTACTTCCTATGAAGAAGCAAAATATTATCAAAACATCTTATATGCAATGGTTCAAGATAGTATAGAAAAGGATAAATAATTTATGTAACAACTCTTTTTTATCTTTATCAAGAAGTAGGTATTTCAAGACTACTGTACGGTAGTTTTGTAATACCTATTTTTTGTTATATATTTTTTTTATATGTCAATAATATATAAAGGAGTGATTTTGAAATCACTAATAAATTAGAAAGAGGGATAAAATGGCATATAAGATCGGAATTCCAAAGGCAATGTTATATTATGATTATTTTCCCTTATGGGATTTGTTTTTTAAAGAGTTGGGAGCGAAGGTAATAGTCTCTCCCGATACAAATAAAGAAATATTGGATAAGGGAGTAACCCATTGCGTAGACGAATCATGTCTTCCTGTAAAAATATTTCATGGACATGTATATTATCTTAAGGATAAAGTTGATTTTTTATTTATACCTAAAATCATGAGCGTATGCAGAAAGGAGTATTTTTGTCCCAAAATATTAGGGCTTCCGGAAATGATAAAAAATTCTTTTGATGAACTTCCGGAGATTATAAGTACTACCGTAAACCTGTATAAAGGAAATAACAATATAAAGAAATCGGTATTGGAAATAGGGACGAAGATTACACCTGATTTATTTAAAATAAGAAGAGCTTATAATAGCTCAACAAAAGTTTTTAAAGAATACAAAAACCTTATAAATAAAAAAATAATATCGATTGAAGGAGTAAAAACACAAAGTAGGACTTTAAAAGATATAAATTCTTTGCATGACAAAAAGAAGAGAACAATAATGATGGTAGGCCATCCTTATAATATATATGATAATTATATAAATATGAATTTAGCTTATAAATTAGTAAAAAACAATGTAAAGGTTATAACTTCCGAGACCATAGACGAAAATAAAATATTATTTTATTCTTCAAAATTACCTAAAAGGATGTTTTGGACTTATGGCAAGAGAATAATAGGTTCATCCTTTTGTGCTATAGAAGAAGGTTTATGCGACGGAATGATTTATATCTCTTCTTTTGGATGTGGAATGGATTCGATACTTGTTGATTTAATAGAAAGAAAAGCTAAAGAAAAAATGGTTCCCTTTATGCTCATAACGGTGGATGAACAAACGGGAGAGGCAGGAATAAATACAAGAATAGAGGCATTTTTAGATATGATGATGTGGAGGGATAGAGATGAAAATAACATTTCCACACTTGGGTAATACTTATATAGCCGGTAAGGCACTTCTTGAAGAATTAGGTCAGGAGGTAATTCCTCCTCCCAGATGCAGCAACAGAACCCTTGAGATAGGGACGAAATACTCTCCTGAAATGATGTGTATGCCTTTTAAGATAAATATAGGGAATTATGTGGAAAGCATAGAAAGAGGGGCAGATACAATACTAATAACAGGGAGTTGCGGGCCGTGCAGATTTGGATATTATTCCGTATTGGAAAGAAATATCTTAAAAGATCTGGGATACGATGTAAATCTAATTGTTTTTGATCCTATAGGAGAGGGAATAGATAATTTAAAATCAGGATTAAAAAAAGGATTAAATATCAAAAATATAAAAAAGATACCTACGGTAGCTAGATTAGGAAGAACATTGATCAGCAAAGCCGATGATTTAACTCAATTATCAAACATAAAAAGAGCATATGCAGAGGAAAGCTATAAGGTTGATAACATAATGGAAGATTATTATAGAAAAGCGGAAAAAACATTTGGGGCGAAAGAACTGCTTATTTTGATGGAAGATGTAAAAGATAAGCTTAACAGTTTAAAAACGGATAACAACAGGGATCCCATTAGGATTGGAATAATAGGTGAGATATACACAATAATTGAACCATTTGTTAACTTTGAAGTTGAAAAAAAATTGGGGCATATGGGTGTTATAGTCGAAAAATCTTTGACACCGACTAAGTGGATAGAACATCATGTTTACAAATTTCCCTTTGGTTCAAAGGAAGAGAAAAGAAAATTTCATTATGCAAGGCCCTATATGAAGGAGTTAATAGGGGGACATTGCAGAGAAACTTTAGGAAGTGCCATAATTTATGCCAATAAAGGATTTGATGGAGTAATTCAGCTTCTTCCCTTAAATTGTATGCCTGAGATAGTAGCAAAGAGTATACTTCCGAATATAGAGAAGGATTATAATATTCCAATTATGACCTTGGTAGTAGATGAAATGACAGGAGAATCAGGTTATATAACAAGACTGGAGGCTTTTGTGGATTTACTTAAAAGAAGAAGAGAGGAGAAAAAGTATGGAAAATTGTTATCTTGGAATTGATGTGGGAAGTGTAAGTACCAATATAGTGTTGTTAAGTGAAAATAATAAAGTATTAAATAAAATGTATATAAGAACTCAGGGACGCCCTATTGAAATATTAAAGGAAGGGCTAAAGGATATTGGAGATAACAGAAAAAATATTAATATAAAAGGAGTGGGAGTTACCGGCAGCGGAAGATATCTTGCAAATATTATTGTGGGAGCCGATGTGGTTAAGAATGAAATAACATCTCATGCAGTTGCCGCTCTCATGTATGTTCCTGATGTAAGAACGGTAATAGAAATCGGAGGCCAGGATTCTAAGATTATAATATTGAGAGATAATATAGTAGTTGATTTTGCCATGAATACGGTATGTGCCGCCGGTACAGGTTCATTTCTGGATAGGCAGGCAGAAAGGTTGGGAATATCCATAGAGGATTTTGGAAAACTTGCATTGAAATCCTCCAATCCAGTGAGAATAGCTGGAAGATGTGCGGTTTTTGCGGAATCCGATATGATTCACAAACAACAGTTAGGCCATAATCAGGAAGATATCGTTAAAGGATTATGTGATGCGTTGGTAAGGAACTATTTGAATAATGTAGGTAAGGGCAAGAATATCGAAAGCCCTGTGGTATTTCAAGGAGGAGTAGCGGCTAATGAAGGAATAAAACAGTCCTTTGAGGAAACTTTAAATACGAGTGTATATGTTCCCGAATATTTTGACGTGATGGGGGCAGTAGGTGCAGGAATTCTTGCCAAGGAAGAAATGAGAAAAAAGAAAAGTACCAATTTCAGAGGATTTGGGATATCAGAGATGGAATACCATGTAAAGGGAATTGACTGCTTAGGCTGTTCAAATGCATGTGAAGTGGTAGAGATAAAAGAAAACGATGTAGTTATAGCAAGGTACGGAGACAGATGCGGTAAATGGACTAATTCACTTAATAACAGGGAAAGCAAATTTGCATAGGTTTTCGTATGAGTTATAAAAAATGTATAAATGTATTGAAAATTTGATTATACTATTATACAATTAAAATAGTGAAATTTTTTAAATTAATTTATAAAACTGAATATAGATAAGATATTTAGGTTTTTAGAAATTAAAAGGGAATCAGGTGAAAATCCTGAGCGGTCCGGCCACTGTAATTGGGGAGCTGCTTTTAATAATACCACTGAGAGCGATCTTGGGAAGGATAAAAGTCAAGTGCTGATCCATAAGTCAGGAGACCTGCCTATATATGAGAGCACTAACCTTCCGGGATTGAGGTAAGTTTAATGTCTTTTTTGTTTAGATAAATATGTGCTTTACTTAAATAAAAATCCTAACTTCACGGAAGTTGGGATTTTTTTAGTTGAAGTAGTTATAAAACAACATAAAATAAGAGCAAAATAGCCTTAATTATGTTGATTATATATAAAAATAAGGGGAAAAGAGAGGTGCATTAAATGAAAATATTCAGCAAAAAAATGTTAGCATTATTCTTATCGATTATTATGTTGATAGGAACATTTTCAAATTTGGGACTGGCAGTAGATACAGGAAACCGAATAGTACCTACGGAAACAATAAATGAAGAGGTAAAACCAGTTAAGGAATAAGAAAAATATACAGACAAAGAAAAAGCAGAAGAACCGGTTCAGGAAAAAAATGAAAAACCAGAGGAAATTAATATTGAATCCAATAATGAAATATCAGGCGAAGAGGATTCGGAAGTAGTAGAGATCAGTACTGCGGATCAGCTGATTGATTTGGCTAATAAAAGCCAGTCAGCTCAAGAAACAGAATGGGCAAAGACGTATCAATTAGCCAATGATATTGATATGGAAGAGGCGACTCCAGGACAGACGATGAAACCTATAGGAAACTCGTCACATCCTTTCACAGGAGTTTTTGACGGAGACGGACATGCTATTAAAAATTTTGAAATATCTTTTAGTAGTGAAAATGGCGGGTTGTTTTACAAATTGTCCTCTTCAGCTACAGTAAAAAATCTGAAGTTGGTAGACGGTGATTTTAGTTTGTATGGTTCTTCCGGAGCTTTGGCAGGAACCAATGAAGGAACAATAGAAAACTGTTCGTCGGTAAATACGCAAATTACATGTACGAGCAATGTCGTTGGAGGACTTGTAGGAATTAATGAAGGAACGGTCGAAAGAAGTTTTATTGATAGCGGGGTTGTTAAATATGATAATACATATAGTACGACAACTCACGGAGGTTTGGTAGGCAGAAATACCCCTGATGGTACTATCAACGAATGTTATTCTTCTGCTACTGTTGAAGCAAAAAAATGGTGCGGAGGATTGGTTGGTTGGAATTATGGTTCTATCATTAACAGCTACAGTACAGGAACTGTTAAAGGTACGGAAGAAATAGGCGGTTTTATAGGACGTGCAGCAGACTCTTCAAATATTGAGAATTGCTATGCAAATACTGATGTTGTACCTGAAACAAGCGGAGGTGCTTTTATAGGCGGATTATCCTCTGGAGGAGGGACAGCTTCAAACTGTTTCTACAACTCGGAAAGGCAGCTGCCGTCTGAAAACAGTGCGACCTTGGATGGAATCGAAGCCAAAACGGCGGAAGAACTGAAATCCGACGAAGTGCTTGCTGCTTTGAATAACGGAAATTCCATCTGGGGAAAGGCGGATAATATCAACGGAGGATTTCCTTATATCCTGTCAATCGCTCCGGAATCTTCGGGACCTGAACCTTCCGGTGAAATAACAGTAGAAGTATTGGTCGCAACTTATGATTTTGAAAATTACAGTTTTGAAACCCATATCGGCGTAACTCCCATAAAAGTCGAGAAAGAAGGTACAAGTCCTACTGCTTTGGATGTTTTGGAAGCAGGAGAGGAAGAGATCCCTTACGAAGCGGAAGACGGAGATTACGGAAAATTTATAAAGTCCATAGACGGAATAGAAGCCGTATCTCCCGACGGATGGATGTTTACCGTTAATGATAAGGTTTCGCCTGTGGGAGTATCTACCGCTACCGTTAAGGACGGAGATAAAATTCTTTGGTACTACGGAAGCCCCGTTAACAATTTTAAAGGGCCTAAATGGGATGAGATGGTATCTCCGACTCCGGGAGAAGGGGAAGAAAGCGGTTATTTTGAAGGAGAAGGAACGGAGGAAAATCCTTATCTGGTAGAAAAAGCAAAAGATTTTTCTCATATTATGGAATATCCTGAGGCCCATTTTAAATTAAACAATGATATAAATCTGAAAGATGCGGAATTTGAGCCTATAGGAACTGAAAGCAATCCTTTCAGAGGTACCTTTGACGGAAACAATAAAGAGATTTCGAACCTGAAAATCGATAAACCGGAAAGCAGCAAAAATATAGGGCTTTTCGGGGTTTTAGACAATGCAAAAATAGTGAATGTAACAATAACAAATACCAACGTTACAGGCGGCAGCAGGTTGGGAATTCTGGCAGGCTATGCAAAAGAGGATGGGGAAGGCGGTTTCTGCTTAATAGGGAACTGTCATGTAAGCGGAAGGATAACGGCTTTAGGCACGGATGTTATAAAAGCTACCCGTATAGGAGGTTTAATCGGAATCAACGATGGTAACAATACAGTACCGGGAACGGGAAGTGGAAGTTATATCTACAGTATTATAGATAATTGTTCGGCGGATGCGGAAGTTATATGTTCCACCGTTCCCATAGGAGACGGGGGAGACGTAGGAGGCCTTGTAGGCTGGAATAGAGGTATAATCAGAAACAGCTATGCAGAAGGAAATGTAAATGGCGGTAATCTTGTAGGAGGACTGGTTGGCTCAAATTGGGAACAGATATACAATTCCCATGCTATGGGGAACGTAACGGGCTGTCAAACGGTAGGAGGTTTTGCAGGATCAAACAACTTATATACTACTATAGAGAACTGTTATTCCACAGGAAATGTTATCGGCGACAAAATTAACAAGGGTAATTATTTCGGAGGATTTGTAGGAAGTACATCAGGTAAAACAAAAAATTCCGTAAGCACGGGAACGGTTGTGCCGAGCTGGAGCTGGAACGGAGGTTTTGCAGGTTATTATGACGGTTACGATGCGGAAAATGATTTTGAGAATTGTTTCGGAAATTCTACTGATTATCTGGGGAATATAGTTAAAGGATTGGGAAACGACACAGAAGACGAGTACGGTGAAATAGGCGTTACGCCGGAAGAAGCAAGAGAAAAACTGCAAGAAATATTGGGAGTTACTCTTCCGGAGGAAGATGACAATGACGATAAATTATCGGTGAGAAGGGAAGCCGAAAAATACGAAGATAGTGTATTAATTCCCAATACAGCTGCGGAAGGTTCAAATGTTACAAGTTATATTGTAAGGTTAAAAGATGGACAAACATCAGACCCGACCATATACCTTGTTTATGCTCAAAAGAATTATACGGGTTATGTTTCCGACAGTGTTACTCCGGGCCAGTACACGTTATTGAAACAAAAGACCACAGAAGGAAATGAGGAAACAAGTGTAACTCTTGGATTTATAAAAAACGGTGAATTTTTCACCAAGGACATTTCAGTTACCATTGAAAGTACTGTACCTATAAGTAAAGAGACTTTGTC
Source organism: Acidilutibacter cellobiosedens (assembly GCF_004103715.1). Classification (NCBI taxonomy): domain Bacteria; kingdom Bacillati; phylum Bacillota; class Tissierellia; order Tissierellales; family Acidilutibacteraceae; genus Acidilutibacter; species Acidilutibacter cellobiosedens. The sequence goes on along the minus strand of NZ_CP035282.1, from coordinate 2,518,516 downwards.
AGCAAAGGTAAATGAAATAGAAAGCAAGATTGAAGACGGGACTTTAAAGGAAAGTGATTATACAGAAGAAAGCTGGAGGGCTTTACAAGAAGCATTAAACATTGCCAAAGAGGTATTAGAAAAAGAAAATCCTTCCCAACAGGAGATAGTAGAGGCTTTAACCGGATTGGTATCATCGCTGGAAGGCCTGGAAGAGGAAGAAACGGAAGATGAGAGAACAATCAGGGAAACTGTAGAGACTCTGAGAAACTACTATGGAGAAAAAGCGGCGTATACCTTTAGAGCAGCTATAGGATATAATTATACAAGCGATAATTTGGAGAGGGACATTCCTATAATTCGGGATAGGTATGCGGTAAGCGAAAATTTGAACGGGGCAACAGCTTATGCAGGAAATATTATAGGGCTGATATCCGCGGGAAGAAATCCATATGATTATAACGGAAGAAATTATGTGAAAGAGTTGGCGGATTCTCAGCAGGATTCAGGTAAATTCATAGTTGGCACATCTGACGATTATCCCACTGCCTTAGCTTTCGGCATTATAGCGTTGGACATGGCTAAGGGAGAATATGATGTAGAAAAGGCCGTATCGGCTCTTATAGGATATCAAAATAATGACGGAAGTTTTGGAAGTTATGGAATGGTAGATGATGCAGCTATGAGCATCATGGCGCTGGGCAGCCATAGAGACCTTAACGGAGTAAATGATTCGATAGATAAAGCTCTGGCCTATTTAAAGGCAAATCAAAAAAATTCAGGAGGATTTGAAGCTTTTGGCTCAGAAAATCCTTACTCTGTATCGGCCGTTATACAAGGGCTTATTGCTGTAGGAGCGGATCCGCTGTCATCAGAGTGGAGAAAAAACGGTAATTCAATGTTAGACGCTCTAATATCCTATAAAGTAGGAGATCATTTTGAAAGTACTTCAGAATGGGGAACGGAAATAGACAGTGCTACGGAACAGGCATTTATAGCATTGGCCGATTTATACAGAGGGAAATCCATGTTTAAAGAAATAGGATTAGAAGAAGGAGAACCTGCAACTGTAAGAATTCTTGAACCAGCCAAGACGGTTTTAAAGGAAAATGAAACATTGAATTTAGAAGCAAGAACTTATGATGAAAACAATAATTACCTTCCGGCTTATGATCTTCTGTGGGAAAGTTCCGATAATAATGTAGCAGAAGTGGATAAAGATGGAACAGTAACTGCCAAGAAGGCAGGAAAAGTAACAATAACGGTAAAGATAAAAGGATATGAAAATATAGCGGATACTGTAGGCTTAACTGTGGAACCGGAAGATTTTCAGATAGAAAGAATAGGAAATGATCCCATAAGAAAGGGAACCGAAGGAAGAGTGGAAATAAGAATAAAGAATATAAGCAGTTCAGATAAATCGGCTACCTTTATAGTGGTGTTATTTAATAAAGATGAGAGCAAAATGATAAATTATTCCTATGTAAATGAAGCTATAAAAACAGGAGAAACAAAGGAAATGGGAGCAGGATTTTTGATACCTGAAACGGGAGATTATATAATAAAAGCAATGGTATGGGATAATTTTGAAAATCAAAATATTCTATTGGGAATACCCCTGAGGATAGAAGTAGAATAATAAAGGGAATAGATGAAATCAGAAATTTTGTTCGGACAATATTGTTTGAGGAGGAAAATAATGAATAAGAAATTAATTGCGGTTCTTCTTATATTGATTTTAACGATTCCTTCATTTGTATTTGCTCAAGCCGACTTTAATATTGACTACCGCTTAGAAGGAGAAACAACCGTTATTTCAATTCAAGGAGAAAGAAATAAGCCTGTAAGTATATCCATAAAGGACAATAACAGAAAATATTATATAAATCAGGGAGTTACGGATTCAAAGGGAAAAATTGAATTTAAAGCTCAGTTAGAAAGAGGAAAACAATATAACCTTTTAGTTAATATTGACGGAAAGACCGCATCCAAAACTATTGTTATTGATGAAAAAGATCCGGATGACCCCGACAAACCTGAGTCAGCATATATTTATGTTAAAGGATATGATGGAATAATAGTAGATGAAGAAAAAGTAGATATCAATAAAGGAGAAACAGTATTGGGGTTAACAAAAAGGGTACTGAATCGTAAGAATATAGAATACGTTGAACGTTCAGGATATATAGCAAGTATAGATGGACAAGGAGAAATGGATAAAGGGCCTGGAAGCGGCTGGATGTATTCGGTCAACGGAAAGTTTCCGAATGTAGGGGCAGGAAGCGTAAAAGTAGAGGACGGAGATTATATAAGATGGCTCTATACTATGGATTTAGGGAAAGATTTGGGATACGATATGGGAGATAAACCTTCTGAAGCTGTAAAACCAAGTCCAGCAGTTAACAACATAAAGAATGCTGCTTTAAAAGAGCTAGCCAACAGTTTATACAGCGGAAATATGACAGATCCTGAAATTAAAAAGAAATCGGAAGAAGTTATATCCAAGGTAATAAAGGAAATTGATGTAAATAAGATGAATCCTCAGGAGATAAAAGACATAGTCGGAGATTTAAATATAATAGCAGATCTGCTGGTGGATAAGACACAGAACGTGAGCTATATTCAACAAGTACTCGTGTATATAATAGATAATCTGGGGAAAGTGAAAAATGGCATGGCTCAGGAAGATAGCATAAACAGCCAAAAGGACTTGATTTCTACAGTACAGAAAGCTCTTGATAAGAAATCGAATATAAAAGTACAGTCGGAAAGAATAACGGTAGAATATACGAAGGATTTTGAAACCATAGGGGAATTTAACAGGAGTTTAATCAAATCCGTAGAAAATGCCAAGATAACCAACGGTAAAAAGTTAGAAGCGGTTCTTGCTTTCTATATGAACAATGATATTGAAAAAATAGTTATGCCCACTGATACTACTGAAAAATTATTGAGATCAGGATTAGACAAATTAATGCTATATTTCAACGGTGGAAATATGAAGATACCTATAAAACAGTTAATATTGGATAAAGAAATTACCATTATGATGAAAAATATGGCTGACTATACAGAGATACAGATATTGCCTGAGAAAAAATTTGAAGAACCTATAACCATAGGGCTTCCCTATGAGAAAAATGGTACAGGAAAAACTGTAATGAGGGAAGACGATAATGGTAGTAAAGAAAATCTTGGAGGAATATACGATAAGGAAAACAAGGAGATGGTGTTTACCACAAAAGGTAACAGTAAATATTATATTACCGATAATCCGGTAAAGTTTACAGATTTGCAGAATTACGATTGGGCAAGAAGTTCTATAAATTCTATGGCATCAAAAGGAATAATCAATGGGAGAGGCGGCGGATCATTTGTACCGTCTGGAGAGCTGACAAGAGCAGAAATTTCGGCACTTTTGGTAAGAATGGTGAAAGCGGACAGTTCCGATGTCAAAGATATAAAGGCATTTGAAGATGTAAAGTCCGATGCATGGTATTGGGAAGTAATAAATGCAGCTTATGAGAATAACCTGATGGAAGGGAAATCGGAAACTAAATTTGTTCCTGAAGGCAAGATAACAAGACAGGAATTGACTCAGGCCATGGCAAATATACTGACCTTATCAGGGTATGAATATGATGGAAGAGATTATTTAAGCAATTTCAGTGATAATAATGAAATAGCGGAATGGGCAGAAGACGGAGTGAATTTGTCAGCTCAGTTTGGACTGATAAAAGGAACAGATGGAAAATTCTCTCCGCAGAAATATGCCACAAGAGCAGAGACAGCAGTGATGCTGGATAGATTGTATAATCTGATAATCAATCAATAGCTGATAATCTTTATAAATGAAGATCAGATATTTCAGATTGGCCAATGTTAAACTGAAATGTCTGATCTTTTAACATTGAATTGAGAAATTTTGTGATGTATAATAAATATATAAACGTGCGGAAAGGTGATTGTATGTACAAAGAAAGTATCTCAAGAGGATTAAGAAAAGGTATTTCAACGACATGGGAATTAACGAAAGTCATAGTTCCTGTTTATTTTTTTGTCACCTTTTTAAAATACACTCCGATTCTTAACTGGATATCCGATTTTTTTACTCCTGTGATGAAAATATTTGGTCTTCCTGGAGAAGCGAGTCTTCCTTTAGTGTTGGGAAACATGCTTAACCTATATGCCGGAATAGGTGCCATAGCAGGTTTAAACCTCAAAGCAAAGCAGATTACCATAATTGCTTTTATGCTTTCTTTTTCTCACAGTTTGTTTATGGAGACAGCGGTTGTAAAAAAGACAGGGATGAATGTATTTATAGTTTTGGCCTGCAGGTTCTCATTAGCTATTATTTCAGGAATTGTATTGAATCTTGTATTGTAGGAGGCTTCTATGAATTTATTGGGATTTTTAAAGGAAAGTACTTTTGGAAGTATCAAATCTGTTTATAAATTGGCTTTAATTATTATTCCCCTTATGATTATAATGGAGATATTAAAGGATTTAAAGATACTTGATAAAGGGGCAAAATTTTTAAGCCCTGTTTCTAAATTTTATAATATATCGAAAGAAGCTACTTTCCCGTTAATAGTGGGTCTTGTCTTTGGGTTGGCCTATGGAGCTGGAGTCATAATTGAAAGTGCTAAGGAAAGTAATTTGAATAAAAAGGATCTATATGTTCTTATCATATTTTTGATATCGTGCCATTCGGTATTTGAAGATACGTTAATTTTTGTTTCGGTAGGTGCTAATGGGATACTTCTTTTGAGTATAAGGATAACTATAGCTGTAGTCGTTTCTTTTTTTGCATCTAAGGTAATAGATAAAATTGACTTTAATAATAAAAATTTATAGTTGAAGGTTAATTTAAACCTTATGAAACAATACATACCAAATTAGATTGAGGAGTGAGGGAAATGGATTGGAAAAATGAATATAGATCAAAATTAGTATCTCCAAGAGAAGCAGTTAAACATATTAAATCCGGAGATCGAGTTGTAATAGGCCATGCAGCAGGGGAACCCTCTGTTTTAGTTGATGAACTGGTGGCTAATTATAATGAATATAGAGATGTAGAAATAGCTCATATGGTTCCTATGGGGAAGGGAGAATATACAAAGTTAGAGATGGCAGGGCATTTTCGTCACAATTCTCTATTCGCAGGTGTATCCACGAGAGATGCGATTAATTGTGGCAGAGCAGATTATACTCCGTGTTTTTTTTATGAGGTACCTAAACTTTTTAGAGAGGGGTATCTTCCGGTAGACGTGGCATTAATTGAATTGAGCCCTCCCGATGAGGAGGGTTACTGCAGTTTTGGTATTTCAGTAGACTATACGAAGGCAGCAGCAGAAAGTGCGAATATTGTAATTGCTCAAATTAATAGGGAAATGCCGAGGACTTTTGGAGATTCCTTTATCCATATATCTGATATTGATTATATAGTTGAGGCGGATAGACCTATATTGGAATTAAATCCTCCGAAAATAACTAAAGTTGAAGAATCTATAGGAAGGTACTGCGCTTCTTTGATTGAAGACGGCTCTACTCTTGAATTGGGAATAGGAGCGATTCCCGATGCTATATTATTGTTCCTGAAAGATAAAAAGGATCTTGGAATTCATTCAGAGATGATATCCGATGGAATCTTGAATCTTTACGAATCGGGAGTTATTACGAATAAGAAAAAATCTATTCACAAAGATAAAATTATAGTTACATTTATGATGGGAACTAAACGTCTTTATGATTTTGTTAATAATAATAAGAATGTAGAATTGTATCCTGTAGATTATGTAAATGATCCTACCGTTATAATGAAGAATTATAAAATGATTTCAATAAATTCATGTATACAGGTTGATTTAATGGGCCAAGTAGTTTCGGAAACAATAGGAGAAAGGCAATTTAGTGGTACAGGAGGGCAAGTGGATTTTGTCAGAGGAGCAAATATGGCAGATGGAGGAAAATCGATAATTGCAATGCCTTCTACTGCAGCAAATAATAAAATATCGAGAATAGTTCCCTTTATTGATCATGGAGCTTCCGTTACAACTTCAAGAAATGACGCTAACTACATAGTCACGGAATACGGGATAGCGCAACTTAAGGGGAAAACTTTAAAGGAAAGGGGAAGAGAGCTGATAAATATTGCTTACCCTGATTTTAGAGAAGAGCTTATAAAAGAATGGGAAAGAAGATTTAGAGACAGGTATTAAAGAAACTATAGAAAGCAGGTAAATCAATTACCTGCTTTCTGTTTTAGTCCCTATTTATTAATAATTATCCCCATATTCTTCGCATTCGTCTTTTTCATCTTCGCTTATTCCAAGAGATTGGGAATTTCGACCACAACCATCGTTGTCATCATTACTGCTTTCGTCAATTTGTCTTGGGAAAAGAGTCGGGAAAGTAGAGCATATCGGAGATACTATCGGCGATAGTACAGGGAATCCTGTTGACAATACGCAAAGCTGTACAGGAACTACCACTTTCTTTTCACAAGTTATACATATAGCAATTATAAGGCTTGCATTTATTTGTCCTGTAACAGGATCGATGCATATATCTCTGGTAATACTATTAGTTGCTAACCTTGTTTCACATGCTACGCTGCAGAATTCAGCAAATCTTGGTAAAAATGCGGAATTAAATACTGATGGTACGCACAGTTCGAAGAAGTTTGTCAGAACTATTGGATTTTTAACTGATGCAATAGGTACAACAGCTTTTAGAGTTATGGGAGTTCTTCTTCCTCTTCCATCAAGGAAAACTACGTCGATTTCTACAACAACATTTCCTGTAATACGTACAGTCTGAGTTCCAAAGACTGGTGTTCCCCTTCCTTGTTTATCGCAATCAGAAGTATTTACATATATTATTTTTTCACTTGAAGTTCCGTCAGGACCTATAACAGTAATAGGATTGCAAGCTCCATCTTCAACGAAGCTACCTCCTGATAATACCGTATTTGCATTAACTGTTAAATTATCTTTATCAAATATATTTGCCGGATTGAAGTATTTTCTACATCTAATATCGGTTACTCTTATAATTTGTGCATTTCTTCCTAAACTTGGGCTAAATGGTTGATTTTGAATAGTTCTTAATGCCTGAGAATTCAGTAGAGTTGCATCAAAAACTTTTTGAACATATATTGGTTCGTTTTTAACTCTTCTCAGTGTTCCATCCCAATCGCATCCGGTTGTACCGTTACAACAACTTTCTGTTATTGACTGGCTTAAAATATCTTTATTTATATCAGCAGAACCCATTATATATCCTCCTTTCATGGAATTTTTAAATTACATTCTCACTGATAATATATTCGAAATACTATATTTGTGTTACAGACTAAAAATAAAGAATATTTTATTTAATCAATTAATATCTATATAGAAAGATTAAATGACAGGTGGTGTATATATGGCTTTTTTTAATGATAATATTCCTATCATTACGGATAGTATGAAAAATATTCATATGTTTCAATGGAATTCGGGGAATATCTATTCCTACTATTTTAATTTGGCCAATAAACAGACGGATAGAAGGATTATTGCGGAAAATACATTGGAAGAATTTGATGTTACTGTGGATTCAGAGGATAATATATATTTGGTTTACCAAGATCAATCCTTTAATTTAATATTGTTGGAATTAAAAGAGAACCGTATAAAGAGAACTGTAATTACGGAAGAACCCCTTCCAGTTATGTATAATTTAAATATTATGATGGGTGGAGAAAATATTCATATAATATATGAAGTGCCTCTTCATGATATTGAAAACATTTATAGAATATGTCATCAATATAAAAAAGAAGACAAGTGGATAACCAATATTGTTGATGACATAAAGGTAAAAAAAATATTAAATCCTATTCAGCTGATTAAAAACAAGGATACCATTATGATAGGATACTATGACCTGTTTAATATGGAAGAAGAAGTATGTGTTAAATCTTTTTCACTAAAAGAAGGGAAATGGGATAGAAAGATACAGCTTACAAAAGATCAGAAACCCAAATTATATATAGACATGATAGTGTTAAATGAAAAAATACATTTAGTGTATAGCGAATATTACGAAGGAAATTTGAAAATAAGATATGAAAGATTTTCTCTTTCGGAAAATATAGCTAATATGGAAGTTAGAGAGGATATATCTAATATTGAAAACTGTTCTCATCCTACTTTAGTATATTTTGAAGATAAATTATGGGTGGAATGGATTGAATATGATAATATAACAAGCAGATTCAGTGCAGACGAAGGAGATACATGGGGCAGTATTTATCAATGGAAAGAATCTAAAGGAAAAGAAGTTGTAAGATATAAATATAAGAGGTATTTCAATACAGACCGACATATCTTGAACTTTTCTTTTGGAAAAATATATCCCGAGATATCTTTTATTGGTTTTGGAAATTTGCAGAATACTGCTGAAATACCTCTAAAAAAAAACTTGCATTCATGGATTCTACCCTTTTAACATCTAAAGAAAAAAATTATGAAGACAAAACAATAGAGACTCTTGAAGAGAAGGTTCGGATTCTTGAAGATCAACTAAAAAGTATAGATAAAGATTTAAAGGAAAGAGTATCATATATTGAGTACTTTTTAGACAGAAAAACCCGGGGCTTTTTCTCAAGAATTAAGGGCAGATAATATTTAGTTTATATTTTTAACTAAGGTAGAATGCTCCTTTCTTTCAAATAAGTATCTTATGACTTCAATATCATCAGTTATGCTTAAAGCTAACATTAATTTTATTCTTGCTTTCTGGCCGGGGAGATCGCCGCCAAATATAACGCCAAGTTCTCTTAAAGTTTTTCCGCCTCCGGCATACCCATAAGAGTCCAAAACTCGTCCTGTAGGACATCGTGATACCATTACTACAGGAATATTTTTATTTATGCTTTTTTCTACTCCTTCCATCATCTTTGGAGGAATATTTCCTCTTCCAAGGGCTTCTAATACTATTCCTTTATATCCGGAATCTATTAAAAAGTGGAGTATGTCCGATTCCATTCCTGAAACACATTTTACAAGTCCGACTTTGGATTCAATACTTTCCGTTTGAATATGCTGTTTATATGGTATATCTCTATAAAAAATAACTTCATCATTATCTATAATTCCAAGAGGACCGAATTCGGGTGACTTAAAAGTGTCAAGAGAAAGAGTATTTGTTTTTGTTACTTCACTTGCACTGTTAACTTCATTATTCATAACTACCAATACACCCTTATTTTTTGCATCTTCAGAAGTTGCCGTACAAATTGCGGCAGAAAGATTGCTCGAACCGTCATATCCAAGTTCTGAACTGTTTCTCATAGCTCCCACCACTACTATAGGTTTTTCTGTTTTAATAGTTAAATCCAATAGGTATGCTGTTTCTTCGAGAGTATCCGTTCCGTGAGTCACAACGACACCATTGATGTCTTCACGGGAAATCGTTTTTTTAACGGTCTGAGATAATTTCATCATTATGTCAGGAGTTATATGAGGACTCGGAAGATTAGCAAAATCAATAATTTCGATTTCCGCCGCTTTTTCAATATTCGTGACCATAGATAGTATTTCCTCACTGGACAAAGCAGGAATAGCAGCATGAATACGAGGATCAATCTTCATAGAAATAGTCCCGCCTGTGAATATAATGGCTACTTTTTTTCTTTTCATAATAAAGCCTCCTAAAGTTATTTTATGTACAATTATATTTTAACATATTATACAAAAATAAATAAAATAAAAAAGGACTCCTTATTAAGGAGCCCCTACATCCACAAAGGGATGTAACATAAAACCGTTCAAAAGGGGTATTGGGAATAGAGATCTTATTTGAGGTTACCAGGGGGATAACCACTCTCATATTATAGCAAATTACGACATGGTTTGCAACATCTTTTGCTAAAAAAATTTAAAAAACTTGTAATATATTTTTACTTCTCTAATTTATCAAGATTGTATATAATATTTTTAATGTATAAATAATATAAAAAAGGTTTTAATAGAAATATTAATAAATTAATGAAACCTTTTTTGAAACCCATTTAACGGAAAGTACAAATTAAGGAAGAACATGACTTTCCTATAGGTTATAAAAAAGGCTTTAATAGAAATATTAGTAAATCAATTAAGCCTTTTTTGAAATCCATTTAAGGTCAACTGTGTATTAATGAAAAATATAACTTTTATAGGGGTTATAAAAAAGAAGATAATATGATATATAATATAAAATGGAGATTGTTTTTATAGGTTCTTTAGATATTGGAAAATTGTTGTATAAAGTAAGTTATACCATGTTATTTAATTAAATTTTATATATTGACAAAGGATAAGGTGATGATCATGGAAATTTATTTGGATAATAGCTCGACTACAAAACCAAGAGATGAAGTAATTGAAGAAATGACTTTTATGCTTAAAACTTGCTATGGGAATCCTTCTTCTCTTCATAGAATGGGGTTTGATGCAGAGAAAAAGGTAAAATGGGCAAGAAATATAATTGCCGATTTTTTAAAAATAAGAAGTGATGAATTATTTTTTACTTCCGGAGGTACAGAAAGTAATAATTTAGCAATCCAAGGGATAATAAATAAAAATTTAAGATATGGCAATCACATTATTACTTCAAAGATAGAACATCCTTCTGTGCTTGATATTTTTAAAAACTATGAGAACAGGGGGTTAAGGGTTACTTATTTGGATGTAGATAAAGACGGGATTATAGATTTAGAAGAGCTTGAAGAAAGCATAGATGATGAGACTATTCTTATAGCTCTTATGCTGGTTAATAATGAGATCGGCTCAATTGAACCGGTGGAAAAAGTAAAAAAAATTTTGATGAGAAAAAGAAGTAAATCTTTTTTCCATGTAGATGGAATACAAGCCTTTGGAAAAATTCCATTACATTTAAAAGAATGGGGAATAGACTCTTTTTCTTTTAGCGGTCATAAAATTCATGGTCCTAAAGGGACAGGAGGATTATATCTAAATAAAAACGTAATTTTAAATCCTCTGATTTTTGGAGGAGGGCAGGAAAGAGGAATCAGATCCGGTACCGAGAATGTTCCGGGGATAGTAGGAATGGGAAAAGCAGTGGAGATATTGGATAACGAATTTTTTGAAGCAAGAGAAAAAGTGACGGAATTAAAAAAATATTTTATCGGAAGATTAAAAAATGAAATTAGTGATATAAAAATTAATAGTGGAATTGATGAGAGATTTTCTCCGTTTATACTTAATGTTTCATTTATGGGGATAAGAGGAGAAGTTCTCCTACATTATCTTGAAGAAAAGGGTATATATATTTCTACAGGTTCCGCTTGCTCTTCTCACAGCAAAGAAAAAAGTCATGTGTTAAAATCTATAGGCCTTAAAGACAGAGAAATAGAAGGAACTGTGAGATTTAGTTTTTCGGCTATGAATACAAAGAAAGATTTAGATTATACTTTAGATGTACTGAAAGATTCTTTGGAAGAAATAAGACAAATAACTAAGAGGTGATGAAATGGAGAACGTGATAAGTGTAAGTTTAGGCGAGATAGCATTAAAGGGACTAAACAGAGGAAGCTTTGAGGCAGTTCTTATAAAGCAGATAAAAAAAGCAATAAAGGATTTTGGATTTTCAAATGTATATAAGGATCAGGGAAAGATATATATTGAAGCTGATGAAAGGTATTTTAGTTTAATAGTTAAGAGGCTTACAAAAGTTTTTGGAATTGTATATATCAGTCCATGCTTAAGAGTGGAGAAAAATATTGAGAGTATAGAACAGGCTGCCAAAATAATGATGATGAAAGCAATTGATGAAAAAAAAGTGAGCACCTTTAAAGTAAAGACAAATAGAGTTGATAAGGAATTTCCGATAAAATCTCCTGAGTTTTCAGGAAGGATAGGAGAGGTTTTATTAAAGACTTTTGATGATATAAAAGTAGATGTTCATAATCCTGACACATTTTTGTATATAGATATTAAAAAAGAGTGCTACGTATATACTGAGAAAGTTAAGGGCTATGGAGGGCTCCCTGTGGGAACAAACGGCAAAGGCCTTCTTTTGTTATCAGGAGGTATTGACAGTCCTGTAGCGGGATTTTTGATGGCGAAAAGGGGAGTCAAATTAAGTATAATTCATTATCACAGTTATCCCTTTACAAGTGAAAGATCAGAACAGAAAGTTAAAGAATTGGCAGAGATGCTTACTCATTTTAATGGAGAAATAAAGTTTTATAGCATTAATATATTAAATATCCAGAAAGCTATTCACGAAAGTTGCCCTGAAGACGAGATGACCATTATTTCGAGGAGATTCATGATGAGGATAGCAGATATGGTAGCGGAAAAAGAGGGTTGCGATGCAATCATAACGGGAGAAAGTTTAGGACAGGTTGCAAGCCAGACCATAGATGGGATTAAGGTAACGGACAATATTGTGGATAGGCCCGTTTTTAGGCCCCTGATAGGTTTTGATAAAGTAGAGATAATTAAAATAGCGAAGGATATAGAAACTTATGAGAAATCCATAGAACCTTTTGATGATTGCTGTACCGTATTTTTACCAAAGCACCCTGTGACCAGACCTAAAATAGAAACTATTGAAGAATCCGAAAAAAAATTGAATATAGATGAATTGATTGAGGAAGCGTTAAATAAAATAACAGTAACAATTATTAAATAATGCTGTTAAAGCTAATCATTCGCATTTAGAAGATATTGTATTTTTTTATTGACATTGGTGTCATTTATGTTAAAATAAGAATAGATATTAATTAGATATTAATAATCCATGGAAAGGAGGGAATAAAAAGTTTGCCAAAAGTTGTTAATTATGAAGAAAGGAAAGCAGAGATTATAGAAAAGGCTAAGGCACTATTTATTAAAAGAGGATATTTTAATACAAACATTTCTGATATTTCTAATAGTTGTGGATTTGGCAGAACTACAATATATCAATATTTTAAAAATAAGGACGAGATATTTTATTATGCTATAAGTGAAACGTTGGAAGAAATTAAAGGTAAAGTGGAAACTATTGTAACGGATAAAGATCTTACAATTGTGGAAAAACTAAAAAAACTGGTATTTGAATTAACTAATGAATATGAATATAATCATGTATTTATTATTGTTGCGGAAATATGTGTGATATTAAAAATGGAGAATAACAAAATAGTAAATAAGATTAAAGAATATTTTCAAGAGATAATGGATTCTATTAACGACCTCATATCTCAGGGAATTGAATCAAAAGAAATTAAACCTATTGATAGTGAAGGAATGGCAGAAACAATATTTTCTTTTATCAATTCTTTTATTATCCAACAGGATTCATATAGTGACATTGATTTTAAAAAAAGATTGAGCTCCCTTAATATTTTAATTGATGGGTTAAGAGCTTAATTATGTTAAGGAGGAATTTATTGTGGTAAATGTAAAGCAAATTGTAAGTACTGCATTAATGAATGAAGGACTAAAATATATTGAAAAGGATCCTATGGCAAACTTGCCTAAACTTGTTGACTGGGCCGGAAAGATTGTCACCTTGGATAATCATAAAAAACATGTAGAAACTTTCAGGAAGATTGTAAATGATCCTACCAGTAACTGGTATAAATTAATAGAAAGATTTTTTGATGAGTTGTCGCCCAGTACCAGAAAGAAATTTTTAATAAATTATATGGTTAATTCAGGTATGGTCGGTATTCCTATTGAAAAGAAAATGCAGGAAAAATATCATTGCAATGTTCCTTGGGCAATACTTATGGATCCTACCAGTGCCTGCAATTTAAAGTGTACAGGATGCTGGGCTGCAGAATACGAAAAGACGGATTCTATGAGTTTTGATACTTTGGATAGGATAATAAATGAAGGAAAAGAACTTGGAATATATATGTATATATATTCCGGAGGAGAACCTTTAGTGAGAAAAAATGATCTGATACGTCTTGCGGAAAAACATAGCGATTGTGCTTTCCTTTCCTTTACTAATGCCACATTAGTTGATGAAGAATTTGCTAAGAAACTTGGAGAGTTAGGTAACTTTGGACTTGCAATAAGCGTAGAAGGATTTGAAAAAGAAACGGATATGAGAAGAGGAAAAGGGACATTCCAAAGTGTAATGAATGCAATGGATTTTCTTAAAAAGTATGGAGTGGTGTTTGGATTTTCGACTTGCTATCATAAATATAATGTTGACGTAGTGGGATCAAAAGAATATTTAGAGATGCTTATAGATAAGGGATGTATGTTTGGATGGTATTTTACTTATATGCCCATTGGCAAGGATGCTGTGACGGATTTGATGGCAACTGCAGAGCAGAGAGAAGAGATGTATCATAGAGTAAGAGAATTCAGGGAAACTGAGCCGATATTTGTACTTGATTTTTGGAATGACGGAGAATATGTAGGTGGATGTATTGCCGGAGGAAGAAAGTATTTCCATATAAATGCCAGAGGAGATGTAGAACCTTGTGCGTTTATTCATTATTCCAATGTAAATATAAAAGATGTCAGCCTGATAGAAGCCCTTCAGTCTCCTATATTTAAGGAATATAATGAAGGTCAGCCATTTAACGGAAATCAGTTGAGACCTTGTCCTCTACTTGATAATCCTGAAAAATTGAAAGGTATGGTTGAAAGATCCGGAGCGGTATCAACCCAGCCTCTTGATAAGGAAGATGTTTATGATTTAACCGCAAAGACAGAAAAGGCTGCGGAAAAATGGGCAGAGACTGCAGATAAATTGTGGGATGAAACGTTAATAAGGAAAGGACAAAAAAAGAATGCAGTATAAAAAAAAGCCGATGCTTATCGGCTTTTTTTATAGCTAAAAATAAATAAATGTAGTATTATATATATGATAAATGAAGGAGGATGTTAAATGAAAAAAACACCCATTATTATTGTTATAGTAGTAGCTTTAATTTTGGTATTTGGTATTGTAAGCATATATAACAATCTTAATACATTGGAAGAAAATGTGGATAGTTCTTGGTCTCAGGTAGAGAATGTTTTAAAGAGAAGAGCAGACCTTATACCGAATTTAGTGAATACCGTAAAGGGATATGCTAATTATGAAAAAGAAGTACTGACAAGTATTACTGAAGCAAGAAGTAAATTTGAAAGCGCCAATACTCCGGGAGAATATGCGGAAGCCGACGGGCAATTAAGTGCAGCTGTAACCAAGCTGTATGCGGTAGCAGAAAATTATCCCGATCTTAAGGCAAGCAAAAATTTCTCTGATCTTCAATATGAGCTTTCAGGTACTGAAAACAGGATTGCGACTGAGAGAAGAAGATACAATGAAGCGGTACAAAGCTATAACTCCACTATAAGAAAATTTCCGACTAACATAGTTGCTAAGTTATTCGGTTTTGAGAAGAAAGCATATTTTGAAATAGATGCAAAGGATGCGGAAGTGCCGGATGTAAACTTTTAATGGGAGGATCTAAATGAAAAAAAGTGTTAAGGGCTTAATTGTATTATTTTTAATACTTTTAATAGGAACCAATATATCCTTTGCCGAAAAATTAAACCTTCCGGAAGCATCTCAAAATTTTTATGTCTATGATGAAGGCAATATATTAGACGCAGATGGAACTGACTACATTGTTTCTGTTAATGAAAATCTTTACAGAAAAACAGGTGCACAGGTTGTAGTCGCAATAGTTAATACCACAGGAGATACGGATATAAAAGAATATGCCAATAGACTATTCGAGAAATGGGAAATTGGAAGTAAGGAATATGATAATGGTATTTTGATTCTCATGGATTTGGAGAACAGAGAATTATGGATAGAAGTAGGATATGGTCTTGAAGGGCCTCTTCCTGACAGTAAAGTAGGAAGGATTATCGAAGATGAAATGATTCCTTCTTTTAAAGAGAATCAATATGAAAAGGGCATATTAAACGGTTTTAATTCCATTATTACCGTTATTGAAGATGAATACAATGTGGATGTGGGAAGAGAAAATGTTAATCAAAATATATATGAAAATTATTCTGAGAAAAATTTTTTTGGAGTAGGTAATATACTCCCTAAGATTTTAATCGTTATAGGAGTGATCGTCTTTCTGTTTATAGATTTTACCTTTTTCCACGGCTGGCTTACTTTCTTTATTTTAAGGAATATAGGCCGAGGCGGAAATGGAAGAGGTGGAGGAGACAGGGGCGGCGGCGGTTCTTCCGGAGGCGGGGGAGCCGGAGGAAGATGGTAAAAATAAAATCGGTATGATAAATACCGATTTTATTTTTTTGTGAAGAAAAAGATTTTTACACTAATTATTATTTATTAAATAAAAAATTTGCATATATTAAACAAAAAAATATGTTGTTATGCCTGTTTTATAGTATATTACTTTAATACAAGATAAAAAAGATACTCAAAAAACTATTGACTTTTTGGTAGCTTTTTTATTATAATAAACTGGTTAAAAGAATAGTTTAGTAATGATAAACAAATAATTTAATATATAGAGCAAACGTTAGAACGTTAGGAGGGAAAACGTGAAAATCGGAGATAAGATTAAACGTCTCAGAATTAAGAATTCTCTTACTCAAGAAGAATTGGCAGAGCGGTGTGAAATTACAAAAGGTTTTATTTCACAGGTAGAAAGAGACTTAACTTCTCCATCTATTGCTACTTTAGTTGATATACTTGACGGTTTGGGAACTAATCTAAAAGATTTTTTTAATGAAACCGAAGATGAAAAGATAGTGTTTTCACAAGATGATGCCTTTGTTACTGAAAATGAAGAATATAAATATATTCTCAAATGGGTAGTTCCAAATGCTCAAAAGAATTTAATGGAGCCCATTTTTGTTGAAGTTCAGCCGGGTGGAAGCACAAAGGAAGATTCACCTCATGAAGGAGAGGAATTTGGGTTTGTAATATCAGGTCATGTATTTATTCATATTGGAAATGAAAAGTATAAGGCAAAGAAAGGAGAAAGCTTTTATTTTAAGGCTAATTCTAATCACTATATTTCCAATGAGGGGAAACATGTTGCCAAGCTTATTTGGGTTAGTACTCCCCCCAGCTTTTAATATATAGAAGAGGTGATTAACTTGGAGAAAAACTGGATTATTGATTTAGTTGGCGTTTCTAAGAAATTTGGTGAATCGGAGGCTTTAAAGGATATTAACTTATATGTGAGAAGAAATGAATTCTTAACTCTTTTAGGTCCCAGTGGATGTGGGAAGACAACAACTCTTAGAATAATCGGAGGGTTTGAGCATCCCACTAAGGGAAAGGTTATATTTGAAGAAAAGGATATCACAGATGTACCTCCTTATCAAAGACAAATAAATACGGTTTTTCAAAAGTATGCATTATTTCCTCATTTAAATGTGTTTGAAAATATAGCATTCGGGCTAAAGATTAAAAAAATCAGTAAATCGGAAATAAGAGATAGTGTGAGCTATATGTTAAAATTAGTAAATTTAGAGGGCTTTGAAAAGAGGCCCATCGAATCTTTGAGCGGAGGACAACAACAGAGGGTGGCAATTGCCAGAGCTTTAGTTAACAAGCCTAAGGTGTTGCTTTTGGATGAACCCTTGGGAGCTTTGGATTTGAAGCTCAGGAAGGGAATGCAATTAGAGCTGAAAAAGATGCAGAAGAGGATAGGAATAACCTTTATATATGTAACTCATGATCAGGAAGAAGCTCTTACAATGTCCGATACAGTCGTAGTAATGGACAAGGGCAAGATTCAGCAGATAGGGACCCCTGTTGATATATATAATGAACCTAAGAATATCTTTGTAGCCAATTTTATCGGGGAGAGCAATGTAATAGACGGCATTATGCATGATGATTTTATAGTGGAAATTCAAGGGGTTGTGTTTGATTGCGTAGATAAGGGATTTGATAAAGACGAAGCGGTAGATGTAGTTATAAGACCTGAGGATATTGAAATAGTATCAGCGGAGGAAGGACAATTAAAGGGAAAAATTACCTCCGTGACTTTTAAAGGAGTACATTATGAAATGATTGCTGAAAGTGGAAATTTTTCATGGAAGATTCAAAGTACCGTTATGAAACCTGTTGATGCGGAAATAGGGATGAAAATAATTCCGGAAAATATACATATTATGAAGAAGGTGAAAAATAATTGAAAAACAAAGGGTTATCATATCTTTATATTTTTTGGATGATAATGTTTACGATAATTCCTCTGCTTCTTATTCTGTTATTTAGCTTTACTTCAGGTGATATACAAAATATAACCGAGCTTAAATTCACTCTTACAAATTATAAAAGATTCTTTGATCCTGTATATATAAAAATATTGTTAAAATCCATAAATTTAGCATTGAGGTCTACTGTTATTTGTTTGATTTTGGGATATCCTATAGCATTGATTATCTCAAGAGAAAATATAAAGAAAAGAAATGCAATGATTCTTCTATTTGTACTTCCTATGTGGATGAATTTTCTCTTGAGAACTTACGCATGGAGAGCTATTTTGGGTAAAAACGGATTTATAAATTATATAATTCAAATGCTGGGATTTTCATCCGCAAATCTGATATACAATGACGGAGCTGTTATCTTGGGAATGATATATAATTTTTTGCCCTTTATGGTTCTTCCTATTTATTCCGTACTTATAAAAATAGATAACAATTTAATTGAAGCGGCAGAGGACCTTGGAGCCAATAAATTTAAAACTTTTTTAGGAGTTACCTTTCCTTTAAGCGTACCGGGAATAATGTCCGGAGTAACTATGGTATTTATGCCGGCTGTCAGTACATTTGTAATATCAAGACTTCTGGGGGGAGGACAATATATGCTTATAGGGAATTTGATAGAGCAGCAGTTTTTATGGGTTGGAGACTGGAACTTCGGTTCGGCAATTTCCATTATAATGATGCTTATAATATTACTATCGATGGGATTGACAGCTGTATTTGACAAAAATAAAGATAAAGAAGGAGGGAGCTTATGGTAGAAAAGGCACTGAAAAAATTTTATGTATTCTTGATATTTGTATTTTTGTATGCTCCCATTATAATACTCATAATATTTTCCTTTAATAATTCCAAAACTTTAAGTAAATGGGATGGTTTTACTTTTAAGTGGTATTTGGAGTTATTCAAAGATGATGAAATAATGAAATCTTTATACTATACAATTGTAATTGCATGTCTTTCATCGGTGATTTCTACACTAATAGGGATATTTGCAGCTTTGAGTATACATAATATGAAAGGATTTAAAAAGAAAATTATCTTAAATATAAATTATTTGCCTGTTTTAAATCCGGATATAGTTACGGCCATATCCTTTATGACTTTATTTAAGTTTATGAGTATGAATTTTGGATTTATGACTATGCTTTTATCTCATATAGCCTTTAATGTTCCTTATGTAGTATTATCAATACTTCCTAAACTGAAACATATGAATAAATATTTAGAGGAGGCAGCAATGGATTTGGGGGCGACTCCTTTGTACGCTTTGAGAAAGGTTATAATTCCCGAAATAATGCCGGGGATTATAACAGGAGGGCTTTTGGCATTTACTTTATCTATTGACGATTTTGTTATCAGTTTTTTTAATACCGGTAACGGCGTTACTAATTTGAGCATTACCGTATATTCCATGGCAAGGAGGGGTATAAAGCC
This sequence comes from Acidilutibacter cellobiosedens, assembly GCF_004103715.1. Lineage (NCBI taxonomy): Bacteria > Bacillati > Bacillota > Tissierellia > Tissierellales > Acidilutibacteraceae > Acidilutibacter > Acidilutibacter cellobiosedens. The sequence continues at coordinate 2,498,897 of NZ_CP035282.1, read as the reverse complement.
AGAGTTAAACGCACTTTCAACAATAATGTTTTCAACTGTTCTTATACTCCTTTTATTGATAAATAAAAGAAATTCAAAGGAAGATGGAGGTGGGTTAATGTGAGCAAGATAGTAAGAAAATTTGTATTTGTTGCCGTAATAGTTTTTGTGACTTTAGTAGGTGTTTCCTGTAAGAAAGATGATAAAGCTGTACTCAATGTTTATAACTGGGGAGATTATATTGATCCCGATACAATTGATGAATTTGAAAAGGAATTCAATATTGACGTTAATTATGATACCTTTTCTACCAATGAAGATATGTATGTAAAGATCAAATCCGGAGGAGGAAATTATGATGTGCTGTTTCCTTCGGACTATATGATTGAAAAGATGATTAAAGAAGATATGCTTTTGGAATTAGACATGAATAATATTCCCAACTATAAAAATATAGATGATAAATTTAAAAATTTAGATTTTGATCCGAAAAATGAATATTCGGTTCCTTATATGTGGGGAACTCTGGGAATTATATATAATAAAAAGTTTGTCAATGAAAAAATTGACAGCTGGAATGCTTTATGGGATGAAAAGTATAAAGGCCAGATACTTATGCTTTTCAGTCAAAGGGATTCTCTGACGGCTGCATTTAGAAGGCTCGGCTATTCTATAAATACCAAAAATCCCGAAGAACTTTTAAAGGCTAAAGATGAACTTATAAAGCAGAAACCATTGGTGTATGCATACGTAGGAGATGAAGTCAAAGACCTGATGATTGGAGAAGAAGCAAATTTAGCAATTGTTTGGTCTGGGGATGCGGCATATATGATAAAAGAAAATAACAATCTGGAATATGTGGTACCTAAAGAGGGTTCTAATTTGTGGTTTGATAATGTTGTGATACCTAAAGGAAGCAAACATAAGAAAGAGGCGGAAGAATTTATAAATTTTTTGTGCAGAGGGGATATAGCAGCAAAAAATGCCGAATATATCGGGTATTCTTCTCCCAACAAAGAGGGGGTGAAACTTTTACCTAAAGATATTCAAAATGATAAAGTAGCATATCCGGATGAAGAAACTATAAATAATTGTGAAATATTCACGGATCTCGGGGATTTTGTTAAAGAATATGACAGAATCTGGACTGAAATTATAGGTGACTAAATATATAAAAGACTTAAAAAGACGAGTAAAAAATAACAGCCGTTATTTTTTACTCGTCTTTTCTTTTAATTTTATGGTATGATTGAATTATGTTAAACAACTATTAAGAGAGTAAATAACGAGGGGGATAAGTTTATGAATGAAAAGTATAAGTATTTAATAATAGGAAACGGAATCTCATGTTTGTCGGCAATAAGAGAAATAAGGAAGAATGATAAAGAGGAAACTATTGCTGTGATCTCAAAAGAACCATATCTTACATATTACAGAATTAAACTGACAGAATGTATAAGCAAAGATTTTAAAGATGAAGAACTTCTTGTCAATAAACAAGAATGGTATGATGAAAAGAAAGTGAAGGTTGTATTAAATAAAATTGCAAAGAAAATCAATGTAACTGAGTCGAGCATAGAATTAGACGACGGAATGAAAATTTTTTATGAAAAGCTGTTGTTAACTGTGGGAAGCAGTCCTTTTTTCCCTCCGATAATCCGAAAGTGTGAAGATGGAATTTTCGCTTTGAGGACAATAGAAGATCTGAGGCATATTAAGGAATATTTTAATCATTGTAAAAGTATTACTGTTATAGGAGGAGGACTTTTAGGTTTGGAAGCAGCATGGTCAATAAAAAATTTACAGAAAGAAGTAAACGTAATAGAGTTTTCTCCTTTTTTGCTTCCTAATCAATTAGATGAAGAGATATCTCGAAAGTTAGAAAGAAAATTGTTTGATATGGGCATCAATATATATTTAAATTCCTCTTGTGAAGAGATACTTGGAGAAGATGAGGTTAATGGGATTAAGTTAAAGAATAACGGAGAAATACATACGGATGCAGTGTTATTTTCAACTGGTGTAAGATCTAATCTGGGTTTGGTAAGGGAAACCGATATAGATTTTGACAGAGGTATAAAAGTTGATAGCCATATGAGAACAAATTTAAAAAATATTTATGCCGCAGGAGATGCAGCACAAGTAGATGGAAAGGTATTGGCTCTTTGGAGTGCCGGAAATGAGCAGGGAAAAGTTGCGGGGGCCAATATGTCGGGAGGAGAGAGAGAATATACTTCGGCGATTCCTTATACTACATTGGAGATAGGAGATGTTTCTTTATTTTCGGCAGGGAACATAAAAATTTATGATGATTTGTATGAATTTAGGGACGAAAATAACGGTATTCATCATAAACTTTTTTCATGTGACGGAAAAATAACAGGAGTTATTTTATTTGGAGATATAAAGGGAATGAATAAGTTTAGGAAAGCTGTTATAGATAAGGAGGATGTTAAAAAATGCTTAGAAGATAATGTTGGTTTCAGAAAAATATAAAATTTGAAATTTAATATATTTTATTATATGTGAAAGGAAAGGAATAAATAATATGAAATATATAGAAAACAATTCGAATGATCCTCATTATAATCTTGCTTTAGAAGAATATGTATTTAAAAATTTGGATATAGATGAGGACTATGTAATATTGTGGATAAATGAGCCATCTATTATTGTAGGAAAAAATCAAAATACCATTGAAGAAATAAATATGGATTTTGTTAGGAAAAACAACATCAATGTAGTAAGAAGGATAACGGGAGGAGGAGCGGTATATCACGATTTCGGAAATTTAAACTTTTCTATTATTACCAAATCCGGACCTTTGGAAAAAATTGATTTTAAAAAATATAATGTTCCCATAGTAAATGCGTTAAAAAGAATTGGAATTCAATGTGAGCTTTCAGGAAGAAACGATATCACTATAAATGGGAAAAAATTTTCTGGAATAGCACAAAGTATAATAAAAGGCAGGGTGCTGAATCATGGTACTTTACTTTTTGATTCTCAGTTGGATGTTTTGACAAAGGCTTTAAATGTAAGAGCTGAAAAGATAGAGTCTAAAGGAATTAAATCCGTAAGAAAACGCGTGACAAATATAAGCCCCTATATGAAGGAAAAAATAACTATCTTTAAATTCAGAGAAATTCTTCTTAATTATATATTTGAAGCGGAAGGGCAGCCTGTGGAAATATATAGTCTTACTGAAGATGAAAAGAATGGTATTCAAAAACTGGCAGATAAAAAATACAACACATGGGATTGGAATTTTGGACGATCCCCTGAATTCAATTTTAAAAATTATAAGAAATTTGATGCTGGTTCTGTTGAAGTCTCTCTTCATGCGGTGGACGGAAAGATTCAAAATATTAAAATATACGGAGACTTTTTTGGAACGGAAGATATAGAAAAACTGGAAAATATGCTTATAGGTTTAAAATACGATGAATACGAAGTAAAAGAAAGGTTGAAAGATGTTGAGATAAATAAATTCTTAGGAAATATATCAAAGGATGAATTCATCTCTTGTATTTTCGATTAAACAGAGGAATGCTAATCATGTTTTGTTTGAGGTGATAATTTGAAATTGGTTTGTTTAGGCGATAGTATAACTTATGGTTACAGAGTAAGGAGAAAGGAATCCTGGGTATCATTATTATCTGAAAGATCAGGCATCTCTGTTGTTAATAAAGGGATTGTGGGAGATACCACTTCAGGCATGCTGTCAAGGTTTGAAAGAGATGTTCTAAGAGAAAAACCCACTCATGTGATGATAATGGGAGGGAGTAATGATTTTGTCTGTGAAATGCCTATTTCGATTGTTAAGGCCAACATTTTTTCTATGGTCTATCAATCATATCATTATGGAATATTGCCTTTATTGGGTATACCCATACCAATGGTTGCAGAAGAGGCAAAGAAGTTCTTCCAATTTAGTGATGACTTTGAAAAAATCAATTCAAATATAGAAGAATATAGAAATTGGCTGATAAATTTTTCTTCTTTGTCCCAATGTAAATATTTAGACCTTTATAGTATTTTTATTGACAGCAAAACTGAGAGTTTAAAAAGGGATCTATATATAGACGGCATACATCCGACTAAGGAGGGAAATTTGAAAATTTCCGATTATATAATGTCCGTTTTGAAACTGTAAAGTTTTATTTTAATATTTGCTTCTGAATATATTTGGACTTTGAATACAAGGAAAGGTGGCTAATATGATCGAAATACCTTATGAACAATATATCAGGGAAGTGGAATTATTAAGTTCCAATATCACCTCATATAATGAATATCCATTTAATTTACCGGCAGTTAGGAACTTATCGGTTCTTAATTTTCATCCTAATGTAACGTTTATTGTCGGAGAAAATGGAAGCGGTAAATCTACTTTGTTAGAAGCAATAGGTGTTGCCTATGGATTTAATCCTGAAGGGGGAACGAAAAATTTTAATTTTTCCACTGCAGATACTCATTCAGACTTATATAAATATATAAAAATTGTTAAAGGAGTAAAAAAGCCTAAAGGCGGATTCTTTTTACGGGCAGAAAGCTTTTATAATGTAGCAACAAATGTCGATGAATTGGAGAAAATAGATCCGGGACTAATCGACTATTATGGAGGGCGTTCTTTGCACAGACAATCTCACGGCGAATCCTTTATGGCATTGTTGATGAACCGTTTCAGAGGTAATGGAATTTATATATTAGATGAGCCGGAGGCAGCATTATCTCCAACAAGGCAGATGGCTTTAATTTCGAGAATGCATCAATTGGTAAAGGAGAACTCCCAATTTATTATAGCTACTCATTCACCAATTATTATGGCATATCCTAATGCCAAGATATATAATATTGATTTTAATTATAAAGAAGAAAAATATACTGATACGGATCATTATAAAGTTACAAAGGAATTTCTTAATAATACATCAAAGATGCTGAATATACTGTTAAATTGAGAATATAATAAGAGCTGTAAAATGATATCCGTGATTTATATTTTGTAAGGGAAGTAGTAAAGAGGCCTATGATTATACAACATATTGATTTTAGTATATTAAATTTTATTCAATTTTATCTTCGTTCTGATTTTTTGGATCATGTAATGATTGGAATTTCCAGACTTGGGAATGGGGAAGCTATAAGCTATTCTTTCCCGTCAGGCCATGCAGGGTCGTCTTTTGCTGTGGCAACGGTGATAAAATTCATTAATAAAAAATTTGCTGCATTTGTAATAATATTTTCAATACTTATGGCATTTTCGAGGTTATATTTATATGTTCATTTTCCGTCAGATGTTATTGCCGGAATATTGATTGGTATATCATGCGGTCTATTAGCGATAAAAATATATGATAAGTTTTATAATTTCATAAAGATGCAGAAATTATAGATATAACATTTTGTTCACCATATGCATACTTTAATAAAGAACCTATAAATAAAAAAGGCTTCTATTAAAACACCAATAAGCTAAGGAAGCCTTTTTTGAAACCCGTTTAAGGTCAAGTATGAATTAAGGGAAACAGGGACTTTTCCTATGGGTTATGAAAAAAGGGGAATTAGGAGGTATGTAATATGTGTTCGATATGTGGATATGTGGATTTTAACAAAAAGATAGATCCTAAGTATATAATGGAAATGAATTCTTCTTTATCTCACAGAGGACCGGATCAAAATGGGATTGCTTTTGGATTTGATTGGTGTTTTGGACATAACAGACTTGCCGTTATAGATGTGGAAAAGGGAATCCAGCCTATGATTTCAGAGAAGAACGGATATAAGTATACTATTATATACAACGGGGAACTGTACAATTCCTTAGAATTAAAGAATGAGCTTCTTTCATTGGGACACACCTTTAAGACTGACTGTGATACGGAAGTGGTGCTTCATGCTTATATGGAATGGGAAGAAGAATCTCCGAAAAGACTTAACGGTATTTTTGCCTATGGAATTTATGACGAGTTGAACCATCAGGTTTTCCTGGCAAGAGATCGGCTAGGAGTGAAACCTCTTTTTTATTCTCAAAAAGATTCCACAGTAATTTTTAGTTCGGAAATAAAAGCAATATTAAAATATGAAGGAATGAAAGCCGAGATAGATAGAAAAGGGTTTATGGAAGTTGCTTGCCTTCTTCCAACTCGTGTGCCGGGCAGCGGAGTATTCAAAGGGATAAATGAATTGGAACCTGCTTCTTTTATGATTATTAAAAAAGATAAACTTATAATTCAAAAATATTGGGAAATAGAACCAAAACGAAATACCCATACTTATTCGGAAGCAGTTGTATATTTGAGAGAACTTTTGAGAGATACAGTGAGACGGCAAATAGTTTCGGATGTTCCTCTCTGCACTCTCTTATCGGGAGGGCTTGATTCCAGTACAATTACATGTATTGCATCAGAGGAATTGTCAAAGAGAAATGAAATCTTAAGGACTTATTCCTTTGATTATGAAGAAAACAATATATATTTTAAACCTAATTCTTTTCAACCGGACAGCGATAATAATTATTCCTTGGAAGTATCAAAATATTCTAAAACCGTTCATAAAGTTCTAACAGCACCTTTAAATACAGTTATAGATCTTCTCTATGAAGCGGTAGATAAAAGGGATATGCCGGGCATGGCTGATATAGATTCTTCCCTGATGTATTTTTGCGGTGAAATAAAGAAAAACCACACTGTGGCTCTTTCAGGAGAATGTGCGGATGAAATATTTGGCGGATATCCTTGGTTTCATAAGGAAGGAGTAATGAGCAAAAATATTTTCCCGTGGATATATTCTCTTAAGGACAAAATAGAATTGTTTTCTCCGGATATAATAAATTTAGAGGAATCCACATCTTATGTAAATAGTATATATGAGAAAAGTGTGTCATCTTGTCCGGTAATTGAAGGGGAAAATTATAGAGATAGAGAAAAAACCATAATATGTTGGTTGAATTTAAATTGGTTCATGGTTTCTTTATTGGAAAGAAAAGACAGAATGAGTATGGGCAGATCTCTGGAAGTAAGAGTACCCTTTGCAGACCATAGAATAGTCGAGTATGTTTTTTCCCTTCCTTGGAGCTATAAGTATAAGGACAATCAGCCTAAAAGTATCTTAAGGGATGCAGCTAAAGGGATAGTTCCTTTAAGTGTCGTGAATCGAAAGAAAAGTCCATATCCTAAAACGGTAAGCCCTAATTATGCCTCCAAAGTAAAATCTATTTTGGATGAGCGGTTAAATCATAAAGATTGTATATTGAGGGATATAATTAATATAAAAAAATTATCTCAGATATTGGAATCAAACACCCCATGGTTTGGCCAATTGATGTCTGGCCCCCAATTTATGGCTTGGCTTATTCAATTGGATTATTGGATAGAGAAATATGGAATAAATTTGATTAAATAGTTAGATATGAATAATCATTATCTATCTGAAATTTTTGATGATATTTGTCCATTACTTAAGATCGAAGTCTTAAGTAATGGACAAATAAAAGCTTAACATTAGGATAATTCAAATTTACCTGTACACAACTGATAATAACGGCCTTTTTGTGCGATAAGTTCTTCATGATCTCCCCGTTCAAGAATTGTACCATTTTCAAGAACAATAATTGCTTTTGCATTTCTTACGGTAGAAAGCCTATGAGCAATTACAAAAACTGTCCTGTTTTCCATCAGACGATCCATTCCGTCTTCAATTAGTTTTTCTGTATGGGTATCTATAGAACTCGTAGCTTCATCAAGAATTAGTACGGGAGGATCTAAAACTGCAGCCCTGGCAATAGCAATCAACTGACGCTGGCCTTGACTTAAGTTTGTTCCATCTTCTGATAACATTGTGTCATAGCCTTCGGGCAGACGCCTGATGAATGAATCCGCATTAGCCAGTTTTGCCGCTTCTATTACCTGTTGTCTGTCGGCATCCTGATTTCCGTATCGTATATTATCTATAATAGTTCCGGAAAACAAATGAGTATCCTGAAGGACAACTGCTATGGAATGACGCACATCATCTTTTTTGATTTTACGAACATCGATACCGTCGTAAGTAATACTTCCGGAATCCACATCATAGAATCGATTGATAAGATTCGCGATTGTTGTTTTTCCGGCACCGGTGGAACCTACAAAGGCGATTTTTTGCCCTGGTTTTGCATAAAGGTTTATTCCGTTGAGAATAGGGTGTCCGGGTTCATAACTGAATACTACGTCATGGAAACGTACATCTCCTTTTAGAGGTATGAGGTTAAATCCGCCTTTGGTATTTGGACATTTCCATGCCCAATTTCCAGTTCTACTGCTGTTTTCTTTCAGGACTCCTTCGGAATCTACAGTTGTATTGACCAAGGTAACTGTTCCTTTATCTATTTCCGGGGTTTCATCCATAATTTCAGAAATGCGTTCCGCACCGGAAAGAGCCGCAAGAATAAAGTTAAGCTGTTGAGAAAATTGATTTATAGGCATTGAAGTTTGGCGTACATAAACAAGGTAGGAAGACAAACTTCCAAGGTCTATTTGTCCGGAAATAGCTAAAAACGCACCTACACATGCGGAAATAGCATAGTTGAAATATGAAATACTTACAACTATCGGAACTAACATCCCGGAATAGGTTAATGCTCCTGTGGCAGCTTCTCTCAGATTTTCATTATGTGTGCAAAATTCTTTGAAATTTTTATCCTCATGATTAAAAACTTTGACTACCTTTTGTCCGCTTACCATTTCTTCAAGGAACCCATTTAAACTGCCCATATATTTTTGCTGATGAGAAAAATAGGTATGGCTCTTTTTTCCGCTGTATCTGAGAAAAATAAACATACAAAAAAATGATGTTAATACAATAGTCGACAATTTATAGTTTAAAATCAGGAGTATTATAAATGTAGCTACTATAGTAACAAAATTTTTTATGACTACGGTAAAGCTGTTGTTTAAAGCTTCTGCAACCGTATCTATATCGTTGGTAAAACGACTCATCAATTCACCATGAGTTTTTGCATCGAAAAATTTTAAAGGCAGGGTTTGTACCTTGGAAAAAAGGTCATCACGGATTTCCTGAATAATTTTTTGTGCCACTTTTACCATCAACTGAGTGTATCCATGGGTTGAGACTACACCGGCAAAATATATAATCCCGGTGAAAATAAGAATTTTAATGAGACCTTTCATATCCCCCGGAATAATATAGTCATTTATAATAGGTTTAATCATGTATGTCCCAAAGACATTGGTCAGAGCATTTATTATAACCAATACAAGGATAATCATAAGAGGGCCTTTATGTTTTTTCATATAACCCCAAAGAAACGCCATTGTTTTACGAATATTTTTCGGCTTTTCGTACTTCATAGTTTTTGCCATTACGCAGAGGCCTCCTTTTCCTGAAATTTATAAATATCCCTATAGATTATGTTTCTGAACAGCAATTCTTCATGGGTACCCATATCGTTGATTTTTCCATCTTTAAGTACTATGATAAAATCGGCGTTTTTTATGGAGCTGACACGTTGGGTAATAACTATTTTAGTAGTATCTTTTAGATTCTCTGCCATTCCCCTGTATATTTTTGCTTCTGTAGCTGTATCTACCGCGCTTGTTGAATCATCCAAAATAAGAATTTTTGGCTTTTTGAGAAGGGCCCTCGCAATACATAGTCTTTGCTTTTGACCACCCGAAATATTTACACCGCCTTGCCCTAAATTTGTATCATATTTCTCCGGCATCTTTTCGAGAAATTCATCTACACAGGCAATACGGCAGACTAAATCAAGTTCTTCATCTGTTGCATTTTCATTACCCCATTTCAAATTTTCACGAATTGTTCCGGAAAAGAGAGTATTTTTTTGTAAAACCATACCCACGGCATCGCGAAGATGAATGAGAGAATATTCTTTTACATTACGTCCGTCTATTTTTATGATTCCGGAAGTTACGTCATAAAGCCTTGGAATCAACTGCACCAATGTGGATTTTGCGGAACCCGTTCCGCCTATAATACCGACTGTTTGTCCTTTCTCAATATGTAGACAAATATCTGAAAGAACATATTCCTTGGCAGTTTCCTGATATTTAAAATACACATGCTCAAAATCTATTGTACCTTCTTTAATTATATAATCAGATGGACCTCCAATTATACCCAAAGGTTCATCCATAACTTCAAGAATACGGTCGGCGGAAGTCATGGACCGGCTCAACATTAAAAATACATTTGAAATCATCATAAGAGAATTAAGAATTTGAAGTACATAGCTTAAAAATCCGGTTAATTTTCCAACCTGCATTGTTCCCAAATTAATGAAGTTTCCTCCGAACCACAATATGCCGATAATGGTAGAATACATGACAAGCAAAAAGCAAGGCATGTTCATTACTGCATAATGGAAAGCCTCTTCGGAAGATTCCTTAAATTCTTTGTTGACTTTACTGAATTTGCCACATTCGTACCCACCTTTTACATATGATTTCACGGTTCTTATGGCTGTTAAATTTTCTTGAACGATAGAGTTTACTCTGTCAAGAGTACGCTGCATTTTTCTGTATATAGGCCCAAGCTTTTTTAAAATTAATATAAGGCAGACAGCTAATATCGGCATTGCTATTCCGAAAATCATTGCAAGCTGTGGATTCATTAAGATGGTCATTATCAATGCCAGTACCAGCATTACGGGACTGCGTACCACAGGACGTATTCCGTTGCATATTGCGTTTTGCATTATTGTGATATCACTTGTAAGACGCGTTATAAGTGACGGCGTACTGAAATGATCCATATTGGAAAAAGAAAAACTTTGTATCTTTTGATACTCCGCTTTTCTAAGTTCCGCTCCGAAACCCTGTCCTGCTTTTGCAGCTAAACGGGCATACATCACTCCTAAAAGAAGTGAAATAAGTGCACATACAATCATTGCAAGGCCTTTGCCCAAAATATAATTTTTGTCTCTATTGGCGACGCCTACATCGATAATATCGGACATAATCAACGGTATTACCAATTCAAATGCTGATTCAAGCATAACACAGACCATACTTCCGATTAGATGATATCGATATTTTCTAAAATAAATAAAAAAACGTTTCAGCACTTATTTACCTCCAATTATCTAAATAAATTTTTATTCAAGGATTTTATCTGTTAAATTATAATACATACGACTGAGATAGTCCAAAAATTGTTCTTGTTCTTCTTTTGTAAAACCCTGCAGAGAAACTTCTTCAATTTCCTTACAGAGACACAGCCATTTCTTATAGGCACTTTGTCCTTTTTCGGTAATTGAAACCGATTCTGCACGCTTTCGTTCAGCAGGAGCCGAACGTTTGATTAAGCCGTTTTGTGCCATATTATTTAGGAGCTGGGATACTGTTGCCGGTTCGATATCTAGTGCTATCGCTATTTCTTTTTGCATACAGCAATTATGTTCCGAGACATAAGTTAAAATTTTCGGCTGCCCTGGAGAAAGACCAATTTTTGTCATACCGGGGCGTGTCTTATTTTTCTGAGCATGAGAGGTTTTAACCAAAGCCATGTGTAGTCCAATAGACATAAATTTTCCTCCTTTATAATTAGTAAACTAATTGTTAGTAACCTAATTATATTTTAATTAGACTTAAATGTCAAATAATACTTTTTTGGGACCCATTTACGAAAAATTTATATTAAAAAAATTATGATTCTTCTATGGGTTATAAAAAAGGAACCTATTTTTAATATTAATTTAAAATAAGTTCCTTTCCATATACTTTTATAATCTATAGGAAAATCCAATTTATTCTAATTTACATTTTCAGCAAATGGATTCCATTATATTTTGTCACTGTTCATCTTTTTTGTGAATACAAGGACAGCAATGACCGTAATAATAGCTGCATATACGATTACCCACCATAAATCTGATAAAATTAAAGAATAATTGCCGGAAATGGCGGCTCTTCCGGCATTGACAGCATGAAGGAAGGGAAGTGCCTCTGCAGTTTTTTTGAATGCGCCGCCGACCAGATCAATGTCAAACCAAGTTCCGGAAAGCCACGCGCTCAAATTCGTCAGCAGTGCACCGCATATACCGCCCACTTGCCTGTCATTGAATAAACTGCCGCAAAGCAAACCTATTGAAATGAACAAAACTGCTGCCGGAATTAATACGATGATGGTAAGCAATACATTCATGCTTGGGGCTAATCCCAAGAAAAATGCCACGACAAAACATACACAAACTTGCAGCATAGCCATAGGGAATAGGGGAAGCATATATCCGAAAATAAAATTACTTGATTTAAGGGGAGAAGCAAACAAACGCAGCATAAATGAACTGGTTCTGTCCTTTGCAATCAGCATACCTGAAAAAAGCGAAATAAAGGAAAGTCCAAAAACCGCAATTCCGGGAGTAAGGTGCTTAATTTCAAATAGTTTAACGGGAATATTTGATTGTATTGCTGATAGAAGTAAAAGCAGGATTACGGGAAAACCAATGCCAAAGGCTAAATTAATTCTGTCTCTCACAATTTCTTTTCCGTTTCGTGAAGCAAAAGCTAATGTTTTCATACATCCATACCTCCATTTTCTGCGATAGCAATAAAAGCATCCTCAAATTTTGTTGTATTTGTCTTTTTCAGCAGCTCGCTTACGGTACCTATTGCTTTTAACTCACCCTTTACCATAATGCCGATTCTGTCGGACAAAGATTCTGCTTCTTCTAAATAATGAGTGGTTAGAATAACCGTAACTTTACCTTTTAATTTTTTAATAATATTCCAGAGCTCTCTCCTTGCAAGTACGTCAAGACCAAGGGTAGGTTCATCAAGAAACAAGATTCGAGGTTCTGAAATTAATGCCATTGCAATACTAAGTCTTCTTTGCCAACCACCCGATAATATTTTTGCCTTGGTCTGTTCAATTTCGGAGAGATCAAAAGCTGATATAGTATTTTCGGCCTTTTGTCTGGCTTGTTTTTTGTTACTTCCGTATATTTCTGCAATAAATTCAAGATTTTCTTTGACAGTCAGATTAGGAGCTATGGCCGTTTCCTGAGGCGAAATGTTGATATGTTCTTTCACTTTTATTGGATTTGAGACGATGCTGTTACCGAAAATTATTCCATCGCCTTTTGTCGGTTTAGTAAGACATGATAACATTTTTATGGTGGTGGATTTTCCTGCACCGTTTACGCCTAATAAAGCAAACAGTTCTCCCTGTTCAATAGTTAGGTTAAGAGAATTGACAACTGTTTTTTCATTATATTTTTTTGTAAGATTAGTTGTTTGAATTGCTATCATTTCTTTTTCTCCTCATTGTCGCTGATTTTTTTAATTTCCTTTGCAAAAGTTAAATTGTCTTCATTGCTATGCTCGGGATAAATTTCTCTGCCCCTCCCACTTAAAATTTCATCTGCAATCTTGTCGAAAATACCTGTTCTTTCAATTGCAATACCTTTCTGGGCGTCGGCAAGTAAAATCAATGTATCTCCAGATTCAATTCCAAACATGTCACGAACTTCCTTAGGAATTACAATTTGACCTTTTGGGCCTACCTTGACTGAACCCATATATTTACCTGTGTTCTTAGATTTACTTTTCATATTAAAACCTCCAATAAGTTTTACATGTAATACTTGTATAACTAATTATACTTTTAAATTTAAATTTTGTCAATGAAAACCTCCGAATAATAACTTAATTTGAGGCCAAATGTTTCATTTACAGGTTAACTACTTTGATAATTTCATTATCTCAGCATAATATAAATATATGCTGTCGTTAAATAACTGTTTGGTTAACAGAAACGTATTTTTATTTTTTATTTTTTTATGTTATAATCGCAATTGGACTATTTAATTAAATTCAATAATTTAAAGGTGGAAATTTTATGAATACTAACAACAAATACAAATCAGTAATTGATATTAATTCCAAGAAATTGCCGGTTTTATATAAGAGCATATTAATAGGATTGGCAGTAGGTATTGTAGCATCTTTTTATCGTTTAGTTCTTATGAGTGGAGAAAAATTATGTTTTAGAGTATATGATTACATAGATAGTCATTTGATATTGTTCCCCTTTGTATTTATAATACTTTGTCTTCTCGGTTTTTTTGTAGGAATTTTGGTTTCAAAATATAAGATGATTAGCGGAAGCGGTATTCCTCAAGTTAAAGGAATTATAATGGGATATTTTAAGAATAATTGGTTCAGTACGTTAATTGCAAAATTTGGAGGAGGAGCTCTTTCTATATTATCAGGCCTTTCTTTAGGGCGAGAAGGACCGTCGGTTCAACTTGGAGCTTGTGTGGCTCAGGGAATAGGAGATAAATTTGCCGATTCTCAGACAGAGAAGAAGATACTGATTGCAAGCGGTGCAAGTGCAGGACTTTCGGCTGCCTTTAATGCTCCTCTGGCAGGGGCTATGTTTGCAATGGAAGAGATATTTAAATATTTTTCTCCTGTTATTTTATTGTCGACTATGACAGCAGCTGTTGTTTCTGATTTTATTGCCAGAGTTATTTTCGGAACCAGTCCCGTATTTAATTTTAACGTTCAAAATACCATACCGTTGAATAAATATTGGTTGCTTTTCATACTTGGAGCTATACTTGGAATTGCTGGAGCCTTTTATAATTATATATTATTAAAGAGCCAGAAACTTTATAAAAAAATCGGGAAATCCAATATAAAAGTCAGAATGATAATTCCATTTGCCTGTGCTGGATTATTGGGAATATTTTTCCCCATCGTATTGGGAAGTGGAAATAAAATAATCGGTCAACTTCAGTTATCCACGGGGATTAGGTTTTTATTTTTGATCCTTGCCGTTAAATTTATATTTTCTATGGTAAGCTTTGGCTCCGGTGCGCCGGGAGGAATATTTTTTCCTCTTCTCATTATGGGAGGGATTATCGGTGCAATTTGGGGAAATATTTCAATAAACTATTTAGGGTGTGACGAAAATTTATTTTACAATTTTATAATACTTGCTATGGCTGGATATTTCACATCGATTGTCCGAGCACCCATAACGGGTATTATCTTGCTGGTTGAGATGACCGGGTCATTTACTCATCTGTTATCCCTCACCGTAGTTGCAGTTTCGGCTTATGTAGTTGCTGATTTATTGAAAAGTGCACCTATATATGACTCTCTGCTGGAAAATCAAATTTCAGAATCCAAGATAGACACGGAATATGATAAAAGCAAGAAAATTACCATAGAAACAATTGTTCATCACGGTTGCCAAGCTGAGAATAAACTTGTAAAAGAAATTGCTTTTCCGAAGGAGTGCCTCCTTATTTCAATCAGACGGGGAGGAAGGGATATTATTCCTAAAGGAAATACGAGAATTTTGGGAGAAGATTATCTGGTATTTCTTATTAATTTAAATGAAGAACCTAAGGTAAGAGAGATATTAAACAGAATTACAACTTTACAGTAATTTATGACTTGGTTCATTTGATGGATTATTGGACAGAAAAATATAAAATAAATTTGATTAAATAATTCAGATATTAAAATTAGAGAAAATTGATATTGATTAAATAATGGGTTGTAACATAAAGGAACTGTTGTGTAAACAGTTCCCTATAAAATATCTCAGCTATTATTTATTATTTCACCATGGATTATGACCCTACCTTCATCGGGACATTTTATGTCAAACATAGCTGCCCTTTTATTGCCATAATCCAGTGTTCCACCATTTAGCAATGTATAGACATAAGGATATGCCGCATTCCAAAGTTCATGGCAGATAGGGGGGCATAAATCTTCAATGATGTATTCATCCCCTTCTTTGCAATATCTACCTCTACAATTGCTTTTTACTACAGTCAATTTGACTTTAGGCATTTTTATTCCTCCTTTGTACCATAATCTTTTATAATTCAACTTTCCGTTCTGACTATATTACATGTGGCAACGGCGCTGATATTATCTTCTCCTGTAGATAGATTTTTTGGAGCGTGGATATTAAACATAAAACCTGTCTCGGAATATTTTTTATCTATGCCCTTTGAGTATTCTTCATCTATAGCAATATTAATTACTTCACCAATGACCAGTACTGCAATACCCATATTGGTTAAATCCGAGGTACTGTGTAATTTACATTCCAAGCACAAGAAGCTTTCTTTAATTCGCGGAGCATTAATGAGTTTCGCTTTTTCTTCCGTAAACTTGCCAATTATAAATTCATCAGCTTCATAATTATTATTTTTGATCGTATCATAAAGGTTGTCATAATAATCAGCACTGAGAAAGTTAATACAGAATTCACCTGTCCTGAGGATGTCTTTATAAGCATGGGTATGTTGGTAAAGTCCGGAAATGATTGCAAAAAAGCCGCTGCCATCACCGGAAAAGGAACTCCAGAAGTGAAGATTCACGTTAGGTTTACCGTATAACAAACCAAACATGACAACAGTATGACATGATTATTTATATTTTTTCATAATATCTTATATTTTCAGAAATCAGTTTTATTTCTGCATATATATTAAAAATAGGATTTTTACCCTTCTGATATGTCTTCAAACGTATTCTACTTCTACTATTTGATTATTCTCTATAAAACAGATTTTTCCTTCTAATTTATGAAAAAGAGGTTGTAATAGAATAAATATCCTATTACAACCTCTTCACTTGGAGCTGTTGACCGGATTTGAACCGGTGACCTGCGCATTACGAGTGCGCCGCTCTACCAACTGAGCCACAACAGCATAACATAAATATATATTACCATCTAAAGGCTATTTTGTCCAGCGATAAATTTATTAAATCATAGTATCCAATTGTAATTTTGAATATGTTAATATATAATTTTTACAAGACTGATAGATTCATCTGCTTTATAATGTCATATGATTCGGGTCTTTGACAGTTGAAGAATAAAAAAATCGCTAAAGTCATTGAAATGGCTTTATTTTTTGTCAAATTTAAAATATTTATATTGCGGAATAGGCCGGAATGTGTTATAATATTCTTATATATAGGAGGTGTCGTCCATGAGGTTATCAATCTCTAAATCTAAAAATGCTACTTCACTTTATGTTAAAAAAGATGTTGTGGTCAATGGTAAAAGGACTACTAAAATAGTTGAAAAATTAGGCACTGTTGCCGAATTGGAAAAAAAGTTGGGCGGCGAAGATCCTGTTGAATGGGCAAAAAAATATATTGCTCAGATGAATCTCCTTGAAAAAGAAGGCAAAGAAACTGATGTTATTGCTAAGTACTCTCCATCAAGATTATTGAAAAAAGATGTTCAATTTAGTTTCAATGGTGGCTACCTATTCCTCCAGAAAATTTATCATGATTTAGGGATACATAATATCTGCAGCGAAATTAAAAAAAAACATAAATTCAATTTTAATTTAGATTCCATTCTTTCAAGGTTAATTTATGGCAGAATACTTTTCCCCGGTTCTAAACTGTCGACCTATGAACTTTCTTCTGAATTAATTGAACCGCCGGATTTTCAACTCCAGCATATATACAGGGCACTTGAAATCATTTCAAAGGAATCAGATTTTATTCAATCATCTTTGTATCAAAACAGTTTAAAGGTTTCTAAACGAAACACCGGGATTCTTTATTACGACTGCACTAATTACTTTTTCGAAATTGAACAATCAGAAGGACTAAAACAATATGGCTTTGGAAAAGATCACAAACCAAACCCCATTGTACAGATGGGAATGTTTATGGATGGTAACGGCATTCCTCTTGCTTTTTCAATCAGCAAAGGAAATACAAATGAACAGCTTACCTTAAAGCCTTTGGAAAAAAAGATTTTGTCAGACTTCAATGTTTCAAGATTTGTGGTATGTACTGATGCAGGGCTTGCGTCTAATGCTAACAGGAAATTCAACGATAAAAACGATCGTGCTTTTATTACAACTCAATCGATCAAAAAATTGAAAAACTATCTTAAAGACTGGGCTCTTGATCCGAAAGGATGGCATCTTTCAGGAGATGATGGGGTCTACGATATCATGGAGCTTGATGAAAAAAATGATATTGAAAAAATATTTTACAAAGAACGCTGGATAAAAGAAGATGGATTAGAGCAAAGATTGGTTGTTACATATTCAATAAAATACAGAAATTATCATAGAAAGATACGCAGCTCGCAGATTGAACGTGCTATGAAATTGATAAATACAAATCCAAAAGCAAAATTAAAGAAGGCAAATCAAAATGACTATAAAAGATTCATAGAAAAAAAACATTACACTTCTGATGGGAAACAAGCAAAAAAAGAGATTTACAGCATAGATACGGATCTTATATCAAAAGAAGAAACATATGACGGTTTCTATGGTGTATGTACAAATCTTGAAGATGATGTTGATATAATCGTCAAAGTAAACAGAAAGCGCTGGGAAATTGAAGAATCATTCAGGATTATGAAAAGTGAATTTAAAGCAAGGCCTGTACACCTAAGCCGTGATGACAGGATTGAGGCACATTTTATGACCTGTTTTATGGCTTTATTGATCTATAGGATATTGGAGAAAAAATTAGAAGAGAAGTTTACATGTAGTACTATTATCAACAGCTTACGTAAAATGAATTTTAAATTAGAAGAGGGAGAAGGATATATTCCCATATACACCAGAACAGATTTTACTGATGCCTTGCATGAGGTATTCGGATTTCGTACTGACTATGAAATCGTAACATTAAAACAAATGAAAAAAATTTTTAAGCTGACAAAAAATCGATAAACATTCCGCACTTTTATATTAATCTATAAAAGCTTGTATCCTATTGTTTTCAATAGCCTACAAGCTTTTTCTTTTCTCCAACTGTCAAACTTGGGATATTACCATCTAAAGGCTATTTTGTCCAGCGATAAATTTATTAAATCATAGTATCCAATTGTAATTTTGAATATGTTAATATATAATTTTTACAAGACTGATAGATTCATCTGCTTTATAATGTCATATGATTTTTGTTATCCTGTCTTTTTAGGAGGTACTTTTAATGGAAACTTACAATTTAACAAATGACCAAGGTCGTAATTTTATACTTTTAAAGCAAGGTTTAATCGGAGATTATAAATTTGAAGATAAAGGGGGAGTGTGCGATTATGTTAGGCAAGCCGGCTGTATTCAATTTGACCCGATTGATATTTGTGGGAAAAATCCGGAGCTTGTCTTGCATTCCAGAGTTTTAGGATTTACAAAGGAGATGCTTTATCAACTTTTATACGAGGATAGAAAACTTATAGATTATTTTGATAAGAATATGTCGATTTTTAGAGTGGAAGATTGGGAATACTTTGCTCGTTTACGTGAAAATTATAGATCTTATGGAAGAAGTCATGATAAAGTAGATAAGGTTGCAGGCGAGATTAAGGGAATTATAAAAGAAAAAGGATGTGTAAGTTCCAAGGATATTGATTTAAAACAGATGGTCGATTGGCCTTGGGCTCCGACAACATTATCAAGAGCGGTACTTGAAACCCTATATTTCCGTGGAGATTTAATTATCCATCATAAGAAAGGAAATAATAAGTATTATTCTTTGGCAGAAGATTATATTGAAGAGATGATTTTGAACACTGAAGATCCAAATAAAACTGAAGATGATTTCACAAAATGGCAGGTTCTTCGTAGAATCGGTTCAGTAGGATTGCTTTGGAATAAGGCGTCAGATGCATGGCTTGGCATCAACAAATTTAACGGAGAACGTCGTAACAATATATTTTCGTTGCTTTTGTCCGAAAACAAAATAGTGGGATGCAAAGTTGAGGGTATTCAAGCCACCCTTTATTTTCTTAAGGAAGATGAAGAACTTATAAAAACAGTGTTGTCACAGGATGCATTTAAACAGCGTCTCGAGTTTATAGCTCCTCTTGATAATATGCTCTGGGACAGAAAACTTATCCGTGCACTTTTTGATTTTGACTATAAATGGGAGATCTATACGCCTAAGAGTCAAAGAAAATACGGTTACTATGTATTGCCTGTTTTATACGGGAATCGATTTGTGGGAAGAATAGAAATTGTCCTTGATAAAAAAGTAAGACAGCTTAATGTACTCAATTTTTGGAAGGAAGGAAATACTAAAATTGATGATGATTTTTATAAACTTTTTCAAACTGAAATAAACCAATTTATGTTTTTTAATCACTGTGAGACATTTAAAATCAAATGTAAAATATAAATTAAATTTTAGAAGGTGTTATGGAAATGAATACTCCTAAAAGAAATAGTCATAGTTTAATTGAAGTTATTGAATATAATTCGAAAAAGTACAAGGAATATACGACGGAAACTACTAAGAAATATAATTTCCGGTTGCTTGGGGATATTCCAGAGGGAAATGTCAGATGGATAAATATCGACGGGCAATGTAGTGAGGAAGTATTGAATAAGATTAGCGATGTATTTAATATTCATCCTTTGGTAACTAAAAATATATTGAATAATAATCAGCGGGCTAAAATTGAAGAATATGAAGATTTTTTGTATATTGTAGCTAAGATGATTTATTATTCCGGGGATGAATTGGTACTTGAACATATAAGATTTATTCTTGGAAAGAATTATGTGATTTCTTTTGGGGAAACCAAAGGAGACGTATTTGATGATATCCGTGACAAAATAAGAAATGAAGGTACACAGATCAGAAAATTTGGTGCTGATTATCTTATGTATTCATTACTTGATGCAATTGTAGACGGATATCTTGATGTTCTTGAGGTATTGGATGAAAAAATTGATACCCTTGAGGAACAAGTTATAATGAATAATTCACAAGAGCGTTTGTATAAAATTAGAAAGATAAAAAAGATTCTATTGAATATAAGCAAATATATATGGCCCTTAAGAGAAGTTACTTCTTTGATGGGAAAAGAGTCGAATCAATTGATTCAGCCATCAACGGAACCATATATCAGAGATGTCTATGAACACATAGCTCAGGCAATTGAAACGACGGAAACCTATAGAGAAATTCTTACAGGACTAATGGAACTATATGTCTCCAATACAAGTTATAAACTTAATGAAATAATGAAGGTCCTTACCATAATTTCTACGATTTTCATACCTCTTACATTTATAGTTGGAGTTTATGGTATGAATTTTAGGTATATGCCTGAAATTGAATATAGATGGGGTTATGCTATTACATGGGCAATTATGATTGCTATTTCAAGCTTCATGGTCTATTACTTTAAGAAAAAGAAATGGTTTTAACAAAATTAGGCAGCAATTTGTCCAACTAAAAAATAGCTTTTGATTTTTTCAAATAACCTATATACCTTTATGATAAATTAGAGTGGTATAATTCACTTTATTGTGCTTTTCGTAACGCAACCCAACCAATGTATACTGTTGCTTAAGGCGAAAATTAAGAGAGGCAAAATTGGGGATAGGGGCGATAACTGTTTCTGCAAAGATATTTTTAATCTTATCTTTTTGAAGATCCCAAATAAAAGACTGGTATAAAGCACTACCGATTCCTTTCCTTGTTAGGTGGGGAAGCATGGCTGTCTGACTTACTAATACAAAATTTTTCAGTTTGGTCTGATCAAACCTAGGATCCCAACAAGTTTCTTTCAGCCAGTTCGGTTCCCGCAGCAACCATTCTTCTTGGGTATAGGCTATCAAAAATGCTTGTATCTGTCCTTCATGCTCATTGACATAAAAATATTGCAATTTTTGTAGTTTTTCTTCGTATATAGGACGATATTTTGATTCTTGTCCTGCATAATCAGCTATTAAAAAACCTTGAACCGAATCTTTGTTGGGATTACCTAAGGTTTTTAAAATCGTCATGATTCCTTCGAGATCTTGAATTGTAGCCTTTCTAATCATCGAATCTCTCCTTTTTTGTATTTCCTTATATTTTCCATTTGAGAAGGAAATTATACTTTTCATCTTTTATGTCTATCTTGATTCTAAGCAGTAATTTGTTGTATAAGAAGTTAGGAAATACAGCATAAAATGAGAAAAAACATTGACAGCATCTCTAAAACATATTACTATTTTGGTTAAGCAGCCTAAAGTGGAGTAAAGAAATAATGTAAACATGTATTTTTTAATATAATATCAGATTTTAATATAATAATAAAGGGAAATCTTTAAAACAAGTTTTCGAAAAAGAAAGAATTAACTCCTAATATGTATAAATATTGCAGATAATGTATTGAAGAAATATTAAATAAGTTTAATGATGTATTTAAGGAATCGAATCAGTTAATTCAACTATAAAGGAAAATAAATTTTTAGTACCTGATTATAAAATCCCTCTAATTTTGTTACAGATTATTGGCATAGAAATTGCTAAATTAAATGGTTAGAAAAACCATTTAGGTATTAAAAAAATTTTAAATATATATGAAAAAGGAGAAATAAATATGGAGCGGTTTAGAATTAGACCTGAGATTTATCAATTTGATACTTTTAAGGAATTTATAGAAGATATACCTTTAGTCCAGCTAAGAATTGTCAATAAGAAATTTTAAAATATTTGATTTACCTTTTGGCTAAAAAAGAGTAATCTTAATAAGCCTTTTGAAAGGTAATCAAAAAACGAAAATTTAGATATGAAATTGTACTATAAAGCGATGTCACATCTCGCTTTTAAGTAATTCTTCTGGTGTTCCTCCGGTGTGATGATTTCAAATTTTTTTCATCACGAAGTATTGCAAATACAATGTTACAGACCTTGTGCATAACAGCACCGAGAGCAACCATTTTAGGCTTTGATTGGCATTTTTTTAAATAGTAATCACGCAATACCGGATTCTTGGCTGAGCCATCTTTGTTTCTGCTAATACTGATTAGGGCCATTGTATGAAGGACCATTCTGGCAATACGAGAACCACGTTTAGACATGGATATTTTAGTGCCCTCAAAGTTACCTGATTGTTTTACAGCAGGGTCTAGGCCAAAGTAAGCAAATAGTTGCTTTGAAGATTGAAATGCTGAGAAATCTCCAATTTCACACATTAAACTTACTGCTGTAATTTTAGAGAAAATCTTTAAAAACTGGGGAAATACCATTCGCAGTTCACCTTGAAGCTTATTAACATAAGCAGAACGATTATCCATCAGATCATAGTACTCTCTTGAAAGATTTCTTAAATCAAGAACAAGATCCGATGGAATAAGAGAAACTTTTAAATCAGGGTTTAAACCAATTAAAGCAGCTTTTTTTGAATCAAATTTATCATTATGGACTTTTCTAATGTTAATACTTGTGCTATTCTTAGTGATGATAGGATTAATGATGGATACCAAAAATCCCTTATCACGAAGATAGCAGAAGAGCGGGAAATGATAAATTCCTGTGGATTCAAGGAAAATGTGACTTTCCAAAGAATACATCTCTTCTGCTTCTTTGATTTTAGAAACAGCCATAGATAGAGAAATTAAATCAGAATGTAGGATTTTAAAGGGTTTGCCTACAAAAGTTCGGTTAGGAAGCGCAATAGACATAAAGCTAAAATCTGCACCGACATCAATACCAACCGAAATAAATAAATTTTGAAATAAAATGTTTGACATAAAAATAGCTCCTTTCCGATAGGAATCCATTTCCATCTAATGAGTACACAACCTTGCGGGTTATACGGGTATAGCCTGAGGCTCCCAACCAGCCGAATCATAAAACCTCATTGAATGGACTAATTGACTAAATCACGGGTATAGGCCAGTAAAAACCGACTTCCCAAGGAAGAAAAAGAATGTATAAGGCAGGATATTATTAATAGAATTGAAGATACGGGAATTATGGCAATTGTTCGTGTTGATACAATCGATAGAGGTTTGAAAATTGCCGAAGGCTGTTTAAATGGGGGAGTTGATGTATTAGAAATAAGTTATACCAATAATAATGCAGGTGAAGTTATTAAGGCGCTTAAAAAGAAATTTGGCAGCCCTCTATTGATAGGAGCCGGAACCGTTTTGGACTCGGAAACTGCAAGATTAGCAATTTTGAATGGAGCCGAATTTATAATTGCTCCTACATTTAATAAAAATATTGCCGAACTTGCCAATATATATCAAATTCCCTATGAACCTGGATGTTCTACCTATACAGAGATTGTTGAAGCCTTAAAATATGGTGCTTATTTTATTAAAGCGTTTCCAATTTCCAATTTTTATGGTTCCAAGTTAGTAGATATATTTACTACTCCTGTTCCAACTCTTCCTATTTTGGCTTCCGGCGGTATCACACTGGACAATCTTTCAGAATGGATTAAAGCGGGAGTTATGACTGTTGGCGCTGGCGGACTCTTAACCAAAGGTTCAAAAGAAGAAATTACAGCAAATGCAAAGGAAATGCGTGAAATTGTAGTTGCAAATAGGTAAACGTTAAATTCATGAGGAGGAAAACAAATATTATGAAAAATATTAAATTGACAAGAGTAGATTTCAGATTAATTCACGGACAAGTAATGACTCGTTGGGTTGTTAATCTAGGTATTACCAAGATTGTTGTTATTGACGATAATTCCGCGCATAATCCAATTTTTTCTAGAATATTAGTTAACGCTGTGCCCAACGGTACTGTTGTAAATGTATATGATCAAGATTCAGCTATAAAAAAATGGAATGAAGACCACTTTGGTGATGGAAATATTTTATTGTTATTTAAAGATATAAAAACTGCTAAAAAGATTTGGGAAGAAGGCCTTGAATTTACTGATATGCAAATTGGCGGTATTGGTGGAGCAGCCGGTCAAAAAAATGTTTATAAGCAAGTTGTTATGTCTAAAGAGGACTATGACAGATTGAAAGTATTATATAACGGAGGAGTAAATATTTATTTACAACCTATTCCCGAAGATAGGCCTTATCCATTTTCCAACATTATTGAGAAAAAGGTTTTTGAATAGTTTGTTTGATATAAATTTAGCATTAAGTGAAAGGAAGGTGAAAACAGTAAAACAATGCAGATTTTAGTTATGGATAAAAGAATTGAATGGAGGTGGGGTTGACGATTGTAGATAGTTTGTCTTTTTATAAATTATATGAATGGGAGGTATTATAATAATGGTTCAGGCTTTATTAGTCGCATTAGTTGCTTTGTTTAATGGTATACAGGGACCACTTCATTGGTACTTTTTTAGAGAACCGGTAATGGCGGGTTTTTGGGTTGGGCTAATTTATGGTAAACCAGTAGAAGGTGTTATTCTTGGTGCTACAATTAATATTTCTTATTTAGGATGGATTAGTGCCGGTGGAGCAAATGCATCAGACCTATACTGGGCCGGTCTACTCGGTACTCTTGTAGGAATTCAAACAGGATTATCGACGGATGCTGCGGTAGCTTTTGCTGTACCAATAGGATTAATTGGCAACTATGCTCATGTCGCATTCATGACGATTTCTTCAATTTGGCCGGCTCGAATGGACAAACTTGCAGAAGAAGGAGACTATAAGACACTTGGCAGAATACAATTGTTGGCTGGTCCGATTACCGTAATATTTATAAGAGCTTTACCTGTATTTTTAATTGTTTACTTTGGTTCTGATTATATTCAATTGATGATAAACAATATACCAGCATGGGCAATGGCCGGATTTAGTGCCGTAGGGAAAACATTACCAGCATTAGGAATGTCAATGTTATTCAAGTTTATGTATAAGAAAAACCTCATTGTTTTCTTTATATTAGGATTTATTGTTAGTGCATACCTTGGAATCACAGATTTGTTATTCTTTGCATTGGCAGGAAGTTGTTTAGCATATCTTTTCACAATATATGGTTCTAACAAAGTATCGGGAGAGGTGAAATAATATGGATAATGAAACAACAGTAAACAAAAAGTCAAAATTAACAAAGAAAGATGTGGACAGAGCCTTTTTAACATGGCATATAACGTCTCACCTTACCTATAATTATCAACGTATGCAAGCAGGAGCTATGGCAACAGTGATGGGACCAATTTTAGACAAACTGTATCCAAATAATAAACAAAAGATAGCCGAAGGCCTTCAGAGGCAAATGGTTTTCTTTAATACAGAACCTCGATGGGGAGCCGTAATTCCGGGGATAACAGTTGCTTTGGAAGAAGGATATGCTAATAATCCGGATACTATTGATCCAAATACTATTACCGATACTAAAACTGCATTGATGGGTCCTTTAGCCGGTATCGGAGATACAATTACACAGGCTTTAATTAAACCTTTAATTTTGAGCATTTTTCTTGGATGGGCTATACAAGGACATGTGTGGGCAGCTTTAGCTTGGGGTATTGTAATGTTTACCTACGATTTTCTTGTTACTAAATTTTCATTTGTGAGAGGTTATAAATTAGGATTAAATTCGATTGACAAGCTCTTAGATGAAGGTTTTGTCAGCAAAGTAACTACATTCTTAGGAATAGTCGGTCTATTCAGTTTGGGTGCTATGGTGGTCAAGTTTGTTTCTATTGCTCCAATCTACAATACTGTGCTCAGCACAGGTTCAAAATTTTCTTTAGCGGATGTCTTTGATAAAATTCTTCCTAAGCTATTGCCTTTAATTGTGACTCTGTTTGCCTGGAGATTACAAGTTAAAGGTAAAAGTGCAAGTTTTGTATTGCTAATGCTGTTTATTATAGGTTTTATTGGTGGAGCGTTAGGTATCATTGGATAGTTTAATATATTACTCATTTATATAAATAATCGGTTCGTTTTGTAAGGGATGTTCTTTGGGAAGCTTATATATCTTTCCAAAGAACATTTATTAATCAACAGAATAAATGCTATATTGAAATTTTTAACTTGACAAAGGAGAGAAGATAATTTTATGATTAGATTAATGATTGTAGCACATAGTATTCTTGCTAATGTTTTTGTTTCCTTTGTTAATTTGGTTATGAAAATAATAAGCATTTGTGCAATTTCTTATATTGGGAGGATATTTATGATATTAAGTTTATTTACCGAAGTATTTACTAATAAAGCCGGAAATTATGTTTTTCATGTAAAGAAAACCGATCAATATTATCTGATATCTGAAAAAAATATAAATTCTGTAGGCATGTTTCAAAATTTATTATTCAATTCAATTTCTGTTGCTATAATTATAGGTTGGCTGGCCAAATTGAGTTACTGGCTATGGGTTGTTATCGGATTGTTTATGTATATGGGATTTACCGTATATTTCAATAAAAAAATACTTCCTCAGTTACCGGCCATAAAAAATGAAAAAGCCAAAAGAAAAAAAGAAATAAAATTTTCCAAGGGAAAAGTAATGTTTGAAATTGTAGTATTTTTTGCAATTTCTATAGGACTTATTATAAGTTTATTTTATGAACCATTAAATAATTCTAAGGTGGATGATAGTATTGTATTATTAGGTGCAGTAGTGGCAATTGTATTAGGCATAAAACATATAATCTATTATAATCATAACAAGTAGTTTTAAGATACAGCAGTAAAATTTTGTGTACAATAGATTTGATTTGTGCCAGATTATAGAATTAAAATATAATACTTCTTTTGTGGTGATGAATTTCGATTTGAATGTGGTTAATTTATTGGTTTTTTTATCAAGAATAAGTATAATAGAAATATCATTTGTTTTATATTTAGAAAGGAAGTGAATTCAAAATGAGAATTAAACAGGGTAACTGCTCAGTACAGTTGATATAATTTGTTGGCAGATTGTACTGAGCTATAAAGAAAATATCTGTCAGCAGTCACAACTGTACTGTTCTGAGATGAGATAATTATAAATTTCGGAGAAAGAAGGAGTACAGTTATGAATTACTTGATGAAAATTGTAAAGAAGAATAAACTATTGGTTGGCAGCTATCTATTATTAGGTATATTACTGGCTTTTTTAGAAAATTTTACTGCAAGCTATTTTCAAACTTTAATAAATAAATTTAATGACAGGTCCTTAACAGCATCTGTTATTATAATATATGCCTTTGTTCTTGTCATGCTATGTGTCTTAAGTTATTTAGATGAGTATCCGGGACGTAAATTAGAACACGGTATTTTTCTTGATTTGAAAATAGAGGCATTGAAGAAGATTAGCCGCGTGGATTATAAATCATATCAGACAATGGGTACTGGTAAATTGGTTCAGAGAATTGAGAACGGTGCTTCCGCTGGGAAAAGTATGTTATTTGATTTTATTTTTGAATTAACAAGAAAATTGATTCCCTCTATTTTATTCAGCATGATTTTTATTTATAGAATTAATAAGATTATTATGTGGGTAATACTTATTGGCTATATTTTCGTTTTTATTGTTACAAATTTACTTCTTAAAAGGTTATATCGGATTAAAGAACATATTTTGTTAAACGAAGAGGAGATGAATCATTTTCTTGTCAGAGGATTTATGGAAATGGTCATTTTTAGGATAAACAAAAGATTTAATTATGAAATAGAAAAGGCAAAGTTTGCTGAAAAAGAAATAGTAGGTTCAAAGGTAAAAATGACTCTTATTCATGAAGCTTTTTTTACTATTTTTGAATTGATGGTCATATCTGTTAAAGTTGCTGTAATTGTTTACGGATGGATTACAAAATCCTTTGGAATAGGTGCTGTTGTTGCATTGATATCTTTAGTTGATAATGCATATATTCCTATTGCTATATTTAACGTTTTATATGTTCAGTATAAACTGGACAAAGGAGCATTTAAGCGTTATACGGATTTTTTGGATTTGGATAACGATTATCAATTCGGAAAAGGTAAAATGATTCCCGCTCTTAGAGGAAATATTTCTTTTTACGGATTAAAATTTTTATATGGAAATAGATTGATATTTAACAATTTGAACTTAACTGTTAATTCCGGTGAGAAAATTGCGTTTGTAGGAGAAAGCGGTTCAGGAAAATCAACGCTGATTAAACTTCTCGCGGGACTGCTGAAACCTGGTGGAGGTAAGATATTGGTAGATGACTATGATCTGTCAAGAATAGATCTAAATAGCTATTATGACTATATTGATTATGTTCCCCAAGAGTCGTCTATCTTTGATGGAACTTTGAGAGAGAATCTTGTGTTTAATAAAAATGTAGATGATAAAGAAATTGTTAATGTTCTAAATCAAGTTGAACTGTCGGGGTTGTATTATAAACTAAAAGATGGATTGGGTACGGAATTAGGCGAAAAGGGAATATCCTTATCAGGTGGGGAAAGACAGAGAATAGCTTTAGGGCGTTTGTGGTTTTCAAAGGCAAATATAATTCTGTTGGATGAAGCTACTTCTGCAATGGATAATATAACGGAAGAAAACGTCATGAATCACGTTATGGATTTATTGAAAGAAAAAACTGTAATTGTAACAGCTCATCGTTTGAATTCAATAAAGAACTTTGAACGCATTGTTGTATTCAAAAATGGAGATATTATAGGACAAGGTAAATTTCAAGAGTTGTTGGAAAACAATCCATATTTCAGAGAATTGTATTATGCAACGGTAAACAAATAATTTTTGTATTAAGAATGGTATATAAAGTTAACCCGTTTTGATAGAATAGAAATAGTTTTGTCGGCCAATAGGCAAATCTGATGAAGATGCCTCCGTATACGTACGGAGGCATTGCTTACCAACTATTATTATAATATATGCAAAACCGTTAAAACAAAATTTTTCTGAATACTGAACTTTAAGGTTATTTTTAAGCGGTTTTAGGATAAATTGTCCACAAAGACAAACTACTTAGCAAATGGGTCATTATCTTTATCAGAATTCCATATATATTCAATACTATCTGCAATTTCTTTTGCTTTATTTACACCAAATCTTTCAGCAATAAATCCGAGTGCCATATCCATTCCTGCCGATATACCAGAGGAAGTATAAAATTTCCCATCTACTGCCCATCTTGCATGGGTAATCCAGTCTACCTTTGAGTTTACTGATTTTACCCACTTAAGGGCTCTTTTATTTGAAGTTGCTTTTTTACCATCCAGTAGATTTGTTTTTGCTAAAAGGGCAGAACCGGTGCATACCGTTAGGCAATATGTTGAGTGAGCGGCGATTTGCGTTAGTTTTTCAATGAATTTTATATCCGTGACTAAAGACCGCGTACCTTGCCCGACTGGAACTAAGAGTATACCATAAAAATCAGCATTCTTTAACGGTGCGGTGAAAATATTTGTTCCTTGTCTACTTTTAATGATGCCACCATTAATTGAAATATAGTGCATATGGTATTCTTCGATACGGCTCAAAATTTCCACAGGTCCAAATGCATCCAATGTTTCAAAATCGGGAAACAACAAAATATTTATATCCATGAAAACAATCCTCCCAACATATTTTGTACTTTGAAACTATCATATAAAACAAAATAAGTCAATTGCATTGTAATTGGCTTATTTAACAAAGTTATTCTAAGCCGAAAGCGTGGCAGTATATTTGTACCAACTTAATATCCAGATTGCTTACCATATAGTGGCGGACTATAGCAATAGAAAAATTTTAAATTAATAAATTTAACAAGCTCATAGTAACCAAATTTCAAACAACTCTATATTATATATGTGATGAAAATTCCAGAAAAAAACTGCATATAGTCATCTCCTTTCAAAAGGGTTAAAATTAATTTTGACCCTTTTATTGAAATTTTTATCGTCGACCTCCAATAATGTAAAAACTACCGGGGTTCGACAATAATTTATTTTTTTATAAACATAAGCAAATCCAATACGTATGCCAAGATTAAGTGATAAACATACAATATTTGTTGATTTGACAAAAAAAGAGAAGTATAGTAATATCAATAAATAAATGAGTATCAGAATACCTATGAGGAATTGAAACAGAAAAGCTAAAATACAAACTTCCATAGATAGCATAGTATCAGAATACCTATGAGGAATTGAAACTGCAGTTTGACCGCTGGATCAGGCAGAAGGTAGCGGAGTATCAGAATACCTATGAGGAATTGAAACTACTAATTTTTGGCGAACAATTTTTTGAAGCTGAGGTATCAGAATACCTATGAGGAATTGAAACCTAAATTTCGATACTCTATTGCAAACCAACAACTGGTATCAGAATACCTATGAGGAATTGAAACACGGAGGAAATAACATTTCAACTTGATGAAGCACATGGTATCAGAATACCTATGAGGAATTGAAACAAATAAATTGTAAAATCAATAATCCCTCTGTTTATGTATCAGAATACCTATGAGGAATTGAAACAACATATAAAATTATATAACTGCCTTCATTGGTAGAGTATCAGAATACCTATGAGGAATTGAAACAAGGAAAACAATGTGTTGATAAATATTACACCTCCAGTATCAGAATACCTATGAGGAATTGAAACAATTTTGTTCTAACTACGTGAAATACTAATCCCAAAGTATCAGAATACCTATGAGGAATTGAAACCCTTCTAAAATTCCGATGTGTGTTTCTGTTGGTTGAAGTATCAGAATACCTATGAGGAATTGAAACATTCTTCATAAGTGAGTTGCCCCATCCTTGCATAATAGTATCAGAATACCTATGAGGAATTGAAACTTGAGCGAAGAACAGGAAAAAATAAAAACTGTCTAGTATCAGAATACCTATGAGGAATTGAAACCCGTCTGAGGCCCAATAAGCTTGATGAATTCCTTTAGCTTGTATCAGAATACCTATGAGGAATTGAAACGAGGAAAATGAGAGAAATAGAGAAGTACATGATACCAGTATCAGAATACCTATGAGGAATTGAAACTATTTTTTCTTTTCATCAGACCATCTATATCTTTTTAGTATCAGAATACCTATGAGGAATTGAAACCAAATTCATCTTTAACAGGTTTTTCATCCTCAACTTGTATCAGAATACCTATGAGGAATTGAAACTCAAATGAATTAATAATATTTTTGCAACTTTCGTTGGTATCAGAATACCTATGAGGAATTGAAACAATACTTTCTAATCATCTTTTCACCTTTGCTTTCACGTATCAGAATACCTATGAGGAATTGAAACCACAAAAGTTGAAAGTTGTCACTTTGCAAATGTCGGGTATCAGAATACCTATGAGGAATTGAAACTTCAATAACCGATTATGATACAGACAACAAAGCAAGTATCAGAATACCTATGAGGAATTGAAACTCATTTACACTTTCTAACATTTCGTTAGTCCACCAGTATCAGAATACCTATGAGGAATTGAAACCTTCACTGTACATTGCCTCAAACCTCCTAAATTTTAGGTATCAGAATACCTATGAGGAATTGAAACTTAAATTGCTCTTTAATCTCTTTTTTGCACTCTGTGAGTATCAGAATACCTATGAGGAATTGAAACTAAAAATAATAAAATTGTCTATAGTTTCCATATAGAGTATCAGAATACCTATGAGGAATTGAAACTCAGTCTGCTGGCGATAGGGTGGCTTGCGTCGGTGGTATCAGAATACCTATGAGGAATTGAAACTCTACAATATCATCTGCCATGGCATGTTTAAGCAGGTATCAGAATACCTATGAGGAATTGAAACCCCAAAAGAACTACCCTCATACCATGCAATTAGGTGGTATCAGAATACCTATGAGGAATTGAAACTAAGAATCCGTCCTCTTAAGTTGCTCACCCCCCAGGTATCAGAATACCTATGAGGAATTGAAACTTTCTATGTCTAAAGGTTTCACGTGTCCAACCCTTGTATCAGAATACCTATGAGGAATTGAAACATTTACTCCAATCATGGATATGACAACGATAATGTTGTATCAGAATACCTATGAGGAATTGAAACCTTAAGCCGGGAGCGGAAAAGATTCTCATGCTTCTAGTATCAGAATACCTATGAGGAATTGAAACTAGGGAAAAGGACGGGAGTATTCAGGCCATAGTAAGGAGTATCAGAATACCTATGAGGAATTGAAACTATAATAGGGGTGTGGGAAAATGAGTAATAAAAAAATGTATCAGAATACCTATGAGGAATTGAAACATGTGAACTACAAAAATCCTTATAGATATTTCCATAGTATCAGAATACCTATGAGGAATTGAAACCTAAATCAACCGCCTGCTGATATTTCAATTCCGGTCGTATCAGAATACCTATGAGGAATTGAAACAGGGTAGGAATGGACTTTGGATTTGAAGACTCTTTTAGTATCAGAATACCTATGAGGAATTGAAACTCTTCATAACTTCTTGTTTGGATTCTTCCTTGAACAGGTATCAGAATACCTATGAGGAATTGAAACTAGAATGAATGAATTTATGACAGGAGAAGTATTAGCGTATCAGAATACCTATGAGGAATTGAAACTCGTATCAAGTGAGTGCAGATTAAGCCAGATACTTGGTATCAGAATACCTATGAGGAATTGAAACTTATGACTCTAATGGTGTTCCATATTTTTCTGTTCCGTATCAGAATACCTATAAGGAATTAAAACTATAACTTGGATGTATAAATATAAAAATAGGAGGGTAAGTATGCTTGAATTTAAATATGATACGCAACTATTAATAGATGGGAAGAATCTTTCTGAGGATAAAATTGGTGAATATATTACCAAAAATATAAAGGGAGATTGTTTATTAGCGGTCGGCAGTGAAGAGACGATAAAAATTCATTTTCACACGAATACTCCTTGGAAAGTGCTTGAATATTGTGCTTCACTGGGCGATGTTTATGATGTTGTCATAGAAAATATGGAACGACAAACCAATGGCCTAAAAGGCTAAACACAATTATATATGAGAGAAATTAGGATAAACAAAAGGGCCCATTAATTTGGGCCTTTTTTTGACTGGAAATATCTGAATTTTAATTTATAAAAAACAATAATAAAAGAAAGTCAAAATTTTATTGGAATTTCAGCAAAAAAATGAAAGTTTGACTTCAACAGATCAAAATAAATATGGTAATACTGTAGTAATGCATCATTTTAATGGAAAAGAACCAATGGAAGAAGTGACAAAAAATGATCTTATTATGATTAAAAAAACATTATATAATTTTTTTACAAAGGCTTTATTGACAATAAATAATAAAATAAAAATAGTAGGGATTATTTGTCCCTACTTATTTTTTAAAAATCATAGTCTGTGCGAATAGTAATAATGCCGAAGGCGGGAGTCGAACCCGCACGAGGTTTAAGCCCCACTGGATTTTGAGTCCAGCACGTCTGCCAATTCCATCACTTCGGCTTAACGGTTACAAAAAATATGTTAACATATAACAAAACAAAAATCAAGATATTATTTTAAATTGTTTACTGATTATTTTTTTTAGGATATACTTATTATGAAGCTGTTAAAAAATAATAGCTTATATAAGAATATGGGGAGATGATTTTTTGGATAAACTCATGATAATTGATGGAAGCAGCCTTTTATATAGGGCTTTTTATGCGCTGCCTCTTTTGTCTACAAAAGATGGAATATATACTAATGGGGTATATGGATTTTTGACTATGTTTTATAAGATAAAGGATGAATATGACCTGGATTATATATGTATAGCTTTTGACAAGAAAGGGC
The DNA here is from genome assembly GCF_004103715.1 of Acidilutibacter cellobiosedens. Classification (NCBI taxonomy): domain Bacteria; kingdom Bacillati; phylum Bacillota; class Tissierellia; order Tissierellales; family Acidilutibacteraceae; genus Acidilutibacter; species Acidilutibacter cellobiosedens. The sequence goes on along the minus strand of NZ_CP035282.1, from coordinate 2,464,490 downwards.
CAACTTTCAGGCATATAGAATTTGATAAATATAAGGCAAATAGGCAGCAGATGCCTAATGAATTGTCTATACAGTTCCCCATACTCAAAGAAGTGTTAAAAGCAATGAATGTTACCTTTATTGAAACAGATGGATATGAAGCTGATGACATTGCAGGCACTGTATGCAATATAGGAAAAGAAAACAATATGGAAGTTATATTGGTGTCAGGGGATAAGGATTATCTTCAGCTTGTTTCTCCTCATTCCAAAGTTCTTTTAGTCAGAAAGGGAATAACTCAATTAGAAGAATATGACGAGAAAAAAATGGAAGAACGATATGGAATTACTTCCCAACAATTTATAGATTTAAAAGGCCTTATGGGAGATCAGTCCGATAATATTCCGGGGGTTCCCGGAATTGGAGAAAAAACGGGAATTAAACTTATAAAGCAGTTCGGCTCCATTGAAAATATTTTTGAACATATAGATGAGGTTTCCGGAAATAAAGTTAAAAATTCTTTAATAGAATATAAACAAGGAGCATTTATGAGCAGAAAATTATCTGAAATAATCACAAATGTTCCGCTGGATATTGAATTGGAAGATTTGAAAGTCAGAAAAGCTGATTTCAAACAATTAAAAGAAATTTATGAGAAATTGGAATTCAAAAGCTTAATTAATAAGATTCCGGAAGATGAAATTGAACACAATAATAAGAATATCTATAGATCGGAATACTTTATAGGAGGAAAAGATAATATTAATACAATCTTAAAGGGAATAGATAAGGAAAAGAAATTTTCTTTTAAATTTGTATTTGAGGATTCGGATTATATAAAAGATGAGATATTAGGAGTTGCCTTAAAATGTAATGATTTTCCTTCATTATATTTGGATTTTTTGGGAGAACCTTCTTTAATAGATGAATTTAAGCATAATTTTAAAGAATATTTTGAGAGAGATGATATAGAAAAAATAGGTCATGACTTAAAGGGGGATATCTTAGGATTATTTAGGATGGGAATAGATATTAAAAATATTACATTTGATAGTGCCATTGCGCAATATTTAATTAATCCTTCTCAAACGGATTATAGTATTGGAAAATTATCTGAAAAATATTTGAATGTAAATATTGAAGATAAAGAAAAAATATTGGGGAAAGGGAAAAACAAGAGGACTTTTAAAGATTTATCCGTATCGGAGAGAGCAGAATATTTTTCAAACATACTTAATATGGTTTATTCCTTAGAAAATACTATGGAGGGATTTATTGAAAGCTTTGGTATGACTGAACTTTATAACAATGTAGAATTGCCCCTTATAGAGGTATTGGCCAGCATGGAATGGTATGGATTTAAAGTAGACGAAAATATACTTAAAAGTCTTGGAGAGGAATTTGAAGAAGAAATAGAAAAATTGACACATAAAATATTTGATTTAGCAGGAGAAGAATTTAATATAAATTCACCAAAGCAATTGGGAGAAATATTATTTGAAAAACTGAATCTTCCTGTTATTAAAAAGACAAAAACCGGATATTCTACAGATGCGGAAGTGCTGGGAAAATTAAAGGATAAACATTCCATAGTTGATAATATCCTTAAATATAGACAGTTAGTCAAATTAAAATCTACCTATATTGACGGATTTATTGCTTTAATTGATAAGAATACTGGCAGAGTTCATTCCAGTTTTAATCAAACAGTTACGAATACAGGAAGAATAAGCAGTACCGAGCCAAATCTCCAGAATATACCTGTAAAAACTGAAGAGGGAAAGAGAATACGAAAGGCTTTTGTTCCAGAAAATAATGATTATCTGTTAGTTGATGGAGATTATTCTCAAATAGAGCTGAGAGTGTTGGCTCATATCTCCGATGATCCAAAATTAAAGGAATCATTTTTTCATGATGAAGACATTCATACAAGGACCGCAAGCGAAGTTTTTAAAGTAAAAAAAGAAGATGTAACACCTGCCATGAGAGGAAGAGCTAAGGCAGTTAATTTTGGAATAATATATGGTATAAGTGATTATGGTCTTTCAAGAAATTTAAATATATCTCGAAAAGAAGCAAAGGAATATATCAAAAATTATCTTGAAAATTATAGTATGGTAGAAAGCTATATGGATGATATAGTGAAAAGAGGCAGGGAAACGGGGTATGTTGAAACTATACTTCATAGAAGAAGATATATCCCCGAATTGAATTCCAAAAATTTTAATGTAAGGAGTTTTGGAGAAAGAATTGCTATGAATACCCCTATTCAGGGAAGTGCCGCAGATATAATAAAAGTGGCGATGGTTAATGTCTATTATGAACTTAAGAAGAGAAAATTAAAATCAAGATTGATACTTCAGATCCATGATGAATTGATAGTAGAAGCAGAGAAAGAAGAAAAGGATGAAGTGATGAAATTGCTAAAGGATATAATGGAAAAATCTACTGTTCTAAATGTTCCTTTAAAAGCTGATGTAAAAGTAGGTGAAAGTTGGTATGAAACAAAATAGATGTAAGATTATAGGAATCACCGGAGGAATAGCTTCGGGTAAGAGTACGGTTTCCGATATATTGAGAAAGAAAGGATATACAGTAATTGACGCAGATGATATTTCACGAAAAGTAACAGACATTGGAGAATCCGCTTATGAAAAGATACATGAATATTTCGGCGATGACATTCTTAGAAAAGATTTATCTATAGATAGAAAAAAATTGGGAAGCATTATATTTGGTGATGAAGAAAAAAGAAAAAAATTAAATGAGATGGTTCATCCTGAAGTATATAAGAAGATGATTCAGGAAATAAGGATTAATGCCCAAAGGGATGAAATAATATTTCTTGATATTCCTCTCCTTATAGAGGAAATAGAGAATTCAAAAAAATATGGAATAGAATATGATGAAATATGGCTGGTATTTGTAAGCGAAAAAGAGCAAAGAGAAAGGCTTATGATGAGGGATAAAATTTCGTCGGAAGAAGCTGAGAAACGGATTAAATCACAAATGTCTATGGATTTTAAAAGAAAATACGCTACACGTTTGATTGATAACCAATATGGGAAAGAACACTTGACAAAAATAGTAGAAAAATTAGTAAAATCTCTATAGTAGTAAATGGAGTGGTATAGTTGTTCAAAATATCTAATAAAACATTAAAAATTATTTTTAAAATCCTGTTTGTTATTTTTATTGCTTTTTTTGTGAGTAATTTGTTTCTAAGGCTGATGTACCCTGTAAATTATGGAGATTATATTGAGAAATACTCAAAAAATTTTGGCGTTGATCCTTATTTGGTTGCAGCTATTATCAATGTTGAAAGTAAATATGACGAAGACGCCAGATCTCATAAGGATGCCAGGGGGCTTATGCAAATATCCCTTGTCACAGGAGAATGGGCTTTTACGGAATTGAATATTGACGGTTATACTTTAGATAAATTATATGAACCGGAAACAAATATAATGGTCGGATGTTGGTATTTGAATGTTCTGCAAGAGGAATTCAATGGAGATCTCCGTCTTGTTCTTGCTGCCTATAATGGAGGAAGCGGAAACGTATCAAAGTGGTTAAAAGATGAAAAATATAGTAAAGACGGTAAAACTCTTGATCGAATACCTTATAAAGAAACAGAAGAATATGTAAATAAAGTTTTGCGATATAATGAAATTTATAGAAAAGTTTACAAAAATGGATTTATGGAAGAAGAAAGATTTATCAAAAATAACTTTGTTTATCTAATAAATAATTTTAAAAAACTGTTAAAAAAATTTGTTACGATAGTCCGATAGGGAGGAAATAAAATTGAAATTTAGAAGAATAATAGCGGTATTTTTGTTAGTCGTATTGACAATCTTGTCTGTTGGCTGTAAAAATAAAAATGAAGTTGGAGGGACTATAGATAATAATAAAGAAAAAATTGAAAGCGGAGAAGAAGAAAAACCAGAGTACGGAGGGACTTTAAGAGTACCGTTGACTACTGTTGAGACTTTAAATCCGCTGATAAGTGAAAATATAAGCTATTATAATTTTAGCAAACTTATTTTTGAAGGATTATTTAAATTAGATAAAAATTTAAATATTGAAAATCAATTGGCTCAAAATTGTGAGATAAAAGAAGACGGAAAAGTAATAGGAATAAAGTTGAGAGAAAATGTAGTATGGCATGATGGAGAAAAATTTACTGCTAAGGATGTAAAATTTACGATAGATACTCTAAAATATGCAGGAAATGATAATATATATAAGAACAGCATTTTAAGTAATTTTAAATCTTATACTTCTTCTGATTTGAGACATATAATGGACGTAAAGATAATTGATGACTATAATATAGAGATAGTATTTGACAGAGCTTTTAGCAATGGGCTGGAAATTTTAACTTTTCCCATAATACCAAGGCATATCTTTGTAAAGGGAAGAGAAAATAGTTCTTCTTATAAGGCTGCATTGGCTGAAGATAATTATACTCCCATAGGGACAGGACCATACAAATTTTCTAAATACGAAAAAATTAAAAGCATTAACCTTGAGGCAAATACTAATTGGTGGCAGGGTAAACCATATATTTCTACTATAATTGGAGAAATAATGAAGGACGAAGATTTGGCGATGACATCTTTTGAAGCAAATCAAGTGGATTTGACTACTTCAGTAGGTGTAGATTGGGAAAAATATTTTCAAAGCAAGAGAGTAAAAATTATTGAATATGTATCTCAAAACTACGAACTTTTAGGATTTAATTTTTCAAGAAAAATTTTTGCTGATGAAAAGGGAAAAGAATTAAGGAAAGCAATAGCTTATGGAATAGATAGACAATCTATTATTCAAAAAGTATATATGGGTCATGCTACCCAGGTGGACTTGCCCATATATCCTAATTCGTGGCTTATTTCCGACAACAGTAATATATATGGATTTAACATAGATAAAGCTAAGGAAATTTTATCATCTGCCGGTTATAAAGACGAAAACGGGGATGGTTTTGTAGAAGATGAAAATGGGAAGACTTTGACTTTAAAAGTTACTACAAACTCTTATAATCCTTTGAGACTCAAAACCGCTGATTTAATAGTAGAAAATTTAAAAGCAATAGGCATAAATGCAACTAAAGATTATGAAGATAATGTTCCTAATAATATTACAGATGAAGAAGTAGAGGAACAGTGGCAAAAATATACACAAAAAATTAAGAAAGGTGATTTTGACATAGCTCTAATGGGATGGCAACTATCAGATGTATGTGATTTATCTTTTGCTTTCCATTCTTCTCAAATTTATTATGGAACTAATTTTATAAGATATTCCGATGAAGAAATGGATCAATTGTTATTCGATGCTTTCAGTGCAACTAACAGAGAAGAAAAAAAGAAAGCATATGGAAAATTGGAAGATAAGATACTTGAAGATCTGCCTTATGTAAGTTTATTTTTTAGGAATGAAGCTCTGCTTATTGATAAAAATATTAAGGGAAATATAAATCCCCAGTCTAATAATTTGTACTATAATATTGAGAAGTGGTATATACCAAAGGAATTTCAGGAGAAAAATGTTGATTAATTTTTTAAAATCATTATAATATATATTAGGTTGTTAATAAATTTAATAGTCAAAGTATGCGGAGGTGGCGGAATAGGCAGACGCGATAGTTTGAGGGGCTATTGCTCCATAAGAGTATGAGGGTTCGAGTCCCTTCTTCCGCACTAATTTGTTTTGGTGAAAGAAGTCGATTGCAGAAGATCGATTTCTTTCATTTTTTATGATAAAATGAAAATGCAGGTTGCTTGTATTAATGAACAGATAAACAAGAATTTACCTTATCAAGGAAGTGAAGAAAGATGAAAAAGTTATATTGGGATGTATCTGAAAGCGAAGGGTGCATTGGGTACATTGGAGTCTCTGCAAAGGATACAGAAGTTGTTTCTGCAGGAACAACGCTTTATCTCATGAGCGTCAAGGATAAGAATACGGAGTATCAAAGATATGCAGATACATATGATTTGAAATTTATATTTGATGATGACATTCCCCAAATTGGTTTTTATACGGTTCCCCGAGTTGGTATTTTTGCAAAAGACAGCCTGGGAGGGTTATTTGGTACAATTGGTAAAACAACGGATATAGATGATGCTGCGCCCATTTGTTATATTAATAAAAGCAAAGAGAGCTTTTCGATTGCGGATAGCTTAAAAGTTTTTTTGAAGATGCTTGCGTCGGAATATGATTGGAGAACGAACATGACTCCTAATCATAATATTGTATTCTACAAATCAAAAGTAGATGCAGAGAACAGCTTAGAATTTTTAAAAATACGTCGAGAAATCGAAAACAGCGATTGTTAAATTCCAATTTATGACGGAGATGATGGGATGAATTTTATATATAAAAACGGAGTTAGGGTTGACGATTATAACAAACTCGGAGCTGCAGTAGGTTGGAGCACTTTGAACAATGAGCGGGCTCAAGCTGGTATTGAGCGTTCAAGGATGGCTGTTAGTCGCTTAAAACGGGATGGAAAGTTAAAATTGTATTGATATCAGCAAAAGTTAAAGAGCAATTTTATGAAAGATTTGGTTTCATTGAACGTCCAATTGACAACAAAATCATTGGTATGATTCAGTTTCGTCACTATTTCAATGATTATATTGAAAAGTATGCTGGCCATATCGGTTATTCTGTTCGACCGGATGAGAGAAGAAAAGGGTATGCCAAGAGAATGCTTTCTGATTGTCTGCAAATTTGTAAGGCTTATGGACTTAAGGATGTTCTGATCTTATGTATTCAAGGGAATGAAGGAAGTAAACGAACCATTATGGCAAACGGTGGAATATATGAAAGTACCGTGTATTGTGAATCTGATGATGTGTACCTTGAAAGATATTGGATACACCTATAAATTTCAATTTATTGAGAAGACAATATATATTTTCAATCGGAGAATTATATAAAATATATTAAATAACTTCAGTAAGATGCTTGAACTGAATAAATGCATCTAAATCCGGCAAATGGTATAAGCCATTTGCCCCAAATAGATGTATATAGGTTTTCGAAAGTTTTGAAGCATAAATATGCAAAATTCAAATTTTTGATCAGGTGATTAACAAATGGAGATAAAACAGATTTTTGAAAATAAAAAGCAATATATCGATTTACTTTTGCTTGCTGATGAACAGGAAAGTATGATAGACAAATACTTGGAACGTGGAGATATGTTTGTCTTATGTGATGACGACTTAAAGGCAATTTGTGTTGTTACAAATGAAGGAAAAGGTATCTTTGAAATTAAAAATATTGCAACAGTACCAAAATATCAAGGGCAAGGTTACGGAAAACAACTTGTCAATTACCTTTTCGAACATTATAGAAGCGAATGTTCTACAATGCTTGTCGGCACTGGTGATAGTCCTGCCACCATTCCTTTTTATCAGAAATGTGGTTTTGTGATTTCCCACAGGATAAAAGATTTTTTTATTGACAACTACGACCATCCTATTTTCGAAGGTGGTAAGCGACTTACTGATATGGTATATCTGAAAAAACACTTATCCAATAAATAAGATAGCTATCTGGTTGTCTTTTCCCATTTTAATAAATAGCGGTTATCAAATCTTCTGAATTCCATAACCCCTATTCATTTTAAACCAGATCATTTTGTAACACGGCCAAGTTGACCGGGTGCCTCTTTGTTTCTGTTGACACAGTTTAAATTCTGTGATACCATTGGTAATTACCGATGGGGTAATATATAAATCAGCCTGAGATACTTTTTGACACTTATGTCTTAAATCAGGCAATACAAATATTAATGCTATGTGTACCCAGGGGAGTGATATTATTTGGAATTTAAACTTGCTTTATTTCAACATTCTTTAATACAAAAGCAAGCTGTCAGCGAGATCATAAAATGCAATGACTTGACTATGCGTTACGGCCTCGTTTTAACAGAGAAACAAGCAATTGAATTGGTGGAAACTCGTTTCTTTGCTCTGAAAGAAACAGGAAGAATTGAGTTTGGCGGCGGCGTTATCGATAAAATTATCTATGAATTTTGTGATTCTCCCTACATTTCCATGCATAATTATGAGGAAACCCTGCACGATCTGATTGAAATGTTTTATTACTATAAGAATGAAACGCTTGATCTCATCAGTGATGATGACTTGATAAGCTATATGAAAAATGCATTTGATGGTAAATGTCGTGGTTCCTTAGAACTGTTATCTGGACGTGAGTTGTACAAATTGGCTCATAATCTGCGGTATGGCTATTCTGCAGATGATGAGGAGGGTGAAGATGGAGAGTATTGATAAAATAAGCAGGATAGATAGATCCAAACTTAGCGGAGAATATTATTTTCAGTCTCTGCTGGAACAGGCTTACCATTGTGGTTTGTTGCTTGATTCTGATTTAGAGAGAATACAATTTGATTGTCTTTCTATTTTAGCAAAGCAGACAGAACGTTACAACAGCGGGGACAGCAGTTCCATACGGATTGAAACTGCACAAAATATATTGGTGTCTGTCATGTATACAATTGGTATGTGCTTAAAGACATATACAAATCCCGATGATGCTGTCATTGCACTCCAAAACGAAAAAATGGAAACGTTGTTTGAAGAAGGAAGGCGTCAAATTGACCGAATGGTGAATACTACAAAAATTCTTCATTCCAATATCATTCAGCATTTGGTGGATACGCAGAATGTTTTTTATCGTTCTACTGTTGTCGATGCTATTAGGGGATTCTTCAAACTGTATTATCCGGAATTTGGGGCGCAGGAGATCCATATTACAGGAGATTATCCTACATGCAATGGCGTTTCGGATTTAGCGGGAGTTGAGTTTATTCGGAAATATCTTGAAAGTATCTACTGCGAAAATACATTTTGTGCGTGTTTTCCAGTAGAAAACATACATCATTTGCTTTGCGGATATCATGAAGACTATCAGAATTTACTTTTTAATATCTATGAACCTGTGTTGACCTCAGCACTTGGTTGTGCACTTGTCGATAAGGATATACGTGCATTAGAGTTGTCTTTTTTTGATATAACATATCTTGACCGTCTATTTAAAAATACGGATAAAAGTGAAATCGAATCCATACTCAGGCAGGTACTTGATAAGGTGAAGCAGGCATTATCGCTATCGGATAATTTGATGAACTACCTGAATGACAGCCTTTCCCGAATTGCTACTGACATTTGGAATTCTTCCAGGACGCATACAACGGATAAGGTCTTTGTTATACCGTACTATCCAGAGAATGATCCCTTTGTTTCCTTTTCATATGGAGAAAAAATGGATAATGATCGATATCGTAAACTTGTGGAAGAAATCATGCAATGCAATATGACAGAAGATAAGATCATGATAATAAAAGAGAAAATTAACTCTTTCGCAGATTTTGCAGATATATTGCTGGATGCCGAGTTTTCTTCGGCCGAAATTCCCGAAGTTTTGAAACTACTAAACCCGGTAGAATTAGCAGCCTTAGCAAAAAAATATCCATATCAAAACGATTTGGAAATGCTGGACATGAAGGAAAATGAAAGACTTTTGTGTAATTGTCTGAAAAAGTTTGTGAATTCGCTCACAAATGAAGAGCAAAAATGGATTGAAAGGATGGTTAAACTTTTAAAACTAAAAGAAGAGTAAAGTTTGTTTCGCCGCTGTGTATTAATAAAATTCAATACCCGCCAACCGCAGAGGAATTCGATAAAGGCGGATATGATAGTATTAGAGTAAATATGCGACGAATGTTTTAAGATTAAAAATAATCCGAGAAATAAGGTGTCTGCTGTTCAATTGCATCCTCCAGCATATCCAGTATTTCTGGGGTGCATGAAATGCGTCCGATCCTATGAAGATAATCCGGTCGCTTGTATCCAAGGAGCATGGTTGTCATAGTTTGGATATCGGTCTTTGCACTGCTGCGTTCTGCCGCACGAACGACCTCACCTTTTCCATCCGGACTGATTCGCAAGGTAAAAGTTCCTTGATTCCATGAAAGAAGCGGATCGTCCAATGTAAAGGTCCATTCTCGTTTTCCTGTATCCGGCTTAAAGGGATATTGTTTTATAAATTGCTCCAAATCTACAATACGAGCCATATAATAAGGAGCTATGGTTTCTTTGATATCTGCATCTTCCAATAAAAATGCCAGAGGTTCATCCATATGAATATCGCCTATGACTTTTGAAATCATGGAAAAGTGTGCACTGATAAAATTCCATAGTCCGCTGCGGGCTTCTTCATTGACGAATATCATATCTTTAATGTGGAAAACCTCGTCTTCTATCCAGTAAAGGACATAACCGTCTGGTTGCCTTTCGTCATTATAATAAATAGCTGCCATCAGGTCATCAGGATCCCACAACCAGTATTCGTTCCAAGCCAGATCATTTCGTAACATTGCACCGTGAGTTTGGAGAGCAAAACGTTCATATGTTTTCTTTATGGCATCGCTCTTGACATCGGTTCGTTCCACTTCACCGGACACTTGTTTGTTTTTAGGTAATTGATAATCATTAACTTCAAAGGTTATTTTATCAGAGATGATTTCCCACCCCTTTCTGCGGTAGTAAGGAATGGAATAGGGGTACAGAAAGGAAATTGACTGTTTTTTTTCTTGCATATTTGATAGTGCTTGATATAACAGTTTATGCATTAAACCTTGATTAGAATATTCAGGGAAGGTACCAACGCCTGTCAGTCCCCCCATGTCATAGGTATGATTGAATATTCTGACCTGAAAAGGATAAACTGCTACTTGAGAGACCAACTTATCCCCATCAAACCATCCTAAGACATCAGCTTCCTTCAGAACAGGTGACTTGGCACGGACCATGTCCCGATCTTCCCACCCGATTTTGTGCAGATCGTTATCCGTCACCTGGAAAACATATCGTAACAATTGATTGTACTGTTCCAGATGTTCTACTCCGACCTTATGCATTTTTAAATTTTTTTTTCGACTCATACGGTTCTCCTTTCTCAGAAAATATTGTGAAATTCATTTTATTATTTTTCCCATTGTTAAACTACCTATAACTGTACATAAAACTTTCTTCCTCTAATTTTATTATATACCTTTAATAAATCTATGAATTTTTACATACACTTTTATCCTATCATCAATCCATCTTTTTGTCTATGTACACTCGTAAGGCTGATAAATAAGAGAAAATGTGCTGAAGAGAACTGCTGGGGCACATAGGGAAATCGAGTTTTCCATAATATGAGTTGACCTAAATGGGTTTCAAAAAAAGGCTTCATTAATTTATTAAATAGTAATACAATGGAGTTATTAAACTATTATTAGTTTCTGATGATTTGTAGTATGCCGAGTTTTCTATGATCTGATTATAAAATAAGAAGTAGCTCAAAAAACATTTTTTATTATGTTTTATGCCTTGAGCTTGCAAAAGGAGTGGATATAAATATGATAAATAATAAATTGAATTTCTATTTCTTTGGAGAAATCGGTGATTATGACCGATATAATCCGGCTTATGTATGTAATAAAGAGTATGTACCTGAGATACTATATATAATCGCATCAAATGAACCATATTCAATATCTAAATATGAAATAGCAAATATTCTAAGATTAAATGAGGAAAAAGTTGATAATATTATTAATGATCTTGGATTAATTAATGCAATAGAATGTAGAGATAATACATATAGGACAACGTTTCCAGTTTTTTTAGAAGGAGATATAACGAAAATGGAGCAATACTTGAGTAATATAGGTGAAGTTATTGGAGATAAGATAATATCATTACAGAATGTAATTAACCCCAAATTATCGGACTTAGAATGTTCAAAGCATTATAATAAAGAAAGAATACTTTATCATATTATTTGTGATGATGTTTTCGACGATATGTCATTTGATTTTTTTGCAGAAAGGGGTATCTTTTGCACATCAAAAATTCAGCCCGGTAATAGGGCATATATAATAATAGGTTATGAAGATAGCAAAACAGTAGAAACACACAGTAACAAATTACTATGCAGCAGTAATAATTACAGAAGTTCAGAATTTATATTTAACAGTTTTGGAGATTCAAATGGTTCAAGAAGGGATATGTACAGGTTTTTCAGGATGATAGAAGAATATATTGATAATGCGACACCTTTTCATGATCTAAATATATCGTATAACAGAACTCTGAACGACATGAACAAAGAAATTGCACAAAATTGCGGAGAACTAATAATCAATATACTTACTAAACACACTAAGTATAATCAGTTTTCGGAAAGGGAAAAAAATTTGCTTAATCTTCTAAAACAACTTAAATATATTAATATTAATGAATTTGATAACTCTATAACGATAGATGTGCCAATATTCTACTCATCTGAAAAAACAATTATCAAGGATATATCGGATATTATACTTTCAAACATATTTCCAATAGTAAGAGAAGCCTTTCAAAAATTTCAGGTTAAGATGCCTGGGTTAACAGCATTAAAGCATGAGGTTGATATAAAGGAAATAGCGAATGAATTATGGCATCAGATTTTTGGCCTTACCAATGAATATTTAGTAAAGAAAGAGGTTGTATCATTGCCGCCAGATATATATGGAGAAGGCAGATATTTAAGAAGCTTTAAAATTAATTCGACCTTATAATATGAGCAGTTCTCAAACTTTATTTTTAATGGGAAATTTTATTGAAATTCTTAACCCATGAGGTTCAACATTCTGAAAACTGATTTTCCCTTTATGGGCTTTTACTATTTGGCGTACCAAATTTAATCCTAAACCATGAACAGGCTCACCGCCTTTATCACACACAATTGATTTTACCTGTGCAGAATTTAGTCGTTCTAACAAAGTCGGAGAGATTCCCTTTCCTGTATCTTCAACTACTATAACACAACAGTTCTCATCGTCTGAAATAGTAACATTGATATTACAGCCATGAGGGTTATGAGTGATACTGTTGTGAATCAGATTTTCGAGCATTCGTGCAAGAAGATCCGAATCTCCTTCGATAACAATTTTTTCAGCACATGAATGGGTTTTTAAGTCTAAAACAAATGATGAATCTAAACCGTTGTTTAGAAAGTCGCTTATTACCTGCCGGGTTAATTCTACAGGGCTAATCAAGGTTTTATTTATAGGTTCCATTGAGTATTCCAATTTTGATGCGAGGTTTAAGTCCATAATAAGTTTTCGTAGTTTTTCCCCATGTTTGCGAATAATTCCGGCTTGTGTCCGGGTTTCAGTGGTAAGCCTGTCGTCATCTTCTATTTCTCCGGCATATCCCAGCATAATGGAGAGAGGGGTACGGATATCATGGGATATGGCACATATCCATTCGGAACGGGCAGAATCTTTTTTTATAAGTTGATTGACAGCTTTATTCAACTCAGTATTAATCTCTTTAAGTTCACCTTTCTCAGTGAGCTTGACTGATTTCCCTTCTGCCATCATTTCGATGCCCGTAAGAATAGGACTGACTGCTTTTTCTACTCGGTGGATGTTGTGCCAAAATAGAATCAGCATTAAAAGGATGTTAGCGGAAAATATCACAATGATACCTATAAGACCGGAAAAAAGATAATCGTAATCCATAGTAAATGTATATTTAACAACAGAGTGTTTAGGATATCCTACGACAAAAAGTCCCGCCGGATGTTTCCAAACCCTAACCGGATAATCCTGTAAATACCACTTGCTGAATTGTGCAATTTGGGTAGAAGTATAATTTCGGGGCAATTCTTCAGGTAAATTTTCTTCCCAGATCACTTTCCCACGATCGTTTAATATCATTGCCCAAGCATTTTGTTCATACAAAAGTTTTGAAAAATTTTTATCAGTCTCTATACCTTTATCGTTTACTGTTATGAGCTTTGCCAAGCGGCTTATGGGAAGGTCAGACTTGGCGGACAGATTAGAGGATGATATGGCAATAACTGTAACCAGTATGCAATTAAGCAAAAGAAATAGTAAAAGAATTCCAAAGGTTGAAAGCAGATATTTTCGAAAGAAACGCTGTGCTGTTTTCACCGTTGTACCTCCTTCAAAACAAGTTTATACCCTAATCCCTTTATCGTTATAAGGGCTTCGGGAGCAGAAGGATTTTTTTCTATTTTTTCTCGAAGATGACGAATGTGAGTCATCAATGTTGTTTCATAACCCTGCCATATTTCCCCGCAAACGGTTTGGCACAGTGCGCCTATTGTTACGATACGGCCGGCATTTTCTGAAAGCTTCAGAAAAATATTATATTCTTTTGCCGTCAAAGGAATAGTTTTACCAAAACGGTGCACTTCTGCTTTATCCAAATCTACCTCTGCTGCCGGGAGAATAACAATACGGTTACCTCTCGGATATGTTCGCTTTAATATTGCCTGAACTCGGAGTAAGAGCTCCTTTGGCAGAAAAGGTTTTACTACGTAGTCATCTGCACCTAATTCAAAACCTGAAAACCTGTCTTCGGCTTCTCCTTTTGCTGTAAGCATTAAAACGGGAACTTTGCTGACTTTTCGTATTTCTTTCAGTAATGTAAAACCATCAATATCAGGCAGCATCACATCCAATATAACCATAGCAGGCATTTTTTGCTTAAGTACTTCAAGGGCCTCTTTACCTGATGCTGCAGTTGTAATCTGTGTAAAACCTGCCCGTTCAAAAATTGACCTTATCATGGTCAATAGTTCCAACTCATCATCTATAACTAAAATCGAACTGTCCTTCATGAAATGTACCTCCTTCTCTGCATAACCATTAAACTTAAGCCGGACTGCTCCTGCTATTATTATACAATGATATAACAAATATGTATATGATAAGGAGAAATCTCAAGGCAAACTCAAGGTTATCTCAAAATAGTCTCAATATTGATGGAGTACAATTTTTATATAAAAATGAAAGGAGAATACAATATGAATGATTTTATAATTAAAACGTCCGGTCTAACAAAAATATACGGAAAGCAAAAAAGTGTTGCCGATTTGAATCTCAATGTAAGAAAAGGCAGGATATACGGTCTCCTTGGACGTAACGGTGCAGGAAAGACAACAACTATGAAAATGCTCTTAAATCTTATTCAACCGACCTCCGGTAAGGTATACATTTTCGGTAAAGATATGGGGACCGGGGAGAGATATATTTTACCTCACATAGGCAGCTTGGTTGAATCTCCGGGATTCTATCCCAATCTTACTGGGACGGAAAATTTAAAAATTTTTGCAGAATTACGTCACATGACAAATCAAAATGCGATTAAAGATGCACTGAATTTAGTAGGACTTCCCTATAAAGACAAAAAACTGTTTTCAAAATATTCTCTCGGCATGAAACAGCGTCTTGCAATTGCGCTGGCGGTTATGCATGATCCGGAGCTGTTGATTTTAGATGAACCGATTAATGGTCTTGATCCTATTGGTATTGCCGAGATTCGTTCATTTTTTCGAGAGCTCTGTGATGTAAAAGGGAAGACCATTCTTATTTCCAGTCATATTCTTTCGGAAATCTCATTGTTGGCTGATGATATCGGAATTATAGATCATGGAGTTTTGCTAAAAGAAGAAAGCTTGAGGGAACTGGAAAAGCAGAATATGAGATATATTCATTTTGGTGTATCGAATTCGGCAGAAGCGGCTCAAATTTTGAAAACGACTTTTAAGACTCAGAATTTCCACGTGGAAGATGAATACAATATACGTTTGTATGAATTTTCACTTGAAATACCGAAGGTTAACCGAGCGTTCATAGAAAAAGGAATTGAGCTTACGGAATCTCATGTTTGCGAAGACACATTAGAGGATTACTTTAAAAGAATTACGGGGGGTGTAGGTATTGCTTAAAATTATTCACTGCGAATTTGCTAAACTGAAAAGAAAACATTTTGTTTTTCTTGTAATTTTAGCGGCATTACTGTTTCCAATACCTATGACTGCAATGTTTTTATTGCTTCCAAGACTTCATGATAAATATCCTACTGCCGCTATGCAGTTTGACGGAATGTGGCAGTCCGTACTCGGCTTTGGAATTCAAATGCTGCTGCCTTGTATCTTAGGTGTTTTAGCAGCAATTCTATTTTTTATGGAAAGGGACAACAATACCTTTAAAAATTTGCGCGCTATTCCGGTTACAAGTAAACAAATGGTAGTAGGAAAAATAGCCGTGCTTTTTATCTTTAGCATCATTTTCTGTCTTGCATCGACAATAGTTTCTATATTGTTAGGCGGAGTATTTTTTGAAGTAACAGGTGTTTTCTATAAATTGTGGATGTCAGTACTGATGGGGATTATGGTTACAGCAGGAACTCTACCTTTGGTTATTGTTATCGTACTGTTTAACAAAACCTATATTTTCTCTGTTTTACTATGTATTTTTTATAGTGTGCTCAATTCCTTTGCGGAATTTATGATGACTGAGCTGCCAAAAGCCGTTGTATTTGCTTTACCTGTTCCGCTTATTAACCTGTGGTCATCTAACGATATGCAAAACCATGTGATTATGGGTGATGCCGATGACT